>CAVRGP010000001.1:0-135967 GCA_963720755.1 uncultured Chloroflexia bacterium
TTCAACGGTGGTGATGGCTGCTTCCCGATACGCGCACCGGTGAAGATTGATAGGCGCCTCAGCGGTTGGATCCCGGGGGACCCAACGCCCTCAAGGCTTGGGATGCCCTGGCACGCACACCGCTGTGTGGATCGGCAAATGCCACCTTAAGTGCGTCATGGGCATCCATCGCCACGATCCCGATCTGTCCAAGTACCTCAGCTGCGTCTTCTCGGACCAGCGCATCCTTGTCGCTGAGCGCGGCAGCAAGCCCGGTCACAGATTCCGAGGGGGCCTCGCGCCATAGTCCTCCGAGTGCAGAGGCGGCCGCCTGTCGTACATCGGGATCCGGATCCCCGGACAAGATCGAGAGGATCGACCGCGTGACGTCCGGGGAGCGCTTTGCGATCCTGCCGGTTGCGAATAGGGCCGACCAGCGCGCGTCGAAATCACGATCCACGAACGCCTGGACTACCAGTCGCTCGGTGGTGCGTTCACTGGCGGTCAAGCCAAGTTTAGCGAGCTTCCAAGGCGCCTCGGCTCGGGCGAAGTCGTCCGGGTCGAACAGTCGCTCCTGAGGTCGGAGCGATCGAATTCGGCTCAAGCTGCTCGTCCTGTCCATCGCTCGTCGATCGGCTACCTCCGGCCCGGGGCGACCCGGAGTCCGTCGAGTCAGACCATGCCTTGAGGGTGTCCGCAGCGGCATCGCGAACGTATCGGATGGGGTCTGTCAGCAGCGTTCGCAAACCATCGGTCGCCTCGGGACTCGTAGCCTCGATGCGACGTAAAGCAATTGAGCTGCTCGCGTACAAAGGGATCACGATCTGCAAGGAGGGCCACCAACCCGGAGGCAGCACTTGGCGCAGCCGCTGGGCCTGTGCGACCTATTGCTCTCGCTGCCTCCGCTCGCACGTCTCCTTCCGAGTCCTGCAACCCGCGGCAGAGGGCTTCGACCGCCGCGGTTCCCGACAGGCGCAATCGTCCGAAAGCCCAGGCCGCCCGAACCGGGCATCGATCGCTGGGTCGGTCGCGAGTAACTCGCTCAATTGGGGCGTGGCCATCGCAGCAACCTCGGGGTCGAGTTTGCCGATAGCCCACGCTGCTCGAGCGCGGACCGTCTGATCTGGATGACCAAGTAGCTCGATCGCATTTGCTAGGACGAGGGCCTCAGGTGCCCCGATATCGGTCAAGGCATTGACGGCGGCGGCGCGGACACCTGAGTCAAGGTCAGCCAGCGATATTCTGGCGAGTGTGGGGAGCGCTCGGACGGCGTCCGAGCGCATCGAGGCTAGGGAACGGGCGGCGTTCCGCCTGACCAATGGGTCGTCTTCGCGCAGCGCTGACTCGAGGCCCTCGACAACCCAGCCTCCAGCCGGAACCGATCCCGATATCACGGCTGAGGCCGGGCAGCGACTCGGAGCGACCGCGACGTCGGTCGAACTGCGACGGAGCAGCACAGAGTCAATCCGGGAGACGACGACATGTCGTTGGCCGACGAGCCGCTGAGATGCCTGGTCCTCCTGCAGACCGGTCTCGCCTCGACGGATCCAGGGTGGTCGGGAAGGTCGGAACCATGTGGCTCACGCTATCCGCGCAGATACTGGCGAGCCCATCCCAGGGTTTGGTCGGAGCCCTCTGACGGGAAGTATTCAGTTCCGATCCAGCCTGAGTATCCCGCAGCATCGATGCTATGGAAGAGGTACGGGAAGCGTATCTCGCCGGTACCCGGCTCGTGCCGCCCGGGGACATCCGCGATCTGGATGTGACCGATCACATCAAGGTTGGAACAAATCGTCTCGGTGATATTCCCCTCGAGCATCTGTGCGTGGTACACGTCGTACAGCATTCGCAGACTGCGCCCGGCGACCTGTTCGATCAGGGTCCGAGCATGTGCCGTGTGTCGCACGAAGAAGTGGGGGCCTTGGTTGCTGATCGGCTCGAGTAACAAGGTTAGCCCTGCACTGGCGCATTCGTTGGCCGCCATCCGAGGTTCTCGACCAGCGTTGCCTCATATCGTGCCGACTCCTCCGTCGGATCGGCGATCCCCGCGAGGCAGTTGATCTGCGAGCAGTTCACGGCTTGCGCGTAGCGAATGGCATCATCGATGGATGCCCGGAACTCATCTCGTCGCCCAGCGAAGATCGCGATCCCTCGTTCGCCAGCGTCGAAGGCACCGCAATCTGCGTAGATCTGCACTAGTTCGAGGCCGAACTCGTCCAGCCGGGAGCGCACTTCGGAAGCCGTGGTCGACCCCACCTGAAAGAGCTCCACGGCATCGAACCCGGATCGCCCAGCGGCCTCAAATCGAGATAAGAGGTCAAGGTCCCTATACATCGTGAATAGGTTCGCGGCGAGCTTGATCATGTCCCTCCTCGGGAGCGTGCGACAGAGTCGATCTTGTCTTCCCGGACCATTCGAGCCGGGGGTATTGCTGTATACAATATATGAAGTGTATAGTGCGTCGAGCCCTATCGTGGCCCGTGGCGCTTGATGTTCCCCAACATCAGGCGGTAGCACCTAAGAGGAGGCGACGTGGTCCAGAATCGCGTCAGGCGGTTGGCCTTGCTGGTTGCGGCGGCTCTGGTCGCCACCGCCTGCGGCTCGTCAGCTGCTTCGACCAACCCATCGGCGACGAATGGCACGCAGCCATCGACCGGGTCGGCGACCAGCGCCGCTCCGACCGTGGACGCACGGAGGGTCGACCTAACCTTCATGAACTGGTACTACGGACCAGGCGATGAAGAGAGCTACAACGCGATCATCGAGAACTTCAAAGCCAAGGATCCCCGCCTGGCTAACGTGACCATCGAGGTCCAGCCGTACGAGCGATACAACGACGTCCTCAACGTCAAGATGTCCGGGGACCATCCGCCCGACATCGCGTGGCTCGACCTATCCGTTGGACGGCGATACGTCGAATCGGGTCGATTGAAGGATCTGCGACCGACCCTCGAGAGCATCGACGGGTGGGATATCGCGGACTGGACGCCGGCATCACTGGCTGGCTGGAGTGAAGGGAACGCGATCTATGCGTTGCCGTTCACCAATGCCACCAATGTTGTCTTCTACAACAAGGAGGCCTTCGCCAAGGCCGGGATCCCGACGCCCGACGATATGGTCGCCGCGGGGACCTGGACGTGGGACAACCTCAAGAGCACGGCCAAGGCCCTTCAAGACAGCGGCACCGTGCGCTATGGCTTTGACCTCCAGAATGGCATCTTCGTCTCAGGCTACGGATGGGCCAATCTCATCGAGATCTGGAACGCGTATGGCGGCGGGCCATGGACGGCCGACGGTAAGACCTGCACGTTCGACTCGCCCGAGACGGTCCAGGCCACCCAGTTGATCCACGACATGATCTACGTCGACAAGAGTCACCCGGGTCCGGGTGTGGATGTCAGCTTCGCGACTGGCGACATCGGTATGGCGCTGACCCGCCCAGACACTGATCTCTCGAGCGCCCAATTCGATTGGGGTGTGGTGAGCCAGCCTGATGGTCCGAAGGGTTACGTTCCATCCGTCGCTCAGAACGGTCTAGCGGTCTTCGATGGCCCGAACGCTGACATCGCCGCTCTGCTCGTCGCCGACATGCTCAGCAAGGAGAACATGCAGCAGTATCCGGTCTTCCCGCCGGGCAACCGCACCTCGCTCCAGACCCCCGAGCTGCTGCTCCAGTCGATCCCCGCATTCACCGCCGAACAAGTCACCGGCACCGTGATCAAGGCGTTTAGCTCGCCGAATCAGGTCCTCGAATACAACCATCCCAACTTCGGTCCGATCTCTACCACTGCATCGCGCCTATTCGACAGCGACATCTGGAAGGCCGATGCCGACGTGCCGGCAGCACTTCACAACGTTTGCGAGAACGTCAAGGATCTACTCCAATAAGCCATCGACGCTGAACCATCGCGGAGGAGCAGACCGATGACTCGCGCCATGATTCGCCTGTGTGCTGCCCTGGCCTCGATCGCGTTGATCACCGCGGCCTGCGCCTCATCAGCCACGCCAACGCCCGCCGAGACGACCGCCCCGACCGTTCGGCCTTCGACGGGGTCAGCGGCCAGCGCCGCTCCGACCGTGGACGCACGCAGGGTCGACCTGACCTTCATGAACTGGTACTGGGGCCCTGGGGATGAAGAGAGCTACAACGCGATCATTGAGAACTACAAGGCCAAGGATCCCCGCCTGGCCAACGTGACCATCGAGGTCCAGCCGTTCGAGCGCTATCACGACGTCCTCAACGTCAAGATGGCCGGGGACCATCCGCCCGACATCGCGTGGATCAATGCCCAGCGAGCACGGGACTACGTCGAATCGGGTCGATTGAAGGATCTGCGACCGACCCTCGAGAGCATCGACGGGTGGGATATCGCGGACTGGACGCCGGCATCGCTGGCTGCGTGGAGTGAAGGCGACGCGATCTATGCGTTGCCGTTCACCAATGCCACCAACAGCGTCTTCTACAACAAGGAGGCCTTCGCCAAGGCCGGGATCCCGACGCCCGACGATATGGTCGCCGCGGGGACCTGGACGTGGGACAACCTCAAGAGCACGGCCAAGGCCCTTCAAGACAGCGGCACCGTGCGCTATGGCTTCTACTTCAACAACGAGATTTTTGTGGACGGCTGGCGCAATCTCATCGAGATCTGGAACGCCTATGGCGGCGGGCCATGGACGGCCGACGGTAAGACCTGCACGTTCGACTCGCCCGAGACGGTCCAGGCCACCCAGTTGATCCACGACATGATCTACGTAGACAAGAGTTCGCCGGGTCCGGGTGTGGATGTTCTCTTCTTGACCGGCGACATCGGGATGAGCCTCGCGCGCCCGGACGAATGGGATCCGACGGGTCAAGTCGACTGGGGCGTGGTGAGCCAGCCTGATGGTCCGAAGGGCTACGTTCCGTCCGTCGCTCAGAACGGTCTAGCGGTCTTCGACGGCCCGAACGCCGACATCGCCGCTCTGCTCGTCGCCGACATGCTCAGCAAGGAGAACATGCAGCAGTATCCGGTCTTCCCGCCCGGCAACCGCGTCTCGCTCCAGACCCCCGAGCTGCTGCTCCAGTCGATCCCCGCATTCACCGCCGAACAAGTCACCGGCACCGTGATCAAGGCGTTTAGCTCGCCGAATCAGGTCCTCGAATACAACCACACCAACTTCGGTCCGATCTCCACGACCGCCCAGAAGATCTTTGACGGTGAGATGTGGAAGCCCGATGCCGACGTACCGACGGTGCTCCACAACGTCTGCGAGAACATCAAAGACCTGCTGGGGTGACACCTGGGGTCAGGGCCGACGTGCCGCCACCTCCTCCGCGAGCACGTCGGCGTCTGACCTATTGGCAGCGAGATGCCCTTGAAGGGGTTGCCTTTGTCTCCCCGCAGTTGGCCGGGTTCCTGCTCTTCGTGGTTGGCCCGGTTATCGCGATCGGATGGTTCTCGCTCCACGATTGGAACATCATCTATGACACCTTCGATTTCGTTGGGACCGCGAACTTTGAGGCCATGCTTCGGGACCAGTCCCTGCCCACCGTCGTGGGGGCATCCATAGTCTTTGCAGCTGGCTACGTCCCTATAAGTGTGTGTCTGGGTCTTCTGGCAGCACTCGCCGTCAGCAAAGCGGCGCACGCTGCGGGGGCGATGAGGACGTTGTACTTCGTCCCTGTCGTCGTTAGTGCGGTTGCCTGGGCTCTGGTCTGGCGCTTCATGCTGCAGGACGAGGGGGCCGTCAACGGTTTTCTGAGCGCGTTTGGGATCAAGGGCCCGAATTGGCTCCGGGATCCAGGTTGGGCCATCGGCATGGTCGTCTTCGTGCAGGTGCTCAAGGACATCGGCTTCAGCATGGTGATCTTCCTGGCGGCACTTCAGGGCGTCCCGCCCGAATACGAAGAAGCAGCGCGCATCGATGGGGCGGACGGCCGCCGCGTCATCTGGCATGTGACGCTGCCTCTGCTGACGCCATTCATCTTCCTGGTGATCGTGCTGTCCATCATCAGCTCGATCAAGTCGTTCGCCCTGATCTTCCTTCTCACCCGCGGCGGCCCAGGGTACGACACGACGACCATCCCGTTTTACATCTACCAGAAGGCGTTCCAGGAGTTCGACATGGGCTACGCGAGCGCCTTGGCGGTCGTCCTATTCGTCGTGGTGATGATCTTGACTGCGGGACAGTTCGCGGTTCGAAAGCGGTGGGTCTTCTATGAAGAATGAGGCGGCTAGGACCAGTTCGCGGAGTCGAAGGAACTGGCCGGCCATCGTGCTAACGATCGTCCTCATCATCGGCGCCGTTCCACTGCTGTTTCCGTTGTGGTGGCTCGTCACGTCGTCATTCAAGGGTCTCAACGAGATCTTCGCCTACCCACCACATCTGTTTCCAGACGGGCTTCACTGGGAGAACTACGCCAAAGTCTTCGACTTGCAGCCGTTTGCTCGACAGTTCCTGAATAGCGTGTATATCGCTGCGTTGGATGTCGGAGGGACGCTGATCTTCTCGTCGCTCGCAGGCTATGCGTTCGCACGCATTCGCTTTCCGGGCCGAGATGTCCTCTTCGTGCTAATGCTCAGCGCACTTCTCGTTCCCCTTGAGGTCTTGATCATTCCGCTTTACGCCCTGATGCGGGATCTGGGTTGGCTGGGGACGCACCTTCCGCTGATCGTCCTTCCCGTCTTTGGGGTTGATGCGATCGTGGGCACGTTCTTGATGCGCCAATACTTCCTATCGCTGCCGGTCGAGCTGGAAGATGCCGGGAGGATCGATGGTCTGGGCAGGTTCGGGATCTTCCGACACATCGCGATGCCCTTGGCCAGACCTGCCCTGGCGACCGTGGCAATCCTGACGTTCCTTACGAGTTGGAATGCCTTCTTGGAGCCTCTGGTCTTCGTCTCCGGTGTGCCAGACCTTCTGACCGTCCCAGTCGCGATACCGCTGTACGCGGATGCGTACGGTTTCCCGCTGTGGGAGGTCCAGATGGCGGCGTCGACGCTGAGCGTGGTGCCCATCCTTATCGTCTTTGTCATCGCCCAGCGCTACATCATTCAGGGCTTTGCGAGAGTCGGAATCCACGGTTAGTGAAGGTCCGTACCCGATTGCGTGACGCTTAAGAACTTGGGGCGCCTCGTGGCCCCACTGCAGGAGAAGCTTGGTGCCCGATCTCGAGTTGTGGGGGGTCCTACTCAAATGCGCGACCCCCGGCGCGTTACCAGCGCCGACCGATGAGCAGCTGAGAACGATCCTTGTTCGGTTGCCAGGCCCGTCAACGGACAAGTTGCTGACAGGAGGAGGCAGCGACTTCACGGCGTGGTTTTGGGTGTCTGCCACGGACGCAAGTGCGGCAACTCAGCTTGGCGCCGAGATCCTTCGCTCAGCGGCCTCCGATGCTGGAATGCCCCCGATTTCGAGTTGTCCGATCGCACTCCGCGTCCGTCAATGGTCGAGTGTCACCGTTCCCAGGGGCTCGAGAACGCAGGGATCGCGCGGACGTATGGAGCGTGCTGTATCGCGCCAGCGCCCCGCCCGGAAAGCAGCCGATCGACGATTCCGTGCTCCACAGGTTCCGCGATGAATTGGGAGAGTCCGACTCGCTGATCACATTCCATGGCGACAAGGAGAAGTTCTTGGTCAGCGATAGGACCGCATTCACGGCACGGTTTTGGGCGATTGGCGTCGATCCATGGACCGCGTTGCGAGACGGCAGGAGCCGCGTCGTTCGCGCGCTTGAAGTATCCGGACTCGCCGAGTGGTCGATCGTCCGAGCCCAAGTGGTGACGCCGGCGGCGCGCGACGGCGATACATTCCCCGGGGCATACGATCGAGAGCTTTCACCAACCGAAGAGACGCGATGAGTGAATGGAGCGTGCTGGTCACCGCGGCGCAGCGGCCCGGCTCACCACCGATCTCGACCGAGCAGAGGACGGCCCTGTTGACTGCCTTGCCGGGCGAGGACAAATGGATCCAATATCCGCCAGCAAGTGGCCGCGGTCATGGCTTCGAAACTCGGTTTTGGTGGGACGCGGACGATGGGGCCGACGCCGCTACCGCGGGGGCCGACGCATTGGAGCGATACGTCTCCGCCGTCGCTGAAATCGGGACGATCGAGATCGATCCCACATTCATTCATGTCACCACGGCAGGCGAGCGCTTGACTGAAGGTCCAATCGGACTCGAGCGTCGCGTGGCCCTCGCAGATCCGAGGACGTGGCACATCATGCTTCGGTCGATCTCAACGCCGGATTCTGCCGAGCGGGTCTTTCATGAAGGCAATCTTGACGACCTCCTCCGGCGCCTCGGTACCGACAGCAGTGGGCACGCCCGCGAGGGCATGGTCGAAGTCAGGTTCTGGGTCGAGGCAGAGGACGCGGTCGAAGCATCAGCCATCGGGTCCGAGCTGTTCAAGGGTGCCATGGTTGCCCTCGGGCGCCCGGATTGGCACGTGGTACGAGATCACGTTACGTCCGTCGCGGAGGCCGCAAGGGTCGCCTATCTTGGCGTTGAGCGCCGAGTCCTCGAGGCCGATCCTCTGACATTGCCGGTTCGACTGAACCCGGTTTCTCGATGAGCTCGCAGGAAGCTGGCCGCGGCATCTATGTTGTCGAGACCAGCACGGCGGACGGAAAGATCGGGGTGATCGCCGGTCACGATTCCGCATTGGCGGTTGACGCGGGCATCAACCGGAGTGAGGGGCTGATGCTTTCCCAGGCGATCGCGGACGCGGGCTTCAGGCCGGACCGGATGGTGTACACACATGGCCACGTAGACCATGTGTTGGGGAGTCTCGCCTTCGCTGGAGCAGAGATCATCGGAACCACAGCCATCGACGAACATATGCGCTCTCAAGTCCACGACTTTGCTGCCCGAGTGTCGATGACAAGACCCATGCTGGCCGCGCAACTAGGATTTCCGACCCGATTCGTCAGCAACGATCGCATCACCGAGATCAACGTTGGTGGTCGACGGGTGCATCTGATGCCGACCCCGGGCCACGCGCCAGGTGCGCTCTCCGTATACATTCCGGACTCGCAGGTGCTATTCGGCGGTGACACCATCGTCACTGGGATCCCACCGACGTTCAAGGATGGAGACAGCCTCATCCTTGAGTCGACCCTGCGACGCCTGGCAGCGATGCCGATCGCGGTCTTGATCCCGGGTCATGGACCGATCGTGCATGGCGCGTCGGCCGTCCGTGGAGCGATCCTGTGGGCGGCAGATTACATCGCGCGTTGCCGCGACCTCGTCTTGTCCGAGCCAGAGGCGGACCTGTCGGCCCTGATGCTGCACGCCCCCTACGCGACGTTTATCGGTGACCGCTTGCCGCCAGATCGCTTTGACATGCCTTGGCGGCACGAACAGACCATCGCGAGCCTGGTCGCAGAACGCGAGCGCGGCGCGTATCCGGGCGATCTTTCCGTCAACGGAGGGAACGCGTCATGTCGCTCGTCGTAAGTCGTGCATCTGTTGAGGAGGAAGAGCACCCGCTCGTGTCGGTCTTCAGACACTTTCGCCGAGACTCACCGGCGAACGTGGGTGTCGGCGTGGCGATCTGGAAACGACCGCCTCCCGGTTTCGACCCGGAGCAGGCTTCGGAGGCACACGATGTACCGGAAATCCACTATGTGATCAGCGGAGCCGGCGTCCTCTTCGAGGAGGGTCGCGAGATCCCGATCGGGGAAGGCGATGCCATCCTCACGCCGCCGCGACGCCGGCACGTGATGTGGTCGACTGCGGAGGCACCACTGACCACGGTATACGTGGCCGTCGGCCTCATGGCATTCGAACTAGGCAGCTCGAAATCGAATCGGTAGATACGCCAGCCCTCGTGTCCGAATATTGGGCCGATACACAGGTTCTCCGGCCAATTCGATCTCGTCCATGCGATCGAGTAGGCGACCGATCGCCACCTGGAGCTCGAGGCGGGCAAGTTGTGAGCCAAGGCAGTGATGGGCACCCATTCCAAATGTCACGTGACGATTCGGGGTCCGGCCAATGTCAAATCGATCGGGATCTGGGAATGCGGTGGGATCCCGATTCGCGGCGGCCAGCACGAAGTTGACCAACTGGCCGGACTCGACATTCGTCGAACCGATCGAGAGGTCTTCGATCGCAAGTCGGAAATCCCACTGAGCGACTGGTTCGAATCGGAGTATCTCTTCTACGGCGGACGCGGTCAGTGTTGGATCCTGCCGCAATCGCTCCAGCTCCCTTGGATTTCGCAACAGTGTGAGCATGCCCAGTCCGATCGTATTCGTTGTTGTTTCGTGCCCAGCGACGGCCAGCAGAACCAGGTTTGCGAGCGCTTCGTCTTCGCTCGAGTCACCATCGGCGATCGCCTGAGCAAGCTGGTTCACAACGTGTTCCTCCACGCCATCTGGCCGAGCAAGGCGCTCCCTGAAGTAGCGCGCCATCTCGCCCCAGCCCCGCATATAGGCGGCCACCTGTCCGGCGTCGACGTGCGCCTTTGACATGAAGCCCGCGACATCGTCGGCCCACGCTTTCACCATCTGGGCATCGACCACGGGGATGCCCACGATGTCGGCGAGAATCGCCATTGGGAGGGGAAACGCGTAGTCGGCGATCAGGTCCATCTGACCCGCGCCCGCTGCCGAGTCCAGCAACGCATCGGCGATCACCTCGACGCGAGTGCGGTACGACTCGATGCGGCGTGGGTGGAAGGCCGAGGCGACCAGACTCCGTCTCCGCGCGTGATCAGGCGGGTCGGAGTTGATCATCTGGCGCATCGCTCGATCAACCATGAGTGACCGCTGCGCAGGGCTGGCTTCGACCGATCCGATCAGCGCCGACATGCGTCTGGCGGACAGGCGGACATCCCGGAGCCCCGCGGTGACATCGGCATATCGAGTCACCAGCCACATTCCCAGATCGCCGCTGTACACGACCGGTGACTCTTCACGCAGGTGTCGATACGTTGGGTACGGATCGATGACCGCGCCCCGGGTGCCGGCGAGTAGGTCATCGAGCAACCGCGGCGGTGTCACGGCTCGTCGCCCTCCGGGGTCGAAGGCACCAGCTTCAAGCAGAGCTCGACCCCCATCGAATACGATACAGGACCCGCTGATGGCGGGTCGGTCGCGTCGTCCAGGCGACCGGTTCCCCCTGCCCGGAGGCGCGACTCATGTCCTGCGCAACACATTCCGCGTGCGCCCGGCCGGCCGCAAGGACAACACCGTGAGCGTGCAGTCGGCCGCAGTCCGTATGGCAGTCATCGGAATGGGATGGGCGGGGACCCGGCAAGTGGAAGCTGCCGCCGAACTCGCAGGCGATGTCGAGATCGTGGCGATCGTGGACAGCGACCCCGATTACCTGGCGGACCGGTCGGCCGCCCTTGGAGTCCCGACGACCTATCCGACATTGGCGCACGCCCTCGCGGACCCACAGGTCGAGGCAGTCTCCATTTGCACGCCACACGCACTCCACATGGATCAGGCCATCGCCTCGGCGCAAGCCGGGCGCCAGATCCTGGTTGAGAAGCCAATGGCGCTGTCGGTGGCCGACGCGACCCAGATGATCGAGGCCGCAGATCGAGCGGGCGTCGTCTTGTTCGTGGCCGAGAGTGAATGCTACATGCCGTTCGCGGTGCGATTGAGGGAGATCGTTCGATCACGCGACCCGATCGGTGAGATCACCTTCGCGACGATGCTATCCGGCTATCGACAGCCGGATCCCCGCTATCCGGGCCGGCGGGGTTGGCTGACTGACCCCGAAGCCGGGGGGACGGGGACCTGGTTCCTCCAGGGCATCCATGCCGTCGCCGCGCTCAGATTCGTGTTAGGCGAGATCGCCACCGTACATGTTCGTGAGCACCGGACCTCGAGCTTCATGCGCCCCGATCTTGAAGCAACGATGGCCGCGTTCATGGTTCTGGAGGGCGGTCTTGCCGTTCACTTTGTCCATACGACGGAAACCAACATCCCCGAGCGTTTCAACGGACTTCAGCTTTACGGGGAGGGCGGCCTCGTCATTGGTGGGCGTTACGGCGGTTACGATCTGTACCTAACGCCCGGCGACCCGCAGGCTCCACAGGCCGCGCCGACCCACCATGACTATCCGAACCCTGGACTCTCTGAATACGCGCTCGAGCTCGCAGCGTTCGCGCGCGCGGTGCGCGGACGCGACTCCGGGCCTACGGACGGTCGATCAGAGCGTCGGTCCCTCGCGGTCCTTGAGGCTGGCATCGAGTCGGCACGAACCGGACGCCCCGTGGACCTGACTGTGCGGTTTCCCGAACTTGTCTCATAGCAATCCCGGCACGACACTGCCGCGCTCGCGGGGCCACTTCTGCGGCTAGGGTCTTGTTGACCTCGGCGACGCACCCTTTGTGTCGTCATAGCGACCTTGTCCGAGACCAGAAGCTACCGTGGCACCTTGCTTGGTTCGTATTCGGGATAGGCCGATCGATACCCGATGATGCGCCCGATCGGGGCGATGACTCGTAGGATTGCCCGACGTTTCGGATTCAACTCGAAAACCATCATCTCGCGGTAGTCCGAGGAGAGGACAGCTGTTTGAAGGAGCGGGAATTTTCCGGCCGAATTGACCCGACGATCGCGGTGTAGGCCATACGTGGTTCGCAGATAGCTCTCGATTGCTCCGCCAGGGCGAAATCCGATCCTGACGCGAACCGGCCAATCTGAGTCGTTCGACCACGTGTGCAGGACTCCAGGGGGGATGATGACCTGTTCTCCCGGGATCGCCTTGACGTCCGTCCCACCCACATGAACCGTGACCGAGCCCTCGAGTACCTCGATCCGCTCTTCCGCCATCGGGTGGTAGTGGATTTCCCCGCGGAACGGGGTCGCGACCACCTCCAATGTGGTCAGTTCACCGTTCGTGCTGGCTGCTCGCTGCACAAAGGTGATGGTCTTGCCACCGACTGGCCCAATGACGTCGGGCGGGGATGTTTCCGCCACGCCGATGCTCACGGAAGGCACAATGCAGGCCAGTGTTCGTTGGACGACCGAACCCGACTACCGCGCAAGGAACCCGCCGTCCACCGGGAAGACATGACCCGTCACGAAGCTGCTCGCATCTGAGGCGAGGAAGATCGCGGGACCTACGATTTCATCGGCCCGGCCAGGTCGCCCAAAGGCGCTCCTCGACCACATCCATTTGAAGAGTTCAGGGTTCTTCGACTGAGCATACTCAAGCATCGGCGTCTCGAACGGGGCGGGCGCGAGAGCGTTCACGCGGACACCTGTCGCTGCCCACTCGACTGCCAATGTCTTCGTCAGCTGAGCGACGCCACCTTTGCTCGCGTTGTACGCGACCTTGTCCGGGACCGTCACGAACGACATGATCGAGGCGAGGTTGACGATCGACCCGCGACCCCGTTCGACCATGTGTCGCCCGAAGACCTGACAGCTCACGAACGTGCCAGTCAAATTGATCCCGATGACACGGTTCCAGGTTTCTGGGCTGATTTCCAGAGCAGCGTCGTTATGGCTGATCCCGGCGCTATTGATGAGAATGTCGATGGCCCCAAAATGGTCGATTGCTTTCGCGGCCCCCTCCTCCATCGACTCCAGGGAGGTAACGTCGGCTGCATACCCTCGCGCCTCAGTCGATCGTCCCTGAAGCTCGGCTGAAACCTCTTCGGCCTTCTCTAACACGAGATCAAGCACCGCAACCCTGGCTCCAGCATCTGCTAGGCCGCCCGCGATCGACCGACCCAGACCGCTGCCACCCCCTACGACTGCGGCGACCTTGCCGTCCAGATCAAACCCGTGATACGACACGCAGTCCTCCAATCTTGAGTTGCCGCTATGATATATATGATGTAGCATCCCACGTGATTGCGCAACTCGGCGAGGCCGAGTTGACGGGCGCGCATTGCGCAAACGCCGGGACCGACCCGCGTTTGCAGGTAGCATTGCGTTCTGCATGATGAAGAAGGACGAGCTGGATGCGATGCCGGTCTTCGTGAATGGCGAGGACTTACAAACCGCCGGCGGACTGAAGGAGGCCCAACCCCCAGATGCCTAGCACGAACGGCCAGAGTTGGACACATACCGCCGACACCGAGATCGTCCATCGCCAGCTACCCGAGATCGTCGCGGAGACGCTTCGCGAGATGATCATGCGAGGCGAGCTTCAACCCGGCGACGGACTCCCCATGCGGGCGCTCTCCGAGAGGTTCGGAGTCAGCGTCATCCCGGTGCGCGATGCGCTTCGTCTGCTGGCTAGCGAAGGGCTCGTCGAACTTCAGCCTCATCGTGGAGCACGGGTCGTTCGAATCTCCGACCTGGATCTTGAGCAGATCTTCTTGGCTCGTCTGCCACTTGAGCAGCTGGCAGCGACCAAGGCCCTGCATACGATCACCCAGACCGATATTCGGGCACTCGGTCGCATCCAAACGCAGTTGGAACGGACTCGAGACGCCAGGCGCTGGCTCGAGCTGAACCGCCAATTCCACATGGAGATGTACCAGCGTTCCGGGTACCCCCGGATCGTTCGCATCGTCGAGGGTTTGTGGGATCTCGTCGAGCCATACCTCCTTCTCTTCATGCGAAATCGTGACGCTGTCGCCAACGCTGAGCTCGAGCATCGTTCGATGCTTGAGGCCCTGGAAGCCGGTGACGACGCTGCGCTGCGCGCCCTCATCGCGACACACCTCTTGGGGACGGCAGGGCATGTCGCTCGGATCATCGGAGAGACCGATGAAACTCCCGCATGGGCGACAGCCCCAACCGAGGGCGAACCCACCCAGCGGAGGGGCGCGGGCATCCGTTAGGTAAGCCGACGCCAGGCTCCGCGGTCAATCCGGGCGGTAGGCGATCGTCATCCCGCCATCAACCAGGATCGTCGCGCCATTGACCAGAGAGGCTCGCTCGCTGCAGAGGAAGGTGACTACCTCCGCGACCTCCCCGGGCTCGCCGATCCGTCCCAGCGGGCTCATCGCAGCAGCTCGGCTCATCTCCGCTTCCAGTGACAAGCCGCCCGACGAGAAGATCTCACGGAGGCCTGGCGTGTTCGTGACTCCGGGAACGACCACGTTGGCTCTGATCCCGTCTCTACCAAAGTCGACGGCGATCGATCTGGCCAGACCTATCAGCGCGTACTTTGAGGTTGTGTACGAAGCCTCCCTCGCGGCCGTCTGGAACACCGAATCGGACGATGTGATGACGATCGCGCCCCGACCCACGTTCAACATATGCGGGATGCAGGCTCGACACGACAGGAATGCCCCCCGAAGGTTGACCCCGAGCACTTCATCCCACGAAGCAACCGTTGACGAGAGCAGAGACCCGTCCCGGTAAATCGCGGCGTTGGCAAAGAGATAGTCGAGACGTCCAAACCGGGCGGCACCAACGGACACCATCCGTTCCGTATCGGCTTCTTGCGAAATGTCGGCGTCGATCGGGAGGGCCATACCTCCCGCTTCGACGATTTCAGAGGCGACCCGACCTGCCGCGTCGCCGTCCCGGTCTACGACAACGACCTGAGCTCCGCGCTGCGCGAAGAGTAGGCTGGCTGAGCGACCGATCCCCCGTCCACCACCCGTCACCAGTGCAACTCGACCTCGAAACTCACCTTCGGGTTGCATCGGCTTCCTCCCAGATCCAGGTCAGCGTTCGATCCAAGATCAGCTCAGCGAGGGAGCTCCAGCCCCAGCCCGGCCCCAGCGGCTCGTGCAAGGATCGCGTCGGCAAAGACGAGATCCGCTAGTCCCACGCCGAGATGAGTGACGACAATGCGACCGGACGGGCGAATTGACTTAGCTATGATCGCCTCACCGAGCGTTGCCGCCGGATCGGGATAGCCGTCGAAGTTTCCCGCTTCGCGATTCGCTAGGAACTGCTCACGGTGGTCGACCAGAAACAGGCTGGATTCCCGAGCCACCTCCGCCGAGCAGTACGTCGCATAGTCGACTGGTATGACAAGCAAATCCGCCTGCAGCCAGTCAAGCGCCATCACCTGTCGTAGGTCCCGGCTGGTAAACGAAGCTGCCGTGATCACAACGTCGGCCCGCTCGATCGCTTCGCGTGCCGAATTCGCCGTACCTGCGGCCGATATCCCTTCTGTCGTCCGTGCCTGACGAGCGAGCGCATCGGCCCGCTCAGGGTGTCGATCGAAGATCAGGATTTCCATGCCCGGAAGCAGGTACCCGAGCACGGGCAGATGGCTTCTCCCCTGGACGCCAGCGCCGACCACTGCGACCTTGATCGAACGGTCGCGGATTGGAGGTGCGAACAACCGCACGGCGATCCCCGAAATTGCCGCCGTCCGCTGGGCGGTGATCGGACCCCCATCCATCACTGCAACAGGCACGCCCGTGTCCGGATCGTTTACAACGACGAGCGCATTGAGGGCGGAGATCCCCTTCTCATTGTTTGTTGCGAACCCACCGACCCATTTCATCCCGACCAGGTCATGCGCGGGATCCGTCGCACGCAAGTGCGCCGGCATCGCGTGGACCCAGGAGCCCGCCGGCCGAGGATGGACCGCGATCTTTGGCGGCATCTCCGCGCCCGGGCGTCGCGAGCGCAACCATCGTCCGCTCAGCAAGTTCAAGACGCTCTGTCAACGGCGGCATGGCCATCTCGACGTCGACGGCACGAAGCCAGCGGATGGGCGGAGTGAGCTGGATGTCATCGCCTCTCTCCGCTGCCGACGGTTCTGATTGCCTTCACATGATATATGTGCGAACGTGTTGAGGTCAATCTCGGCCGGGCCTTCGACCCAGGATTCGGCCGAGGGAACCTCGCCCGGAGGAGTTGGCGGGGAGCCATCTAGAGATCGAGGCATGCCGTGGGTGACTACGAATATCCGGCGCTTACTTTCGACCATCCGACGCGGATCCCGCAAGGACGGAACGATGAAGCATGTCTGGGGGGACGACGTATCGGGCCAAACAACAGACTGGATCTACATCTCGACCGAGGAGGTATCCCAGATCGTCTTTGGCATGCCTGTGGGAGGACGATTCGGTCAATCGGATGACTTCAAGGACGTCTACGACTCAGACATCCTGTGGCGCGTTCTTGACGGCGTCTTGGTCGTCCTGAACCCCGAGACCGGGGAGATCCATCGTGCGGAGGCCGGGGATGCCCTGTACTTCCATGGGGACATATGGCACTACGGGTACAGCTACGGAGAGGTTCCACTCCGAGTGATGGAGTTCTCCGCGCCATCCGCCATCCGTGCCGTCCGACACGCGGTCAAGAAGCCGCCGCTGGCAAGACTCCCAAGTTCTCGCAGGACGAGTTCATCGGCCGGTGGCCAGATGCGATGAGCGAGGCGCGCCACAAATCCTCCGTCCGGCTCATCACCAAGGACGACATCCTGTGGCGCTTCGAGGGAGAACGTAAGCACATTCTCGTCGGCCATCTGATATCGACGGGGTTCTTGACGGCTGGGGAGATCGACTTGCTTCCAGGTCAGCTGAGTGATCTGCTCGTCAGCTCCGCCATCAAGACGATGTACGTCCTCGAAGGCACTCTGAACGTGCAACTTCCAAACGAGGAAGCGTGGATCGAAGCCCATGCCGAGGACGGCGTCTTTCTGCCAGCCGACACGCCGCATCGCTTGCTGAACTTCACCACGAGCCCCGTCAAAGTCTTGTTTCAGCTCGTACCGCCAGGCGTCGTCGATGACTAGCCGGGTCTGGCGATGACCGGCACCCAGATCGAACTACGATCCTCCGTCTCCTCGGCAGTCGTCATTCCCGAGGAAGGAGGCAGGATCCAGAATCTGGTCGATGGCTCGAGCGGGCGAGAGCTGCTCATGCAGCGGGTCCCTGCGGACGGACCGCGAGAGGACTTCCTTCTGTCGTGTACTGGGGGGTGGGACGAACTCTTCCCAAATGACTCGGCTTGGGGGGAGCACCCAGACCATGGTCGGCTTTGGACTCAGCCCTTCCGGGTCGAAAGCGTTGGCGATTCTGCGCTGACGATCACGGCAAGGATTCCGTCGCCTGACGTGACGATCACCCGGCGGATCTCCCTTCTCGAGATACCGCGCCGGGGGGTGCGATCAGAGGTCACGTTGTCCGCTGCGAAGGCCACAGGTCCGTTTCTCTGGGCAGCCCACCCCATGCTCTGGGTCACCGAAGGTTGGCAAATCGAGTTGCCCCCTCAAGCTTAAATCTCGAGGCAGATCGCGACCTGCCAGGTCGACTCACAACCGGTCGGCCCCTCGAACGCTCGGAATGGGAACAGGTGAGCCAAATTCCCCCCAGGAGCGCCGCAATCGGGGAGCTGGTCTATGTCGACGGCGTCGGCGAGGCCGTTGCGCGGTCAGCCGACGGACAGGCCGCGACCCGCGTCCGTTGGGATCCCGGCTTTTTCGAGCACCTATGGGTCGTCGTTATCACGGGTGCCTATGGCCTGGACGATTGCCTGATCCTCGAGCCTTGCACGACCCGACCGTATCGACTCGAGGAGGCAATCCCTGCCGGGTCCACCCTGAGCCTCAGCGCCGGACACGAAGTTAGCTGGTGGGTTGAGGTGGAGTCGCTGGACACCGTAGGCCCGAGCGGAAACCCGGCATAGCGCCGGGCATCGACCACTACGGACCGTCGAGGGCTATCCCCGCAGCGACACAGTCTTCGCCGAACCGGGCTTGACCCTCGTCAGTCGTGCCCCAGATGGGGACACAAACGAGACGCGCGATCCCCACGTCAACGAACGACGCGAGGTAGTCCACCCGTTGCTGTCCTGGTTGCCGCAGCTCCTCCTGGACACTGTAGACCGAGTAGCGCAACGTATCGGGGTCTCGCCCGATCGCATCGCACTTGGCCCGAGCCTCGACAATGCGAACCGCGACTTCTTCCGGCGTGAGGTCGAACACATTCAGTTCATCGCCGTACTTAGCCGCCAGACTCGCGGTCTTCTCTCGGCCATTTCCTCCCACGATGATCGGGATCTTCGCCCGGATCCCTTTCGGCTCGTTGATCGCACCGTTGACGGATGCGTACTGTCCGTCGAACGATGCGCGGCCGGGCCCTAGCATCTGAGTGACGATTTCGAGGTGTTCGCCGAGCATACCCATCCGTTCGGCAACAGTCGGAAAGCCGTACCCGTAGGCGCGCCACTCGTCTTCCTTCCAACCCGCACCGATGCCGAGCTCAAAACGGCCGTTGGAAGCCACATCGAGCGTCGAGGCAAGCTTGGCCGTGAGGGCAGGGTTTCGGAATCCGGTGCAGACGACCAAATGACCGAGACGCACCTGCTTCGTCACCGTCGCGATCGCGGTGAGCAAGGTAAATGACTCGAAGGTGATGTCGTCGGTGCTGTCAGGCGCCGTGTGGAAGTGGTCCAACATCCACAGCGACTCGAAGCCGAGCCGCTCGGCATTTGTCGCGAGATCCATCGACCGTGCCCACGCGACGGCCGGATCCCATCGATCATATTCATGCTTGTGGCCCTGGGGGACGATAAGTCCGACTTTCATGGGTCCCTCCGGTGGCGGTCCTGGGAGCGGCGATGACCCGATGTCGGAGCTGTCCGAGCCGACACTGGATGGACGGATTGCGACCGTCCCAACTTGCATTCACATGATATATGTGTGAACGTAACGTGGTCAACATGTCACTGCCGCTTGGGTACCAAGTTGGGCGCCCGGGACGGCGACTCCATTCAGGCTCCTTGTGGTCGGGTACGGCTTCTCGGGGAACCCCGCATGGGCTACTCTCGGCGGCAAGAAAGGAGACTCGCCGCTCGCGGAAGATGATTTCCCGCCCCCCAAGAATGCACCACCGGTAGGGAGGAGGAGAACTTGATGCAGCACAATTCATCCTGGCGCAACTCATTGCGTCGACGAACGAGACGGCCACTGGCTCGGATCAGCGTGGTGATGACGGCGATGCTCGTTGTCAGCGCTTGCAGCAGCGGCTCGTCACCAGCTCCGTCGCAGGCTCCGTCGCAAGCCGCATCGCAGGCTCCGTCGCAAGCCGCATCGCAGGCACCCTCTCAGGGCGACGTGGGAGGCCAGCTCGACTTCCTCTCGTGGCAGGGCTATGACCTCCCCGACATCATGACGCCGTGGCTAGATCAGAACAATGTCACTCTCGTTCCGACCTACCCTTCTAACCACGACGAGATCCAAGCCAAGCTTCTCGGGGGAGGTGGTGGTGGAACCGACATCTACACGTACTACCAGGGCTACAAGGACTTCTACACCCAGTTGGACATCCTGACCCCACTCGATGAGTCAAAGATCCCTAACCTCAGTGGGCTCTTCCCGTTCTTCGGATCGGACGTCGGGAACTACTGGATCAACACGTCCGGGCAGCGCGTGGGCGTTCCATGGACGTGGAGCATCAACGCACTTACCTATGACTCGGCCGCAGTGGCAGAACCGACGTCGTACTACGACCTGCTCAAGCCGGAGAACAAGGGCAAAGTTGCTGTCGTGGACGATCCTCTCGGGGCATTCACGATCGGCGCCTTGATCCTCGGCTATGACGTAACGACTCTGACCCCAAGCCAGCAGACAGAGGTTGCTGACTTCTTGCGCCAGGTTCTGGCCCAGGCAAAGACAGTCAGTCCGTCCTACGGTGACGCCACCACCCTGCTCGCATCGGGTGAGGTCTCCTATATCTTCCCCGGTTGGGCTGCGATCACGAACCTGGCAAAGGACGCTGGTAGCGACACCGTCAAGATGGCCATTCCGAAGGAGGGTGGCATGGTCACGGTCGATGCTTGGGCGATCCCGCCGGGAGCCGACAACACCGACACCGCCTATGCCTGGATCAACCAGACCCTGGATCCCGCGATCAATGCAGCAGCGTCCGACTATCTCGTTGCGGGCACTGTCGTTGAAGGCTCTGTTGCTCTGCTTAGCGAGGCGAGCAAGGCAACGTATCCGTACTACGACGACCTCGAGAAACTCTTCTCGGGAGTGTCGCTCTATGGCATTCCGCCGCAGGAGTCAGACCAGTACATGACGTACGCACAGATGGTCGACCTCTGGACAACGGTCAAGGCGGGAAGCTGACCCGCGGCTAATGACGCGGCTTGCGAACCGTACCGGAGCCCCTCCTCGGGCTCCGGTACGTCTCCCTTGGGGCCACATCGGACTGATCCTGCCCGCCGCGGTGGGCTTGATCCTGTTCTTCCTCGCGCCGATTCTTGTCTTCGCCGCCTATAGCTTGCTGACGCCTGGCTTTTTCTCCGTGAGCGGGCCGCTGACGATCGGCAACTACGCCAAGGCGATCGACTTCAACCCTGTGGTCGTGGGTAATACGATCGCGGTCGGGCTGCTCGTTGCCGTGATCACGGTCGTGATTAGCTTGCCTGTCGCCTACTGGATCCGATTCAGCACGAGCCGATGGCAGATCCCTGTCCTGTTCATCGTCACAGCATCCGTGCTCGCGAGCTATCTCGTACGCATCTATGCGTGGCGGACGATCCTCGCCGACAACGGGGTCTTGAATTCGATCATCACGGGGCAGGGATCTGCCGATGGTCCGCTCCATCTCCTGTTCAGCCGAACCGCCATCGTCCTGGCCCTCGTCCACATCTTCCTGCCTTACGTGATCCTCGTCCTTTATGCCGGATTCCGACCCATCCAGCCTAGACACCTGGAAGCAGCCCAGGACCTTGGCGCGAACGAGTTCACACGCTGGCGGCGGGTGATCCTGCCGCTGATGGCGGCCCCGGTCGTGGCGTCGTTCTGGTTCGTTCTCGTGCTCGCGTCATCCGACTACGTGACCCCGCAGTTCCTCGGCGCCGTGAAGGACGTGATGATCGGGGTTGAGATCCAGGCGAACTTTCGATCGTCCGGGAACTGGCCATTGGGCGCCGCGTCGTCGTTCATCGTCCTGGCGGCATTCGCCGTGGGCTATGGACTGACGCTTCTCGGGATGCGCTTGCTTCGTCTCGACCGAGTTCACTGGACCGTTTGATGAGTCGTGCCACCCGAAGCCCAGTCGCCGCCATCGTGACGCTCTTGACACTGCTGTTCCTGGCTATCCCTTTGGTGATCGTCGTCCTGTTCTCATTTCACGAGAGCAGTTCGCTCACCCTTCCCTTCACCGGTTTCTCGCTTCGCTGGTACGAGAAGACACTCGGCTCGGCGACATTCATCGATGCGATGCAGAACAGCTTCATGGTCGCGGTAGCCGTCTCAGCGATCACCTTTGCCCTAGGCACGCCGGCGGCGTATGGGCTGTCCCGCTTCCGGACTCGATGGCGTGGGCCGATCTTGCTGTTGTTCTTCCTGCCGATGGCGATACCGGGCCTGTTCATCGGGACTGCGCTGCTCGTATGGTTCGACTTTCTCGATCTCACCCTGTCGCTCATGACGATCGTCATCGCCCATGTGGTGTTCGTCTTCCCGTACTTCCTGCTGCTCGCCTATCAGGCCTTCAGCCGCCTCCAGCCTGGCCTCGAGCAAGTCGCCGCAGACCTCGGCGCGGGGCCGTGGACCACGTTCCGGAGGGTCGTGTTTCCTCAGGTCTCTCCCGTACTGCTGGGCGCGCTCGTCCTCTGCTTCTCTCTCTCGTTTGATGAGTTCATCATCACGTTCTTCGTTTCCGGTGGTGGCTCAACGGTTCCTCTGTTCATCTGGTCGGCCTTGCGCCGAACAGTGGATCCGACGATCAACACCGTGTCGACGCTCTTGCTCCTCATCACCCTGGGGGCGTGGCTGATCGCGTTCCTGGCGACCTTCGTCGTTCAACGTCGTCGAAGCAGCGATCCTGAGGTCATCCTGACATAGAAACCCCATCCCCTACCCCGATGGCAGCCCTCGAGCAACTGACGATCGAGGAGGTCTCACAGACCTTCGGTCGCGTCATCGCCCTTGATGACGTCTCGCTCACGATCGAACAGGGCGAGTTCGTCACCCTCCTCGGTCCGTCCGGGTGCGGCAAGACGACGCTCCTCAATATCATCAGTGGTTTCGCGTCGCCAAGATCCGGGCGGGTCCTCCTTGGCTCTCGAGATCTGACAAGCGTCCCGGCCCACAAGCGGCCGATGAATATGGTGTTCCAGCGAGCCACACTGTTTCCGCACCTGGACGTGTTCGAGAACGTGGCCTTCGGACTTCGCGTCTCCCACACGCCCGACCGCGAGGTCCGGGAACGCGTCGCGGAGGCGCTTGAACTTGTGCGGCTTGGCGGTTTCGCAAAGCGGCGAAGCCATGAGCTCTCTGGTGGACAGACGCAGCGGGTGGCGCTCGCGCGGGCACTGGTGAATCGGCCCAGAGTCCTCCTGCTCGATGAGCCGCTCTCGGCCCTCGACCTTCGAATCAAGCTTGAGATGGAATCTGAGCTGCGGCGGCTGCATCGGGAGACGGGCGCCACGTTCGTGTATGTCACGCACGATCAGCGTGAGGCTCTCGCCCTATCTGATCGGATCGCGGTATTCGATCGCGGTCACCTTGAACAGCTCGGCACACCGGATGAGATCTACCACCGGCCGGCAACACCGTTCGCCGCCCGGTTCGTGGGCGACTCCAATGTGCTGCCAGTCGACGTGGTTTCCGTGGCGAATGGCACGGCAACCGTGGCTGTCTGCTCTAACAACTTCGACGTCGACGCCGGCAACGTGTCATCCGTCGGTCCAGCGTGGCTCGTCATCCGCCCCGAAACTGCTCGCCTCGTGCACTCCGGGCATGAGAAGGCATGCCAGGGAGTGGTCATCGATACCGCCTTCCGCGGAACCGGGCACACCTACGAGGTTGCGCTTGAAGGTATCGCGCAGATCGTGAAGGTTGAAATGCCGTCGGCGTCGGGCGAGCCGTTTCGCATCGGTTCCCAGGTCGGCTTGACCTGGGATGGACGCGCAGCCCGCCTCCTACCCCGCCCGCCGCCGGAGATCGTGCAGTGACACGCTCACGACTGGCCCAGGCGTCCTCTCTGCAAGACCTCCTCGATCGCCGCCGCGAGCTGGACCGGACTAGCCGCGATTGCTGTCGCCCCGGCCGCGATCAGATCGTCTGGGGCGCCGAAGCCCCACGAGACCCCCAGCCCGGGGATCTGAGCGCGGAGGGCGGCAGCCATATCGTCCGGCTGGTCCCCAACCATCACCGATCGACTCGGTTGTGCACGGCCGATCGCGCGTTCCAGCAGCGGCGTCTTGCCAGTCTCGGTGCCGTTGGAACCGACAACGAAGTCAATGTACCCAGCGAGATCAAGCTCGTTGAGGAGCCGGTCGGCGAGCCCGCTGCGCTTCAGTGTGACGACGATGAGACGCGCTCGTTGCGACAGCTCCGAGAGAGCCTGAGGTATCCCTTCGTACACGGCGGAATCGGCGACCATCCGCCTCTCATAGCGACGGAGATACGCGCGCGCGAACGGTTGTGCCTGTTCGATCGAGCCGCCCACCTGCCGCACGATTTCCACTGCAAAGAGCTCAAGGGGCGGACCGATGAGCCGATGGATGAGCTCGATCGGGGCGGCCGGGAGGCCGACATCCGCGAGAGCGTCGTTCATCGCTCTAGGAATAGCCCTCGACGAGTCGACCAGACAACCGTCGAGGTCCAGGAAGACCGCGTCGGTCGGCTCGTTGGACATGGAGCGCATGCTAGTTGGTTGGACGAGGGGCAGCGCGTCTCATCGATGTCGACCCGTCCCTCCGCCCAGATGGCGCTGGCGTGAACATCGTCCGCACCGTCCTCGGGGACATCGATGCAGGGAAGCTCGGCCGGGTGGATACGCACGAGCACTTGATGATCATGGGCGGCCCGATCGTCGATCGCGACCCAGACACCTTGCTCGACGATGTAGACGAGGCCGTCAGCGAGGTCTCAGCGTTTCGAGATGCTGGCGGTGGCACCATCATCGACGCGATCCCAGTCGCATGCGGACGAGACCCGAACGCGCTCGTTGAGATCAGCCGGAAGACTGGGGTTCACATCGTCGCGACGTCAGGCTTCCACCGCTCCACGTCGTATCCCGAGCGCCACTGGGCAAGACGATACCCGGTCGAGCTCCTGACTTCCGTGCTCGACGATGACGTCGTTCGCGGGATCGATGCCTGGGATCTTGCCGGGCCCGTCGTCGATTCGACGGCCGTTCTACCAGGCGTACTCAAGCTGGCCACGGGCCTCAACGCCATCGATCCGGCAGAGCATCGGATGCTCAAGGCAGTCGCAGCGGTTCATCGGTCCCGCGATTTGCCGATCCTGACGCACACGGAGCGCGGGACATTCGCGTCTCGCCAATTGGACTTGCTGCAGGACGAAGGAGTCGACCCATCTCGGGTCATGGTCGGACACCTCGATCGCCTTCCGGATCTGGAGGTTCACCGAGACCTCGCTAAGCGAGGGGCATTTCTTGGCTATGACGGGCTCGCAAGGGAGAAGTACCGACCTTTTCGAGCGGTCACCGAAGTCGTGCGGCAACTCATCCTCGAAGGGTTTGGCGGCCAATTACTCCTTGGCGGCGACGTTGGTCGGCGGTCCATGCGACTTGCATCTGGTGGACTCGGGATCGTCGGCGTTCTGACGACGATGGTCCCGGATCTCCGATCTGGGGGCATCACCGCAGAATCTATACAAGAGATATTGATCGCCAATCCGGCCAGGTTCTTACGGATCGCCACGTATGTCCGCTGACGAGACACGCCAACAACGCGTCGCCCTGATAACGGGGGCGTCGAAAGGCATCGGCAGGGCGATTGCGGTACGGCTGGCTAAGGACGGCTACGTTATCGCGATCAACTACCTGAGCGACCAGGCCGGAGCGCAAGCCGCCCTCGACGAGGTGCGCTCGGTGGGTGGCGCCGGCGCGATCTTCCAGGCTGATGTCGGAACGATCGATGGCCCAGGAGAGCTCGTGCGGTCGACCGAGCGCGAGCTCGGTCGCGTCGATGTCCTGGTCAACAATGCGGGGATCTTTCCCCTCAGTGACTGGGACTCG
Source organism: uncultured Chloroflexia bacterium (assembly GCA_963720755.1). GTDB lineage: Bacteria > Chloroflexota > Limnocylindria > Limnocylindrales > CSP1-4 > SPCO01. Next base: position 25,796 of record CAVRGP010000001.1, read on the forward strand.
ATCCCGATGGACCAATGGGAGCGCGTATTCAACGTCAATGTCAGGGGTGGATACCTTGCCGCTCGCGCTGCCGCTGGCGCGATGGCCAGCCGTGGGTGGGGCCGCATCATGTTCATGTCAAGCGGAACGTTCCTGACCGGAAGTGCGCGACTCGCTCACTACGCAGCCAGCAAAGGCGCTGTCGTCGGGCTGGTGCGCTCACTTGCCCTCGCCCTCGGGGACAGCGGCATCACGGTCAATGCGGTGACAACGGGTCGGACGCTCACTGAGGGCCTCATGACCTACTTCGAGGAAGGTGAATCGACGCTCGAGCAATCGATCGAATCGCGTCGGTCGCAGGCGATCAAACGACTCGCAGGACCCGGGGACATTGCCGGCGTCTTTGCTTTCCTCGCCTCCGAGGATGCCTCGTACCTGACTGGTCAACTCATCAATGTCGACGGTGGGAGGAACATGCATTGAGTGACTTGAAGCCCATCTCGGTTGTTGGAGGTACTGGCGTCGGGCTCCTCTTCACGATGCCGAGCCTTCCACGAGCGGGCCAGACCGTACTCGCGAGCACGATGACGTATATCGACGGGGGCAAGGCCGCTGGGCAGGCCATGGCAATCGCTCGCCTCCATGCCAACGTCGAGTTGATCAGCGCTATCGGTGATGATCCTCTAGGGGATCGCTTACATGCGTGGCTCGTCCGCGAGAATGTCGGCCTACAGGGACTCGCTCGGCTGGATGGAGAGGCAAGTATGTTGGCCGCGGTGGAGGTTGATGGAGCCGGCGAGAACAGCATCGTCGTGGCACTCAACGCCCTTGCCGCGTTCACCCCGACTCGCCTCGCGCAACACGCCGCTGTCATCGTCGAGTCAAGCCTATGTCTTGTGTCGCTGGAGGTGCCAATCGATACGGCGATCGAGGCACTCAAGATCGCTAGGAGTGCCGGAGTCCGAACGGTCGTCAACCCCGCTCCGGCTCCGCCACCAGATCGGGCCGCCGAACTCATCGCCCTGAGTGATGTGATCACGCCGAACGAGACGGAGGCGGCGGCACTAGTCGGTGCGTCAGGCAGCCCCGAGGAACTCGCCTCCCAACTCCTTGCACGTGGAGCCGGCTCGGTGGCGATGACCCTGGGTGCTGACGGAGTGCTCTTTGCGGATGCCTCGACCGCGCGTCGGATCCCGGCCCCATTCGTTCCGCCCGAGCGAATCGTGGACACGGCTGGAGCCGGAGACGGATTCAACGCCGCATTCTGCGTGGCGCTCGTGCGAGGCCACTCAGAGCTGAGTGCCTGTGGTCTTGGCGTCGAAGGGGGGGCGCGGATCATCCAGGGCGAAGGCATCGTCGATGCCTTGGATCAATGGGCGGATTTCGAGATCGAAGTAGTGAACGCCAGGTGAACGCCGCGCGACCGCAAACCAACATCCACGGCTCGGCGCCGAAGTCCCACTCCGTGTTGCGTGTACATCATATATGTGTGAACATCGCAGTGACGGATTCTCGGAGGGCGCGCGATCGAGCCTCCGTCGCCAGGAGGGTGCATCTGCCATGAAGAAGTTCATCAACAGTCCCGATAACCTTGTCGACGAACTGCTCGAGGGCTTCGCCCTCGCACACCCGATGAAGGTCCGCCTGACGGGCGATCGACTCGTAGCCCGAGCGACCGCGAAAGGCGACGGCAAGGTCGGTGTCGTGACCCTGGGCGGCAGTGGCCACGAGCCCGGATTGAGCGGCTTCGTGGGCGACGGACTGCTGGACGTAAGTGTGCCTGGCGAGATCTTTGCAGCCCCAGGACCCAACCGCTGTCTCGACGCACTGAAACTTGCAGATCGCGGAGCCGGTGTCCTCTTCGTCGTCCTCAACCACGAGGGTGACGTCATGTCGGCCAAGCTTACGAACCAGTTGGCGGAGCAAGAAGGCCTAGATGTACGGACGTTGATAACCGCGGAGGACATCTCGTCTGCGCCGCGGGGCAATCCTGAAGATCGACGGGGTCTGGTTGGTTTCCTGCCGGTCTACAAGGTCGCCGGCGCCGCCGCGGAGAAAGGCCGCACCCTCGACGAGGTATTCGAGGTTGGACACCGGATGGAACGCAACATGGCAACTCTGTCTGTCGCGGTAACGCCGGCCACGCATCCTGCCACCGGCACTCCGTTCTTCGCCCTCGACGAGGACGAGATGGAGGTCGGCATGGGCCAGCACGGCGAAGCTGGCACCGGGCGTATGAAGCTGAAGACCGCTGACGAGACGGCGTCCATGATGGCGGAAAGCCTCTTGGCGGACATCGACGCCAAGAACGGTGACCGCCTTCTGGTCATCGTCAACGGCAGCGGGTCGACCACGCTCATGGAGCTATTCATCATCTACCGCCGCGTCGATCAGATCCTCCGAGAACGCGGGGTCGAGCCCGCACGAGCCCTTGTCGGGGAGTACCTCACAGTTCAGGAACAAGGCGGTTTCCAACTCCTATTGGCGCGCATGGACGACGAGCTCCTGGAACTCTGGGACGCACCCTGTGATTCGCCGTATCTCACGGTGAAGTAGCCGCTCGATGAACGGAGCCAACGGGACAAGGAAGGGCGTGGTCGGCACTCGCACGTCGATCGATGCTCCTGCCCTTTCCGCAATGGTCCTGGCAGCGTTTGAACGACTCCAAGAGCAGTCGGATCTGCTTTCGGAGCTCGATCGGGCGATAGGAGATGGCGACCATGGAACCACCATGTCGCGCGCTGCCGGGCGCATCCGCGTTCGACTCTTGGCGGACGATGCGCCGCACACGATCGCAGCTGTACTCGATGTGGTCGGTTCCACTTTCCTCAATCTCGATGGTGGTGCGACCGGACCGCTGTTCGGCACCTTCTTCTCCGGAATGGCGAAGGCTGCAGGCGACCGAGACCACATCGACTCGGATGCCTTACCGACCATGTTCAGCGCTGGATTGAAAGCCGTGCAGGGTCTCACCAGCGCGGTACCGGGTGACAAGACACTCGTAGACGCACTCGTGCCGGCGGTATCCGCCGTCGAAACGAGCTCTCAACTGGGCGAGCCACCCTTGGCGCAGCTTGACTCGGCGGCAGCCGCGGCTGAGGCCGGGGCTGCATCGACCAGCGACCTTCGAGCACGACACGGTCGGGCGAGGCATCTTGGCGATCGAGCCATCGGGCACGAAGACCCCGGGGCGCGGAGCATGGCCATCCTGCTCCGCGGGCTCGCCGCGGAAGGTGCTCGCGTCGTTTCGATGGAGGATTGACGACAATGCCGGATGCCGACGACCTGCAGTTGACTGGTCAGTTCGATTTCACCACCCCATCACCAGCCATTGCCGGGCAGGAAATGAAGGGTTCTGGCGCGCTCGATTGGGGTATGCGGAACAGGCTCGAACGCATCTTTGATCCGACGAGTCGAAGGACGGTCATGCTCGCTTTCGATCATGGCTACTTCCAGGGACCAACTACCGGCCTCGAGCGACTTGACCTGTCGATCCCACCGCTGGCCGACTATGCCGATGCACTGATGTGTACGCGCGGCGCGTTGCGTTCGACCATCGCCCCTGCGGTGGCGCGACCGATCGTGCTCCGCTGCACCGGCGGACAGAGCGTGCTCAAGGAACTCTCCAACGAGTTGGTCACCGTCGATGTCGAAGACGCCATACGCATCAACGCTTCAGCTCTCTGTGCGCAGGTCTACATCGGCGCGGAGCATGAACATGAGTCGATCCGCAATCTGGCCGAGGTCATCAACGCCGGAAATCGGTGGGGCCTTCCAACACTCGGTGTCGTCGGGGTCGGAAAGGACCTGACACGCGATGCACGGTACTTCCGCCTCGCCACACGAATCATCGCCGAGACGGGGGCCCATCTCGTCAAGTCGTACTACATCGAGGATGGCTTCGAAAGCGTGGTTGCGAGTTGTCCGGTCCCACTCGTCATTGCTGGCGGCAAGAAGCTCCCCGAGCGAGATGCCTTGATCATGGCGTACCGGGCGATCCAGGAAGGGGCGGCCGGCGTCGACATGGGCAGGAACATCTTCCAATCGGACTCACCCGTCGGCATGATCCGCGCCGTTCGGGCCATCGTGCACGAGGGTGCCACCGCCGATGACGCACTCTCGTTGTATGAGTCGATCCGCTCGGAGGCCGTCGTCGCGAAGGGTTCACCCACGCATGCCTAGCCATCAACCTTGAGAGGGAGACATGAATTCAACCGAGATCACCGTCATGGCGTATTTCACGGCAAAGGAGGGCCTCGTCGACGAGCTTCGAGGCGAGCTTCTGGCGCTCGTCGAGCCGGCCAGTCACGAGCCGGGCGTGCTCCGCTTTGAACTCTATGAGTCGATCGAGAATCCACGGATGCTTGCCGCCCTCGACACCTTCGCCAGCCAGGAGGCGCTGGACTCGCACGTTGCCTCGGCGCCCGTTTCCCGCTTCTTCAACGAGGTACTGCCGAAGGTCGCAGGTCCTGCCGAAGTCGTCCGCATGCGGCGATTCGGCTAGACCAAACTGGTCTTCAGCTCCCATCGCGGGCATGATCGCGGCTCCGATACGGGGGCTGAATGCCATTCGGACTTCTGGCGGGTCTAGGTGCTGCCTTGTCATGGGGCGTCCTGGAACTCGCGAGCGCCCTCGCTAGCCGCCGGGTCGGCAGCGCGCCGGTCGCCGCGGGAGTCGTCGTCGTCAGCGCCGCATGGTGCGTGCTGATCGCCTTCGCTGCCGGGATAGGTCGCGGAACAGATGCCTACGCAGTTGCGGTATCGGCCCTACTCGGCCTCCTAAGTGCCGCCGCATACCTCGCCTATTTCGCAGGACTTCGCGTGGGGCCGATCTCGGTCGTCAGCGGGACGGTCGGGGCCTATGGTGGCCTGACCGTCGTTCTCGCGGTGATCCTCAGAGGCGAGTCATTGACGCCGTTGCAGGCGGCTGGAGCACTCATAGCGACTGCCGGGGTCGTCATGGTCGGGATCGCGTTCGGTGGTGGCGTTCGCGCCACTAGATTGGCAGGGCCCGGCGTAGCCTTTGCCCTCGTCGCTCTGGTGCTCTTTGCCCTGATGGCCATCACGACAGACATCGCCGTCGAACATGCCGACGTGATCACTGTGCTTCTGATCTCGCGAGTTGTGACGGCTGTCGCGGCCACGACGGCGTTCGCGATCATTCTTGCAAGGCGGCGATCGGACGTAACCGTGGCACCTGGTTCCGAACGTCCGAGCCGCTACGACGGCCGCGTGCTGCTCGCGATCGTGTTCGCTGGAACACTCGATGTCATCGGTCTGGCGTGCTTCACGATCGGCGTGGAGACGGCTCCGACGTGGCTGGTCGGTCTTGCCTCATCATTCGCGCCGGTGGTCACGATCCTTGTCGCCGTCACGCTCCTCGGCGAGCGACTCAAATCCATCCAGTGGCTGGGGCTGGCCGGTGTCGCCGTCGGAGTCGTCGCGATCGCATTGCCGTGACGAAACCGACCGATATCGCAGGCGTAGACGGGTCGGGTCGGGACCCATTTCCTCGGTCAGGCCGTTGCGTCAGCTGGCGTGAACGAGCACGGCACGCTCTCGAAGAGGTCCAGAAACGGATTCGGGGCATAGGTCGGCTCGCTCGACAACTCGATGTCCGGGAGCAGGCGGAACACTTCACGGAAGAACGTGGCGAGCTCTGTTCGCGCGAGCGCCGCACCGAGACAGTGGTGCGGACCGCCTCCTCCGAACCCGACGTGAGGGTTCGGACTCCGGCTGATATCGAACCGGTAGGGATCCTCGAAGACAGTCTCATCTCAATTCGCTGATTGATAGAAGATCAAGACGTTGTCGCCCTGTCCGATCCTCTGGCCGGCGATCTCGGTCTGGCGCGTCGCCACGCGCCGGAAGTGAATGATCGGCGCCCCCCATCGAAGCATCTCTTCGACTGCTCCCGAGGCAAGTTCGTCGAAGTCGGATTGCCAACGAGCGCGCTCTGCCGGATTGTGGCTCAGGGCGACCATGCCGTGGGCCGCTGTCGTTCCTGTCGTTTCGCTGCCGCCCGTCAGAATGGTCCAGAAGGTCGAGCCGATGTCCGCATCACTCAGACGCTCGCCGTCGATCTCGGCCTGAACGAGCGCAGTGGTGAGATCGTCCGTCGGGTGCTGCTGCCGGTGCCGCGCGAGTTCTGAGCCGTATTCGATCACGGCATGCGCGGCCGCGATCAAATCTTCGATCGTCGTGTCCCCCACACCGAATTCGACTCCGATCTCCATCGTGTGCAGTAACTCCGCACGATCGGACTCCGGCACGCCGAGCATGTCGCAGATGACGTTGGCCGGGAACGGACGGACGAGATCGTTGTAGAAGTCGCATTCGCCTCGCTCCGCCACTGCCGCTACGCAGAGCCGCGCCTGGTCGGTGATCCAGTCTTCGATCCGTCGCATCACCCGGGGGCTGAATGCCGCCGACACGAGCTTCCTGATCTGAGCATGCCGTGGGTCATCGAGCCCAAGAAATCCGTCGTAGAGGCGCTGCACATCACGAGGCAGATTGTCAAACAACATCACGCCTTCGCCGGCGATGAAGGTGTGCGGATCCCGTGTAACCGCACAGAGGTCCGCGTGACGTGTGATCGCCCAATACCCCCAGGCGGACCGTACTCGGCGGGAGACCACGTGACCGGCGGGGAATGCCGAGACACTGGGAGTTCGCGCCTCAGGGTGTCGAATGCGGCGAATCGCACCTCGCGCGGGAGCTGCCAAAACTCTGGATCAGACAGATCAATCTCGGATGCATTCAGCACAATCCCCACTCGCTATCTCCTCGTCGGCGAACGCAATCTCGATGAAATCGATTGTAGACACGGGGGACATCCGACGACCCTCACGTTGGCGACCATCGATACCCAATACCGAGGATGGTTGTCGTCCCGACACGATGCCCCGTACGTGGCCTTGATACTGAGCTGCGCCAGGAGACTCGCTCCGGCGCTTGAGGTAGCACTCTAGAGGACGTGAGGCGGTCAGCGACGGTAGGCTCCGTGACCAGGTGGCGCCAAATCGACGGCCGGAGCCGAACTGCTCCTTGGTGACTAGCTAGTCGCAGACTGCACGGTCGTGCCGGTTGCCCACGCACGAACAAGTTCTGCGCGATGCCAATTGCTCACGTCATACCAGGAGGAGATCGCCTGAGTCAGCGTCTGCTCATCGTCACGACGCCCTGCGGCGATGACCCGTGCGCAAATCGCCCTGGCAACCAGTGCGTGAGTCGTACGCTCGACGACGAGCGTTGTGTCGCCTATCAGCCTCGCGGCACTTTCGGCTGCCTCAGCCAGGATCAATGACTGGCGGGTGAACATCGCGGCGCGTTCACCTGGGAGCAGTGACGCTCCCGAGATCATCAGAAGGACTGCCGCCTCGATCGGCTCGACGATGTGCCCCGACCGATAACGCAGCGGGATGTCGCGACCGTCGAATCCTCGGAGGGGCAAGCCGAGGGCTAAGCGGAGTGCCAGGACGTCCAGGTCCTCTGGCGCCGCTCCGGGCCTCATCGCGGGCATCGAGGGACATGATGGCTAGCCGAGATCACAGCACCGTGTGATCGGCGAGCCCAATGTGGCGGGACGCGCTGCGAGCCATGGTCAATACCGCAGCATCCACAGCGGAGGTCGTGGGTCATAATCACGCATGTCCTGACCATATTTCCGGCAGGCTGCGGTTTCGCCAGCCGGTCGGTGAAGAACTCGAAATGGTGGAAAGCGCCGACCGGATCTGTCGATGGGGGCCGCGGATTCCAGCTCTGCACTCGCTGCGGGTACGGCGAGGCGGCCCGCGCGCCAGGCCCGGCCGGCCGAGGGCGCCGCCGCGTCGGACGCCGGGACATTCGGCGCGCGGTTGGGCGAGAGTGCACCAACTGGCTCGAGGCTGCGCAGCTCGGCCAACCTTAGAACGTGTAGATGCGACCGAGCGATGGCGACTGCGCGTCTGGAGAGGATCAACCCATCAGCCGATTAGGTTGGCGCCCGATCCGCCTCAGGTTGACATTCTGCTGCGCCGACAGACCCCCAGGGGCGACGACCAGGAGTGCGCGCAGTATGGTGGGATCCGGCTCGGCGCCGATCTCACCGCAGCTGCTGGACTCGGGCCAAGATGATCCATGCCGAATTGGTCGCTGCCAGCGTCGCAGACCTCTCAATCATGAGGGGGTCTGATCATCTTGGGGAGGATGTCGTGGCAAGCGAAGTACCGTACATGACGAGTGCCAAGAACCTCACGGCGATCTTCGCCAAGATCAAGGGGGCAGGAACGCCGCCAAAGTTCACAAACGAATTCCTGAAGGCGAACCTCGGGTTCCCGAGTTCAAATGATAGGACGGTAATTCGAGTTCTGAAGGCGCTCGGATTTCTGTCTGCCAATTCGGTCCCAACACCCCGATATAACGAATTCAGGGAGGGAGGGAAGTCGGGCCGCGCCATGGTCGCCGGTCTGCGGGAAGGATGGTCAAGCGTCCTCCTGGGCGACCAACGTGCCTACGAACGTTCGCCCGCGCAGCTCGCGGAGCTATTCAAGAACGTTACGGGGGCAGGTGAGGCCGTCGCCACCAAGATGGCAACGACCTTCAAGGGCCTTGCATCGCTTGCCTCGGCGTCTGACTGGACAGACGCGATGGCATCTGACACCCAGCAGAAGGAACAGGAGGTCGAGCCTACGACGGCCGAAATGGGCACGATCCGCTTGAGCGATCGGGGGCAGCTTTCCCTTCACCACGATGTGCATGTGCACCTTCCAGCCACCTCAGACGTGAGCGTTTATACGGCGATCTTCCGAGCTCTTAGGACTGAGCTCCTTGACTGAGTCAGTCAGCCTTCGCAATTGGCTATTCAAGGCGCTCGCCGTCGAAACCGCGCTCGATGCACTCGAATCGGATGGGGTGGGAGTCCGCGCCACTACCGACCCTGGTGCACTCCAGCGCGTCATGCGCCTAGAAGAGTTCTCGCCGTCGGTTAGACGGGGGGCGATGGAGGCGCTTCCGGCCTACTTGGCGTTCTTCTGCCTGGAGAATGCGGTCCGTGAACTGATCACTGACCGTCTCGCCGAGAACCATGGCCCGTCATGGTGGCTGGACAAAGTCCCCGGCGCGATACGCGAGAAGACCTCCAGGAAGCAAGCGGCTGAGGGCAAGGATCGCTGGCACATGGCGCGCGGCGCTGCCGAGATCTACTACACAGATTTCGGAGATCTCAAGTCCATCATCACGTCGAATTGGCCGGACTTCGAGGACCTATTTCCGGATCAGAACTGGATCATCGCGCGTCTGGCAGAGCTCGAGGCGTCGAGGAACATCATTGCGCACAGCAACGTCCTCGAGGACCGAGAGATGATCCGGCTTCGACTCTACGTTCAGGACTGGCTGCGCCAAGTCGGCTGACCGAGCCTGGTCCCAATGTTCGAGCCTCCTTCTCCGTTGACCGCCGCGCCTGTCCCATCCCGTAGCGTCGGCGGCCTGTCTGGGTCCCTGCATTGCGCCCGTCACAGCCCGCGACTAGAAATCCGCCTTCTCCCGAGCGGGAGTAGCTCAGTCGGCAGAGCGTCTGCTTCCCAAGCAGAAGGTCGCGAGTTCGAACCTCGTCTCCCGCTCCACGTTTCCACGTTGATCCAACCGCTGTGAGCACGATGGAGGGCGGTCGAACTCGATGGAACGTGACGATCCCGCCTACGGGGGGCAGCGCGAGTACACCCCGTTTTTCCTCAGGATCTACGACCCGGTGATCCTTGGCTTCTTCACACGGGTCGTATGGCGATGCCCGCCGGGCCGACTGGTCGAGGGATACCGGCGACACGCGCGTCCTCGACACCTCGATGTTGGTCCGGGTACGGGCTACTTCCTGGAACGGGCCGGCCTGCCTGTGGGCAGCCCAGTCACGATCCTCGACCCGAATGCGCACGTCCTCGATCACGCCTCCCGGCGGCTGCGGCGGTTGGACATCACGACCGTCGAGGCCGATGTCCTCAAACCGCTGCCTCTCGATGGGCCGTTCGATTCCGCCGCCCTCAGCGGCGTGATCCACTGCCTGCCCGGACCGCTCTCGCGCAAGGCCACGGCCATCGCCAACGTGGCGGCCGTTCTGGCACCGACCGGCGTCCTCTTCGGCGCGTCGATCCTCGGGGCGTCCGGGCGACATGGCTGGTTCGCGAGGAGGTTGCTCGACTCCAACAATCGGCGGGGCGTCTTCGACAACCTGGGCGACACCCAGGAAGGGCTCAGCGAGATCCTCACGGCATCGTTCGAGCAGGTGCAGCTGGAGACGGTCGGCTCGTTCGCGATCTTCACGGCCACGAATCCGCGCACGACCTCGTCCACCGTCGCGACACAATAGGGACGCCCGCGTTTCTTGCGTCCACGACGACCTCCTCGACGGGGACGGACAACGTGATCCGGTTCACGACGACGACCTCCACGGCGGGCCTCCACGTGATGCCGCGTCCGTCGCGGCGAAGGGGCGAAGTATCGCACCGGCTACGGCGGCAACGGATCAACGTCGGGCTCCGGCCGTAGACTTCCTCGATGCGTCTTCAACGACTTGCGCCCCTGGTTGCCGCGATCGTCCTGGCCAGCTCGCTCGGCATCGGGTCTGCCTCGGTCGCCGCTGCCGCCACGCCGCTCGCCGGCATCGTCATCGCGATCGACCCAGGACACGACGGCGGGAACGCGAGCCACCCCAGGCGGATCTCGCGGCTGGTCTGGTCCGGGACCGCGTGGAAGGCATGCAACACGGTCGGGACATCGACCCGCAGCGGCTACCCGGAACACAGGTTCAACTTCTCCGTGGCGCGGCGGGTCAAGGCGCGCCTCGAGGCACTCGGCGCGACGGTATTCATGACCAGGACGAGCGACACGGGTGTCGGCCCGTGCGTCGACGTGCGAGGACGGTTCGGGGCGAAGGTCCACGCCCAACTGATGGTGAGCATCCATGCCAACGGGGCGGCGTCGTCGGACCGCGGCTTCTTCGTGATGCGACCGGGCCTCGTCCGCGGCTACACGGAGGACATCCTCAAGCGCTCGCTGAAGCTCGCCCGGGCGTTGCGAACGGGTCTCACTGGAGCCTCGGTACCGATCGCCAACTACTACACCTCGACCGGGATCAGGAAGCGAACCGATCTCGCCGGTCTCACGCTGTCCGATGTGCCGGCCGTCATGTTGGAGCTCGGCAACATGAAGAACGCGAGCGACGCCAGGCGGATGAAGAGTACGGGCGGCCGCGATCGGTATGCGAACGGGATCGTCGCCGGGATCCGCGTCTACCTGGGCCGGTAGCCGCGCGAGGGACCGGACCTACGCCCAGGTTCGATACGGATGGGCGACCAGGCTGGCATTGAAGTAGCGACGGTCATCGGTCACCTCGAGCCCCACCCACTCCGGGGGAGTCACGGCGGTCGCCTCGGTCGGTAGTTCGATCTCGGCAACGACGAGGCCGGCGTTCTCGCCCCCGAAGACATCGACCTCCCAGGTCAACGATCCATCGGGGATCCGATACCTGGTCTTGACGATGGGCGGTCCGACGCACAGCGCGACCAGCGCATCGACCTCCCCGACCGGGATCTCGTACTCGAACTCCGGCCGGGCGGCGCCGACACTGCGCCCCTTGATCGTCAGGAACGCGCGGTCGCCGGCCCGACGGACGCGCACCGTCCGGTCCGGATCGGTCGAGAGGTAACCCTGGACGAACTCGGTGCCGGTCAGTCCATCGAGAACGCTTCGATCCCGGACCAGAAACTTGCGCTCGATCTCGATCCCCATGCGTGGATTGTCGTTCAGTGACCGGTTCGGTGCTCTTGACAATGTGGAATGTCTGACACATTATCTACACATGTCAGACAAACGACGATCCCAAGGCACCGCCGGGGCGATCCCGACCACCACCCTGCGGGACTTCCTGCGTGGCGGCTACCAGGACGTCAAGGAGCCGACCCTCGTCCTCTATCACGCAGCGATCCTGGGCACCTTCGTGCCTGGTGTCATCACGTCCCGCTACAAGTGGACGCCGAATGCGCTCATCGAAGCCGAGCACCTGGAGGCGGAGCAAGCGGCCGCGCCATCCATGCGGTCGACCATGGCGCCTCCTTTCCTGGCCCGCGCCATCCCGATGTCCGACGAGATCGCTGCGCCCCGTGGCGCGCACGAGCCGGGTGGTGCGCATGAGCCCGGCGATGCGCACGAGCCAAGCACGCGGGTCGCGTACCGCACCCTCCGCAGGTCTACCCCCTCCCCGATCCCGGCGGTCAACCCGATCCGCTACCCATCAAGCCCATCCGCTCCCATCAGCGCGCCCCCCACGGCGCCCGCCACGACGCCGGTCAGCGCCGATCCTGCCTGGCTGACAGGCGACCTGCGCACCACGCGCCGTACCTCCAGAAGGAGTTGAAACCCATGGCCAAGAAGACCACTACCACCACGTCCACCGACATCCTTATCAACGTCGTCCTCGACCGGTCGGGTTCGATGGCCTCCATCCTCGACTCGACGATCGAGGGCTACAACGGCTTCCTGACAGAGCAGGCAAAGCTGCCGGGAGCCCGCTTCTCGCTCACCCAGTTCGATACCGAAGGGATCGACCACGACTACACGAACGTGCCGGTCGGGCAGGTCCACAAGCTGTCACGCGACACCTTCGTCCCGCGTGGGGGGACCCCGCTGTACGACGCGGTCGCTGCGTCGATCAACGCGGTCAGGGCCGGCAAGCCGAAGGGCCGGGTCGTCTTCGTCATCATCACCGATGGTGCCGAGAACTCATCCCACGAGTACACCCGCGAACAGGTCTTCGACCTCGTCAACAAGCAGCGCATGGCCGGCTGGGAGTTCGTGTTCATGGGCGCCAATGTCGACGCCTACGCGACCGGCGAGGGACTCGGTGTCGCCCGGAACTCGTCGTATGCGTACAGTGCCGACGAGGCCGGCATGTCGCGGGCATTCGCTGCGGTCTCGCGCACGACCACGAACTACCGCTCGGGCGTGCTCGCCAGGATGGACATGAGCGTGGCCGACGACGAGCCCACGACCGACGAGTCGATCCCCCAGCCGACCGCGGCGCCCGCCCACCGGTAGGCCGCCTTCAGGTCCGGCTGAGCCGATCGCCGCCGGGGCTCACGCGGACACCGGATCGTCGCCCAGGAAACGACGCAGGCTGCCCCGCCAGAGCGCCCGCCCATGGAACGAGACGTCCGGTCCGATCGCCGTCGTCCCGCCGTACCAGACGAGCGTCTTGAGCAGCGGCGTCAACTGCGCACCGTAGAGCTCCATGCATGCCTCGGGCTTGACCCCCGGCCATGAGTAGCAGGACACCACGGTCCGCCGATTGAGCGTCGGGATGACGGGCGGCATGAGGTCCCAGGCCGGATCGTCGGGGCCGAATTCCCATTGGTCCAGGTTGCCCTGGGGGATGCCCTCGATCCCGCGCACGACGGGCGGGTCGTCGTCGAGCAGATAGGGATCGACTGCCAGGTCACAGACGACCGCATGGTCCGGCAGCCAGCCGAGCCATGCATTCGGGAGCACCGGTCGGGACGTGTCGCGGCGGGCTGTGGCATCGACGAGGATGTCGGTCTGGCCCAGGCGGCGCTGGAAGTAGGCCTCGTCGCCGGACAGGTTCTGGTCGATCACCACGACCTCGACGCCGGGCAGACCGTCGGCCATGAACCGCGCGTTGCGTTCCTCGTCGCCCGCCCTGACGGCCGACTCGATGGCCTGCTTGCCGACGCCGCCCGCGCCGACGATCGTCACGCTGATCGGCGGCCGGTCGGGCGAGAGCAGCGGCGGCCATCGCCGCTCGAGGGCGTCGAATGCGGAGGAGATCCCGTTGCGGGCCACGTCACGCAGGTTCTGGATGAGGCGCTGTCCGTTGTCCCCGGTGACCATGTCCATCGCGATGGCCTCGATGCCCAGGCGGCGCAACAGCTCGACACGCTCCGGCCGGGTCGCGAAGTGGAGCATCGAGATCAGGATCGCGCCAGGCTGGACCAGTTCGTACCGTCCCTCGGGTGCCCGCAGGACGACCACGATCGCCTGGCCATACGCGGTGGCCTCGTCGACGATGTGCACCCTCGGCGACATCGCCATGTAGTCGTCGTCGGAGAACCCCATGCCGGTTCCGCTGCCGGTTTCGACATACACGTGGACATCCATGTCCGCGAGCAGACCGACGAGCGACGGCAGGAACGCCCGCCGCTCACCTGGCTCGTTGTACATGCGCGGGAAGCCGATCGTGAGCTGACGCTCGCTGGCCATGCTCCGCCTCACTATCGTCGCCCTTCGGAAGTGGGCGGCTGCCAAGAGCATCGCACCGCCGCGGCCGTGGCGCTTGGCGACATCGCTGGGCAGGCCGTGGGACCGGTCCGGACACACCGCGGCGATCGCGAGTGGCTATCGTTGTGGAGACCGCCGGGGCGAACAGCCTTCGGCGCGGGGGCAGGAGGTAGTGATGGCGAGCGGCACGCGGCTGACCGTCGGGTTCCCACGGATGCATCGGGAGCCGAGTGAACGGCGCGACTTCCTGCCCCCGTTGATCGGCCTCCTGGCGGCGAACGGGGCGGAGGTCCACGTGGAGAGCGGGATCGGATCCGCGATGGGCTACACGGACCTCGACTACAGCATGTTGTCACCCGACGTGGTGATCTCCGACGAGGACGACTGCTACCGCCAGGATGTCGTCGTCGTGCTCCGGGCGCCGGAGGGCCGATACGACCGGTTGCGCAGGGGGGCCGTGCTCGTCTCCATGCTCCACTTCGCGACCCGCCCGGCGCGCGTGCGGATGCTCACGGAGATGGGGATCGACGCGATCAGCCTCGACCTCATCCGCAATGACGATGGCCGCCGGATGGTGGAGAACCTCCGCAGCGTTGCCTGGAACGGGATCTCGTCCGCCTTCGCCGCGCTCGAACGGACCTGGCCGGAGGTGGCCGGCCCTCGGCATGCGACGGTCAAAGTGCTGATCATGGGTGCCGGCCGGGTGGGGCGGCATGCCGTCGAGTTCGCCACGAAATACGGCGACGACGCCCGGAACGAGACGTACACGCGGGCCGGATTGCCCGGCGTCGAGGTGGTGACGGCCGGTCGCAACCTGACCGGCGATCCCGAATACCTCAAGGCGCGTCTCCTCATGACCGACCTGCTCGTCGACGCCACGGCACGCCGGGATCCATCCGTGGCGCTCGTGCCGAATGCCTGGCTCGCGCTGCTGCCGAAGCACGCCGTGATCTGCGACCTGTCCGTGGACCCCTACCTCCTGGACGCCGATCCGCCGGTCGTCCGTGGCGTCGAAGGCATCCCCCAGGGCAACCTGGACCAGTGGGAGTTCGGCCCCGACGATCCAGCGTGGGAGACGCTTCCCGCGAGCGTCCCGACCGAGGAGCGTCGAACCGTCGTGTCGTGCTACTCGTGGCCCGGGGTTCGGCCCGAGCCGTGCATGCACGTCTACGGGTCGCAGCTGGCTCCCCTGCTCGAGGCGCTGGTGACGGCCGGCGGGCTCGACGGCATCAGTCCATCAGGCAAGTTCCACGAGCAGGCCCTGTGGCGCGGGAGCCTCCGCGGGTGGTACGAGTCGGGCGAGGCCGTCATCCACGGCAGCGTCCCGTCTCCGGCCGCCGACGCGATCGAGCTGCCTGGCCGTTGAGCCCGGGGCCGGTCAGCCGACCAGCGTGATCGTCCCGTGCATCCCGGCCTCATAGTGGCCGTCCGCATGGCACGCGAACGCGAACGGGCCGGGGCCGTCGAACGTAGTCAGCTGGAAGCGACTGCGGCCAGCCCGGTTCCCGAGTCGGGCCGTAGCCGAAGGCGGCGCAGCAGCTGGGCGTTGGCGGCCACGACGACGGTCGAGATGCTCATCGCGATCGCCCCGACCGCCATCGGAAGGTCGATGCCCCATGGCGTGAGCACGCCCATCGCGATCGGGATCGCGATCACGTTGTAGGCGGTCGCCCAGACCAGGTTCTGGACCATCTTTCGGTAGGTCCCGCGCGACAACTCGATCGCGGCCACGACGTCGCGCGGGTCACTCCGGACGAGCACGATGCCGGCTGACTCGACCGCCACATCCGTGCCGGCGCCGATGGCGATCCCGACATCGGCGGTCGCCAGCGCGGGCGCGTCGTTCACGCCGTCCCCGACCATCGCGACCACCCGACCGCCTTCCTTGAACTGCCTGACGGCGTCGGCCTTGTCGGCGGGCAGGACCTGTGCCGCGACATCGTCGATCCCGAGGCGGAGCGCGACCGAGTCGGCGACGGCCTGGCTGTCACCCGTGATCATGGCCACTCGGACGCCCAGCCGGTGCAGCGCCTCGATCGCTTCTTTCGACTCCGGCCGGACTTCGTCCTCCACGGCGACGGCACCGATCACTCGTCCATCGTCGATGATGTGGAGGACCGTCCGGCCGCCACGGGCCCAGTCCGCTGCCGCGGGCAGCGTGGCAAGACCGAGTTCGGCCACGAGCCCCGGGCCACCCACAGCGACCGTGCGACCCTCCACCTGTGCGCGCGCGCCGCGCCCGGGGAGTGCCTCGAACGAGTCGGCAGCAGGGATCTGCAGACCCCGGTCGCGCGCCCCGGCCACGATCGCACGGGCAAGCGGATGTTCGGAATCTGCCTCGACGGCGGCAGCCAGCCGAAGGCTGTCCGAGTCGGTCGAATCGGCGAGGACAGGCTCGCCACGGGTGAGCGTCCCGGTCTTGTCGAACACGACGAGGTCGAGACTGCGGGCGCGCTCGAGCGCAAGGCGATCCTTGACGAGCAGGCCGTTGCGGGCGCCCAGGGAGGTCGAGATCGCGATGACCAACGGGATCGCCAACCCGAGGGCATGCGGGCAGGCGATCACCAGAACGGTCGCGGTGCGGGTCAGGGCCGCCACCGGTTCGCCGCGCACCCACCAGAAGGCGAGCGTGACCAGCGCGGCACTGACGGCAACGTAGAACAGGATCGCGGCCGCCCGGTCGGCCAGCGCCTGGGCGTGCGAGGCGGACGCCTGCGCGGCCGCCACCAGCCGCATGATCCCCGACAGGGCCGTGTCGTCACCGGTCGCGGTCACCCGGATCCGCAGAGATCCGCCCGCCGCCACAGTACCCGCGACCACGACGTCTTCCGGCTCCTTGGCAACCGCGCGCGACTCACCGGTGATCATCGATTCGTCGACATCGGCGCGGCCATCCACGACGACACCGTCGACCGGGATCCGCGCTCCCGGCCGGGCGAGGACGATGTCGCCGACCGCGAGATCGGCGATCGGGACCTCCTCGGTCCCTCCATCGGTGACCCGTTCGGCCGTATCGGGCAGGAGGTCCGCGAGCGCATCCAGGGCGCCTCGGGCCTGGGCGATGGAGCGCATCTCCAGCCAGTGCCCCAGCAACATGATCGTGATGAGGGTCGCCAGTTCCCACCAGATCTCGACATCGAAGAGGCCGAGGGTCCCCGCCCAGGACGTCACGAAGGACACGACGATGGCCAGCGAGATGAGCGTCATCATGCCGGGCGCCCGGTCCGCCAACTCGCCCCGGGCGCCACGGATGAAGACCAGGCCGCCATAGAAGAAGATGACGGTCCCAAGGATCGCCGGGAGGTACTCGACGCCAGGGATCGCTGGGATCGTGTAGCCGATCCAGCCGGCGATCTCCGGGCTCAACAGGACGGTCGGGATCGTGAGGGCGAAGCTCAGCCAGAACTTGTCCCGGAACATCGCGACCGAGTGGCCCTCGTGTCGGCCGTGGTCGGCCGGGTGATCCGGGGAGCTCGGTCGCGGCCCGGGACCGGAGTCTGCGTGGTGACCGGAGTGGGCCATCGTCGTCCTTGTGTGGATACTCCCCCGTAGTATGGACGTCTCGTCAAGGAACGGCCCGGGTTCGACCGAGACGGTTCAGACCGACGTGTCGACCGAGAAAAGTGCCGGTCCGAGGCTGGCCACGTCCACCTCGATGCCCAGCCCAGGCCCGTCGGGGACCGGACCGACCCCGTCATGCGACCGCGGCTGGTAGCCGGCGACATGCTCCATCGTCCAGTCGTTCATGTACGAGACCGCGAACAACGCCTCCGCTGGCGTCCCGGCGGCGAGCTGGGCGACAGCGGCGGTCACGATATCGCCGCCCCAGGCGTCCTCGATCATGAGTCGGATCCCGAGGCGGACGGCGGCGTCCCGCATGAGCCTGCGCCGGGAGCAGACCGCCGACTCGGCTGATCTTGAGGTTGATCTGGTCCATCGCGTCCAGGCTCACCGCGCGGACGAGGGTCGGAAGGTCGACGATCACCTCATCGAGCACCATCGGCAGCGTCGTCAACCGCCGGACCGCCAGGCACTCCTCGAACGTCGGGCACGGCTGCTCGAGCCGGAATCGCTCCGAACCTTCGAGCGCTCGCGCGGCGATGATCGCGTCCTGCCGCCGCCACGCCCCGTTGGCGTCCCCGATCACGGCGTCACCTGGCCCCGTCGCCTTCAAGATCGCCGACGATCCGCGCAGCGTCATCGGCCGGATCCGCGCCGAGCTTCGCCTGGAAGTTCCGGATCCCGCTCGGTCCGCTCACGGGTCACGAACTCGGCCATCGCTTCCGGCGGGCCGAGCGGGATCGCGACATACAGCGGCAGCTCATCCAGCAAGGCGCCGCCCAACAGGGCGGCGATCGGCTTGCCGACGAGACGTCCGAACACATCCCAGCAGGCGATGTCGAGCGCGCTCTTCGCGTACCCGTGACCCCGCAGCCGGTCATCCATCCGCCGATGGATCTCGGCGAGATTCGTCGCGTCGGCACCGATGAGCGCCGGGGCGATCTCCCGGATCGCGACGCGAGCGCCTTCGCCGAACGCGGGCAGGTACGTGCTCCCGAGCGGGCAGACCTCGCCGAACCCGATCGCTCCGTCCCGGGTCGTGATCCGAACCACGGTACTCGGAAGGCGGTTGACGATCGCGTCCGGAGGACATGACGTAGTCCCCGTGGGCGTAGGTCAACTCGTAGGCGAAGACGTCGATCCGCTCGATCGTCGCCCCTCCCCCATCAACCACAGGCGTGCTCCTCATGTCGGGCTTCACGAATCGCGATCGCTACACGATACCCGCGCGTTCGGCGACGGCGGCGTCGTCAGTCGCCGGTCTCGACCCAGGCAGCCGTGAGGTAGTGGTCGAACACGGGGGCGATCGCGCGGACGAGCTGTTGCCGCGATGCCGTCGTCAAGGGACGGATCTGAACGATGTGCCGGCCCATCGCGAGTCCCACGAACTGGGTGGCCATGAGGCTCGCTCGAAGCTCTGGGTCCTCCCCGCCCACGCGCTGAGCGAGGGGCATGAGGATCCGGTCCGTCAGGATCTCCCGGATGAGCTGCGCCGCTTCCGGTTCCGATGCGGCGGCGCGGATCAGCCCGACCATCGCGCCCTGGGTCGCCGGCTCCTCCATGATGGCCAGGAGGGCGACCGCGGCCCGCTCGCCCACCGTTTCAGGACCTCCAGCGAACAGGTGCTCGAAGAGCGCGTCCGGGTCCACCGGCAGTCGAACCGATTCGATGAAGAGCTGCCGCTTCGACCCGAAATAGTGCAGGACCAGCCGGGGGTCGACGCCGGCGATACGGGCGACGCCACGAAGCGTCGTGCGGCGGTAGCCGAGCGCTCCGAACTGCTGCCGCGCAGCATCCTCGATGGCTTCACGAGTGCCGCTGCCGGCCGAGCGCGGTCCGCGGCGCGCCTTGCTCGATCCGGGGCTTGCGATTTCCACGACCGTAGAATACCTTATTCCCCAGTTGGGGAAATCAGCCAGCACAGGAGACCGTCCGCATGACCCAATCACCAGAACGCCATCAGCCGAGCGGGGAGCTGTCGCCCGCGCGGACGCGTCTCATCCTTGCCGTCGTCGGTCTGGCGCTCATGGCCGTGATCTCGGCGGTCGCCGGCCTCAACGTGGCGCTGCCCAGCCTGGCGCGCGACACCGGGGCCAGCCAGACCCAGCTCACCTGGATCGTCGACGCCTATACGGTCGTGTTCGCAGGCCTGCTGCTCTTCGCCGGTGCCCTGGGCGACCGGTTCGGCCGCCGCAGGCTGCTGTCGATCGGTCTCGTCATCTTCGGCACCGCGGCCGCCCTCGGCCTGTTCGCCACCGACCCGGACCACCTGATCGTCGTCCGCATCCTCATGGGGATCGGGGCGGCGGCCATCATGCCGACCACCCTGTCGGTCATCACGACGTCGTTCCCGGAGGCGGAGCGGCCACGCGCGATCGGCGTCTGGGTCGGTATCGCCGGTGGCGGCGCGGTCCTCGGCCTGTTCGTGACCGGCCTGCTGCTCGAGTGGTTTCCCTGGACTTCGTTCTTCGGGCTCAACGTCGCGCTCGCGGCCGCGTCCCTGGTCGGCGTCCTGCTCGTGGTCCCCTCGTCAGTGGACGAGGATCCTCCGGCACTCGACGTGATCGGTGCCGCCGCCTCGCTCGTTGCCGTCGCGGCCATCGTCTTCGGCATCATCGAAGGCCCGACCCGGGGTTGGACCGACCCGGTCACGCTGGCCGCGCTCGCCGTCGGGCTACTTGCCGGCGTCACGTTCGTGCTATGGGAATCGCGAGTGGAGCATCCGCTCCTGGACCCACGGCTCTTCCGACTGCGTGGCTTCAGCGCCGGCAGTCTCACGATCACCGTCCAGTTCATGGCGTCCTTCGGATTCTTCTTCATCGCCTTGCAGTACCTGCAATACGTGACGGGGCGCTCGGCGCTCGAGGCGGCCCTCGCGTTGTTGCCGCTCCCCATCGTCCTGCTGCCGACCGCCCGAAGGGCGCCGATCCTGGCCGAGCGCATGGGTGGCTTCAGCCGGCTGGGCCCCATCGGCCTGATCTCGATGGCGATCGGCTTCGTCGTGTTCAGTCGACTGCAGGTCGACTCGCCGTACTGGATGTTCGCGCTCGGCCTTGTCCTGTTCGGGTTCGGCATGGGATTGGCCGGGACGCCCGCGACGACAGCCATCACGGCGTCACTACCGATGTCCAAGCAGGGTGTCGCGTCGGCCGTGAACGACACGGCGCGCGAGCTCGGGAGTGCCCTCGGCATCGCGATCTTCGGGAGCCTGCTCAACCAGGGCTACCGGGACGGCATGGCCGAGGCTGTCGCGGGCTTGCCGCCGGCCATCGCCGACCGAGTGCTGGCGTCGATCGCGTTCACCGGATCGCCTGAGATCGCCCAGTTCGGAGAGGCGGGCAAGCAGCTCGTCGCGCAGGCCCGGCAGGCCTTCGTCGGCGGGGTCAGCGATGCCGTGCTCGTCGGCGCCGTCATCCTTGTCGCGGGGGCGGTCGGCGTGGCCATCCTCGCTCCCCGAGCTCGACGAGAAGCCGACACCGATCGCGCCGAGGGCCTGGCGACCAGCGCCTAGCGCCTGGCGCCTTGGCTGGACGATCAGGCGCGGCCGTGGGCCAGGGCGATCAATCGATCGAGGATCCGCTCGCCGTCGGCACGCAAGCCGTTGTGCTGGTACTCGTTGGTGATCCAGGGTCGGAGGCCACGGATGGCCGCGGCCGTTTCCTCGGCATAGGAACGCTCGACGTACAGGTCGTCCGTGTAGATCGTGGCCGATACGGGCACCTCGTTTCGGGCCAGCTGGTCCGGGTCGAACATCCGCGGCCACGGGTATTCGGCCAGTAGTTCGGCCGCCGCCCGGTGCGACCCCAGCGCCCCGTAGTCCTCGAACATCCACGGGAAGACGTGCTCGGCCGTGAACAGCTCACCGGCGCGCACCTCCTCGGGCAGCAGCCGATCCGCCGACCAGCGGGTCGCTCCCCCATCCGCGTACGAGGATTCGTGGAGCGTGGCGTAGATGGGATTGCGAGCGAACCGGACCCCGTGGTCCACGTCCTCGAGGAATGCCCGTGAGCCGAACGGCAGCTCCAGGACGTGGTGGAGCAGCTCGAACCCGGCGCTGTCGCCAAGCCACAACCCCAGCTGGCGGAAGCGTCGAACCGTCAATCGGTCGCCCGACGGCAGACGGACGTCCTCGCCCTCGATCCGGCGGTGGATCTCGCGCACGCGAGCGCGATCATCGGGATACCGCTCGAAGAACCGACGGTTCTGCTCGAGCAAGCGGACATAGGTCGCGCCGTAGATGTCATCGACCGGTCGGCCGATGGGGGCCAGGCCGCCGGTGATGAACGCGGCCGACAGTCCTTCCGGTGCGAACGACAGGTAGGTCATCGAGGTGAAGCCGCCGAAGCTCTGGCCGAGCACGCTCCACCGCTCACCACCGAGCTCGGCCCGGATCAGCTCGGCGTCCCGGACGATCGCGTCCGCCCGGAAGTGGGTCAGATAGGCGGCTTGCGCGTCCGGTGTCTCGCCCGGGATGTCGCCGACCGGTGTCGACCGTCCGGTGCCTCGCTGATCGAGCAGGAGCACGCGGTAGTCCCTGATCGCTCGGGCCATCCAGCCGGTCGGCGGGCTCGTCGGACGAGCCGCTTCGAACCCGGGGCCACCCTGGAGGAAGAGGAGATAGGGCTTGTGCTGCCCGCCATCGGGATCGGCGACCTCGCGGGTGAAGATGGCGATCTGGGCGCCACTCGGATCGCCATGATCGAGTGGGACGCGGTGCTCTCGCTCGGTCAGGACGGCCCCGGGGACGCGGTAGGTCTGCATACGGCCATGCTATCGCCCCGGATCGGTGTCGATGCTGGTCCCGCGACCTGCTGGTCGAACCGGGTGAGGGGCCGCGCTACAGTACGGCGGATGGAGACCTACGACCTGGAGGAGGCGGCCCGGCGGAGCGGGCTCGATGCGGCATCGCTGCGCCAACTCGTGGATCTCGGGATGCTGACCCCCGACCCGGATGGCCGGTTCACTTCCGCGCATCTGCGCCGGGCTGGCTTGCTGGCCAGCATCGTGGCATCGGGCATCCCGGTGGAGGGCCTGGCCGCCGCGATGCGGAGCGGCGAGGTCTCCATCGACTTCATCGATGCGCCCGCGTTCGACCGCTTCTCCGCACTGAGCGGGATGACCTTCGGTGAACTGGCCGAGCGCATCGACGCGCCGGTCCAGATGCTCCTGTTCATCCGGGAGGCATCGGGGTCGATGATCCCGACGCCGGACGACCGGATCCGCGACGAGGAATTGCCCTACGCCGAATGGATCAAGGCCGCCATCGGGGCCGGCTTCGAACCCGACGCGATCCAGCGCATGATCCGGGTCCACGGCGACAGCATGCGGCGTCTCGCCGAGACCGAGGCGGCCATGTGGCAGAGCCAGGTCATCGAGCCGGCCACTCGACGGGGCCTGCGACCGGACGAGATCCTCGGTGCCGAATTCGGCGATCGGATGAGCGCCTTGACGGAGCGATCGGTGGTCGCGATGTATCACCTGCAGCAGACGCGGGCCTGGACCGACAACATCATCGGTGGCGTCGAGATGCAGCTGTCGGCCGCCGGTCTGCACAGTCGCCTCGAACATCCACCCGCGATGTGCTTTCTCGACATCACGGGCTACACGCGCCTGACCCAGGAGCGCGGAGACGCCGCGGCCGCCGATCTCGCGGAACGGCTCGGTCGGATCGTCCATCGGGCGTCGGTGCAGCAGGGAGGACGACCCGTCAAGTGGCTGGGCGACGGGGTCATGCTCCACTTCCCGGAACCCGGCCGCGGCGTCGTGGCCGCGCTCGGGATGGTCACCGCGGTGTCCGAGGCCGGGCTGCCGCCGGCGCACGTCGGCCTGCACGCCGGTTCCGTGATCTTCCAGGAGGGCGACTACTACGGGCAGACGGTGAACATCGCTTCGCGGATCGCCGACTATGCCCGGCCGGGCGAGGTGATCGTCAGCCAGGAGGTCGTGGACACCTCGGACGCGGCCGACGTCGACTTCCAGGAGATCGGGCCGGTGGAACTGAAGGGCGTCTCCGGTGCTCTGCGGCTCCACGTGGCGACCCGAGGGAGCAGCGATCGATGAACGACGCGGAACGAGGGCCGGGTTTCCCGAGGCCGGAGGCCGAGATGACCCACATCCTGGTCGTTGAGGACCTCGAACGTTCGCGCCAGTGGTGGGTCGCGATCCTCGGCGCGAGCCGTACCGCGACTATGGCGGCACGTCGGCCGTGCTCAGGTTCGGGTCAGGCTGGTTGCTGCTGGTGACCGGCGGCGGTCCGACCCCGGACAAGCCCGACGTGACGTTCGCGCCACCGGCAGACCTTCGGTCGGTCAGCCACGCGATGACCATCCGCGTCGCCGACTGCGAGTCGGTCTATCGCACCTTGCTGTCGCGAGGCGCCGAGTTCCTGACCCCGCCGGTCGTCAACGGCCTCGAGACGCGATGTTTCACGCGCGACCCCGACGGGCACCTGGTGGAGTTCAGCCAATACGGCTGAGTCAGGCCGGGCGTCGCTCGAGTGGCAGGACGACCTCGAAGCATGTCTCGCCCGGCTTGGATCGGATGTCGATCCGGCCGCCGTGACGAGCGACGACATTGTGCGAGATATGGAGGCCCAGCCCGGTTCCGCTGCCGGGCGGCTTGGTCGTGTAGAACGGCTCGAAGATCCGTTCGCGGACGTCGGGCGGCATCCCCGGCCCGTTGTCGCAGATCTCCACCACGACATCCGTGTCGCGAACGTATGCGCGGATCCGGACCTCACCCTGCCCGCCCATGGCATCGATGGCGTTGTCCAGGATGTTCGTCCAGACCTGGTTGAGCTCACTCCCGTACGCCTCGATCTCCGGGAGGTCCGACTGGTAGTCACGGGTGACCGTGATCCCGGTCTTGAGCTTGGGACGGAGGATCACCAGGGTGTTGTCCAGCCCGGCGCGGATGTCCACGCGCTGGACCGCGGCCTGATCCATGAACGAATACTCCTTGACCGCCTTCACGATCTCGGAGATCCGTCGGGCGCCGGTCGCGACCTCGTCGACGAGCGCGTGGACGGCGCTGCCGGCGGCGACCCAGGCCACGACGCGACCGAGCGCTTCGCCTGGGAACTGCGCCTCGATGCGCTCCAGATGGGCACGATCCCAGCCGCCGGTCACGAGCGCCGGGGCGAGCTCGCCTCCGTCCGCGACCCCACGCTCGACCAGGAAGGTCTCGAGCTCCCATGCCAGGTCGCTCGCGTCGAGCGGGTCGAGTGGCGTCTGCACGGCGCCATGTCTGGCCACCTCGGCGGCGAGGTCGGCCACGAACGCCGCATGCTCGCGATCGTCGACCACGGGTCCAAGCGCCGCCGTCGTGAGGGCCAGACGGTCAAGACCCTCCTGAAGGAGGGCCGCGCTGCGCTGGACGGCAGCCGCCGGATTGTTCAGCTCGTGGGCAAGACCCGCCGACAAGGTCCCGAGCGCCGCCAGCTTCTCGCGTTCCCTGAGCATCGCTTCGGTGCTGCGTAGCCGGCCCATGACTGTCCGCAGCATCGACAGTGTCGCCGAGGGCCGCGTGCTGAGCAGGTCGAGGACCACGTCGCGCCCGATCCGGATGACCCTCGTCTGAGCGACGGCCCGCAACGAGGCATTCCGCGGGAGCGCCTCGAAGATCGCCATCTCGCCGACGATCTCGCCGGGGCCAAGGACCGCGATCGGGACGTCCGTGGTTCGCGACCACTTCACGACCTGCAGCTCGCCCGAGATGATGACGAAGAGCGCATCGCCTGGCTCACCCTCGCCGGCGAGCTGGTCGCCGGGGGCAAGCTCGACTGGCTCGGCGGCGTCGGCGATCGACGACAGGTCCTCCTCGGAGAGCTCGAGGAAGATCGGGACGCGGCGAAGCAGCTCGCGGTCGTTGGCGTCGCAGGTCATGGACGCCCGGGTGACAGATCCGCGAGGTGTTG
This sequence comes from uncultured Chloroflexia bacterium, assembly GCA_963720755.1. Classification (GTDB taxonomy): domain Bacteria; phylum Chloroflexota; class Limnocylindria; order Limnocylindrales; family CSP1-4; genus SPCO01. The sequence continues at coordinate 51,513 of CAVRGP010000001.1, forward strand.
GTGGACGAACCGGACGGCCATGGCGCCCTCGCCGACCGACGAGGCGATCCGTTTGACGGAATTCGATCGGACATCGCCGGCGCAGAAGATGCCCGGGACGTTGGTCTCGAGCAGGAACGGCTGCCGCGCCAGCGGCCAGCCCTTGGGCTGCTCCCCGGGTCGGGCGAGATCGAAGCCCGTGAGCACGAAACCGGCCCGGTCGCGTTCGACCAGGTCGCCCAGCCAGTCCGTCCGCGGAGCCTGCCCGATGAACACGAACATCGCGGCCACGGGCAGCGTGTCCTGCGCTCCATCGGCCCGATCCGCCACGTCCACCGACTCGAGGGTCTCGCCGCCGTGGAGAGCCGCCACCGTGACGTTCACCCTGACCGTGATGTTCGGAGCGGCTTCGATCTGGTCGACCAGGTAGGTGGACATCCCGGAGGACAGCGGTCCGGTCCGAACGAGGACCGTGACGTGCTCCGCGAAGCGGGACAGGTAGACCGCGGCCTGGCCGGCGGAGTTGCCGCCGCCGAGGACGGCGACCCGCTCGCCGCGGTAGAAGGACGCTTCCGTGGTCGCGGCGCCGTAGTAGACCCCGGAGCCTGCCAGGCGCTCGGCGTCCGGCAGGTCCAGCTTGCGGTACTCGACGCCGGTCGCGACGATCAGTGCCTGGCAACTCACCTGCGACCCATCGGCCATCTGGATCGTCTTGTACAGGTCATCGAGCGACATCGTGACGACCTCTTGTGGGGTGAGGACCTCTGCCCCGAGGCGGCTCGCCTGGGCCACGGCCCTGCGAGCCAGATCGGCTCCGGACAGGCCCGCCGGGAAGCCGAGGTAGTTGTCGATCCGCGACGTGGTCCCAGCCTGTCCGCCCGGGGCCTCGCGCTCGACCATCAGCGTCTTGAGCCCCTCCGAAGCGCCGTAGACGGCGGCGGCCAGACCCGAGGGTCCGCCACCAACGATCACCAGGTCGTAGAACGGGAGTGCGGCGTGAGTACGAAGACCGATCCTCGCCGCGATCTCGGCATTGGTCGGATCGACGAGGTGCGTCCCGTCGCCGAACACGACCACGGCCTGGCTGGAGGCATCCACGCCCGCGCTGGCGACCAGCTCGGACGCTTCGGGATCGGCCTCGACATCGAGCCAGCGGTACGGGATCTGGTTTCGGGCCAGGTAGTCCTTGATCTCGTGGGCACGCGCCGACCAGCGATGGCTCAGGACGCGGACGCCCTCGAACGGCGGGCGGAAATCGGCCTGCCAATCGTCCAATACGTCCTCGAGGACCGGGAACAACTTGTCCTCGGGCGGATCCCACGGCTTGAGCAGGTAGTGGTCGAGTTGGATCGAGTTGATCGCGGTGATGGCGACTTCGGTGTCGGCGTAGGCGGTCAGCAGCACTCGCTTGGCGTCGGGATAGATCTCCCGAGCCGCCGCGAGGAACTCGACGCCGGTCATCCCGGGCATCCGCTGGTCCGCGATGAACAGCGCGACCGCCGAGCCACGAAGCTTCAGGCGCCGCACCACGTCCAGTGCGGTCGCCCCGCTGTCTGCCGCCACGATCCGGTACGCCGACCCGAACCGGCCACGGAGGTCTCGCTCGACTGCGCGCAGGACCTGCGGATCGTCGTCGATCGCGACGATGGCAGGGTTGTCCACGGTTCCTCCCGCTCGCTGATCCCGGCGCCACGGCGTGCCGGGCGTTCAAGTCTAGCGGTAGGACGCCGCCGACCGCAGCCGGCCGCGTCGCTAGAGTACGTCCATGGAAACGTACGACCTGGCCGAGGCCGCGAAGCGAAGCGGGATCGGCGTCGAGGAGCTGAGCCGCTTCGTCGACCTCGAGATCGTCGTGCCTGGCCCACACCATGAGTTCACCGGGGGTCACCTTCGACGCGCCGCCCTGGTGAAGAGCCTGACGGCATCGGGCATCCCTCTGGAGGGCCTGGGCGCCGCCATCCGAAATGGTCAGGTCTCGCTGGACTTCCTCGATGCACCCGCGTTCGAGCGCTTCTCGGCCCACAGCGGCGCGACGTTCGCCGAGGTCGCCGAGCGGACCGGCGCACCGATCGAGCTGCTCCTCTACATCCGTGAGGCCGCCGGCTCGGTCGCACCGACGCCCGACGATCGCATGCGCGACGAAGAACTCCCGTACGCCGCCATGATCGAGACCGCCGTGAACGGCGGGTTGCATGCAGCGGCGATCCAGCAACTGATCCGCGTCCAGGGTGACAGCATGCGGCGACTCGCCGAGACGGAGTCGGCGATCTGGCAGGCCGAGGTGATCCTGCCGGCCGTCCAGGCGGGCAAGCGCCCCGACGAGGTCGTCGGGGGCGAGTTCGGCGATCGCATGAGCGTCCAGATCGAGCAGGCGGTGATCGCCATGTATCACCTCCAGCAGGCCCGGGCGTGGACCGCGGACATCATCCTGGGGCTTGAGATGCAATTGGCGGAGGCCGGACTGCACAGTCGTCTCGACCACCCCCCGGCCATGTGCTTCCTGGACATCAGCGGCTACACCCAACTCACGCAGGAGCGCGGCGACGCGGCCGCCGCACAGCTCGCCGAGGAGCTCGGCCGCATCGTCCAGCGGACGTCGGTCAAGTTCCGCGGGCGAGCGGTCAAGTGGCTCGGTGACGGCGTGATGCTCCACTTCCCGAAGCCCGGGCACGGCGTCGAGGCGGCCCTCGAGATGATCGACGCGGTCGTCGAAGCCGGGTTGCCACCGGCGCACGTCGGCCTGCACGCCGGTCCGGTGATCTTCCAGGAGGGCGACTACTACGGCCAGACCGTCAATCTCGCATCGCGGATCGCGAACCATGCCAGGGCCGGTGAGGTGATGGTCAGCCAGGAAGTCGTCGATGCATCGGCGGGGGCTGCCGTTGCGTTCTCGCCGGTCGGTCTGGTGGAGCTCAAGGGCGTGGCCGGCTCCATTCCCCTGTTCGCGGCGACCCGGCCTCGCTGAGCGGGAGGCTACCTCAGGGTAGCGTTGGCTCCAGCCCGGCGAGCGGACCGTCCGGACGTGGCGTCGCCAGCTCGGGCTCGGGACCGCCGTCCCCTTCGCGGGAGGCCAGTTCTGCGTCGAGCTGGGCGACGAGGTCGGGAACCCTCGACCGAAGGGCATCGCCGTAGGCCGCCGCGATACCGGACGCGAGGGCCTGCTCCCGCCTGGTCTTCGGCGGCGCGAACCGCATGTGAACGGTGGTCCCGGTGGTCGTCGGCTCGAATTCGATCGTATGCGGCAGTTTGACCGGTCCGCCGGGGGTGTCGAGGATCGTCCGGTCGGTGACGTAGTCATACGGGCGCCAGTCCAGGATCTCTTCGACGACGGCGTCCTTTCCGTGCCGGCAATGGTTGGCTGAACCGAGGCCGCGCCGTCCGCCCGGCGCGTCCTTGATGACCACCTCTGTGACCCACGGCTGCCACGTCATCCGCTGGCCTGGCTTGGTCAGGAATTCCCAGGCGATCTGGGGCGGGACGTCCGTGGGCACGGACACCGTCAGGATGGATTCCTCGGGCGTGACGAAGACCCGTTCACGAGCCTCCTCCTCCTGCCAGCGGCGGCCCAGGTCGTGGACCCAACCTGACACGTCACCGATGCGATCGTACGTTTCGGTGTGCCGGCGCATGCCGAGGGCAGCGGGCTCGATGTCGGAGGCATCGATGCAGCCCTGACTGAGCAGCGCGTAAGCGTGGATCCCGAGTGCTTCGACGACCTCGTTCTTGAGCAGGCGATGCACCACGATCACATCGGATCCCAGGAGCTCCTGCCGACCGGCGACCTTCTGGATGATGGTCTGGCCATGGTGGACGACGAACTTGAGGTCGAGGTCCGGGATCCTCGAGCACGCATTGCACTCGCAGGACGTGGCCTGGCGGACGTCCCGCCGCCGGCGACGGAATCCGAAGTAGCAGCGCTCGATCGTGTCGAGCAGCATCGATCCGTCGATCGCCGCGCCGATCGAGTAGGTGAACGCCGCATCGCCTTCGAGCTTGGCCAGACGGAAGTTCGGCCGGAGGGCCGTGACGACGGCACCGATCAGGTCCGCCAGGATGTCCTGGGCGTGATCCAGCTCGACATCGGCAAGGTAGCCGGTGTACCCGGAGATGTCGGCGATCAGGAAGGTCGCGGGTTGCGGGGTCGAGAGCATCGCTTCCCAGCATAGCCCCGAGGTGAAGGCTCGCCGATCGGCCGAAGATCGGCCGACGCTGGGCGTATCTTGGGGTCCATGTTGCGGATCGGACTCGTCCAACCGGCCAACCTGATCGTCGCGGATAACGAAGGCAACCTGATCCAATTCATCGGTCCGTTAGTCGAGACGAGCGCTCCCCATCGCGGCCCGAAACGGTCCGAGCGGACGCCGCGGCCGGGCTATCCGGCACTTCCTTGAAACCGACCGATCTGCCGATGGTTGGACCACCGGATGGCTGCGCCATGGCGGCGCGGCCACGGACGGAGGAGGACACCCAGTGGCCACGATGACGGGTGCGGTCGGCCGAAACGCGACCGCGGCTCGATGGACCGACGTGACGTGGATCGGGACCGCCCCGATCGTGCTTTCGGTGGCGCTGGCGGCGGTCGCGGCGGCCGCGTCCGCAACGGCACTCCTGTTCCGCGATCAACTCCGCGGCCCGGAAGTGACGATCGGTTCAGTGCAGGGCACCGCGGCCGTCCTGCTGGCCGTGACCGTTCCCCTACTCGTCCTGTCGATGGCCCTCGTGGAGCGCGGCCACCTCGCCTGGATCATCGGGTGGCTCGGCGCCCTGGGGTCGATCGCCTACCAGAGCGTCCTGTTCCTGTTCGGGACTCCGTTCAACGCGTTCTTCTTCCTGTACGTCGCGATGCTGTCGCTGTCGGTCTGGGCCCTCATCGCCCTCGGAGGACGGCTTCCCGTGTCCTCGGTCGCACAGCGCGTGGGCGCGAACGCGCCGACCCGGTTCGTGGCCGGATACCTCCTGGTGAATGTGGCCCTTTTCCTGCTGCTCTGGCTCCAGGCAACGGTCCCGGCGGTCCTCAGCACCGATCCTCCCGCGTTCCTGGCGGGGACCGGGATGACGACCGGGCCGGTCCAGGTGATCGATCTGGCGTTCACCCTGCCGCTCATGGCACTCGCCGCGTGGTTGCTGTTCCAGCGGCGGCCATGGGGCTACATCCTCACCGGCTCGCTGCTCGTGCTGCTGGCGATCGAATCGGCAAGCATCGGCGTCGATCAGTGGATGGCCCATGCGGCCGATCCCGCCTCGACCGTCGCTTCCGACGCGATGACCCCGGTATTCGCCGTTCTGACCGTGATCGGCCTCGCGGTGCTCGCCCTGTTCCTGCGGCCCGGTGCGCGAGCGACCACCCGGAGCCGGGACGACTAGACTCGACCACCCAACGCCTGATCCCTGGAGCGAGGAGTCGTCGCCGATGATCGTGTGCCTGCCCGTCAACGCCGATGGCGCCATCGATCCCCGCTGGGGGCGAGCGCGTCGCGTCGCGGTCGCCGAGGTCGAGAGTGGGGCCATCGTCCGTTGGGACGAGGTCGACGTCGGGTGGGATGTCCTCCACGACGAAGGGACGGAAGGCGGCCATCACGCCCGCATCGCGACGTTCCTCAAGACCAATCGCGTCCAGGGTGTGGTGCTCGATCATGCCGGCGAACCGATGCTCCAGATGCTTGGCTCGATGGGGCTCCAGATCTGGGCGGGTGCGAGCGGAGACGCCCGCACCGCGGCGCTCGCGGCGGTCGGCGGGGACGAGCCCTCGTCGTAGAAGCCGCGAGCGGCCGCTCGTCAGTCGGCGGACGGCCCTGCTTCTGTGCGTCGCGCTGAGGGCAGGATCCGGATCCGGCGCCGGATGGCTGGAGCCCCAGGCATTCGGGAATGCGCGCATCAAGTGTCGCAGCAACCGGTGCAGCTCCCGGCGATCCGCCTCATCGAGCACCGAGGCGATCATCGCCTCGCGCCGCGCCTGGAGTCCGACCGTTCGATCCCAGGCGGCGAGCCCGGCCTCGGTCGGCTCGACCAACGTCCCACGCCGATCGCTCGGGTCGGGCAGCCGCCGGATGAGCCCTGATGCCTCCACGCGGTCGAGTCGGTTGGTCATCGCGCCGCTCGACAGGCGCATGCTGGCCGCCAATGCGCCGGGCGTCATCAGGTACGGGGCGCCATGACTCATGAGTCGCCCGAGCAGGTTGAACGCACGACGGTCGAGTTGCGTTTCGGCGAGTGTCTCGTCCAGGGACCGATCGAAGCTCCGGGCCAAGGTCTGGATCCGCTCGACGATCCCCTCGGTCAGAGGGTCCATATCGGGGATCTCGTGCGCCCAGCGCTCGAGCATCTGGTCGAGATGATCGAGTTCTTCGCCAGTGTCCATGGGTTCCACGTGCGGAGCGTCGCATTTGACATGCTCGATGTCAAGTCACTTAACCCAATACCTCTTGACATCAAGACATATTGCCCGTATTCTGCATACATCACTCGAGATCAAGACTCTTTAGACCAAGAGAGCACCTCGAGAGAGAAGGAGGTTCTGGAGATGACTAGCTGGTATGCGATGGAAGTGGAAGCCGAACGACGCCGCGAGGTCATCTCGCAGTCCCGGTTCTCGAATGGTCGGGTCGCCCCGACAGGACCCACGACGCATGCATGGGATGGCATCCTGGCCAAGGCGCCGGTCGGCCTCCGCCTCGCCGGTGTCGTCGGCATCGCGGTCGCGCTGCTGAGCCAGATCAGCTAACGGTCCGGCGGACGTCGCTTCGGCGGCCACGCATCGGACGCCTCCGCCCGGCACCGCTGGTCACGGGCCTGGCGGCCTCCCACCGGCCCAGCCTTCGTCCTTCGAAGGCTGGGCCGTTCTTCGTGCGCTGTCACTGGATCAAAGATTGACAACTCCGGTGGATCGGTTCACCCATACCGTGTGAAGTGCATCGGAGCCCACCGATGCCGTCAAGCGGATTGAGGCATGGAAGCCGATCTCGTGATCCGAGCGCAACGCGGCGACAAGGCGGCATACGCCCTCCTCGCCCAGGAGATCGCCGATCGGTTCCTTGCCGTGGCACGCAGGATCCTGCGTGACCGCGACCTGGCCGAGGACGCGACGCAGCAGGCGCTGCTCGCGATCTGGCAGGACCTTCCGCAACTCCGCGATCCGGCGCGCTTTGACGCCTGGTCGTACCGACTGCTCGTGCGCGCCTGCTACGCCGAGGGTCGGAAGGAACGACGTTGGGCCCCCAACCTCCGGCTTCTGCCGGTGGATGAGCCGGTCACGGACGATGCCCTGAGCTCGGTCATCGATCGCGATCAGCTCGAAGGCGGGTTTCGCCGCCTGTCGATCGATCACCGCGCGGTGGTCGTCCTCCACCACTACCTCGACCTGCCGCTCGAACACGTCGCCGAGATCCTCGGCATCCCGGTCGGGACGGCCCATTCACGTCTTCACCACGCGATGCGCGGGTTGCGCGCGGCACTCGACGCCGACGCACGGCCACCGCTGCGGGAGGTTGCCAGATGAGCGCCGATCGCGACCTCACGCGCATCGTCCGGTCGTGGCTGCACACCGACGAGCACGAATCCGCGAGTCATGTCCTGGACAACGTGCTCGCCATGCTTGACACGACCCCACAGCGCCGCTCCTGGTGGCCGGCGCGGAGGTCCACCGACTTGAACACATATGCCAAATTCGCGATCTCGGCCGCGGCCATCGTGGTCGTGGCGATCGTCGGCTTCAACCTGATGCCCACGAACGGCGGACTCACCGGTGGGGTCGCATCGACGCCCTCGCCGTCGCCCACACCGATACCAACGCCGAGTCCGACGGCCGCGCCGAGCCCGACTCCGAAGCCCGAACCGACAGCGACGCCGGTCGCCTTTGCCTTTCCCCCCCAAGGATCGTTGGCGATCGGCCGGCACGATTTCACGATCAACGGCGTCCCGTTCTCGCTCGAGTTGACCACCGCTGACTGGCTGAGCAACGGCAGCTTCGGGGTCGACAAGGGCTCAAACACCGAACTGACTCCCGATGGTGCTGGGTTCATCTTCTGGCAGGATCCTCCGATCGGGGTCTTCGCCGCTCCGTGCGCCAGCACTGAGAGCCCACCGGCCGGGTCGGTGGCAGACCTTGCCGCGGCCGTCGCCTCGATCCCGGGCACTGACCTAGTCAGCGGACCCACCGACGTGACCGTGGGTGGGTTTCCCGCCAAGCACGTCGTGATCACCATTCGCGACGACATCGGCTGCCCGCCGAACTCGTTCTATCTCTGGTACGGCACACGGTGCAGGAAATGCGCGCTACGCGTCCGCGACAGGATCGACGATCTACGCGTGGATGATCATGGTCAACGGGCGGATGGTGTGGGTCGACGGCGAAACCTACGAGGGCGCCGGTCCCAAGCCCGCGAATGAGATCCAGCAGATCATCGATTCCATCCAGTTCAAGTAAGCATCTGCGGACGTGGCGGCCCGATCTCCTAGGGCTGCCGCGTCCGCGCTTGTTGCAGACCGGGGCGGAGGCTGAGGCATCAGCGCGGCGCCGGGCCGGATCCCGTCAGCGGAGATCCGGCAGCATCGTGTAGACGAGGCACTCCCCGCGCAGGACTTCCGTGCCGTCCGCCCGGCGAGCCCGGCAACGGAGCTTCGTGATCGGCTTGTCCTCGCGAGCCTCGATGACCTCGACCTCCGCGGTCACGGTATCGCCCAAGTACACGGGCGCCGGATAGTCCCACTCCTGGTGCAGGAAGACGCTGCCTGGGCCTGGCAGACGCATCGCGACGATCGCGTTGAACAAGCCGGTCGTCAGTCCTCCCTGGACCACGAGCCGGCCGACGCGGGTGCTCGCGGCGAACGCCTCGTCGAAGTGCAGCGGGTTCCGGTCGCCGGATAGTCCCGCGAACGCCTCCACGTCGTCAGCGGAGAACGTCCTCGTCCAGGTCGCCGTGGCGCCGACTGCTGGGGGCTGCCATGTCATCGAACGATCTCCTCCGATCGATGGGGCAATCACCTGTCGGTCTCCGAACGATAGCCGTTCGCCGGGCCTCCGAGCTCCGACCAGCGCGTCCTCTAGGGGGCGGGACAACCCTCGGTGAGGGTGGGTTGCGAGACCACGGGGCCAAGCCGGAACCCGTCCGTCATCGCCGCGAGGAACGCGGAACGAGTCGTGTCGTCGGCGGCGATCCGCCAGTCGACGTCGGCATTGACCTCGCTCTCGAACTTCCGCCACTCGAACCAATTGACGATCCGGATCAGCGGGAATGCCGCCCGTGTCTCGGGCGAGAGGACCTGGCTGAGCCAAGCCGTCTTGATCGATGCCGCCGTCGCGCCGCCGCCCCCGGGTCGGAAGAACGCGGCCGTCTCGACGATGGCCAGCGGCTTGTCGTACCGCTCCGCGTACCCGGCGTAGAAGTCCGTCGTCGATGCACGACCTGACGAACTGGTCCCGGTCAGGAGCTGCGCGAACTTGTCCGGCGTTGGCACGGTGTTGGCGCCCCACGGGTAGGAATCTCCCCAGTGGTACAGACTCATCCCCACCCAATCCACGTAGGACGCACCCGGCCAGTACGGAGCGTACGGATCGTCCCTGGGTCCGAGCCTGCCGTTCCCATCGGTGTCGAGCGCCTGCGCTGCGGGCGACCCGGGCACCGCCTCGTACCTGCCGCCGGAGTACGGATAGCCATCCGCCTGGTTCGGTGCCCACAGCATGGCGGCCGTCGGTGCGGTCGTGTGGACCACATCCGAGACCCGTCGGAACGCGGCCACATAGGCAGCCGGGTCCTGGCTCCACGGGTACCACGAGCCGTTCATCTCGTGGGCGAACCGGACGATCGTCGGGACGCCGTCCGCGCCGAAGGCCGCCAGCAGCTTGGCCAGTTCGGCGATCGCGCCATCGGTCACAGAGGCGAGCCCGCCCCATGGCTCGAGGGTGACGATCAGGACGCTGCCGGCGTCGGCAGCCTGGTTGGCGGCGGCAGTCAGGTTGGTCCGGTCGTCGGCCGTCAGCGGGAACGACACGAAGCTGACGACCGTGGCCGGTGGAGCCCCCAGTGCATCCGCGGCTTGAGCGACGGTCTGCGAGGCCCAGTCGAGGTTCATCCCGACCCACACGCCCGACTCGGGGCCGACGCGTGCGAGCGCACTGAGATCGGCCGCCGCTTCGGTCGATGGACACGGGGTCGGCGCGACGGTCGGCGACGCGGTCGCGGCAGCCGCTGTGGCGGCGGGTGGCGATACGCTCGCGACGGCCCGAACCTGAGCCGAGGCATCGCCCGAGCACGCGCTCAGTCCCATGGCGAGCACGACGCCCACGATGAACGTTGTGCCGACGTGGCCATGCCGTCCCGGGCGGGGCGCGACGAGACGATCCTGGGGCGCGAACTGGCGGGACATGGGCCTATCGTTCCCGGGATGGTGGGAAGACGCTATCGCGCAATCGTCCTAGACCGAGGGGCAGAATGCAGTCCATGGGACCCGGTGGCACGAAGGTGGGTATCGCCGCCGGGATCACCGCTCCGATCACGACCTGGACGCTGAGTGCCATCGTCATCGCGAGTTGGCCCGGCTACGATCCCGTGTCGCAGTCGATCAGCAGCCTCGTCGGCGCCCCGCTCGGATGGCTCCTGAACGTCGCCTTCGCGCTCGGCGGCCTGCTTGGTGTCGCGTGGGCCTTCGGCCTTGCCAGCGTGCTGGGCTCGACATCGCGGGATCGCGCCTGGGTCCGCGGCCTGCTCCTCGTTCAGGCCGGCCTCATCCTGGGCTTCGCCATCCTGCCGACCGACCCCGGCGGATCTCCCACGACGCTGATCGGGCGGCTCCATCTAGTCGATTTCTACCTGTACGCGCTGACGATGCCGCTGATCCTCGCCGTGCTGGCGATGGTGATGCGTCGCGATGCCCGGTGGCGGGCCGGCGTCCGGCCGACGGTTCTCGCTGCCAGCCTTACCGTCATCGCCGCGATCCTCGTCCCGGCGACCGTCGATGGCCCGCTCACCCCGTGGCTCGGACTTCTCGAACGGATCTACGTCGCGATCCCATCGATCTGGCAGATCGGCGTCGGCCTGGCTGCCTGGCGACTGACGGCGCCCTCCGGTGGGGCGACATCGCTGGGTCCCCGGACCGAGTAGCCTCACAGGATCGCGAATAACGACAGGGAGACGGCGTGACGCACGAGTACGTGATCGCGACCGGGGGCATCGTCCTCGGTGCGCCCCAAACCGGCGGCCGTATCCCGACCGCGGTCGGCTGGGCTGCGGATCGGATCCTGGCGGTCGGGTCGGACGCGGTGGTCACGGCGATCTCACGCGGCGACTCGACGTTCATCGACGTCGAGGGTTGCGCGATCGGCCCGGCCCCGAACGACCCGGCTGCGGCCGAACGGCTCATCCGCTCGTTGGTAAAAGCGGGCCGCCCATTCGGCACGATCGAGGCCCTGGGCGGTGCCGGCCTCCTCGAGACGGTCGAGCCGCTCGAAGCTGGAGCCCCGGCCGATCTCGCATTCTGGGACGCCGTCCCGGAAACATCGCCTCGAGCGTCGGGATCGACGCTTCGGATCGTCGCGGTCGTCCGCCGTGGGGCGTTCACCGAGGGCGACGAGCACCTCGGACCGTTCAGGCGGGTCGCGCCGTCCGGGTGACAGGGTCCAGCGCATCCGACGGCACCACGGACGTGGACGCCGGCAGGAGCCAGCGGAACAGGATCGGGGTCACGGTCGCCGTCGCCGCCGCCAGGATGATGATCTCCGACTCGAGCCGGGCGTCGAGCAGCCCGAGCTGCACCCCGAGGGCAGCGACCACGATGATCAGCGACAGCCGGGCCGACAGCAGGACGCCGGCCGCGATGGCTTCCCGAACCGTGTGGCGGCGACCGACGAGCAGGAGCGACGGGACGACTTTCACGGCGATGGCCACTACGAACAGGGCGAGCGTGGCGAGCAGGGCCTCCGGGTCGGCGATAGCGTCGAGCTGGAAGCGGATCCCGACGCTGATGAAGAAGATCGGGATGAGGAAGCCGTAGGCGAACCCGGTCAGCTTCCGATCCAGGCCGCCGCGATTGCGGAACACGGCAGCGAAGCTCATCCCGGCCAGGAAGGCCCCGAGGATCGGCTCGATGCCGAGCGCCAGGGCGAGGCCGACGAAGATCAACATCAGCGCGAGCGCGAACCGGATCCCGACTTCGTCGGGATCATCGACGTCGAACAGGCGGCCGAACCGTTCCGGCCACCACCACGCGGCCCGTCGCAGGGTGAACAGGGTCGCAACAGCGATCACCAGGAATGCGGGGAGTGCCAGCAATCGCGGACCGAAGCCGAATTCGGTCACGAGCGCGACGACGGTGACGGCCAGCAGGGTCAGGAAGTCCGCCAGCAGCGCGTTGACCAGGATGTCCTGACCGAGCGGCGATGCGATCCTGCGCGTCGCGCGCAGGGTCGGCACGACGAGGCCGACGGACGTCGTGGACAGCACAAGTGTCAGGAAGATGCTCAGACCGAGCAGTTGCGCGACGACCCACGAGCAGGCGACCGTGGCCGCGAAGACGGCCAGACCGAATGCGATCGGACGTGTCCCCTGGCGTTCGAACACGCCGAGATCGATCTCGAAACCGGACAGGAACAGGAGCATCAGGAAACCAAGTTCGGCCAGCGCCGTCGTGAGCTCGTTCGGGTAGAGGATCCCGAGCATCGGACCGGCGACGATCCCGAACACGATCTCGAGGACCACGGCGGGAAGGCCCAGCTGGCCGGCGATCAGGGGCAGGACGAACGCGGCGGCCGCGATCAGGATGAGCGTGCCGGCGCTCTCAGGCGTCACGATCGGTCCTGATCCGGGACGACCACGACAGAGGTGCCGATGCGGGAAACGATGTGGCCGGTCAATCCCGGCATCAGAAGGTTCCTCGCCCCGCCCCCGAGTCCGAGGACCACCAGACGATCGGGCTCGATGGCTCCGAACACGCGGACGGGGTTGCCCGTCTCGACCCTGCCATCGACGTGCACGCCCTGGACCGACGCTTCCCCGCGGATCCGGGCGACTGCCCGGCGGACGTCGGCGATGTCGGAATCACCGGCCACGAAGCTTGGCGGGACGACCCCGAGACCCTCCAGGGGCAGGCCCGATCGGGCTGCCAGATCGATCGCCGTCCAGGCGGCCCGCCAGCCGCCGATGCTGTCGCGGGCCGGCGTGACGATCCCGGTGAACGGCCTGGTGCCGGCCGTCAGGAAGGCCGGCATCCGGGCCCGGCTCAATGCCTGGAGCGTCCTGACGGTGCGGATCCGGCCCCGGGGTTTCGGCGCGATGACGACCCCGATGCTCTCCGTCTCCGCGAGTTCCAACAGCCCCGACAGGCCCGGCGACCCGACCTGCGGCTCGATCCCGTCGGCCATCTGACCGAGCCGCTCCAACATGGCGTCGAGCTGCGCGGATCGTTCGTCGCCAAGCGCCGTCGGGTCGTCATGGACGACGAGCAGCCCCTCGGCCGCCGTTTCGCGGGTGAAGGCAACGGCATCCATGACGATCGTTTCCGCGTCACCGCCCGAGCCGATCCAGACCGCAGCCTTGCGTCCTCGATGGAGTGGGAAGTGAGCCACCCCACCGGTGAACGTCGCGACCATGGTGCTGTAGTCCGCGGCCGCTCCGACGACCGTGACCAGATCGTTGGCCCGCAACTCAGTCGTCCCATGCGGCACGATGAGCTGGTCGTTCCGGAGAATGGCTGCCACCAACCAGGGCGTCTCCCCGAGATCGCGAAGCATCCGGCCCCGAAGCGGCGAGTCCGGCGAGATGCGGAATTCGACGGCTTCTGCTCGCCCGTTCGCGAACGCGGCCGACGCAACTCGTCGGGGTTCGAGGTTGATCTCGACGTCCCGAGCGGCAAGGCGAGCCGGGGAGATCGGTACGACCCCGAGCTTCCGCAGTGCCGCGGAGCGCTCAGGATCGTCCACGATCGCCACGACCCGATCGACGTCGGCGGCCAGTGCCAGTCGGCAGACTTCGACCGTGACGTCATCGTCGCCGGTCCCCGCGATGAGAGCATCGGCCTCGGCCAAGCCGGCGCGTTCGAGCACGACCCGACTGGATCCGTCCCCGATCACCGGCGTGACCGGCCTGATATCCGCCATCCGCGCGACGTGGTCGGGGTCTGGGTCGATCACGACGACGTCCCAGCGTTCGCCGATCCTGGCGAGCGCTGCCCGCGTCACTTCACTCGCACCGACCACGATGACCCGCATCGAACCCCTCCGAACCGAAGTCCCCAGGGGGCCTATTCTCGGGCCTGCCGGCCGCCGCGGTCAGGTTCCTGGGCACCGGGATGAACCCTTGACCTTCTAGTGACTTGAAGGTGTACGGTTCGGCCATGAAAGTGTCCGAACTCGCCGAACAGGCCGGTATCTCGAGTTCTGCCGTGCGCTGGTACGAGTCCGTCGGCATCCTGCCACCGGCCAGCCGCCGGGCCAACGGCTACCGCGAGTACGCGGATGACGACCTGGCTCGGCTGCGGCTCATCGTCAGTCTGCGTCGGCTTGGCCTCGGACCCGAGGACGCCGGCCGAGTGGCCCGCCTGTGCCTCGAGCATGGCGACGTGGATCGAGACCTGGCGCCGTTGATCGCCGAGCAACGGGCCGCGATCGCCCGGCAGCGCATCGACCTCGACCGTCTCGACAGCGAACTTGTCGACCTCGAAGCAACCATCGCCGCTGCGGGGATCGCCCGCGGAGCCAGGAAGGAACGACCGATGACCGAAACCCCCATCCGAGTCCTGTTCGTGTGCACCGGGAACAGTGCCCGCAGCCAGATCGCCGAGGCGCTGCTTGGCCGCCTTGGTGGCCCGGACTTCGAGGTCTATTCCGCGGGAACGGAGCCGAAGGGCGTGAACCCGTACACCGTCCGCGTGCTTGCCGAAAGCGGGATCGACTGGTCCACGGCCGAAAGCAGATCGGTGGACGCATTCCTGGGCGAGTCGTTCGACTACGTGGTCACGGTCTGTGACCGCGCCCGACAGTCGTGTCCCGTCTTCCCGGGCTCGTACAACTCGCTGCATTGGGGTCTCGAGGACCCGGCCGAGGTCGAAGGATCAGACGCGGAGCGGCTGGCGGCATTCCGGCAGACGTCGGTCGAGCTCGGCCAGCGGATCCGTCCATTCATCGAAGTCGCCCTGCGGGCGGCCGGGCGCACCCGGCGAGCGTCGATCGCGGGTTGATGGGTCGTGGTTGCGGCTCGCGGGGCCGGGACCCATCATCGGGACAACGAGAGACCCGGGCCGGATCGGAGGCGAGACCGTGACATTCGATGTGACCCAGGTGCCCGACGCCACCGGCCGATCGGTGGTGCCGCTGCGGTTCGGCTTGTTCCTCAGCCAGGCGAACCGAGCGTGGGCCCAGGTCCTGGACGACGTGCGCGAGGCCGAGGATCTCGGGTTCGATCATGCGTGGCTGGTCGATCACCTCGTCGACACGGACGGACTGCCGGAAGACGGCTGTCTCGAGGGCTGGACCCTGCTCGCGGCGATCGCCGCCCGGACGAGTCGGATCCGCCTGGGGATCCTCGTCTCGAGCAACACCTTCCGGCACCCGGCATTGCTGCTCAAGGAGGCCGTGACCGTTGACCACATCAGCGACGGCCGGGTCATCCTCGGGATCGGCACCGGATGGCATGAAGATGAGCATCGGCGCTACGGCATCGACCTCCCACCGCCGCCCGAACGGGTCGATCGCTTCGAGGAAGCCGTCAAGATGATCAGCCTCCTGATGGGCCAGGATCGGACGACGTTCACGGGGACGCACTACCGGTTGGACGACGCCCGACTCCGACCGCCTCCGGTCCAACGCCCGCGGATCCCGATCCTGATCGCCGCCCACCGACCGCGGATGCTGCGGATCGCCGCGCGGTACGCCGATCAGTGGGATACCTTCGCGGCCAAGCCGGGGACGGCCACGGACGGCGTGGAGGCGGAGATCTCCGAGCGGATCGCGCGGCTCGATGCCGAATGTCGGGCCATCGGCCGCGATCCGACGGAGATCCGTCGGTCGACCTGGGCGTCCGAGGACGTCCTGGGCTCCACCGACGCCTACCTGGACTTCGTCCGGCGCCACCGGGCACTTGGATTCACGGACTTCTCGACCGTTCGCCCGGCGCCTGGCGATGAAGGTGTCCTCCGCACGATCGCCCGGGAGATCATCCCTGGGATCCGCTCGGGTGCGATCCCCGTCTGACGCCTCGGGCCTATCTGGCTCCGAGCAGCGATGGCTCGCTCGACAACTGGGACGTGACATCGGCGAGCGCTGCTGTGAGGATGCGGGCCAGCTTCAGGTCAACATCGGAACCGTCATCACAGGCCAGGTGGTAGCACGGGGCCGCGGGCAGGCCCGGCGTCGATCCGGACGCGGCCGCCTGATCCGTGGACACGATCTCGTTCGCCCCGGAGAACACGCCCGCGACCGGGACCCCGGCCTGCTGGAACGGCCAGTGGTCCGATGCGCCACCGACCGTGATCGTGACCGGGGTCCCGCCGGCTCGCTCGACGGCGGCAAGGAGCAGGTCTCGAACCGTGTCAGAGCCGGCCGGCGCACCCGTCTCGTCGTAGACGCCGGCATACCCGTTGGTCGAGGCGACCATGTCCGCGTTCAGGTAGACGCGGATGGCCTGTCGCTCCTCGGCCGACAGGCCCTGCACGTAGTGGAAGGATCCGTGCAGGCCCGTCTCCTCGGCACCCCAAAGGGCAAGGCGGACGGTCGCGACGAGGTGGCGATCGGCGAGGGCCCGGGCGATCTCGAGTATCGCGGCGACGCCGGATCCGTTGTCATTGATGCCGGGGCCATCGAAGACGGAGTCGAGATGCGCGCCCAGCATGATCACGGCGCCCGGCGAACTTCCCGGGAGGTCGGCGATGATCGATCGGGTCGGCCCGTTCGTGGCTGAGACGCGTGTCACCAGCCTGGCCGTGCCACCAGCGGCCGCCACGGTCGCCAGTCTCTCGATGACCGGCTGGGTCGCGGCGATCGCCGGGATCGCGAGTCCGTCGGGGTCGATCAACGTCGGCCGCAGGACGTCGCCGCCCGCCATGCCCGGGTAACCCGCGATGAACCCGGCAGCCCCGGCCCGCTGGGCCGCGATGACCTGGTCGCGTCGATAGCACCCGCCGGGCGGAACGAGAACGATCGCTCCGGCCGGAAGCGCGCCGTAGCCGGTCGCATCGCAACCCTTGCCGGTGGATGCCGGAGCCTCCCAGTCGATCGCCACGATCGGCCCTTCGACATCGCCGCCCGGGGCGAAGATGAGCGGCGCGACGTCGCCCATCGCGTACGTCTGTCCGCCGACGACGAGCTTGGACCCACCACTGTCAACGAATACACCCGTGGTGAACGTGTCCTCCCGCACCTGCCATCCAGCCGAGGTGAGGTCGGCCGCGACGAGGTCTGCCGCCGCGCCGTACCCGGTCGAGCCGACGGCACGGAACCCATCGGTCTCGCCCGAGACCGCGGCCAGCGCGTCGAGATGCGCGCGAAGCCCGTCCTCGGTGATGGCGCCGAGGTCCGCGACCGGCGGCACCGTCAGCGTGGGGGCCGCGGTCGGCGTCGCGAGCGCGGTCCGGGCCGTGGGTGAAGGAGGCGGTGACGGCGCCGAGCCGCAGGCCCCGAGGAGGACGGACATCGACAAGAGGACCGCAGCGCCTGCGGCTCGAGTCAGGTCGACGCCTGGGCGGCCACGCGCCCGTTCAGTTGATCTCACGCTCGGCCCTCCATGGCGTGGGGCCAGTGAAGTCGAGATACCGGGTCCAACGCAACTCGATGGTCCCGCCCCCGACGATCCCGCCCGGCAGGGTCCCAAGATGGAGGCGGATCGAGTGGTAGTGCCGTGGCGATCGCGCGACGGCCTCGGCGTGCCGTGGATCGTGGCCCCAGCCGCGCTCGTGGCCCAGATCGGCGAACACGACCAGGTTGCCCCAGCCGATCCCCGGCCAATGGACGTTGTAGTAGACGAGCGGATTCTCGTCCGCCGCCATGTCGGCGATGAGCTCGGACTCGAGGTCCACGATCGGCTGGTGGTCGACGTCCATCCGGGCCTGTCCGAAGAACCCGACCACGATCATGTCGCCGGGACCGCCCGCCCTCGCGACATCGGTCAGGACGATCCGGTGGATGCCCTGATCCGACGGATGGACGAACCGGTCATCCCGGCTCCGACCCATCGCTAGACCGGTCTCGTCGCCGGTCACGGCCTCCAGGTGGTGACGCAACGAGTCGAGCATCCGATCGAGGATCTCCAGGTCGGCGGCCGTCGCACGAAGATCCGTGAACGGTCTGCCGGGGACGGCGTCGGTCGGGCCGATCGTGATCATCGAGGCGCGTCCGGCGGTGCGACCAGCAGGGCAAGGAGCGGCTCGATGGTCGGCGCATCCGCGATCCCCCACGCGGCGGCCTCGAGCTCTGCGGCGCGGCGACCCGACAGCTGGGTCTTGGCCAGCCAGCGGAACTTGGCGGTCAGGTCGTCATCGGTAAAGGGGTCGTCCGACTCGCCTCGAAACGTCGTGTCAGGGCTGGCGAGGTTCCGCCCGTCGGCCAGGGTCAGGCGGACCCGAGCGAGGAAGCGTTTCGGGAAGGCCGCCGTCAGGTCCGAGGCCTCGACCAGCTCGACCGCGCGGGCCAGTCGCCGGGTCTCGGCATCGGCGAGACCGGGTCCCAGCATCTCGGCCGGCCCGAGCCCGTACCATCCCACGGCGCCACTCGTCGCCTTCACCAGGGCCGCCGCCACCGGGAACGGGATCGAGTACTGCGCCTGCTCCGTCGTCTGTGGATCCTGGTGGTCGAGATGGACGGCCTTCTCGAACGTCTCGATCCTGATCGCGACGACGTCCTCCGAGCGCAGATCCTCGGTTCGGACGAGGGTCAGGACGGCTTCGATCGGTGGCTGCGCCCACCAGCACGCACCATGAGCCTTGAACCCCTGTTCCATGACGGACCAGTACGAGCCGAGGCTCGACCACCAGGCCCTGGCCGCCGGTGATTCGACCGTGAGTGCCGGCGCACCGGTGAACCCGGCCTCCGCGAGCATGCCGGCGCTGACCCCGGCCATCGCGCCCCAACCCGACCCGTCCTTGACCATGGTCGGATGGTCGATGCAGCGCATCATCTGGCTGCGCGGGCCGTGATACTCGGCGATCCCGAGGGCCTCCCGGGTCGTCGTCGAGTCGAGCCCCATCGTCCGCGCATAGAGTGCAGCCGAGCTGATGGCGCCCCAGGCGCCCGACGTGTGGTAGTCGCCGACCGTCCCGTGGAGCGCCTCCCCGGCGCGGCAGGCCAGGTCATAACCAACGGCCAGGGACGTCAGGAACTCGGCGCCGGTCGGATACGCGCCGCCTCGAGCGACCCGGCGCTCGACGCTGGCGATCAGCGCCGCGAACAGATGCACGCCGGCATGCCCCAGTGACTCGCGATGAGAGTCGTGGATGTCGAACGAATCGATGCTCATCCCGGTCGCCATGGCGGCCCCGGGAGCGCTGACCCGACGACCGTCGAGGAGGAGCCGAGCGTCCGTGCCTCCGAACGCCGCGACGGCATGATCGTGGACGATCTCCGACATGGGTGTGTTCCGACCGGCCGCGACGGCGGCGCACAGGTCGACGACGCAACGGGTCGTCTGGTGGCGCACGTCGCCGGACAGGTCCGCCCAGGTCGTGTCGTGAAGGAACGCGATCGGATCCACCGGCGTCACCAGGCGACCCGCTCGGCAAGAGACATGGCGCGCCGGATCCGGTCATAGTCGGCGGGATCGGCCGGCACGATCCGCTCAAGCCCGTCCGGGACCGACCCGACCAGGCATTCGGCGATCGCGGACCGGACGGATGCGCTGAGCCGGCGCGACATCGCGAACGGTGGGGCCGGCCAGTCCCGGGTCCGGGCGACGATCCGGAGCTCGTCCAGACGGCGGTCCCACTTGACCCGATCGTTCCACACCGTGCTGTCGATGGCGGCACAGTCCGCCTCACCCGCAAGGACCCGGTCGATCGAAGCATCGTGGCCGCCGGTCTCGGTGACGGAGCCGAAGAACGGCCCGGATCGGCCCGCCTCGGCAAGGTGGACGCGAAGGGCGTGATAGCCGGACCAGGACGATCGCTCGTTGACCGCGAGGGCCGCCCCGGCGAGGTCCGCGATGCCCGGCCGGCGCTCGTCCGCCCTGGCGATCACGACGCTGTGATAGGTCGGGCCCGGCTCCCCGGGGAACACGGGCGCGGCGACGATCTCGACATCGAGCCGCCCGCTGTCGACCAGACGGGTCGTCACCAGGCCACACATCCACACGAGCCCGACGGTATCGGCGTCGATCGCCGTCTCGACATCCCCCCAGGAAGCGGGACCGAGCCATCGGAGGTCGATGCCGACTCGCTCCGTCAGTCGCTCCCCGAGCTGCCGGGCGATCGGCTCGGTGTTGGGTCCGAGATAGGAGATGAAACCTGGTCCGCGCACCATAGGGCCGAGTGTAGGCGTAACAGCCAGCCGAGTTGGCGGCCTGGCTGATCACGCTGGCCGCGCTCGCAGCCGCCTGTGCCATCGCGGCGTCGATCTGGCCGGAGCCATCTGGGGACTCGGAGCCGGTTCGGTTCGCCCAGTCGAGCTTGTTAGTCGAGCTTGGGCTCGCGAACCAGGTAGCGCTCCATGGCCGACGTCCAGACGACCCGGTCATCGTCGGTGATCGCGAGGGCGGCGTAGCCCGTCTGTCCCTCGAGCCAGTGCAGGCCCGCTGAACCCATCACGTAGATGGCGGTGGCATAGGCGTCGGTGAAGGCAAGCCCGGGACCGACGACCGTGACGCTGCGCAGGTCGGCCGACACCAGACCCGAGCGCGGATCGAAGATGTGGTCACCCCGCTCGTACGATCCGGACGTGGCGATCGCCCGATCGTGCACGTCGAGCAGGGCCGCCACGGCGTCGGGCCGGTCCGGATGGCGGATGCCGACGCGCCATGGGCGACCCGGCTCCGCCTCGCCGCGGGCCACGATGTCACCGCCGCCATTGAGCCAGTAATTCCGGCCGCCCGCCTCGTCGATCCGCCAGCCGGCCTCCTCGAGTGCCCAGCCTTTCACATACCCGGACGGGTCGACGCTGCCGTCGGAGCGGTGGCCACGGGCGTCGAAGGCGCCGTCGGTGACCACGGCAAGGTGGTCGCAGGCGGCGAGGACCTGGCGGACGTCGAGGCTGCAATCCCACTCCGCCAATTCGCCCCGCGCGAGGCGAGCGATCTCGCTGTCGGGACGGTAGGTGCTGAACCGGGCGTCGATGTCGCGGAGTTGCTCGAACACGGCATCGAGGACGGCCGGCTCGACCAGCGGTTCACGCACCTCCACGCTGATCGCCGTGCCCATGACCGACTCCACCCGTCGGAGCGATCCAGGCGACGATGCCGTGTCCATCAGTAGGCGAAGCGTTCGGCGTGGATCTGGCGTCGAGGCAACCCAAGGCCGCGCAGCGAGGTCTCGATCGCCTGCATCATCGGGGCGGGCCCGCACACGTAGACGTCGTGGTCCCCGATATCAGGCACGAGACGCTGCAGGCTCCGCGGTCCGAGCGGGTCGGGACGCTGGGTGCGAGGTCCAAGCAGGTAGTGAACGTTGGCACCGCGCACCCTGGCCAGGGCGTCGATCTCCGATCGGAAGACGATGTCGTTCGCGTCCCTGGCCCGATACACGAGGGTCATGTCGCCAGGCTTGGCCGGGAGCGCCTCGAACAGCGCGCGCAGCGGAGTGATGCCGATCCCGCCGGCGATGAGCAGGACCTTCGGTTGCGTTCGGCGAGCCCCGGTGAGCGCCCCATACGGGCCTTCGATGAACACGCGGGTACCGACCTTCAGTCGCTGGAGTTCGTCCGACCAATCCCCCAGGTCCTTGATCGTGATCCGCAGCCACGCTCCGTTGGGAGCCGATGAGATCGAGAACGGATGACCCCGCCACCAGCCTTCGCGGCTCAGGAACCGCCAGACGAAGTACTGGCCGGATCGGACCGCGAGCTGATCGAGATCGCGCCCGCCGATGTAGACGGACACGACCCCCGGCGCTTCGTACACCACGTTGGTCACGTGGAGTCGGTGCCGCCACGACAGGAGGGCCGGCTGGCCGATGCGGAAGATCAGGACGAGGGCGATGGTCACGAGATACATGGCGACCCAATACCCGACGGCGACCGGGTCGTGGATGAAGTCTGCCCCGACGAACAGCTGATGCAGGAACCCGAGGGCGATCGCGAGATAGGCGTAGAGATGGATCCCGTACCACGTCTCATAGGAGAGGCGTCGCCGGGCCGCCTTCATCGAGCTGATCGCGACCGCCCCGAACAGCACGGCGCTGGCGGTCGCCATCAGGACGTAGGGATAGGTATCGATCAACGTCCACAACTCGACGACGACGTTGGAGCCATCGCCCATCGCGTAGCCCGTGGTCGTGAGAACGACGTGACCGCCCAGGAGCCAGACGCAGGCGAAGCCAAGCCAGCGGTGTGCGCGCGCGAGTCCGTCCATCCCGAACACCTGGTCGAGCCAGGGACTTCTCGACATCAGGACGAGCTGGATGAGGGCGATGTACGTCCCGTACAGCGCGGTGAGTTGGCCAAGCCCGGTCAGGATGCCACCGACGGTCCCGAGCTGGTCGAGGCCGCCATGGCGCACCCACATCGCGCCGATGAGCAGGCCGTTCGCGACCAACACTCCGACGATCTCGATCGAACTGATCGACCACTGGCGCGGGAGCGGGACCTGACGGTAGCGGGCAGGTGTCACTGGCGGGCTGACCATGGTCGGACCGTGCCTGACAACCGTGAGACGAGTCTGAGAGTCGCGCTCTCAGAAAGCCTTCAGGATCCCCGGCCCATGATCCAGTCGCCCTCGAATTAGGAGCTTCGCCGATGTTCCCAAAGCGCGGCGCTGTGGCCATCGTGGTCACTGCACTGGCACTCGTCCTCCTGCTCTCGTTCAAGACGCCCGACGCACAGCCGATCGCGCTCGGGTCCGTCGTGTCGCCCGCGACCGGGTCGTCGGGCGCGGCGGTCGTCACGACCCCGGCGCCGACCAGCCGGGCGGGCTCCGGATCCGGTTCGGCCCCGACCGCCGCGACGCCCGCGACGCCCGCCCCGGCGACCGGCGGTTCAGCGAAGTCCGCCAAAGCGACCGTGACGGGAAGCCTCGTTCAGACCAGGTATGGGGACGTCGAGGTCCAGGTCTCCGTCGCGAACGGATCGATCACGGACATCCAGGCGGTGGCGATGCCCTCCGGCGGGCGATCCGGTCAGATCTCCCGCTACGTGGCTCCGATCCTGGCCAGTGAAGCGCTTCAGGTCCAGAGCTCCCGGATCGACGTCATCTCGGGCGCGACCTACACCAGTGAGGCGTACGCTCAGTCGCTCCAGTCGGCACTCGACCAGGCCGGCATCGGCGTGATCCAGGTCAACGGCTGATCAGCCCCCGCCGGCCTCGACCGGCAAGCCTCGCCGCTTCGCCAGGACCAGCTGCAGGTCCTGACTGATCCCGGTGGCGAAACCAGCCTCACTCAGGGCGAGGTAGTACTCCCACATCCGGATGAAGCGCTCGTCGAAGCCCTGCGCACGGACCTCCGGCAACCGCTCCAGGAACCGAGTCCGCCAGGCACGGAGCGTCAGCACGTAGCTCGCGGCGATGTCCGTGACGCTTTCGACCAGCAGGCCCGTTCGTGCCGTCGATCGTTCGATGACCGCGAGCGATGGACACAGGCCGCCCGGGAAGATGTATGTCTGGATCCAGTTGGCGCCACGGCGCTGCGTCTCATAGGCCGCGTCCGGGAAGGTGATCGACTGGATGCATGCTTTGCCGCCGGGCTTGAGGGCGGCGTCGACGACCGCGAAGTACGTCTCGAAATACTCGGCGCCGACGGCCTCGAGCATCTCGATCGAGACGACGGCGTCGTAGGTCCCCTCGATGTCCCGGTAGTCGCGCAACTGGATGTCGACGAGATCGGTCAGACCCGCTTCGCGAACCCGCTCCGTGGCCAGGGCATGCTGTTCCTTGGAGATCGTGATGGAGGTCACCCGACAGCCGAGCTCGCCGGCCGCGTACAGCGCGAACCCGCCCCAGCCCGTCCCGATCTCGAGGACGTGCATCCCCGGGGCGAGCCCGGCGCCGGCCGCCATCCGCCGGTACTTCTCGCGCTGGGCGTCGGCGAGCGACTGGTCCGGCGTCGCGAAGACGGCGCTCGAGTAGGTCATCGTCTCGTCGAGGAAGAGCCGATAGAAGTCGTTGCCCAGGTCGTAGTGGGCGCTGATGTTCCGGCGACTCTGGCCCTTCGTGTTGCGCCGGGTCCGGTGGGCGATCGTCCGTCCGAGCTGGGCCGGGACGCGCCACCAGCCGGTCGACAGGGCGAGCGCGGAGCAATTCAGGGCGGCGAGACGAAGGAGGGCTTCCAGATCCGGGCTGGACCACAAGCCGTCCATGTACGCCTCCCCGCCGCCGGTCTCGCCGTGGACGAGCATCCGCACGAGGGCCTGGACATCATGGATGTGGATCTCGGCGCGGAGCTCCGCCGCCGGGTCCCCGAAGTCGCGTCGCGACCCGTCCGGCAGGACCGCGGTCAGGCGGCCGATCCGGATCCGCTCGGCGCCCTTGAGTGCGACCCGCCAGGCCAACCGCTCGAGGATCCCGCTCGAACCCGAAAGGTCGAGTTCCGTCGACGTCCGTTCACTCATCGTGTGGCCTCGCCATGACGATGGAACCGCGCCCCCCGCCGCCACAGCTTGAGGGCGTGCCAGTGGATCGACGCGATCGTACGCTGCGTGACGAACGGGTGGCGTACCAGCATGCGCGCGAGGTTCCGGTCGGTCAACGGTAGCCGGTCGAGGTCCAGGCTGGCGTGGAGCCTGAGCGCCCCTTCCTCATATTCATTGATGGTGATCCGCAGCCTTGCCGACTCGTCCCGGACGTGGACCGTGTAGCGACCCTCCATCTCGAGGAACGGTGAGACGTAGAAATCCTTGTCCATCGACGCCTCGAAGTCGGTTCCTGCCGCGGCCGGCCGAAGGGTGTACAGGTGGCGCTCGAGGTGGGTGTTGTGGACTTCCACGATCACGGCTCGAAGGTCGCCGGCCGCGTCGCGACACAGGAAGAAGCTGGCCGGGTTGAAGACATAGCCGAAGACCCGGAGGTTGGTGATCAGCGTGATCCGCCAATCATCGGGCTCGAACCCCTCCCCGCGCAGGTGCGCCCGGACATCGGAGTCGAGATCGGTCGCCGGTGGATCGAGATGATCGCCGTCACGGAAGACAAGGACGTTGCGTCCGTTCCGGACCAGGAGGCGGTTCGCATCCGAGACTTCGTCCAGTTCGGACAGGTCGAGGGCCGCGTAGTAGACGTGATGCTCCAACGCATAGGCGACCGGTGCAGCACGCCGATGACGGACGACGCCCTCGAGCAGATGGGATCTCATGCTGCCTGCTCCGCCTGGCCGGCGTCGCCGATCCGCTCGGCGACCTCGTACCCGGACCGACAACCGTCCTCGTGGAACCCATACCCGAGGTGGGCGCCGGCGTAGTAGGTGTCGCGATGGCCCTGGAGCCGCCCGATGGCGGATTGCGCCGCGAGCGACTGGAACGTATAGAGGGGATGGCTGAACGCACGGTCGAGGATGACCGCCTCGTCGCGGACTCGGTCGCCCGGGTTCACCGTTACGAAGTATTGGGTCGGGCTGGACAGGGCCTGGAGCCGGTTCATGTGGTAGGTCATCATGACGGCCGTTCCGGGCGGGTCGCAGGCGAGTTGATCGACATTCCACGACGACCAGGCCGCCCGTCGCCGGGGCATCACATTCGTGTCCGTGTGCAGCACGACCTGGTTGCGGTTGTATTCGAACCCGGCCAGGGCTGATCGCTCGGACGCGTCTGCATCCTCGATCAGGCCGAGGGCGTCATCGGCATGGGTGGCCATGACCACGGCATCGAACCGCTGCCGGCCCACCCGACCGTTCGTCACGATCGAAGGACCGTACTCATCGCGGGTGACGGCGACGACCGGGTCGCCGGAACGGACCGCGCCCGCGGGCAGTGCGGCGACCAGTCGCTCCACGTACCGCTGGGACCCGCCGGTCACGGTCCGCCACGGCAGCGCCCGACCGACACCGATGAGACCGTGGTTGTCGAGGAAGCGGAGCAGGTAGTCGACCGGGTACTCGAGCGTGCGCCCGGGGGCGGTCGACCAGACGGCCGCCGTGATCGGCACGAGGAAGTGGTCGCGGAACGCCGCGCCGTATCGGCGGTCCGCAAGGTACTCACCGAGGGTCAGGCCCGTGGGTTCGGGGCCGTCGAGGATCGCCCGGGCATCACGGTAGAACCGCAGGATGTCGGGGAACATGCGCAGATGCGAGGGTCGGATCGCGAGGTCCTTCTGGGCGAAGAAGCCGGCCACGCCGCGCGAGCCGTACTCGACCGAGCACGACCGGCAGACCGAGGCGAACGACATGTCGCTCGGCTGGGTTTCGACGCCGAGTTCGGCGAATAGCCCGACGAGCCGTGGATACGTCGGCTCGTTGTAGACGATGAACCCGGTATCGATCGCCAGCGACGCGTCCGGTGTCTCGACCGGCACCGTTGCCACATGCCCGCCGGGCGTGGACTCACGTTCGAACAGGGCGACCTCGTGTCCCGACCTGTGCAGCGCATAGGTCGCGGTCAGACCGCTCACCCCGGCGCCGACGATGGCGACCTTCATTCGACGGCACCGAGCGCAACCGTCTCGGACACTGCCGCCGCCGGTCCCGCCTCGGCGGCTCGTCGGTCGAGCGCCTGCTGCATGCCAGCGAGGGCATCGCGTCCGATCTGGTCGAACCGGCCGCCCAGGAAGGGCTGGACGAGTCGGAGGATCCCCCCGAGCCGGATGTCGGCCGTATAGTCGATCAGGGTCCCGACGCCATCGGGAGCCGGTTCGAACCGGATCTCATCTGTCGCCGTGACCCGGGAACCTTCACCGAGAAGGACGACGCGGCGGCCCGGTTCGAAAACGGAGATCCGGTACTCCATCGGGGCGACCCGGCCACCCATCCGAACGCCGAGCCGATACCTGGCTCCGACCCCGACCGGGCCCGGATCGATCCGCTCCGAACTGGCGACACCCGGGTCCCAATCCACGGCATTGGCGAAATCCGAAACGAAGGTGAATGTCTCATCGAGCGCAAGGGGCGTCTCGATCCGTTCGTGCAGTCTGGTCATCGTTGCTCCGGCTCAGGTCGGTCATCATCGAGGGCCACAAGGAGCAGCCCATGGATCCCAGGACCGCTATCGACGAGGCCCTCGAGGTCTCCGTCGTCGGGAGCTTCACTCGGGTCGGGATCTCGGTCCGTCACCATCTCTTCGATTGGCAAGTGCCGGCGGATGGGTCGCTTGACGGTCGGACCGTTCTCGTGACCGGCCCGACCTCGGGGCTCGGCCGCGAGGTGACCGGCACGCTCGCGGCACTCGGGGCCAGGGTGATCCTCGTCGGCCGGAACCCGGAGAAGCTGGGCGTGCTTCGCGACGCCCTGGTCACGACGCATCGGGAGGACCGGTTCCCCATCGTCGTCGCGGACATGTCGTCACTCGCCTCGGTCCGGGCCGCCGTCGAGCGCATCGTCGCGACGGAACCTCGGCTCGATGTCCTCATCGACAACGCCGGCGCCCTGTACGCCGAGCGGATGCAGAGCGCGGACGGCATCGAGGCCACGTTCGCCGTCCTCACCGTCGGTCCCTTCGTCCTCATCGGGGGGCTCATGCCGCTGCTCCGCGCCACGGGCCGCGCACGAGTCATCAACGTCACCTCCGGCGGGCAGTACACGCAGGCCCTGGACCTCGACGACCTCGAGGGCGCCTCGCTGCCCTTTTCCGGCGCGCGCGCCTATGCCCGAGCGAAGCGGGCTCAGGTGGCACTCATGCGCGAGTGGGCCCGACGATCGGCCGGAACGGGGGTCACCATCAATGCGATGCACCCGGGGTGGGCGGACACGCCGGGGATCGAGGCCAGCCTGCCCGGCTTCTATCGCCTGATGCGACCGCTCCTGCGCACGCCCGCCGAGGGCGCTGACACCATCGTCTGGCTCGCTGCCGCACCGGAGGCAGCCGGCCTGACCGGCCGGTTGTTCCTCGACCGGCGGGCACGCCCGTTCGACCGGGTACCCGGCACGCGGCTATCGGCCGCGGACCGACGACGGCTGTGGGACCTGATCGTCGAACGCACGGGCGGGGTGGACCCGGCACCGGACTGATTCACGGGTGGGTTCGGCGGCCGGCCTCCGTGGCCGCGGCGATGAGTCCGGCGAGGCCCGCCTCGAGGTCATCCGGTGATGGCCAGCCGTAGCCGAGCCGGAAGTGCCGGCGGGGCTGATCGAACCAATGACCTGGCCCGACGACCGTGCCGTACCGCTCGAGCAGGATCCGATAGAACGCATCGATGTCGACGTCGACCTCGGGTCGGAATCGCGGGAACCCGACCACGCCACCTCCCGGCTCCACCCATTCGAACGTGTCCTGGGCCGCCATCCAGGCTCGGACCGCGGCGAGGGCCAGGGCGATCGCCGGCCGGATCACGGCCAGCCGTTCCGGCCGCCGTGCCATCGCCACTTCGGCGATCGCCTCGTCGACCACGGAGTTCGTGATCAGGATCTGCTCCTTGGCCGCGAGAAAGCGCTCGAACAAGGCCCGGTCGCGGGTGATCAGCCAACCGATCCGGATCCCCGGCAGGCCGTCCGACTTGGACAGCGAGGAGACGCTGATGGCACGCTCCGACCGGCTCGCCGCGACCGGCGACGGGCCACCGAAGGTCATCTCCCGGTAGGTCTCATCGATGAGCAGTCGCGCGGTCGGGTGGCCCTCGACGAGCGCGAGGACCGCCCGGATCGTGTCCTCCGGCAGCACCTGTCCGGTCGGGTTGTGCGGGTTCGTCAGCGACACGAGCTTCGTTCGCGGCGTCATCAGCGCCGCGATCCTGGCCGGGTCCACGGCCCAGCCCTCCTCGTGGCGCAGGTCGAGGTAGCTGATGTCGGCCCCGATGGCGCGGGGCGTTTCCAGGTTCGTCGCGTAGTTCGGCCGGGCGACGATCATGTGGTCGCCCGGGCCGAGGAGACCGGTCGCGACGATGAACAGCGCGGCAGCGGCGCCCGGCGTCACGAGCACGTCATCGACGGACAGGCCCGCACCGCCGGCGGCGATAGCCGCTCGCAGTCCCGGTCGTCCGAGGTGGTCGCCGTACATCAGGACGAGGTCGTCCAACTCCACGCCCAGATCGCGCAGGGGCGTGTCGGCGACGGAACTTTCAGCGAGGTTGTGGCGGATCCGGTCGTAGCCGAACTGTTCGGGCGACTCGACTTCGATCGGCATGCGACGGTAATCCACGACCTGAGGATACGGGGACGGGAGTCGCATCGAAGGGTCGGCCGCAGCGACGGCAGCCGGACGGGACCGCCCTGTCGTGCAGTATTCCACGGTGCCATGTACTATCCTTGCGTGCCTGAACTAGCTGACCCGAACGATGCGCTGACCGCCGCGTCGCTGGATCTCCTGCGCGTCTTCCGGGACATCCCGCGCCCCGTGCCGCCCCGGCCGGCCGCCGACCTGACCCTCGGCCAGATCCGGCTGCTCTTCCTCCTCCGCCGGGAAGGCCCCCAGCCGATGGGTCGGATCGCCGAGGTGTTCAGCCTCAGCTCCACGGCCGTGACCGGTTTCGTCGCCCGGATCGAGCGACACGACCTGGTCGAGCGGCGCCACCGATCCGATGACCGTCGGATCGTCGAATGCCGGCTGACCGATGCCGGGGAACAATTCCTCGACGCGCTGTCCGGTGTCCGGCTGGACGCCGTCAAACGGGCGCTCGGCGTCCTCAGCCCGCACGAGCTGTCCGGCTTCCATCGGCTGGTCCGCCACATCCACGATCAGCAGGCGCGGCCATGATCCGCCTGCTCGCCGCGTATCTGCGACCGTACCGTCGGGCGCTCACCCTCGTGGTCGCTCTCCTGTTCGTCCAGGCCATCGCGACCCTGTACCTGCCCGAGCTGAACGCCGACATCATCAACAACGGCATCGCCAAGGGCGATACCGGCTACATCCTCTCGACCGGTGCCTTGATGCTCGGGATCTCGCTGATCGTGGTCGTCGCCTCGATCATCGCCGTGTACTGGGGCTCGAAGACGGGGATGGCCTTCGGGCGAGACGTCCGGAGCGCGATCTTCCGGAAGGTGGAGAGCTTCTCGCGGGCCGAACTCGATACGTTCGGGACGCCATCGCTGATCACCCGCAACACCAACGATGTCCAGCAGGTCCAGATGATCGTCCTGATGGGCCTCAACATGATGATCATCGCCCCGATCCTCGCCATCGGCGGGGTGATCATGGCCCTCCGCCAGGACATCCCCCTGTCGGGCATCCTGATCGTGATCCTCCCGATCATGGCCTTGATCATCACCCTGATGATGCGGCGGGCGATCCCACTGTTCCAGGCGATGCAGGTCAAGATCGATCGGATCAATCAGGTGACCCGCGAAGCCCTCAGCGGCATCCGGGTGATCAGGGCGTTCGTTCGGACTCACCACGAGGAGGAGCGCTTCGAGGTCGCCAACCAGGACCTCACCTCGACCTCGCTCCGGGTCAACCGGCTGTTCGCGCTGATGATCCCGTTGTTGATGCTGATCTTCAACCTGTCGACCGTCGCGATCCTGTGGTTCGGCAGCCTCCGCGTCGACAGCGGCGAGATGCCGATCGGGAACCTCATCGCCTTCCTGCAGTACGTCATGCAGATCCTGATGGCGGTGATGATGGCCGTGTTCATGTTCACGATGGTGCCGCGGGCCATCGTCTCCGCGAACCGGATCCAGGAAGTCCTGCGGACCAGGCCGACGATCGGCGACCCCGACGTGCCCGCGGAACCGGGGCCCGGCGCTGGGTCGCTTGCCTTCCAGGATGTCGAATTCCGGTACCCGGGCGCGCAGGACCCGGTCCTCAGCGATATCTCGCTGGTGGTCGAGGCGGGCAGGACGACGGCCATCGTCGGCAGTACCGGCAGCGGCAAGTCGACCCTCGTCAACCTGATCCCACGGTTCTACGACGTGACCGGCGGCCAGCTCGACATCGACGGGGTGGACGTGCAGTCCATCACCCGCGACGACCTGTGGGGCCGGATCGGGCTCGTCCCGCAGAAGGCGTTCCTGTTCAGCGGGACGATCGCCAGCAACCTTCGCTTCGGCAAGGCGGATGCGACCGACGACGAACTGTGGGCCGCGTTGCGGATCGCCCAGGCCGAGTCGTTCGTCCGGGATCTCGCGGACGGTCTCGATGCGCCGGTCGAGCAGGGCGGCACCAACCTGTCCGGTGGGCAGCGTCAGCGGCTGGCGATCGCGCGCGCCCTGGTGAAGCGTCCGGAGATCTACATCTTCGATGACAGCTTCTCCGCGCTGGACTTCAAGACGGACGCGCTGCTCCGTGCGGCGCTGGAGGCGGAGATCCAGGATGCCACCGTGATCATCGTCGCCCAGCGGGTGGGGACGATCATGGGCGCCGACCGCATCGTCGTCCTCGACAAGGGCTCCATCGCGGGCATGGGCACGCACCAGGAACTGATGGTGAGCTGCGAGACGTACCGTGAGATCGTGTTCTCGCAGCTCAGCGCCGAGGAAGCGGCATGAGCGCGGCTCGACAGCCTCCGCCCAGGCCGATGGGTGGGGGTCCGTTCCGGGGGGTCGGCCTGCCGCCCGAGAAGCCCAAGGACCTCAAGCGGTCGTTCCGCCGCCTGGTCGGCACGCTCCGACCGGAGGCCCCCAAGATCATCTTCGTGATCGCGTTCGCGGTGATCAGCGTCTCGCTGAGCGTGGTCGGGCCGAAGATCCTGGGCAACGCCACGGACATCCTGTTCAACGGGGTGGTCGGGCAGCAGATCCCGAACGGCATGAACCAGCAGCAGGCGGTCGACGCGCTGCGGGCGGCGGGCAACACCACCCAGGCGGATCTGCTCGCCAGCCTGAACCCGACCGACGGCGTCGACTTCACGGCTCTCGCCGACGTCCTCATCCTCGTGGCCGTCGTCTACATCTTCAGCTCGATCTTCTCCTGGATGCAGTCGTACATCATGGCCGGCGTGACCCAGCGGACCGTCTATCGGATGCGCCGCGACGTCGACGTGAAACTGTCCCGGTTGCCGTTGCGCTACTTCGACAGCCATCCCCGGGGAGACACCCTGAGCCGGGTCACCAACGACATCGACAACATCGCCAACTCGCTCCAGCAGACGCTCACCCAGCTGATCACGGCGCTGTGCACGATCGTCGGCGTGCTCGCGATGATGATCTGGATCAGTCCCCTCCTGGCCGTCATCTCGCTCCTGACCGTCCCGCTGTCGATCGCGGTGACCATCTACATCGCCAAGCGGTCGCAGGTCCAGTTCGCTGCCCAGTGGGCTCGGACCGGCACCCTCAACGGACACGTCGAGGAGATGCACACCGGTCACTCGATCGTCAAGGCGTTCGGGCGCCAGCAGGAGGCCATCGAGAAGTTCGACGTCGAGAACGAGGCGCTCTTCCAGTCGAGCTATCGAGCGCAGTTCCTGTCTGGGACGATGCAGCCGGTCATGGCCTTCATCGCCAACATCAATTACGTCCTGATCGCCGTGATCGGTGGCATCCAGGTCGCCAACGGGCGGATGAGCCTGGGTGACGTCCAGGCGTTCGTGCAGTACTCGCGCCAGTTCACGATGCCGATCACCCAGACCGCGAGCATCGCCAACGTCATCCAGTCGGCCGTGGCATCCGCCGAGCGGGTGTTCGAGCTGCTCGATGAACCCGAATTGGCCCCGGACGTCGCCTATGCGGGCATCCGACGCGAGGTCACCGGCAAGGTCGAGTTGCGCGACATCTCCTTCCGCTATCTGCCCGACGTCCCGCTCATCGAGGACCTCGACCTCGTCGTCGAACCCGGGGAGACGGTGGCCATCGTCGGGCCCACCGGCGCCGGCAAGACGACCCTGGTCAACCTGCTGATGCGCTTCTACGAAGTCGATTCCGGGACGATCGCGGTCGACGGCATCGACAGTCGCGACATGTCGCGCGACGAGCTCCGCTCGACCTTCGGGATGGTCCTCCAGGACACCTGGCTGTTCCACGGCACCATCCGCGAGAACATCGCCTACGGCCGTGACGACGTGACCGACGACGACATCGTCGCCGCGGCGAAGGCCGCCCACGTCGACCACTTCGTCCGGACCCTGCCCGATGGCTACGACACGATCGTCGACGACGACGCCACCAACGTCTCCGAAGGGGAGAAGCAGCTCCTGACGATCGCCCGTGCGTTCCTGGCCGATCGCCGGATCCTGATCCTCGACGAGGCGACCAGTTCGGTCGACACGCGGACGGAGGTCCTCATCCAGCGGGCCATGGCCAAGCTCATGCTCGGCCGGACGAGCTTCGTGATCGCCCACCGACTGTCGACCATCCGCGACGCTCACACCATCCTGGTCATGGACCACGGGCGGATCATCGAGCAGGGCACCCACGAGGGCCTGCTGGCCAAGCGCGGCTTCTACTACGACCTGTACGAAAGCCAGTTCTCGGAACCGCTGCTCGAGGCGAGCTGATCGGTCAGGCCGGCCAGTACTGCTCGCTTCGGATGGCGTCGTCGGCCAGACCGTGGCCGGCCAGCACCGAACTCGCAGCGCCGATCATCGCGGGGTTGCCGCACAGGTAGGCGACGGTCCGATCCGGATCAAGGTCGTGCGTGGCGCAGACCGACGGGAGGATGGCATCGACCCGACCGACCGGGCCTCGCCAGCCCGTGTTCCCGGGAGCATCGGGCCGCGAGATCGCCGGGATGTAGGTCACGGATCCACCCGCCTGCCACCGCTCGAAGCGCTCTCGATAGGCCAGCTCCGGAGCATGGGCGACGCCATGGATCACGACCACCCGCGGTGGCGCCGATCCACCCAGGAGCGTCGCGGTCATCGCCACGAACGGCGCCAATCCGGTCCCGGTCGCGATGAACAGATGGGTCCGGAGGTCATCCGGGATCCGGCGGAACAACCCCTTGGGTGGACCGAGGTGCAATCGATCCCCCACCCCGACCTTCCAGAGGCGCGGCGTGAACGCTCCGTGCGGCACGAGCCGGATGAGGAACTCGAGCTCATCCCGCGGCCCGGCGGGTGACGCCGTCGAGTACGGGCGCTGCAGGATCCGGCCGTCGACCGGCAAGCCCAGGGTCAGGTACTGGCCAGGCTCGACGTGGGACGTCGGGACATCGGGACGGATCGTGAACCGGGCGATCGACGGGGTCAGGTCGTGGCGCTCGATGACCGTCGCGTTGTCGACGGCCGCCACCCGGGAGCGTGCCGTGACCCCGGGCGGTGGCAGGCTTTGGAGAGACGGGCGCGGGCGCTCCGGGAGCGGCCGGCGAAGATCCAGGTCGGCAGTCATATCAGGCGGCCGATTCGAGCTCGACCACGACCGCCCGGGCGGCATCGGGGTCGCGGTACCAGGCCGCATCGATCCAGGCGAAGTCGACCCAGGCCGGTGGCAGCTGGTCGGCCCGGAAGATCGCCCCGTTCGGGCAGGCGGATTCGCACGAGCCGCAATCGATGCAGGCGTCCGGGTCGATGTAGAACTTCCGGTCGACGGTGAGGTCGGCAGTGATGCAGTCGACCGGGCAGACAGCCACGCAGGACTGGTCGGCGTGGTCGATACAGGGTTGCGCGATGACGTAGGACATGGCGTCCGCTCCAGCTACTTCGGTTTGATCCGAACCTCACTGTCGCGCGACGCGATGAGTCGTGAATGTGCCCTGGATGTGAAATCACCCATCTCCCGGACGGGCGATCGTCCGCGGTCAGGCGGCCGGCGGACCGTGGGCGGCCGGCAACTCCACGGTGAACATCGCCCCACCACCCGGTGCGTCATCGACGCGGACCGTCCCGCCATGGGCGATCGCGATCCGCCGACCGATGGCCAGGCCGAGACCGGTCCCGCCGGCGCGATCGCGGCGGACCCCCGGCAATCGGGTGAATGGGTCGAAGACGCGCTCGCGCTCCGCGGCCGGGATGCCCGGGCCCTGGTCACTGACGGACAGTTCGACGTGCTTCGCCTGGCGCCGAACAGCGACCGTCACGACACCGCCTCGAGGCGAATGGTCGAACGCATTGTCAAGCAGGATGAGGAGGAGCTGGACGAGCCGGTCGCGATCGCCGTTGACGAGCGACGAGGCTGGCGGAACTGGATCGACGATGAGCTCCACGCCACGCGACGCCGCCAGGGCGGCAGCCTGCCTGACCGTGTCGGCGGCCATCGAGGCGACCTCCATCGGATGGGCATCCAGGACGATGCCCGTGGCATCGGCCGCCGCGAGCTGGAGCAGGTCGCCGACGAGGCGTCCGAGTCGGTCGGCCTCCGCGATGATGTCGGCCACGAGCGGTTCGCCATCGGCGGACACGAGCGCCTCACGCTCGACCACGTCGGCGTTGGCCCGGATGAGCGCGGCCGGCGTTCGAAGTTCGTGCGAGGCATCGGCGACGAACCGGCGCTGGGCGTCGAAGGACCGGCGGATGGGCACGAGTGCGCGGCCCGTCACGATCACGGTGACCAGGGCCGCTCCGATGAGCCCGATCCCGCCCACGAGCAGGATGGCCGTGACGATGCTCTGCGATTGCTCGTCGTGGAGGGTGAGGACCAGTCCGCCCTGGACATAGCCGACGAGCTGGCCGCCGGCCCCCGACGGCTCGACGGCAACGGTCAGCAGCCGGATCTCCTGCCCGCCGGCCTCGACGGTCCGCAGGTCGCGCCCGCTGACCGCCGCGGCATCGACGGCCGCCTGGTCCGGAAGGCCGGGCAAGGCGATCCGGGATGGATTCGAGACGACCGTCCCGCTCGGATCGAGGACCAGCACGAAGGTGTCCGAATTCGACGGCACGACGTCCTCGGAATCACCGCTGTCAGACGTTTCCGGTAGACCATCGTGGAGCGCCTTGGCGGCCGCATCGACGCTCGTGGCCAGCGCCCGGTCCACATCGGCATCGAGCGCTTCCAGCGTGATCAAAGCGGTCGCGGCGCCGATGCCGATGACCAGCAGGGCGATGAGGCTGAGGGTGACGACCGAGAGCCGTCGCCGGGTGCGCCGAAGCAGGCGCGAGGTCGGGTCGGTCACGATGCCCCACGAAGGGTGTAGCCGACACCTCGCACGGTGCGCAGGCGATCCGCTCGATCGAGCTCGCCGAGCTTGCGGCGGAGATAGTGGATGTACAGATCGACCACGTTGGAATAGACGTCGGGTTCGGCGCCCCAGACGGCGTCCAGGATCTGATGACGGGTCACCACCTGACCGGCATGGCGGATGAGGAACCCGAGCAGCGCGTACTCGCGCGCGGACAGGTCCACGACCCGATCGCCGACCTGGACCGCATGCCTGAGTTCATCGAGTTCGAGATCACCGGCCACGAGACGCGATTCGGTGGCGACCGCCGGGCGCCGGCCGAGGGCACGGATCCGAGCAACCAGCTCTGCGAATGAGAACGGTTTCGGCAGGTAGTCGTCGGCGCCGGCGTCGAGCCCGGCGATCCGCTCCTCGACCGAACCGAGGGCCGTCAGCAGAAGGACGGGCGTCGCGATCGCCTTGGCCCGGAGCATTCGAAGGACGGTCAGACCGTCGATGTCGGGCAGCATCCGGTCGAGGACGATCGCGTCGTAGGTACCCAGTTCGGCCAGCCCGAGGGCGGTCACACCATCGGCGGCGAGGTCGACGGTATGCCGCTCGGCGACCAGCACTCGCCGAATCAGGCCAGCCATCTTCGGTTCATCTTCGACCACGAGGATCCGCATCGCCAGAGTCTGGAGGCAGATGCCGCCCGAAGTCGAGAGCCCAACGGCATATCTTTGAAGGTTCTCATCTCGGGCACACAGGCATCCAAGGGGCCGCGCCGACTCTGGGGCAAGACAGAACCCCGAATCGGAGGACCCAAAGATGTCGAACAAGATCGCCCTCACCGTCGCATCGGTGGCGGCAACTGCCACCCTCACCATCGCGCTGGCTGCCGCCGGTTTCGCGCCAGCGTCTCCGGCCCCGGTCGGCGCGGCCGTACCAGCCACGGCCGACCCGACCGCCGAACCGACCGTGCAGGTCGATACCGTGTACGTCGCCGCGCCGCCGAAGCAGCAGACCATCACCGTCCACAAGGTCGTCAAGTCGTCCGGTGAGTCCGAGAACGAACATGAATCGGGCGGGAACGACTGAGATGACTGAACCTCTGACCAGCGGCCGACCGCTGCCACCCCGACCATCGGGCGCGCTGCCGCCCCGACCATCTGGCGCGCTGCCGCCCCGACCATCGACGTCGCCTCAGGCGACGACGCAAACGACGGTCGGAACGGCGGACCCGGCGCCGTCCGGACGACCCCCGTTGGTCCGCAAGCAGCGGCCTGACGCCGGCCCGCTCCGGATCGTTCTTGGGCTGACGGCCGTGGCCACCACCAGCGCCGTCATCACCGCCCTCCTGGCGCCCAGCGGCGGCACCGCCACGAACGGTTCGGCCACGATCCTGACGACCGCGGCAGATCCGGCCCCGGCCGCGATCAAGCACGTGATCCGCTACGTCCAATTGGCCCCCGGCCAGACGGCGCCGCCACAGGCGGTCGTCAAGCAGCAACCCGCCCCAAAGCCCCGAGTCGTCGTCGTCACCACCAAGCAGTCGGGCAAGCCGTGACCAGCGCGACCCTGGACGAACCGATCACCAGCGTGTCGTGCACGGCCCCGCTCATGGGTGGGCAGGTGGGCATCCACCTCGACGCCTCCGAGCGGGCTGGCGCGGCCACCCGCGACGCCGATGCGGTTCTGCGACGGATCTCGGCGTGGGCCGATCGATTGACGCGGTTCTCCGAGACGTCCGAGCTGAGCCGTCTCAACAGGGATCCAGAGCCCGCCGTCGCCGTCGGTCCGACGATGGCGACGATCCTCGATTGGGGCCGTTCGGCCGAGGGGATGACCGGTGGCATCGTGGACATCGGGCTCCTCGATGCCCGACTCGAGGCTGAGTCTGCGACCGCCGCAGGCCGCCCGACGGCCGGAAGCGGCCCCAGGTCCTTCGCATCGCGGCACTGGTCACTCGAACGACAGGCGCGGGGAGCCATCGTCCATCGTCCGTCCGGCCTTCGTTTCGACCTGGATGGGATCGGCAAAGGATGGCTGGCCGACCGCGCCCTCGACCTGCTCCGCGGCTACGGGGCCGCGGTCGTCGACGCCGACGGAGACATCGCGATCCGGCTCGACGAGGGACGGACGTGGTCGTTCGGCGTGGCGGATCCGACGACCGACGGACACGACCTGGCGATCCTGCACCTCCGTGCCCGGGTCGACCGACCGGGACGGGCCGGGCGGTTCGGCCTCGCGACCTCAGGGACGAGCGTCCACCGCTGGGGCGACGGTGAGCGCGCCACGCATCACCTCATCGATCCGCGCACCGGCTTCCCCGCGACGACCGACGTCGTGCAGGCGACCGTGCTGGCGGGCACCGCCCGACAGGCTGAGGCCCTGGCCAAGGCGGTCGTCATCCTCGGGTCGGAGGCCGGTCTGGATCTGCTCGATCGGGTCGGCGTCGACGGTGCGCTGTTGCTGACCGAGGAACCTTCCGTCCTCGTCCATCCCTCGACATTCCGGTGGTTGTCGTGAAATTCCGTGGCCTCGATCCTCGAACCCGATGGCTCCGTTGGGGCCTTCCCGCGATCGCCATCGGGATCGTCCTTGGCGCGACCGGACCCCGCGCCCTCGACGCCCTGGCGGTGACCTGGGAGACGAACCGGTCCATGCTGCCGTGGGTGTTCGAGCGCCTCTTCGGCTTCGGTGCCTACCTGGCGATGACCGGATCCGTGATCTACGGCCTCCTCCTGTCGACGAAGCTGCTCGATGCCATCGCCCATCGGCCGATCACCTTCTCGCTCCATCAGGACCTGGCCAGCATCGGCCTGGGGATGGCGGCGATCCACGGCATGCTCCTGGGGCTCGACAAGTCGATGCCGTTCACGCTGGCCCAGATCGCGGTCCCCGGGATGGCACCGTACGCCCCGATCTGGGTCGCCGTCGGGCAGATCGCCTTCTATCTGATGGCCCTCGTCGTCGGAAGCTTCTATGTCCGCAAGACGATCGGCCAGCGGGCGTGGCGGACCCTCCACTACGTGACGTTCCTCGCCTTCGTGGGCGCGACGGCCCACGGTGTGATGTCCGGGTCGGACAGTTCCAGCCTGTGGGCCTGGTGGATGTACGTCAGCTCGGCTGTCGCGGTCGTCTTCCTGCTCGTCTACCGGATCGCGGTCTCGATCGGCGGATCCAGGTCGGCAGTCCCCGGCCGGACCGCCGACCCGATCCAGCGTTCGATGGAGGGCGTCAGCGGGGCCGAGGCGTAGGGCACCATCGGCCCGGCGTCGGCCTCCCCGCTCCCCTACCGATCGGGCTCGAGCTCGCGCCGCAGGCGGGCCCGGCCTCGCGAGATGCGACTGGCGATCGTGCCCTCGGGAACGGACAGCATCCGGGCGATCTCGCCATGCGTGTACCCGTCGACCGTGCTCAGGAGGAGCGCGGCGCGAGTCGGAGCGTCGAGCGCCGACAGCGCCGCCCACAGGTCAGGGTCGACCGGGTCGTGCCACGGGCGCGGCTCGATCCGCTTGATCGCCGCCAGCCAGCGCCGTCGACCGCGAAGGTGGTTGAACGCGAGTCGCAGACCGATCGTGTACAACCAGGCTCGGACATCGACGCCATCGAACCGATCCCACGAGCGGAAGGCCTTGAGGTAGGCGTCCTGTGCCACGTCCTCGGCGTCGCGCTCGTCGCCAAGCACGAGGACAAGCCGGCGGATCAGGTTCGCATAGTGGGGTCCGACCGCGGCCTCGAAGGTGGCGTGATCGACCTCTGGCGATGCGCGTCGATCGGCGGGCACCGAGGGTCGGACCGAACCGGCGGTCGGCTCGATCGTTTCGGCGCCGGTCACGGCATCGGGATCCCGACGCACGCGCCGACGCCGGTCGCGCCGACCCGCTGGTCGACCACCATGATGACCTGGCCATCATCGAGGAGGGCGCCCGGGATCACGTAGCCGTGGGTCGGCGCGATCGACTGGTGGGTCGTCGATGACGTGCCCTTGCCGCCGTCGGCGCCGATGACCGCTCCCGATTCGACCTGCCAATCGACATCGGTGAACCCATGGCCGGCCAGGAATGCTGCGGCTTCCGGTGGCGTCATGCACTCCATCTCGGCGCCGGCCAGTGGCTGGCCCGGGTTCTCGATCCCGGGATGACTCTGCGCCAGCTGCGAAACGACGACCCCGGCCGCCGTCGTGGCGACGACGGCGAGGGCCAGCGCCGGAGCCAGGGCGATGGGGAGCGCAAACCGCCGTCGGTGGCGTCCCGGCAGTACGGGCGGCCCGCCCGACGCAGGCGCCCGGCCCTCGAGGGCGGCCAACCGCGCGCTGAGATCCTGGTCGAAGTCCTGCATCGCGTCACCTTCGCGCATCGGCGGGATCGATGTGTCCGCCATTCACCCGATACAACACCGCGGACCGCCGGATCCATGCGGCGTGTGGCACCATCGACCGATGGCGAACAACGAGCGGGCGGGCCTGCCAGCCGACCCAAGCATGCTGGTCGATGTCGATCGGCTCGTCTCCGCGTATCACGACATCCGGCCGGATCCGTCAGATCCGACCCAACGGGTCGCCTTCGGGACGTCCGGACATCGCGGCTCGGCGCTCGATGGCGCCTTCAACGACGCCCACATCGCCGCCACGACCGAAGCGATCTGTCGATACCGCGCAGAGCAAGCCATCGACGGACCGCTGTTCATCGGCCGCGACACGCACGCGCTGTCCGGGCCGGCGCTTGAAACCGCCCTCCAGGTCCTGGCCGCACATGGCGTCGATATCCGGATCGACTCGAGCGATGGGTACACCCCGACGCCCGCCGTCTCCCACGCCATCCTCGTCTACAACCGTGGTCGCCGACAGCGGCTGGCCGACGGGATCGTCGTGACGCCATCGCACAATCCACCCGAGGACGGCGGCTTCAAATACAACCCGCCGAACGGTGGACCGGCCGATACGGACGTCACTCGCTGGATCCAGGATGAGGCCAACCGGCTGCTCGAGGCGGATCTCGACGGCGTCGAGCGCGTGCCGGCCGAGCGGGCGCGCAGCGCGGCGACCCCCTACGATTTCGTGGCGACGTACGTCGAGGACCTCGCGAACGTCATCGACATGGACTCGATCCGTGACTCCGGTCTCCGCCTGGGCGTGGACCCGCTCGGCGGCGCCAGCGTCGCCTACTGGCCGGCCATCGGCGAGCGATACGGGCTGGACCTGACCATCACCAACGACCGGGTCGATCCACAGTTCGGGTTCATGACCTGTGACTGGGACGGACGGATCCGGATGGACCCATCGTCGCCATACGCCATGGCCCGGCTGGTCGGGCTCCGCGACCGGTTCGACATCGCCTTCGCCAACGACACCGACGCCGACCGGCACGGGATCGTGGCCGCGGCGGCCGGACTGCTCAACCCCAACCATTTCCTGTCGGTCGCCGTCGGCCACCTGTTCGGCGGCGGTCGCGACTGGGGTCCCGGCGTCGCGGTCGGCAAGACGCTCGTGTCGAGCGCCATGATCGACCGGGTGGCGGCCGACCTGGATCGCCGGCTGCTCGAGGTCCCGGTCGGGTTCAAGTGGTTCGTGTCCGGCCTGATCGATGGCACCCTCGGGTTCGGAGGCGAAGAGAGTGCCGGAGCATCCTTCCTCCGCCGCGACGGGTCGGTTTGGACGACAGACAAGGACGGGATCATCGCATGCCTCCTGGCCGCCGAGATGATGGCGCGGTCGGGTCGGGATCCTGGCGTCGCCTACACCGATCTCACGGCGCGTTTCGGGGCGCCGGTCTACCGTCGGATCGATGCCCCCGCCACCCCTGACCAGAAGGAGGTCCTCGGACGGCTGTCGCCCGGCCAGGTGACGGCGAAGACGCTCGGCGGCGACCGCGTGACCGACATCCTGACGACCGCGCCGGGCAACGGTGCCGCGATCGGCGGCATCAAGGTCATCACCGACCGCGGCTGGTTCGCGGCGCGACCGTCGGGCACGGAGAATGTCTACAAGATCTACGCCGAGAGCTTCGTCGATGGACCGCACCTGGAACGCATCCTCGAAGAGGCACAAGCCGTCGTCGGGAGGGCGCTCACGTGACCGATCACCACCATGACCATGAAACGTACGCCGAGCAGGTCGAGGCCTTTCGGCGCGACAAGGACCAATTCTTCCAGGGCTCGCCGGCCAGCCCGATCCCGCACGACCTCCGCCACGACTTCACCGGGCTGCCCTATTTCCCGGTCGACGAGGCATTCCGTTTCGAGGGTCTCCCGCTCGAGCCATACGCCGGCGACGAGCCATCGGCCTTCCAGATCCCGACCTCCGACGGACGACTTCGACCGGCGCACCGGGCGGGGACATTCACCTTCGAGCGCGGTGGCGCCCCGCGCCGATTGACCGCCTACGTCCTGGATGGCGGGAGTGCCGAGTCGCTGTTCGTGCCGTTCCTCGATGGAACGAGCGGCCAGGAGACGTACGGCGCGGGCCGGTACCTGGACATCGAGGTCGAACCTGACGACACGTACGTCATCGACTTCAACCTGGCCTACCACCCGTACTGCGTCTACTCGCCGACCTACTCGTGCCCGCTGACGCCGGCGGAGAACCGCCTGCCGATCCGGATCGAGGCCGGCGAGCGGCTACCCGAGGACGACGCCGGTCACTGACCGAGGGCGAGCGACGCATCGCACCGTGCGGCTACGGTCGCACGGTGCGAGACCACGATCGTCGTCCGTCCCCGCATGAACGGGGCCAGCGCGTCCATCAGTTCGCCTTCGGTGGCGACGTCGAGGTTGGCCGTCGCCTCGTCCAGGATCAGGATCGGCGCGTCCTTGATGATCGCTCGAGCGATGGCGATCCGCTGACGTTCGCCGCCACTCAACAACAGGCCGTTCTCTCCGACCCGGGTCTCGTACCCGGCCGGCAGCGACTCGATGAAGTCGTGGACGCGAGCCATCCGGCAGGCGGCCACGATCCGCTCGTCGGTCACGTCCGCGTCGGCGACTGCCAGGTTGTCCCGGATCGTGCCGTTGAACAGGTGGACCTCCTGGGCCACGACGCCGAGCATCGCCCGGAGCTGCTCGACGGGATAGGCCCGAAGATCGTGACCACCGATCCGGACGTCACCGGCCTCGTACTCCCAGAACCGGAGCAGAACGTTCACCAGCGTCGACTTGCCCGAGCCGCTCGGTCCGACGACGGCCAGGCTCGTGCCGCTCGGCACCGACAGGTCCAGCCCGGCGAAGACGACCGGTTCCTCCGGGCCATAGCGGAAGGTGAGGCCGCGGATCTCGATCCCGTGGTCAGCGGGCACGATGGCGGACGGGATGGCGTCGCCGGCGTCCGCTCGCCCTGGGGTCGCCGATGGGGTCTCGGTCAGCTCGAACAGGCGACTGGCTGCAGCCGAATCGACTTCCTGCAACGCGAATGCCTGGGAGAGCGGGCCGATGACCTCGAAACAGGCCACGGCCGCAAGCGGGAGCAGCGCGAGGTAGACCCCGTCGAGACGATCCGTGGCCACGAGCTGGGCGCCGACAGCGAGGATCGTCACTCCGGCAAGGCTGGCGAAGGTGACCGCGAGCGCATCGGTGAGCGCACGGACGGTCGCCTGCCGGTCGATCGCCCGATCGACCGCGAGGCCGACCTCGAGGAGTCGGTCGCGGTGGGCGGCCCCACGGTCGAGCACGACGAGGTCCGGCAACCCCTGGATCTCGTCGACGAGCATCGCACCGAACTCCCCCCGCAGGGCGATCTGGTCGGCGGCGGCCAGTTTCGTGAGTCGCCGGGAAAGGATGGCAGGACGACGCCCGTGACCACGAGGAAGACGATCAGGATGAAACCCAGGCCGGGATCGAACGCACCGAGCAGGATGCCACCGAACGCGGTGACGGCTGCCGCGACGACGGGCGGGACGAGGACGCGGACATAGAAATCCTCGAGCGTGTCGATGTCGGCGACGATCCGGGCAAGCAGGTCGCCACTCCGACGGTCTGCGAGCCGGGCCGGGGCGAGCGGTTCGATCGAGGCATAGAACCAGACCCGAAGGTCGGTCAGGATCTCGAACGTCGCCCGGTGCGTGACGTACCGCTCGAGGTACCGGAAGGCAGCCCGGCCGATGGCCAGGACTCGCACCCCGGTAATGGCCAGGGCGACCTCCGCCACGTTCGAGACGAGCGCGGCCTTGGAGATCAGGTAGGCGGACAGGGCCATCAGGGCCACGTTTGCGCCGACCGCCACGAACGCCAGCAGCGCCCCGATCGCGATCCACCGGCGGCGCCCGGCCATCAGTTCGAGCAGCCGTCCGAAGGTCGTCATGCGACGACGTCCGGATCGGTCTCGGCGGCGGCCAGCAACCGGGCGTATGCGCCGCCCGC
Organism: uncultured Chloroflexia bacterium; assembly: GCA_963720755.1. Classification (GTDB taxonomy): domain Bacteria; phylum Chloroflexota; class Limnocylindria; order Limnocylindrales; family CSP1-4; genus SPCO01. The sequence goes on from CAVRGP010000001.1 coordinate 95,938, forward strand.
ACCGGCGAGCACCTCGGGCGCCCCGGTTTCGACGACCAGCCCACGCTCGAGCACGATCACGACGTCGGCCACGTCGACGAGGCGCAACCGGTGGGCGACCACGATGACGATCCTGTCCGCGGCGAGGCGAACGGCGGCATCGCGGATGACCGTCTCGCTGGCATGGTCGAGGTGGGACGTCGCCTCGTCGAGGATGACCAGGCCTGCGTCCGCCAGGAAGGCGCGAGCGAGGGCGATCCGCTGCCGTTGGCCACCGCTCAGACGAGCCCCGTCCTCGCCGACCGCGGTCCCGTACCCGTCGGGCAAGTCGCCGATGAATCCGTCCGCACCGGCCTGGCGGGCAGCCGCACGGACCTGGTCGTCGTCGGCGTCCGGTCTGACCAGTCGGATGTTGTCGGCCACCGTCCCGTGGAACAGGTGCGGCCGCTGCGGGACCCAGGCCACATGGGCTCGCCACGCGGAGAGATCGACGTTCGCCAGCGGGACACCATCGACGAGGATCGCCCCCTGGTCCGGCGCGATGAACCGGAGCAGCAGGCTCGCCAGGGTCGTCTTGCCGGCACCGGTGGCGCCGACGATCGCGACCAGCTGGCCCGGCCGCAGGTGCACGTCGACATGCCGCAGCGCAGCCTCGGTCCGGCCCGGGTACGTGTAGCCAACATCGGTCACGTCGATCTCTGCCCGACGCCTCACCGGGGCGGTGGAGGCAGCCACGTCGGTCTCGGAACGACCATCCGCCGGCCTGGCGTCCAGGACCGTCATGGCTCGCTCCGCGACGGCGCGCCCGGCGGCCCCGGCGTGATAGCGGGTGGCCAGCTGACGCAGCGGCAGGAAGAATTCCGGGACGATGATCAGGACGGCGAGCGCCCGGTCGAACTCGATCTGACCCGCCATCAGGCGGAGGCTGATCTCGACGGCAACGAGGGCAACGGCGACCGCACCACCCCACTCGAGAACGAGCGAGGTCTGGAATGCGGTCCGGAGGACTTCCATCGTCGTATCGCCGTAGCGCCGGCTGATCGTCCGGATGTTGTCGACCTGCTCCTCGCTCCGGCCGAACATCTTGAGGGTCGCCATGCCCTGGAGCATGTCGAGGAAGAAGGCGCTCAGCCAGCGGACCTCGGCGAATCGCCGCTCGGTGATCGACCGGGTCCGCCCGCCGATCACCGCGAGCAGCAGGATCAGGATCGGACCGGTGACGATGAGGACGAGGGTCGTCGGCGGATCGATGAGCAGGATCGCCACGAGCACGAGCAGCGGGACGGCGACCGCGAGTGACCGGGCGGGGTGGAACGATGTCAGGTAGTCGTCGAGCGCCGTCATCCCGTCGGTCGCGAGACTTGTCAGCTCGCCACTGCGCTCGCGCCCGACCCAGCCGGGACCGAGCCTGAACAGCTGGGCGGTGAGGTCCCCCCTCAGCCGGCCCTTGACCCGTCGGGCCGCCGTCTGGGACGACCGGTCGGACGCGGCCGACAGCACGCCTCGCACGAGCGCGAGGGCCGCGATCGTGGCGAGTGCCGGAACGACCGACGCGAAGGGCGCCCCCGCGAGGAAGATCGAGCTGACGATGTGGCTGGCCAGGTAGGCCTGGACCACCACCACGATGGCAGCGCAGAACCCCAGGGCGACGGCCAATCCGAGGAGGCGTCCTGCGCCCGGAGCGATCGCGATGATCCGACTCGGGGCCGAGTCGATCTCGCCCTGGCCCGGCCCGACCGCGCGCCGACCGAGGGCCCTAATAAGAGTGGGTGTCGACGACGGTCTTGCCCCGGAAGATGAAATAGACGCCGGCCGTGTACAGGAGCACGAACGGCATCCCGATGAGGGCGATGATCAGGGCGACGGTCAGGGTATTGTCGGCCGAGGCTGCGTTGTAGATGGTCAGGCTGTACGCAGGGTCGAGCGTGGACGGGATGAGATCCGGATAGAGCCCGATCCCGCCGGAGATGAGCAGCAACCCGATCATCGCCGAGGAGCACAGGAACGCCGGGAACGCACGTCCCGCTCGGATCAGCCGCCAGGCGCCCCCGAGCGCGACGAGCGCAAGGGCCGGGAAGATCACCGGCCAGATGTCCTGGGTGTACCGCTCGGTGATCTGCTGCTGGACGAGGATCATCGCGATGACCACCAGGGTATTGAGCACGAAGAAGGCGACCATCAGGCGGGGCACGGTCCGGGCGATCCGATCGTGGAGCTCACCCTCGGTCTTCATCAGCAGATAGATCCCGCCCTGGACCATGAACATGGCCACCGTCGTCACGCCGACGAGGAGGGCGAACGGCGTGAGCAGGCCGATGAGACCGGTCGAGATGTTGCCGTCCGCATCGACCGGCAGGCCGGAGACCACGCTGCCGAAGGCCACCCCGAGCAGGAGCGCGAGCCCGAGCGAGGCGCCGCCGAAGACGACGTCCCAGGTGCTCCGCCAACGTCCACCCGGCTCCTTGGACCGGAACTCGAGGGCGACGGTTCGGAGGATGAGCACGAGCAGGACGAGCATGAACGCGGTGTACAGGCCGGAGAACAGCGATGCATAGGCGAGCGGGAAGACGGCGAACAGGACGCCGCCACCAAGGACCAGCCAGACCTCGTTGCCGTCCCAGACCGGGCCGATGCTGTTGAGGAACGTCCGCCGCTCGACATCGGTCCGCGCCAGCGGCAGGAGGAGGATGCCGACCCCCATGTCGAACCCGTCGAGGATCAGATAGCCGGCGATGATGACGAGGAACAACACGAACCAGATGTCGTTGAGGCTCATTCCACTTCTCCGAGGTCGGCTGCGTGGCCCCGTCGACTGAAGATGTCCCGGAACGTGTCGGGCAGGCTGCCCACGTCCGCGGTCTCGACGTCCTCGAGCGGCTCAGGACCTTCCTGGATCTTTCGATTGAGCAGGTAGAGGAACAGGACCAGAAGGAGCGAGTAGAGCAGGATGAACACGCCGAGCGAGAAGACGACGTCGACCACGCCGAGGATCGGCGACACGCCGTCAGCCGTCGCGAGGACGTTGTAGACGACCCACGGCTGGCGTCCGATCTCCGCGGTCCACCAGCCCGCCGTGATCGCCGCCTCGCCCATGAACACGGTGATGACCAGGAGCGACAGGGTGAGGCGTGACTCGAACAGCCGCCGTCTCCACAGGTACATCAATCCGCCGAGCAACCCGATCGGGACGAGCAGCGATCCGACGCCCAGCATGAAGTGATAGACCTGGAACAGCAGGCTCACGGGCGGGATCGGGGCCGGCGCGAACGAGTCGATCCCCTGGACCGTCGCGTTGATGTCCTGGTAGGCGAGGAAACTCAACAGGCATGGGATGGAGATCCCGGTCGTCGTCTGGGTCGCCACGTCGACCGTGCCGACGAGGTACATCGGGGCGCACGAGGTGCTCTGCCACAGCCCTTCCATCGAGGCGAGCTTGAGTGGCTGCTCGTTGGTCACTTCGATCGCCTGGTTCGGGCCGAAGATCAGGATGTTGGCAGTGGCGAACAGGATGAACGCCGGCAGCGCGACCTTGAGGTTGGACTTCGCGAGTTCCAGGTGCTTCTTCTTGAGGATGTACCAGGCGCTCACGCTCATCATCAGGGCCGCCCCGACCGTCCACGAGGCTGCGAAGACGTGGAGCAGCCTGGGCATGAACGACGGGGTGAAGACCACCTGCCAGAAATCGGTCATGACCGCCCGCGCGGGGGCGGGGTCGGTGGCGATGGTAAATCCGGCCGGCGTCTGCATCCAGGAGTTGGCCATGATGATCCACAGGGCGCTGAAGTGGGCTCCGAACACGACCATGAAGATCGAGAACAACCACAGGCGCGGGCCCAGCCGATTGCCGCCGAAGAGCATCAGGCCGAGGAACCCGCCCTCCAGGAAGAAGGCGAACACCCCTTCCGCGGCGAGCAGGCTGCCGAACACGTTGCCGACGAACCGGGAGTAGTCGGCCCAGTTCATCCCGAACTCGAACTCCTGGACGACGCCGGTCGCCACGCCGAGGGCGAAGATGAGGCCATACACCTTGACCCAGAAGAACGACAGGCGGCGCCACTTCGGGTCCTTGGTCCGGACGTAGATGATCCCGAGGATCACGAGCATCAGGCCGAGTCCCATGGACAGCGGCGGGAAGATGAAATGGAAGCTGGCGGTCAGCGCGAATTGCGCTCGTGACAGCGTCTCAGCGTCCACGTGTGCCTCCGTTCTCCTTCGCCGAGCCTGAATTTACCCTCGTTGCGACCGGCAGGTCGCGCGATCCTGGCGCGGAAGGGTCCGTGTCGAGGATGCCGCCGCGACAGATGAGATGGGCCACCAACCCGGTCCAGCCGGTCTGATGCGACGCACCCAGACCGGCCCCCGTATCGCCGTGGAAGTACTCGTGGAACTGGAGCATCCCCCGCCACTCCGGATCGGTCTGGAACTTCTCGATCGAGCCGTACACCGGTCGACGGCCGGCCTCGTCGGGCAGCCAGATGGAGATCAATCGGCGAGCCAGGTCATCGGCGACGGCCCGCAACCGGAGTCGTTGCCCCGAGCCGGTCGGGTATTCCACCGTGGCTTCCGCGCCCAGCCAATCGTCCCAACGCCTGAGCGACTCGATGACCATGAAATTGAGCGGGAACCAGATCGGTCCGCGCCAGTTGGAGTTGCCGCCGAACAGGCCCGACGTCGACTCGCCGGGTTCGTAGTCCACCTGGGCGATCAGGCCGCCGAGATCGAGCTGGAACGGAGCGTCCCGATGTCGCCGGGAGAGCGCCCGCAACCCATGGACGGACAGGAAGCCTTCTTCGTCCAGCATCTCGCCGAGGAGCCGCAGGAACTGGTTGGGCGGGACAACGCTGAGGTGCATCACCTCGTCCCCTGGTCCCCCGGCGATGAAGCCGGCCTCGCGCATCCGCTCGTCAGACGCGTGCATCCCTTCGAGGAAGCGGGCGAACCGCTTGCCGAGTCCCTGACCGCGCTCCACGATCCGGGTCGGGACGTCCGATGACGGGAGGAGCGGGATGAGTCCGACCATCGAGTGGACCTTGATCGGGACGCTCGAACCGTCATCGAGCTTCAACGCGTCGTAGTAGAACCCGTCGGTCGCGTCCCAGAGGCCGCTTCGGTTCATCGCTGCCCCGATCCGAACGGCATGTTCGAGGAACGTCGTCATGAGGTCCTCGTACGACGGGTCCTCGTCGGCCAGGACCGTCGCGATGCGAAGCATCGACACGCAATAGAAGAACATCCAGGCGGTCGCATCCGACTGCTCGAGCTCGGTACCGGCCGGCAGGTGCGACCGGTCGAACGCTCCGATATTGTCAAGGCCGAGGAAGCCACCCGAGTAGAGGTCGTTGCCCTCCTTGTCCTCGCGGTTCAACCACCAGGTGAAGTTCATGAGCAACTTGTGGAAGATCTGCTTGAGGAACGCAGAGTCGCGGCGTCCATCGATGTTCCAGACGTACAGCGCCGCGCCAGCGTGGACTGGCGGGTTCACGTCATCGAACGACCATTCGTAGGCCGGCAGCGCGCCATTCGGGTGTTGGAACCACTCGCGACACATGACCAGGAGCTGGTACTTGGCGAAGGTCGGGTCGATGTGGGCCAACGTGACGGCATGAAAGGCCAGGTCCCAGGCCGCGAACCACGGGTACTCCCACGGGTCGGGCATGGACAGGATGTCGGCCGCATCGAAGTGGCGCCAGGCCGCGTTGCGTCCGGCCAGCCGCTCGGGTGGCGGTGGCGGCAGTCCCGGATCGCCGTCCAGCCAGCGGGAGACGTCGTAGCCGTAGTACTGCTTGCTCCAGAGCATGCCGGCGAATGCCTGGCGCATGACGACCTGCTCATCGTCCGTGCCGCCGTCGCGGCGAAGGTCCTCGTAGAACTCGTCGGCTTCCGCCTCACGCTGGTGCATCGTCCTGGCGAAGTCCGCGCCGAGTAGATCGGGTCGCTTCGACTTCGAGGCGGCCGCAGGCCCCGTCTCGGTCTTGCGGAGGCGCAGGCGAAGTTCGGCTGACCCGCCGGCGGGCACGGAGACCTGGTACCACGCTGCCGCCTTCGTTCCCTGGCCGTTCGGGTCGACCGTCGAGGCTCCGCTCACCACATGATCGTTGATCCCGTCCTTCGGGTAGGGCGTCACGGACGGCACCCCATCGATGCGCTGAAGATTGGTCTCGTTCTCACAGAACAGGAGCGGCGGCTGCACGCCGTCCGGCCCGGCACCGACCTCGAGGACATAGTCGCCGAGGCTCTCGTGGGAGGCCCGGATGGTCCGGCCATCCCGGCTCGCCGTCAGGCTCGGCTTGCCCTCCCCCGGATCCCAGGCCCATGTATTCCGGAACCACAGGGTGGGCAGGACGTGCAGCGTGGCTTCCTCCGGTCCGCGATTGCGGACGACGATCCGCATGAGCATGTCGGTCGGGGTCGACTTGGCGTAGTGGACCTCGACGATCCAATAGCGATCGTCGTCGAACACGCCCGTGTCGAGCAGCTCGTATTCGGGTTCGAGCTTGGACCGCTGCCCGTTGACCCGGACCAGCTCCTCATACGGAAAGGCTGCCTGCGGGTAGTGATATCGCCAGCGCAGCCAGGCACTGCTCGGGACCGCGTCCAGGTACCACCAATAGTCCTTGGCGTCCTCGCCGTGGTTCCCTTCCTGGTTCGCCAGCCCGAACATCCGCTCCTTGAGGATCGGATCCTTGCCGTTCCACAGGGCGAGCGAAAGCGACAGCCGGTTGAAGACGTCGGTGATGCCGGCCATCCCGTCCTCGTTCCAGCGGTACGCCCGCGATCTGGCGTGATCGTGCGGGAACGAATCCCAGGCGTCGCCGTTGGCGGAGTAGTCCTCCCGGACGGACCCCCACGCTCGTTCCGCGAGGTAGGGACCCCACTCATACCAGGGACTGGCCTCGTGCCAGCCGTTCGCCGGATGTCCCGCGTCCGCCATCCGGGTCCGTTCGACGCTGCTCATGCATCCCTCCCGGCTGCTCCGGCCCGCGTTCGTCGGATACCCAACAGGACGACCGACCGAGCTTCAGCTCGGTAGGTGGTCGACCCGACGATGGTGGCCCGGGCGGGGTCGAGGGCGATATCGTCGGGCGCCTCCAGGCTCGTGTCGATCACCCGACGCCACCCGTCGGCCGGCACGTCAGGGATGGGGAGCTCGAAGTCGAGCGACTCCCAGTAGGCATTGAGGATGAGATGGAGTGCGACCGGGTCGGCCTCGATCGTCATCGCGAGACTGCGGGAGTCGGGGGCCAGATCGGGCTCGCCCAGGCGGACGCCACTCCAGCGGATCGATGCACCCCGCAGCAGGTCCAGGAGATCCAGGTCCGGCGGGAGGTCCAGGACGCTGGCGATGCCGCGCCGAAGTCGGATGAGGCCAGTGGTGAACCGGAGGATGTCGGCGTGGCGATCCGGTCCGGTCCAGTCGAACCACGTCGTCGGATCGGCGTGGGCATAGCCGTTGTTGTTGCCGCCCTGGGTGCGCCGGACCTCATCACCCATGGTCAGCATCGGCGTCCCGAGCGCGAGCAGGTCGAGTGTCAGGAAATTCCGGATCTGGCGGCAGCGCAGGGCCTCGATCACGGGATCGTCGGTCGGTCCCTCCGTGCCGCAGTTCCAACTCAGGTTCTGATCGCTGCCATCCCGGTTGTCTTCGCCGTTGGCCTCGTTGTGCTTGTGGTCATAGGTCACCAGGTCGTTGAGCGTGAACCCGTCATGGCAGGTCACGAAGTTGATGCTGGCGCCCGGTTCCCGTCGTTTGTGCCCATAGATATCCGGGCTGCCGAGGAACCGCTGACCGATCGCCCGGACCGACCCGGGATCACCTTTGACGAACGCGCGGACATCGTCGCGAAACCGGCCATTCCACTCGGACCAGCGATCGCCGACGAAGGAGCCCACCTCGTACAGGCCGCCGGCGTCCCACGCTTCAGCGATGAGCTTCGTACCCGCCAGGACCGGATCCGTCTCGATATCCCAGAGGGTCGGCGGATCCGCCATCGGCTGGCCGGCCTCGTCCCGGGACAGGACGGCGGCGAGGTCGAACCTGAACCCGTCGACATGCATCTCCTCGACCCAGTAGCGCAGGCTGTCGAGGATGAGCCGACGGACGATCGACCCGTTCGCATCGAGGGTGTTCCCGCAGCCGCTGTCATCGACATAGGACCCGTTCGCATCGAGCAGGTAGTAGTCGTCGTTGGCGAGGCCGCGGAACGAGATCGTCGGACCATCCGCGCCGGCTTCGGCCGTGTGGTTGAAGACGACATCGAGGATGACCTCGATGTTCGCCCGGTGGAGCGCCTTGACCAGGTCACGGAACTCGTCGACCGCGGTCGCGTCCCCGGGCCGGCTGGCATAGGGCTGGTGGGGAGCGAAGAAGCCGACCGGCTGATAGCCCCAGTAGTTGGTGAGACCGGCCGGGGCAGCCAGCGGGTCGAACGCGAAGACGGGCAGGAGTTCGACCGCCGTGATCCCGAGGTCGACGAGATACGGGATCTTGTCAATGAACCCGGCATACGTGCCGCGTCGCTCGGGCGCGACGCCGGAGTCCGGGTGCGCCGTGAAACCGGCGACGTGCGCCTCGTAGATGATCGTGTCGCGGAGCGAGTGACCGAGTGGCCGGTCACCCTCCCAGTCGTACAGACCGGGATCGATCACGACGCTCTTCATGGCGGACGCGATCGCTGGACGATCGCCGGGCCCGTTGCGCCGGTACCCGGACGGGATCGCGACCGCCCGGCCATACGGATCGAGCAGGACCCGATCCTGGTCGAAGCGAAGGCCATGGGCCGGATCCCACGGTCCGCGTGCCATGTACGCGTACACCTGGCCCGGGCCGATGCCGGAGACCCGCACGTGCCAATAGTCGGTCGTCCAATTCGTTCGGGGATCGAGTGTGATCACTCTGGCCGGGCCCGGATCGTCCACTGATCGGAACAGGAGCAGATCCAGGCCGGTGGCGCGTTTCGCGTAGACCGTGAAATCCACGCCGCCTGCGCTGACGTGCGCGCCGAGCCGCGTCGGCCGTCCGGGTTCCTCGACCGGCAGGTTCGCGACCTCGGCCGGATCTGGAGCTTCGTGCCGCCGGACGACCGTGGCCACGGTCTACAGTCCCACGCTCGCCTGCATCATCCCGCCGTCGGCCACGAACGTCGTCGCCGTGCTGTAGGTCGCCTGGTCGGACGCGAGGAAGGCGACCAACTTGGCGATCTCCTCGGGTTCCGCCACCCGCCCGATCGGGATCGCGCTCTCGAGCTTCGCCTTCGCGACCGGGTCGGACAGGGTGACCTCGTCGATCGGGGTGTGCACCGCACCGGGCGCGACCCCGACGACCGTGATCCCATGCGGCGCGAGTTCCACGCCGGCGGTCCGCGTCAGCATCCGGACGCCGCCCTTGGCGAGACAGTAGGGCGCGTTCCCGGGCATCGGCCAATCCTCATGGATCGACGAGATGTTGATGATCCGGCCTCCGCCCCCCTGGGCGATCATCTGCTTCGCCGCGAGCTGGACACCGAAGAACGCGCTCTTGAGATCGATCGCGATCACCATGTCGAACTGGCGCTCGGTCGTGTCGAGGGTCGAGCTGCGGGTCTCCATGCCGGCGTTGTTGACGAGGATGTCGAGCCGGCCGAAGGCTGCGACCGTCCCGTCGACGAGCTTCTGGATGTCCGCGATGCTGGACACGTCGGCCTGGATGACCTGGGCTCGTCCGCCGGCGTCCTCGATCTCCTTCTTGGTGGCGATCGCCGCATCCTCGTTCTTGTGATAGTTGATCGTCACCGCAGCCCCCTGGCGAGCGAGTTCCAGCGCGATCGCGCGGCCGATGCCGCTATCGCTGCCGGTGACGATGGCAGCCTTGTTGGCGAGTGACATCCGAGCTTCCTCCTCCTGCGGTTCCCGTGGGACCGCGACTCACAAACGAACGACGACGGCCCCGATCTTCAGCGGAGACGGCCCATGAGATGGTCCCCTACCCGGAGCGCATTGGCCATCGCGGTCAGGGCCGGATTGACGGCACCGATGCTCGGAAAGAAGCTCGTGTCGACGACATACAGGTTGTCCACTTCGTGGGTCCGGCAGTTCAGGTCAAGGACGGACGTCGCCGGATCGGTCCCGAACCGGACCGTTCCCGCCTGATGCGCGCAACCCGCGATGGGGATCTCATTCTTCAGGTACCCAGTGCGCGGGATCAGGTGGTCGGGATGCATCCCGAGGTGACCGAGCATCGACTTGAGCTGGTGATAGAGGCGGTTCTTCGGTTCCTGATTGTTCGGTTTGTATGTCAGCTTGATCTTTCCGCCACTCGTCAGCGTGACCCGGTTGCCGGGCGTCGGCAGATCCTCGGTCGACAGCCAGAAATCGACGGCGTGCGTGGCCACGTCGGTCAACGAGAACATCGGGGCGAGCTTCGTCTGGAGTGGCTTCTCACCCTTGAACATCTCCGCATCGGACTTGCCGACCATCTGGATGTTCCCCATCGGATACTCGAACCCGGCCATCCCGAAGTAGAAGTCGTTGACCCCGAGCGTCTTCTGGAACATCGTCGGGTTCGGTTCCTTGGAGATCGCCAGGACCGCCGTGCTGTTGTGGAACATGTAGTTCCGGCCGACCTGGTCCGAGCCGTTCGCCAGACCGTTTGGGTGCTTGTCGTTCGCCGAGGCGAGCAGGATCTTGGCCGAATTGGCTGCCCCAGCCGAGATGACCACGATGTCTGCGTCATAGATCTCGGTGACGTCGTCGCGCTCGACGACGACCCTCTCGACGGCGGTCCCGGCAGCGTTCGTCTCCAGCCGAGTGACCAGCGCTCGGGTCCTGATCGTGACGTTCTTGTGCTCGAGCGCCGGTCGGACCCCAAGCATCTCCGCATCGGACTTTGCCTGGACCAGGCACGGGAAGCCGTCACAGGTCTGGCATCGGATGCAGTGGCTGTTCGGCCGGTCGTCCTCGAGCAGCCGGACCCCGCATGGGGCATGGAACGGGTGGTAGCCCGCTCGCTCCAGGTCGTCCGACAACTGCTGGATGCGCGGTTCATGGCTGAGTGCAGGGTACGGATAGGGGGCGCTCGCATGGCCTTCGGTCGAGTCCTCGCCGTGGTTGCCGTGGACCTCGTAGAGCTGCTCCGCCTTCGTGTAGTACGGCTCCAGGTCGTCGTACGAGATCGGCCACGCCGGCGACTTCCCGTCATGGTGGCGGAGCTCCCCGAAGTCCTCGGATCGGAGCCGGTAGAGCGCCGCGCCATACATCTTGGTGGCGCCACCGACCGCATAGTGGATCCCAGGCTGGAACGGCTTGTCCCTGTCGTCGTACCAGGTCTCCTTGGGCACGTACCGGTTGTCGACGAAGACCGCCTTCGAGTCCCAGTTTTCCTTCTCGCGCGGCAACCAGTCGCCCCGCTCCAGGATCAGGATCCGTTTCCCCGACGGAGCAAGGTGGCGCGCGAGGGTGCCACCGCCCGCGCCGCTCCCGATGATGATGACGTCATAGCGGCCGTCACTGGCCATGTGCACTCTCCCCTCGGTCGGTCGTCGGTCAGTCCTCGGCCCAGTCGATCCGGGCGACCTCGCTGCGATCCAGGACGTACGGTCCATGGCTCGAACCGAAGTAGTCGCCCGCCCATTCGACGAAGGCGTTGGTTCGGTTATGGACCCCGGACATCAACGCCGCGTGAACGCCGAGCCAGGCGGCGAACGCGATGGATCCATGCAGACCGTGATGGCGCTGGCCCACCTCCGCGACCGCTGCGCCGCGGCCGATCATGGCCATGATCCCCTTGTCGAGATAGTGGAACGAGCGCGGAGACTTGCCACCGATCTCGGCGATGATGTTCTTCGCGGCCCACGATCCTGACTGCTGCGCGACGGAGCCAAGCTGCGGGAAGGTCGTACCGTCCGGGCTCGGGATGTTGGCGATGTCTCCGACGACGTACACCCCGGGGAAACCCTCGAGGCTGAGATCCGGCTGGACGTCGATCCGGCCGCCTCGCCCCTGGGGAAGACCGGCGGCCGCGGCGATCGGGGCCGCCTTCAGGCCACCGCCCCAGACGACACAGCGGGTCTTGACCGATGAGCCGTCGGACAGGACGACGTGGCCCGGCCCGACTTCAGTGACGCCGAGACCGAGCATCAGGTTGACCCCGTCCCTCGTCAGCACCTTGGCCGCATAGTCATGCGCCTTCGGCGAGAAGGCTGCGAGCAGCTCATGACCATGGTTGACGAGCCGGACATGCGCCTCGTGGACGATGTCCGGATACTCCGCCGATAGCGTCGTGGCGATCATCTCGGCGATCGCTCCGGCGACCTCGACTCCGGTCGGTCCGCCACCGACGACGACGAACTCGAGGGCGCCATGCTCGATGAGCGATGGATCCCGTTCAGCCTCCTCGAAGGCGGTCAGGACCTGGGATCGCAGTCGCTTTGCGTCGTCGAGCGAGTACAGCGGGAAGGCATGTTCGCGGGCGCCGGGCGTCTTGAAGAAGAACGCCTGCGAGCCGCCGGCGACGACGAGGTAGTCACCCTGATAGGTGTCGCCGGAGCTCGTGGTCACGCTTCGGGACGCCGGATCCACGCCGACGACTTCCCCTTGCACGAAGACCAGGCCCGCATGCGCCGCGACCTCGTGGAGCGGGTAGGCGATATCGATGGGGGCGAGCTGGCAGGTGGCGACCTGGTACAGAAGCGGCTGGAACTGGTGATAGTCGTGCTGGTCGATGAGCGTGACCTCGACGCCCTTGTGCGACGCGAGTTTCCGCGCGCAGGCCACGCCTGCAAAGCCGCCGCCGACGACCACGACCCGGGTCGCGCTCACCCTGGAACCACGTTCATCATCGATCCCCCATGATCATCCCGGTCCGGGCGCCGCCGTGCCCGTCGCGGTCGGGTCGCGCCGGGATGGAGCGGGGGCGGTCGCCTCCGGTGTCCGCCCCATCATATGCCGACGAGAGCGACCCCACCGCGATGCCATGGATCAGTCGCCGGCTTCGATCTCCCGTTTGCGTCGCGCGACGAACGCGTCGAGTGCCGCCGTGACCGCCGGGTCGAGGGTGGACGGACCCGCCTCCGCGAGAAGCTGCTTCCAGATCGTGTTGGCTCGCTGGGTCGCCGTCCGGGCGCCGTCGGACTGCCACGTCTCGAAGTTGCGCCAATCGGAGACGAGCGGCCGATAAAACGCGGTCTCGAACCGCTCAAGGGTGTGCGCGGTCCCGAAGAAATGGCCACCCGGCCCGACGTCGGCGATAGCCTCAAGACCCAGGCTTGCGTCGTCGACCACCAGCGGCTGGAATACCTCCGACATCATCTGGAGGATCTCGGCGTCGATGATCAGTTTCTCGTAGGACGCGGTCAGTCCGCCCTCGAGCCAGCCGGCCCCCTGGTAGAGCAGATTGACCCCGCCCATCACGGCGCCCCAGACCGCCATCTCGGATTCGTAGGCTGCCTGCGCGTCCACGACGTTCGAGGCGGTGGTGTTCGACGATCGCCAGGGCAGGCCGTAGCGGCGCGCCAGCTGTCCGCTGGCCAGGGCACCCTTGACGTATTCCGGGGTCCCGAACGCCGGTGCCCCGGTTCGCATGTCGACGTTGGAGGTGAAGGCTCCGTACACCATCGGCACGCCGGGGCGAACGATCTGGGCGAGCGCGATCAGGAAGAGCGCCTCGGCGTTCTGCTGGGCCAGGGCACCCGCCAGCGACACTGGGCTCATCGCGCCGGCCAGCGTGAACGGGGTCGCCACGACCGGCTGTCCGTGCAACGCCATCTCCATCAGGCCGTCGCCCATCGGTCCGTCCAGACGGAGCGGCGAGTTCGTGTTGATGACGGTCATCAACGACGGCTCGATCAGGAGTCGGTCGCGGTCCACGCCCCGGATCAGGCAGGCGACCTCGATCGCGTCGTCCACCGGCCGGGCCCCGAACCCCAGGCACTGCCAGGTCTTGTCGAGCTCGACCGCGAAGGTGCGGTACATGTCCAGGTGCCGCGTCGCGACCGGCAGGTCGTTCGGCTCGAGCGGTCCCCCGCCTTCCTGGTGGATGACATCGAGCGATCCGATGATCCGGACGTAGTCGACGAAATCGGCGAAGTTCCCGGACCGCCGCCCACGGTCGAGATCGCTGACGAACGCCGGACCACCGACCGCGCCGAACACGATGTTCGAGCCCCCGAACTCGAGATCCCGTTCGGGGTTCCTGGCATGGAGGCGGAACGTCGACGGCGTCGTGGCGATGAGGCTCTCGAGATGGTCCGGATCGAGCCGAACGTTGCGGCTGAGCCGATCCACCCTGGCGCCCGCGGCCGCGAACGCCTCGAGGGCCCGATCGCCCAGGACCTCGACGCCGATCTCGGCCAGGATCCGGAGCGTCGCCATGTGGATCGATTCGAGCTGATCGGCCGACAGGATCTCCACCGGCCGGAACGGGTTGGTCAGCCGTCGCCACGGCAACTGGGCAAGACCGGGAGTGGCACGGCGCGGACGGCGGCGGGTAGCGGTCGGCTGATCCATCCGCTGATGCTACGTGCCCACCCGTTCTCATGTTCGTCTCATCTCCGACCCCCTGAATGGAGGTCACTGCCCAGCGGGCCTGTGCTCGTGCCCGCGTCCGACAGGAGATCCGATGAAACTCAAGATCGCGACCATCGTCGCGCTGGCCGCCGTGGGGATCGGCGCGGCGTTCGTGGCCGTCGGCGGCCTTCCCGCCAACGCCGCGAACGACACTCGCTACCTGACCAGCGTCGCCGCCACCGGTGACGTGGTCGACGACGTCGCCGCCACCGGCACCGTCGCCGCCACCGCGTCCTATGGCGTTTCGTTCGGATCACCGGCCCATCTCGCCGGTGCCGCGACCAGCGGATCGAGCACCTGGACGGTCAAGACGGTCGCGGTGAAGGTCGGTGACGTGGTCAAGACGGGCGACGTGGTCGCTACGGCCGACACCACCGACCTGAAGCGCCAACTCGCTGACGCGACCGCCTCGTACGCCAGCGCGAAGATCCAACTGAAGATCGCCAAGCAGACCCTCGCCGATGCCACGGACACCGCGACGACCCGGCAGGCCAAGATCTCCCTCTACGGCGCCAAGAGCCAGGTCTCGAGCGCACTGACCGCCAAGCAGGACCTCGAGGACCAGATCAAGTACGCCGCGCTGACCGCGCCGATCGACGGCACCGTCACTGCGGTCAACATCGTCGCCGACCTCGACGCGCCGTCGGGCGACGCGGTCGTCATCGACACGAGCACCCTCGAGGTCACCGCCGACGTCGTCGAGAGCGACCTGGCGTCGATGTCCGTCGGGCAGCAGGCGACCGTCTCGATCTCGGCCGTCGGGGCTGACGTCACCGGCACCGTCACCTCGATCGCCCCGACCACGACGGGCAGCTCGAATGGCAGCGTCGTGTCCTATCCCGTGACCGTGTCGCTCGAGAACGCCCCGGCGACCGTGCGGGTGGGTATGACCGCGGACATCACGATCACGATCGACAGCGCGACCAATGTGCTGACCGTGCCGACGACGGCCCTGCGCGGCACCACCGGCGCCTATACCGTCCTCGTCCTCGGGGCGGACGGCCAGCCGACCGCGCGGACCGTCGAGATCGGCCTCGTGGCCAGCAACCTCGCCGAGGTCCGATCCGGCCTGGACGCCGGCCAGGAGGTCGTCACGGGCGTCGCGAACACGCAGACGACCACGACCAACCAGGGCGGCTTCGGCGGCGGTGGCGCCTTCCCGGTCGGCGGCGGTTTCGGCGGCAACGGGGGCGGCCGGATCCGGGTCGGAAACTAGGATGACCGACGCGATCATCAGCCTCGATCACGTCAGTCGGATCTACCAGATGGGCCACATCGAGGTCCCAGCCCTGCTCGACGTCAGCCTGGAGGTCCATCCGGGCGAATTCGTGGCCATCGTCGGACCATCCGGATCCGGCAAGACCACGATGATGAATGTCCTCGGCTGCCTGGACCGACCGAGCGCCGGCGAGTATCGACTCGCCGGCACGCCCGTCGCGGCACTCGACGACGACGATCTCGCCCGGCTCCGCAGCCGCACGATCGGCTTCGTCTTCCAGTCATACAACCTCCTGCCGCGGACCACCGCGCTCGACAACGTCGCCACCCCGCTCCTGTATCAGGGCGTCTCGCGGTCCGAGCGCTCGCGCCGGGCCCAGCTCGCGCTCGAGCGGCTGGGTCTGGGGGACCGCGTCCATCACGAGCCGACGGAACTGTCAGGCGGACAGCAACAGCGGGTGGCCGTGGCTCGGGCACTCGTCACCGAACCCGCGCTGATCCTCGCCGACGAACCGACCGGCAATCTCGACAGCGCATCCGGGGCCGACGTGATGGACCTGCTCCATGAACTCAACGCGGCCGGTCGGACGATCGTGCTCATCACCCACGATGCCGATGTCGCCTCCGCAGCCGGCCGGCAGATCCACCTCCACGACGGGCGGGTCGTGGCGTGAGCCTCCTCGAACTCCTCCGCCTCGCGCTCTCGCGCCTGCGCACGAGCCGGCTGCGCGCGGCGCTGACGATGCTGGGCGTCATCATCGGGGTCGCCTCGGTCGTGGCCCTGGTCGGCGTCGGACAGGGCACGACGTCGAACATCACCACCAGGCTTGCGGGACTCGGCACGAATCTCTTGACCGTGAGCCCGTCGGGGCAGGCGACGACCCTGACCCTCGAGGACGCCGACGCGATCGCCGCGTTGCCGTCGGTCGCGGGGGTCGCGCCGGAAGTCTCGACCAACGGGAATGTCGCAGCCGGCCCGCAATCGACCACCACGACCGTCGTGGGCACGACCGCGGACTACCTCCAGGTGCGCGCCTACGACCTGTGGCAGGGATCGTTCCTGACCGATCCCACCGTCGACCGGGGCCTCCGAGTCGCCGTCCTCGGGGCGACGACCGCGACGGATCTGGCCCTGACGTCGAGCGACCTGGGGTCGACCATCGCGATCAACGGCCTGCCCTTCCAGGTGATCGGTATCCTGCAGGCCAAGGGCGGCAGCGGGTTCCAGAACCCCGACGACCAGGTCATGGTTCCGGTCGGAGCCGTGCAGAAGTACTTCGTCGGCGGTGACACGGTCCGGACGATCGGGGTGAGCGTCGCGACCGCCGACCAGATGGATGCCGCCAGCGCGGCCATCACCAGCCTGCTCACGGAGCGGCACGACCTGTCGCCGACCGATACGGCCGACTTCCAGGTCTTCAACCAGACCCAGCTGCTGGCGGCGGCCTCGTCGATCAGCGACACCCTGACCCTCCTGCTGGGGGGCATCGCCTCGATCTCCCTGATCGTCGGCGGGATCGGGATCATGAACATCATGCTGGTCTCTGTCCGGGAACGGACGCGCGAGATCGGGATCCGCAAGGCCGTCGGCGCGCGAGGACGAGACATCCTCGCCCAGTTCCTCGTCGAGGCCCTGACCCTGTCCTTGCTCGGCGGGCTCATCGGCATCGTCGTCGGGCTCGCCGTCTCCGCCCTGATCGGCCAGCTGGCCGGCTGGGGCTTCACCTTCAATCCGGCCACCGTGGCCATCGCCGTCCTGTTCAGCCTGGTCGTCGGCGTCGTCTTCGGCGTCTGGCCCGCCCGCCAGGCCGCTCGTCTCGATCCCATCACCGCCTTGCGCTACGAGTAAAGGAGTCTGTTCGTGACCTTCGATCCGACCAAGCGGGAACCGGCCGTTCCGCCTACGCCCGCCGCGACGCCGCCCGCGCCGGTGATCCCGGGACCCGTGACGACGGCCCCGATCGGGGCTGCCCCGACGGCCAAGGGCTCGTCATCGGGGCGATGGCTCAACGTCATCCTCGCCGGTGCCCTGCTGTTCGCGGTCGGCGGCATCGCGTTCGCGATCGGCCGGACGACCGCGCCGGCCACCACGGTCGCGGGCAACGGGCGCTTCGGCAACGGCGTCTTCCCCATCGGCAGTGGCGCTCCCGCGTTCGGGAACGGCGGGCAGGGCGGCCAGGGTGGGGGCTTCATCGGCCGTGGCAACGGCCTGACCATCACCGGGACGGTCGCTTCGATCTCCGGCGATACGATGACGATCACGACGGCCAACGGCCAGACGATCGACGTGACCCTGGGCTCGGACACCACCTATAGCAGCAAGACCCCGGCCTCGGCCTCGGCTGTGACCAGCGGCTCGACCGTGGAGGTCCAGATCGATCCGGCCAGCGGCTTCGGCGGCCTCGGGCGGGGCGGCGCCGCTCCCAGCGGCAGCACGCCGACCGTGACCGCGGCGGGCGTCACCGTCGACCCGTAGATCGCAGGTAGGCTGATCCCATGCATCTGCTCGTCATCGAGGATGACCCTCGTCTGGTCCGCCTGCTTCGGCGCCTGCTCGAGGAGGACCGCCACATCGTCGAGACGGCGATGACCGGGGCCGATGGTCTCGATATCGTCGCGGCGACGACGGGTATCGAAGTCATCATTTTGGACCTCGGGCTCCCGGATATCTCGGGGTTGGAGGTCGCGCGGCGGATCCGGGCGACCGGATCGGAGGTGTCGATCCTCATCCTGACCGCCCGTGACACCGTGGGTGACCGGGTGACCGGGCTCGACGCCGGCGCGGACGACTACCTGGTCAAGCCATTCGCCTACGAGGAGCTGGCCGCGAGGTTGCGGGCCCTCGGCCGTCGAGGACTCGGGACCAGGCGGGCGGAGCCCAAACTGGTGGTCGGTCCGATCGTGCTCGATGAGACGTCCCGCCGGGTCACCCTGGACGGCAAGACCATCGATCTCAGTCCGCGCGAGTACTCGCTGCTCGAATGCCTGCTCCGGCATCCGGGGCAGACGTTGTCCCGCGATCAGCTCCTCGACCAGGCCTGGCCGTTCAGCGTGGCGGTCACCCCGAACGCCGTGGACGCCTATGTCCACTACCTGCGCGACAAGCTCGGCTCCGCCGGCAAGCTCATCGAGACGGTCCGCGGGGTGGGATATCGTCTGGCCGATGCCTGACGGGATCCTGCCACCGACCGAAGAGACCGGGCCCGAAGTCGCCGCCGAGGCCGCTGACGGGGCGATGATCCGCCACGTCCGGCGCAACCTCGTGTTGTGGAGCGGTGGGACGACGCTGCTCATCCTGGTCACCCTGGCGGCCGCGCTGTACCTGGCAGCGGCGAGGTCGCTGGCCAACGCCGGGATCGACCAGCTCGACACCCGGATGGGGATCATCCGTGGCGATCGACCCGACCCCGACGACTCGACGCGCTATGGATTCATCTTCGGTGGTGGCGGGACCGGGACGTACGCCATGATCCTCGATCCGTCCGGAGCGCCGATCCTCGGACCGCGCGACATCGCACCGCCGCCGGGGCTGCCGTATGAACCGGGTGTCCAGGCCGCGGCGATCTCGGGACGCGACGTCCAGACCGCCGTCGTCGCATCGACGCCCGTCCGGATC
This sequence comes from uncultured Chloroflexia bacterium, assembly GCA_963720755.1. GTDB lineage: Bacteria > Chloroflexota > Limnocylindria > Limnocylindrales > CSP1-4 > SPCO01. The sequence continues at coordinate 115,289 of CAVRGP010000001.1, forward strand.
CTGACCGAGACGATCGACCTCGCCGATCGCGGCGTGTACACGGTCCAGATCGTGCAGGATCGGACGACCGAGCAACAGACCCTGGCGGTCATCCAGTTCGTGCTCGCGGTGGGCGGCCTGCTCGTGCTGGTGGTGTCGTTCGGGTTTGGGACGATCTACGCGCGACGAGCCCTGGTCCCGATCCGCGAGTCCCTTTCGAGCCAGCGGACGGCACTGCGCCGGCAGCGGGAATTCGCCGCCGACGCGAGCCACGAACTTCGGACACCGCTGACGGTCATCCGAAGCAGCGTCGAGTACCTCGGGCGCCACCAGGACGAGCCGGTCGGGACCGTCGGGTCCGCGCTCGAGGACATCGACGATGAGGTTCGCCACATGACGTCCATCGTGGAGGATCTACTCCTGCTCGCCCGATCCGATTCAGGTGCGGTGGCGCTCGACCGTGTCCCGGTCGACCTCGGCGACGTCGCGACAGATGGCGCCTCGGCCCTGGGCAAGCCGGCGACCGACCGCGGGGTCCAGGTCGTCGTCGACCCACAGCCTGCCGTGATCGAGGGCGATCCGGCGCGATTGCGGCAACTCGTGATGATCCTGGTGGACAACGCCATCCGCCACAGCCCGGCCGGTGGGCGAGTCGACGTGACCGTTCGGGCCGATCCACACGATGGCTACCTCGTGGTCGAGGACAGTGGGCCAGGGATCCGTCCGGAGGACCTGCCGCACCTGTTCGAGCGCTTCTATCGTGCCTCTGGCGCCCCTGGTGGCGGCACCGGCTTGGGGCTCGCGATCGCGCAGTGGATCGTCGACCGCCACGGCGGCCGGATCGACGTGGAGAATCGAACCGAAGGTGGAGCGAGGTTCATCTGTACGCTGCCCACCGCTGGCGGCCCGGTCGGCTGACAGCTCCTCGGGCCATACTTGGGGGCGAGGAGGAGACAACGATGCGGATCGTCGTGACCGGCGGCAGCGGCAAGGGCGGAGCCTGGGTCGTCCGCGACCTGCGCGACCACGGCCACGACGTCCTCAACGTCGACGTGCGCCACGACGGCAGTGCCTTCGGGCTGTGCATGGTCGCCGACCTGACTGACCTCGGCCAGGCCAAGGACGCACTCGCCGGAGCCGAGGCGGTCATCCATTTCGCGGCCATCCCGGCGCCGGGCCTGCGACCCGAGGGCGAGACCTTCCGGATCAATGCCCTGTCCACGTACAACGTCTTTACCGCGGCCGTCGAGCACCGGCTGCGTCGAGTCGTCTGGGCGTCGAGCGAGACCGTTCTCGGACTGCCGTTCGATATCCCGCCGTCCTTCGCGCCCATCGACGAGACGATCGAACCGCGGCCGGAGTCGTCCTACTCGCTGTCGAAACTGGTCGGAGAGACGATGGCCGGGCAGTTCGCCCGACGGAGTGGGATCGGCTTCGTCGGGCTCCGGATCTCCAACATCATGGAACCGGCCGACTACGCTCTGTTCCCGTCCTACTGGGATGACCCGACGATCCGCAAATGGAACCTGTGGGGCTATGTCGACGCGCGCGACGTCGCCCAGGCCGCCCGCCTGGCGCTCGATGCGGAGGTCGAGGGGTCGGAGATCGCGATCATCGCCGCTGATGACACGGTCATGACCCGGCCCAGCGCCGACCTCATGGCCGAAGTCTTCCCGACGGTCCCCATCCGTCGACCGGTCGAGGGCCGCGGGACGCTCCTCGCCATCGAGCACGCCAGGCGGCTACTCGGCTACGAGCCTGCACACCACTGGGCGGATCACGTCGGCTGACCCGCCGACGTCAGCTGAGGGACCCGCCCGGGACCATCGAGATCAGGCTCGCGGCATCCGCGATCGGGATCGCAAAGCCCAGGCCTTCCGCCCCGGACGACACAGCCGTGTTGATCCCGATGACCTTGCCGCCAGCGTCGAGCAGCGGTCCGCCGCTGTTGCCCGGATTGATCGCCGCATCGGTCTGGAGAAGGCCGGTCAGGGTGACCGGCCGACCCGTCACGTCATCGGTCACCGTGATGGTCCGGCCCGTGGCGGAGAGGATGCCCTTGGTCACCGACTCGGTGAACGTTCCGAGCGGGCTCCCAATGGCGATGGTCGTCTCGCCGACCTGGAGCGACGCCGAGTCCCCGATCGTGGCAGGGCTCAGGCCCGTCGCGTCCACCTTGATGAGCGCGAGGTCCTTGTCGGTCAATTCCTTGACGATGGTCGCGGGGAATTGCTCGCCGTCGGCGAGTTCCACGGTGAGCGACTGGCTGCCGTCCACGACGTGCCGATTGGTCAGGATGTATCCGCCACCCGACAGGATCACGCCGGAACCGACGCCGGTCGACGGGATCTGGCCGAAGCCGCAGCCCTGAGAATCCCTCGGAGGTGATCGTCACGACCGAATCCCGAACCGACGCGACCATGTCGGTCAGGGTCGGCACGGCGGCGTAGGTGGCGGACGCTGCGGCGACCGCCACCGCGCCATTCGTCGTCGGCGTCGGCGCCTTGCCCGCGGCGAGCGGACCCGTGACGATGGCCGCCGTGCCGCCCGCGGCGAGGACCGCGGACAGGACGGCGACGGAGACGACCGATGCCATCCCCCCACGGTTGGATGACGGTCGTCGGGGAGAGGCGAGAGACGCGGGGATCGGGGCGCTCGGCAGCTGACCCGGTTCGACGCGTGGGCTCGGGGTCGACGGTGTCAGCGGCTCAGCTGTCGACTGGCGGTCTTGCTCGAACATCGTCGACTCCGATCGTGATCATGTGTCCATCTGCGTATCGAGGCTTCAGCCCGCCGCGTTCGTCGGGGCCGGGGTCGCATCGGGATCCGCCGGCGAGTCGGGGAACCCCGGCTTTCCGTCCCAGCCCGGCCCACCGTGGCCGTGGAACGTGCCGGTGGCGACGTCGGCTGCGTCCAGTGAACCATCCGATCGCTGCGTACCCTCGGCCATGATGAACGAACCGACGGTGATGTCGGTCTTGGCGCCGGCCGCGCCGTCCACCTTGTAGGTCGTGTTGGCATCGACATGGACGACGCTCGTCGTACCGCCCGGCAGGGTGATCGTCAGGGTGTTGCCGTCGATGGCGGAGACTTGTCCGGCGACGCTCGGCAGGACAACGACGATGTTCGTCACCGTGTACGTCCCATCGGCGTTCCTCTGCTGCGAGAAGCGGACCTGGTCGCCTTGCTTGAGATCCGAGGCGGCGATCGTCGACCCACCCTTGGTGATGACGGTCGAGTCCGTGATCGAGATCGTCCGCGACCACCCGTCCTCGGTCTGCAACTTCACGTCCGTGCCGTTGATCGAGGCGATCGTGATGTCACGCCCGCCGATGCCGAAGCCTCCCCGACCGTCGAAGCCAGGCCCGAACCCACCCATCGGTCCCATTGCGCTGCCACGCCATGGACCCATCCGACCCGGGTCAGCATTGGGATCGGTCGTCGGGTTCGTGGTCGGCGCCGTCGGGTCCGCACCCGTGGCCGGGGTCGGTGACGCACCCATCGCCGCGATCGCGCCGACCGCCACGAGCAGGGCGGACCCAGCAAGAACGCCGGCCCGGACCGCCGTCGACGGCCCCCTGGCTGGGACGACCGGCTCCTGGAAGGCGACCCCGTCGGTCACCTCGTCGGTCGTTGGGACCCCGTTGGCATCGAACTCGGTCATCTGGAACTCCCGAACGTGTCGTCTTGATGTCCACGATCCGTGATGGACCGCGACGTTGGATCGAGTATCTCGACCGTTTCTTGGAGCGTTCTGAGAGCGCCGACATCGACGATCGGCAGGCGGATCCCACCACTTGACATGTGACTCATTAGTCACCTATTGTTCCGCGCATGGACGAGGTATTCAGGGCGCTCGCGGATCCGACCCGACGCAGCCTGCTCGATGCGCTGTTCCGTGACGACGGGCAGACGTTGGGTGAGCTTGCCGATCGGTTCTCGATGACCCGGTTCGGGGTGATGAAGCACCTCCAGGTGCTCGAGGACGCTGGCCTGGTCGTGACCAGGCGACGTGGCCGCGAGAAGCTGCACTTCCTGAACCCGGTCCCGATCAGGCTCGTCCACGACCGGTGGGTGAGCAAATACGCCGAGCCGTGGGTCTCGGCCCTCAGCGAACTCAAGCAGCGATTGGAGCGACCGATGGAGAAGATCTATGAGATCTACATCAAGACGACCCCGGAGCGACTGTGGGAAGCCATCACCGACACGGACATCCGGAGCAAGTACCAGTTCGGGGCGAAGGTGACCTCCGATTGGACTGTCGGGGGGCGCGTCGAGATGACCAACCCGAAGTCAGGGGGGCCGTTGGCAGAAGGCGAGATCCTCGAGATCGATCCCCCGCGACGACTCGTCCAGACGATGGTCGCGCTGTGGGGCGACGACGTGAAGTCCGAGGGTTCGTCCAGGGTCACCTGGGAGATCGAACCCGTCGGTGATTCCTGTCATCTCACCGTCACCCACGACCAGTTGCGCGAGGGCGCGAACGAGCAGCTGTATGGCGGCTGGCCGATGATCCTGTCCGGGCTGAAGACCTGGCTCGAGACCGGAGCGTTGCTCACGACGCCGGGTTCCCTGCTGTATGTGAGCTGACCCGGACGTATCCTGTGCCGATGCAGACGGCGACCGCGGACCGGGACATCGTGTCCTGGGACGAGCTCGACCGGCTCATCGCCGGACTGGCCGACCGACTGGCCGGATCGTCGTTCGATCTGATGCTGGCGATCACCCGCGGCGGTCTCGTGCCGGCGGGGATGCTCGCCTATCGACTGCGGATCCGGAACATCCTCGTTGCCGCCGTCGAGTTCTACGACGACGAGGGGAAGCCGGGTCCGCATCCGACGTTCCTGCAGTTCCCGGCAGATCCGCAACTCCGTGGCCATAGCGCATCCTCGTCGTCGACGAGGTCTGGGACAGCGGTACGACCATCTTTGCCGTGACCCAACGAGTGCGGCAGGCGGGCGGGATCCCGACGACGGCCGTCCTGCACTACAAGCCGGCTCGATCGGTGGTCACGGAGGTCCCGGATTTCCACGCCGTCTCGACCGACGCCTGGGTCGTCTATCCCTTCAAGGCGGGCGGCTGAGCGGCTACCATGTCGGTCGGCCCAGGCCCGACCGAGCCAGCCACCAGACTGAACCAGCCAAGCAGAGGTGGGACCGATGACCCGAGTCCAGTTGCTCGTCGGCACGAAGAAGGGTGCGTTCATCTTCGAAAGCGGGCCCGAGCGTCGGGAATGGACCCAGCGCGGACCGCTGTGCGAGGGCTGGCCGGTCCATGACCTGATCGTGGAGCCGGACACCGGGGCGATCCTTGCCGCCGCGGGGAACCCCTGGTTCGGTCCTGCGGTCTGGCGATCCGAGGACGGTGGCGCCACCTGGTCGCATTCGTCCAGCGGCCTCACCTACGGCGATACGGGCGAGTCGATCACGACCGTCTGGTCATTGGCAGCCACGCCGGATGGCGGGCTGTTGGCCGGGGTCGAGCCGGCCGGGCTCTTCCGAAGCGACGATCGCGGGGCCACGTGGCGGCATATCGAGGGCCTGACCAAGCATCCGACCCGTCCCACCTGGGGCCCGGGTGCCGGTGGGCTCATCCTCCATACGGTCATCCCCCACCCGACCGATCCGGATCGGACGTGGATCGGGATCTCCGCCGTCGGCGTGTTCGAGACCCGTGACGGCGGTTTGACCTGGGAACCGCGCAACGTCGGCGTCCGGGCCGAGTTCAATCCCGAGGACCGGTTCCCGGTCACCGGCCAGTGCGTCCACAAGTTCGCGATGGCCGCGGGCGAGCCCGAGACGCTCTATCAGCGCAATCACTGCGGCGTCTACCGATCGGACGACGGTTCCGAGACGTGGCAGGAGATCACCGGGAACCTGCCGACGGACTTCGGCTTCTCGATGGTGTCGCACCCACGCGATCCGAGCACCTGCTGGATCATCCCGCTCAGCGCCGCCGACGAGGGCCGCTACATGCCCGGTGGCCAGGCGGCCGTCTGGCGAACGCATGACCGGGGTGCCTCGTGGATCCGCTCCGACGCGGGTCTGCCGCAACGGGACGCCTACCTCTCGGTCCTGCGCGAGGCGATGGCCCGGGACACGCTCGATCCGGTCGGGATCACCTTCGGGACCGCCAACGGCCAGCTCTGGCATAGCGCCGACGAGGGCCTGACCTGGCAGTTGATCACGGACACGCTGCCGGAGATCTGGGGCGTCGAGAGCGTCGTCCTCGAGGACTGACCGTGGCGACGGTCCTGTTGCCACGCTCGCTGCTGGCCCTGTTCCCGGGTGTCGAAAAGCGCCACGATGTCGCCGGCGAGAGCGTCGGCCAGTTGATCGACACGCTTGACGGGAGCGTCCCCGGCCTGCGCGATCGGCTGGTGGAGGCCGGGCCGAGGCTGCGCCGGCACATCAACGTCTTCGTCGACGGGGAGCCGGCGGCGCTGGACACCTCCGTGGGCCCGGATTCGGTCATCCACGTGATCCCGGCGGTATCGGGGGGCGGTGACTGAGGATCAGCCTGCTGGGTGGGCCGGCCAATCGAACGGGTCGAACGAGTCGAGCCGCTCGGCCACCGACACATCGGGTCCACTCCGCCGCCGCGCGTCGCCGGGCGGGTCGCCCGCGATCGCACGCCAACCCTCGTCGGCGAGGTGGGTCAAGGTCGCCACGGCCGCCCTGACCATGCCGTTGGCATGCTCGAGCGCCACGCCCGTCAGGCCTCCCGTCTGGATGGCTCCGGCGACCTCCGTCGAGATGGTGGCCGCGCTCCGTGCGGCGGCCAGGGTCACCGCGTCGTCGGCTCGCTCGTGAGGCGTCCGCACGATCATCGCGACGTCGCCAGCATGAACGGAAGCCGCGGCCTGGACCCAGGGCCAGGCCCCTGGCCGGCCCGCGCCGATCCCAGGCTCGACGAACGCGATCGGGTGGCCCGGGAACAGGGCCCTTCGGACGGAGACCTCGGCAATGGCCCGGGCGCCCGGATCGGGTTCCTCGGTCAGCCAGGCCGGCAGTCCTCCGACGATGATCGAACTCGGATCAAGGCCATCCGCCCGCGCGAGTCCGACGGCGAGGACCTGAAGGGCGAGGGCCCGACCGGCCCGCGTGGCCGGATCGGACGGTACGCCCGTCGACAGGTCGGGCGCGACCGCGAGTGGTCCGGCGCCGATCAGGATGGCGGTACCGGCACGACGCGCCAGCCGGTGGGCGAAGGCGTGATCGGCCAGCGCGCGATCGGGCGTGACCGCATCGGACATGATCTCGGCCATCGCGTCCGATTCGATCACGTCGATCCGTTCGAAGGCGGCGACCACGGCACCCTCCGGGGCTCCGAGGGCCGGGACCGACGTCAGCAGCCGGACGTAGCCACGGCGTTCCGCCGCCGCCTCGTCGACCGCCTCGCGGAGCATGGTCAGTGCGCGCTGGCTGCCGGTCGGGATGGGTTCGGGCCGATGCGGATCGACGGAAGGCCCCGGTCGCCACTCACGCTTCGCCCGGGCAGCAGCGGTCAGCCGATCCGCCAGCTCCCGTCCGATCGGGACGTCGATCCGGATGCAGTCGAGGCCGGCATCGATCAGGGTCACCGCCTCCTCGACCGCCCGCTCGATCTCGGGCTCCCGAAGGGTGGTGGCGAGCCAGGGTCTGGGTGCGTCGCCGAGCACCGCGAGCGTTTCGTGTCGGACCGTCCGCTCGGCATCGATCCGGTCGAGTGCCGCCGACGCGAGCCGGCGGGCCTCGGCCTCGGCCACAGTACGTCGATCACGCTCACGGAGCAGTTCCACCTCAAGACCCAGGTCGACCGCCCCGGACGCGATGTCGAGTGCGAGTTGGCGCGGTTCCAGGTCGTATTCGAGGAGGGCCATCGCGAAGGGCAGGGCGATCCCCGTGGTCAACCCTCGTGGGTCACCGGCCAGCCAGCGATCGACGGTGGAGGCCCCCAGTGGGCGGCCGGCCGCGTCCACGTCATCCACCCCGAACAAGCGCAGGATCGCCCGCTCCTGACCCCGCGTCGTCGACGCCCTGGCGCGGGCCCCCCATGCCCCAGCCAGCGCGTCGGCGCGGGCGATCAGGCCATCAAGATCGCGCCAGTCGGCCGTCATCCGGGATCCTCCGGGCCCGTTCGGGCCTGCTGGCCGATCCAGACGTGCCCGTCCTCGAACCTTTCGGCCTTCCAGATCGGGGCGCGGGCCTTGGTCTCGTCGATGGCGTAGCGCGCGGCGTCGAAGGCGTCCGCGCGATGTCCGGCCACGGCAACGACCGCGATCGATGCCTCGCCCAACGGGACCTCTCCGGTGCGGTGGATGATGGCCAGGCCATCCACACCGAAGCGTGACTCGATCTCATCGGCGATCGCGGCGAGGGTCTTGAGGGCAAGGGGTTCGAGGGCCTCGTATTCGAGCGACTCGACGGTCCTGCCGGCATGCCGAGCCGCTTCGGCTTCCTGCCCGGGGGCAGGCGTTCCGGGTGTCGATCTGGTGCGGCCCACGAACCCGACGACCGCGCCATCCTCGGCGACCGCGAGCTCGCTGGCCAGTTCGTCGACGATCGCCAGCGTGAACGGCGTCTCCCGGATCTCGAGGATCCGGCGCCGAGCCCGATCGGGGCCGGATCCGCCGGAGACGGGCGGGATCATGGCGACCTCATCGCCGTCAGCCAGCGTCGTATCCGGCTCGGCGTAGTCGCCGTTCCGGGCGAACCGAAGGGATGAACGGCCCGGCGCGAGGACCGGGTAACGCTCGACCAGCGCGGACCAGGCGGTTTCCACGTCCGCGCCGTCGGCGAGCTCAAGAGGCACCAGGCGGGCGCCCGCCATCTCCCGTTGGACGGCGAACAGGCGGACCCGGACATGCACAGTCACGGCGTCAGGCGCGCCTCGATGCGATCAGCAGGCCATCCCCGACGGGCAGGATCGTGGCACTGAACCGCGCGTCGGCGAGGACGGCGGCATCGAAGGCGCGGAGCGCAACCGTACTTGGATCATCCGCCGCCACGGCCCTGGAGCCCGAGACTCGCCCGCTCCAGAGAACGTTGTCGGCCACGACCAACGCATCCGGCGCCAACCGGCCGTCGAGCAGCGCCTCGAGATAGTGGAGATATTCCGGCTTGAGAGCGTCGATGAACGCGAGGTCGAACGGGCCGGCAAGAGCCGGGCTGGCGGACGCGAACGCATCGAGAGCCGGTGCATTGACGACCGTGATCCGGTCGTCGGCGATCCCGCCCTGGCGCCACCAGCCGCGGGCCAGGTCCGTCCGCTCGCGATCGGGATCGATCGTCACGATCGTCCCATCCTCGGGTTGACCCAGGGCCAGCCAGAGCGTCGAGTAGCCGTAGGCGGTGCCGACCTCGACGATCCGACGACGACCGGCGGCCAGCACCTGGAGGACCCGACCCGCGTCACGATCGACGATCGGGATGTGGTTCGGGGCGGCCGCCGCCTCGATGGCCGCCAAGGCGGCGGGCACCGGTCTCGCCACCGACGCGATCCAGTCAAGGTCGACGGCATCCGGGATCCAGTCTCTGTCCTGCTTGCTCATTCGAACCTCACACCAGTAGTCCAGCACCGAAATAGAGGCCAGCGGCGAGGATCGTCCCTGCCGCGATCGAACCGACGTTGATGTAGAGCAGACCGGTCGCCGACTCCATCGACCGGCTTCTGGCCGTCTGGACCGACGCCCAACACACGATAAGCGGGAAGACCAGACCGACGATCAGCCGGAGCCACACGAACAATGCCCATGGCCCGACGAGTGACGAGAATGGTGCGACATCGGCTGGCCCCGCGCCAGTCGCCGTCCAGGCGACGAACAGGACGATCTGGACGATGACGACGGCGAGGAGTGCCCGCGCCAGCAGGATCAGTGGCGCCTCAGGGAGTTTGGGCGTGACCAGGTACCAGTGCCCGAGGATCATCGCCGCGAAGACCCCGCCGATGGCAGCGCTGACCACCGCCAGCTGGACCAGCAGTGAGACTGCCCCGAACGACCCGCCTCCCCAGGCGAGCGCCCCGAATGCGAGCGTGGCCGATGCCGCGGCGAGACCGGCCCACTCCAGGCCGCCAGCGATGCGCGGGCCAGCTCGTCGGCCCACCAGCCAGCCGGCCACGAGCACGGTGAACAGGAGCAGGGCCGCCCGGCGGGGCGCATCCCAGGCCGGGTCGACGACCACGGGTGAGTCCTGGAGGGAGGTCGGCAAGGCGCCGTCGGAGATCCAGGCCAGGATCGCGAAGCCGAGAGCGCACATCGCCGCGAAGCGCAGGTAACCGGGCGTCGCGGACGTCCGACGGCGAAGCAGGACGATCGCGACATACGTCCCGAGTGCCAGCCCCGTCAGCAGGGTCCAGTTCACGAACGCGAGGTTCTGCCCGATCTGCGTGGCGGCCATGGCCCGAGTGTAGCCGCGATGTAGCATCGGACCCGGAGGTGTCCAGCATGGGTCTTGATCGTGACACGACGTTCACCTGGTATGGCCATGCCTGTGTCGAGGTCCGGACACCGGGCGACAAGGTGATCCTCATCGATCCGTGGTTCGGCAACCCGCTGAGCCCGCGCACGGCAGACTCCGTCGATCGCTGCGATCTGCTCCTCGTGACCCATGGTCATGCGGACCACATGGGTGACGCGGTCGCCCTGGCCAGCCGCCTGCGTCCGGCCTGGCCATGCATCCACGAGATGTGGCTGTGGCTGGCCCGGCGGTTGCCCGGTGGTGGAGACGCGGCGACGGGCATGAACAAGGGTGGCACGGTCGAATCAGCGGGGATCTCCGTCACGATGGTCCAGGCGAACCACTCCTCCGGGGACTGGAACGCGGCGGGAGAGACCACCCTGTACCTCGGTGAACCGGCGGGCTTCGTCGTCGCGCTGGAGAACGGCTTCCGCTTCTACCACGCTGGTGATACCGACGTATTCGGGGACATGGCCCTGATCCGCGAACTCCATCGACCGGACCTGGCGTTGCTTCCCATCGGTGGCCACTTCACGATGGGACCCCGCGAAGCGGCGCTGGCCGTCGAGCTCCTGGGCGTCAAGCACGTCATGCCGATCCACTACGGGACCTTCCCGCTCCTGGCCGGGACGCCCGATCAGTTGCGGACCGAACTGGATGCGCGTGGGCTGGCGGATGTCGCGATCCACGCACCTGAGCCGGGGGGCTGCGTCGCCTAGCGACGGGAAAGGCGATCGGATGCGATCCAAACGAGTGATGGACATCGTCATGGGATCCGCGGCGATCGTCGTGGTTGCGCCGTTCCTCGCCGGGATCGCCTTCGTGATGCGACAAACCGGCGACCATGGTCCGTTCCTCTATCGGGCCAGGCGCATGGGCGAGCACGGTCGGACGTTCGACGTGCTCAAGATCCGCACCATGGTCGACGGTGCGAGCGGCCCACCGCTGACGGGCGCCGGGGACCCCAGGGTCACTCGCATCGGGTCGGTTCTCCGACGCTATCGGATCGACGAGCTGCCGCAATTGTTCAACGTCGTACGCGGGGAGATGTCGCTGGTGGGTCCACGACCCGAGGATCCGACCTACGTCGACCTGTCTGACCCGATCCATCGCCGGGTCTTTACGGCCAAACCCGGGATCACCGGTCTCGCCCAGCTGGAATTCCACGATGAGGCGTCGATGTTGGGCGGTCAGGATGCGGACCGACGCTACCGCGAGGAGGTCCTGCCAGCGAAACTCCGTCTCGACGCTGAATATCTCGACCGCCAGTCGATCGCGCTCGATCTCGAGATCCTCCTACGCACCGTTTCCGCCGTCCTCGGTCGCCGGACAGACCGTGCTCTGAAGTAGTCCGATCACTGGCAGGTTCGGCTTCGTCAGTCGTCCGGGTTCGACTTCAGGCCTGGTCTCGACGATCTGCCGCGGCGGCCCCGGGGAATATGGCCCCGATGACGATGCCGCCCAACAGCCCGACGACGAGGCCTGTGAGATTGTCGATGACGTCGGCGCTTTGGCATTGGCGACCCAGTGGCGTTACCACGAGCTGGATCCCTTCGACGACGAATGGAAGAGCGATCGCCGCCAGGATGAGCAACGCCTTGCCCCTCGACCTGGGGAGCAAACCGAGAGCCAAACCGAGCGGCGCAAACAGTAGGACGTTCATGCCCGTCTCGTCGAGCTCGAGGATCTCCCGAAGGGGCGCCAATGTCATGCGGCTGAGATCGCATCGACCGCTCCCCGATGTGCCGTCGACGATCGCCTCGGCCCCAGGCGTCAGGGTCGCGGCGATCACGAGACCGATGCCGGCGACCAGTCCCCACGCGACAAGCCGTGATGTCCCTAGCACCCTTGCTACTCGGATCCTCAGCGCGAACCCCAAGATCACGGCGAGCGCGACACCCGGAAGGAGACCCGGATAGTCGGGGAGATTCATGTCCAATCGGGTGGTCCTCTACGGCGGGCTCGTCCCGGCGGCATTCCCGGCTCAGAGCCGCGAAGATCCCAGGATCTGGGCAAGGCCAGCGACGACACGGTCCACGTCCGCGCTCGACATATCCGGCCAGATCGGCAGCGAGATCACTCGCTCGTACTCGCGCGTGGCCACCGGAAAATCGGACCCGGCAAACCCGCGGCGGACGTAATACGGGTGGAGGTGCAGCGGGATGAAGTGGACACTCGTGCCGATCCCGAGTCGCTTGAGTTCTTCGATGACCTGGCCGCGGTCGACAGCGAGTCGCTCGAGGTGCAGCCGGAGGACGTACAGGTGCCAGGCGTGCGATCCATCCGCGGTGTCGAGCGGAAGCTCGACGAGATCACCGACCTGACTCGCCCGAAGTCGCTCCGAGTACCTGGCCGCGATGGACCGGCGAGCGGCGAGCAATTCGTCGGCACGGTCAAGCTGGACGCGACCGAGCGCGGCGGCGATGTCGGTCATGTTGTACTTGTAGCCGACATCCTCGATCTCATAGAACCACGACCCGGCCTCGGAATATCGATTCCATGCATTCCGGCTGATCCCGTGAAGCGACATCTGACGGGCACGGTCAGCGACCTTCTGATCGTCCGTGACGAGCATCCCGCCCTCTCCGGTGGTGATCGTCTTCGTCGCATAGAAGGAATAGGCGCCGACTCGACCGAATGTCCCCACAAAGCGTCCCCCGGATGCTCCGATCCTGGCCGGAAAGGCATGCGCTGCATCTTCGATGACCGGGATCCCGAGCGGGTCGAGCATCTCGATCAGTCGCCCGACCTCGACCGGGTATCCGGCCACGTGCACGACGATGACGGCGCGCGTCTTCGGAGTCACGGCAGCGAGCACAGCATCGGCCGTGACGTTGAGCGTTCGAGCGTCGACGTCGACAAGGATCGGCCGAGCCTGGAGGTAGGCAACGACCTCGGCGCTTGCGGCAAAGGTCCATGTCGGCACGATGACCTCGTCACCGGCGGTAACGCCCAGGGCCTCGAGAGATAAGTGCAGAGCCGCTGTCGCCGAATTGAGGGCGATGGCATGGGTCGTCCCGACCTTCGCGGCAAACTCCGCTTCGAACCTTCTCGTTTCCGGTCCGGTCGTGAGCCACCCGGACTCAAGGACGGTGCGAACAGCCTCGATCTCTCGCGCCGTGATCGACGGACGCGCGAAAGCGAGGAAGGGTCGGCCGGACGGTTCGTTCATCGCGGCGCGGCCGCGTCATCTGCGATGATGCGCAACTGGTCATCTCCGTTCCGGACGCGGATTTGATCGGATTGGTTGATTCGAGAATGAATGATAGGGGCTTGGCGCGACGGGGTACGAAATGCTCAGGATCATGTTAGGAATGGCGGCTGGCTCCAAGGCCCAGGGTGAGTGACCCGCCACCGCCGGCTCTCCTCATTGTCGCGGAGGGCGGGGACGCCGGCGGGATCGCCCGATACTGTGTCGACCTCGCGACCGAAGTCGGTTCGGCGGCACACGTGGCATGCCTGTGCCCGAGGCCGTGCTCGGCCGATGATTGCTGGCTCGCCGCTCAGTGCGGGACCCGGAACGTCAAACTGCATCGGATCCCGATGGCGGCCAGGGGCTGGACGTCCGGCCTCCGCGGACTCGTGCACTTGTGGCGTCGGAGCGGCCAGCCGACGATCCACGTCAATGGCCGTCGCGGGAATTTCGTGGCGATGACCGCGCGACTCAGCGTACCGGGATTCCGCTACGTCACCACCGTCCATGGGATCCTGGGTCTCCACGACCGGCGCAACACGATCTATCGAATCGTCGATCTCGCGGCCGGCTGGTTCGCGACGAGCGTGATCGCCGTCAGCCAGCATGGCCGAGATGCGCTCGTTCGGGCTGGAAGTCCGGACAGGCGCACTGTGACGATCACGAACGGCCTCTCCACGACGGATCTCGATCGTCTTCGAATCATCGCCACACGGCGCGGTGGCTCGCCAGACGGCCAAACGATCCGCATCGGGTTCCTGGGCCGGCTAAGTCCAGAGAAAGGGACCCGAGAACTCGCCTCGCTCGCCCATGCGCTTTCGTCGCACGGTGGGTTCCGGCTCGACATCGGGGGCGACGGCGCGGAGCGAGCGCGGCTCCTCGATGCCACCGGAGATCTCCTCCGGAGCGGGTTCGCTGCGTGGCATGGCACGATCCGGGATCCGATCGAGTTCCTGGAGGATGTTGACATCCTCGTGCTTCCGTCCCACAACGAAGGCTTGCCGTATGCACTCCTGGAAGGCATGGCGGCGGGCTGTGCCGTCGTCGCATACGCCGTCGGCGGGATCCCTGAGGTGATACGCGAGCCGAGTCTGGGGATCCTGGTCGAACCAGGCGATGAAGATCGATTCGTCGAAGCCGTGATCGAACTGGCCGGCGACCAAGACCGCCGACAGGTGATGGGTGCAGCCGCTTCCGCCCACATCGCGGCCGAATACAGCCTCGACAGCCGGATGGCGGCGTTGCGAAAGACTTGGGGCCTGGACGGCACGGAGACATGACTCGCGTCGTCGTCGTCGATCTGCTCTGCGAAGTGCCGTACTACAGCGGACCATTGACCGACGCCCTCTCCGGCGCCGGGGCGCAATCTGAGCTAGCCAGTCCCCGCTTCTACCTGGAGCCGAACTTCCTCGACTCATACCCACGGGCCACCTGGATCAGGGACCTGGTCGTCCATGCCAGTCGGCCGCGGTTTGTGCGTCTAGCGGTCCGGGGAGTCGAATTCTGGTTGAACCTCGTCAGCCTGGTCGCTCGTGTCCTGCTGGGCCGGTATGACGTCGTCCATGTCCAGTGGATCCCGCTCGACGGACGAACGTCGGGCTTCATGCGGATCCTGCGGGTCGCCTGCGATCGATCGAGGACGCTCCTCGTCGTCACGGCGCATAACGCGTTGCCGCACGACCACACGGGGCGCGGAACGGCGACGATCCGAAAGAATCTGGATCTCGCCGACCTGGTCGTCGCCCAGACCGATCATGTCGCTCGAGAGCTTACCCAAGCCGTCGGTTCGAGCGCGCCAGTGGCCTTGATCCCTCACGGTCCACTGTTCATCGACCGCGCGCTGCCAGAGCGACGCGACGCAGCCACCCGATTGGGCTTGTCACCGGCTCCCACGGTCCTCTTTCTCGGCCTGATACGACCGTACAAGGGACTCGACGTCCTCGCAGACGCGTGGCCGGGAGTCCGGGCGGCCGACGCGGATGCACGGCTCCTCATTGTCGGGAAGGTGTTCGATCCAACGGTTCGGCCGGAACTGGATCGAGCCCGTAAGCTTCCGGGCGTGGACGTCGTTGATCACTACGTATCGGTAGCGGAGATGCTCGACTACTACGCCGTCGCCGATGTGGTGGTCTTTCCCTACCATCGGATCTCCCAGTCCGGATCGTTCATGACTGCGGTCGGACTCGGCCGACCGACGGTGATCACCCCGATCGAGGGCCTCCTAGAACAAGCCCGGACGCTCACCTCATGCACCGTGGCCGACGAGGTCAGCGCAACCGCGGTCGCACGAGCGCTGACCACGAGTCTGGCGCGGGCGGCTGACCTTCAGCTGGCCGCTGGGCGCGATCGCGATGCGATCGGGGAGTCGGCGGTCGGATGGGCCGCCATCGCAGCGGCGACGCTTGCCGTCTACGGATCACGCGGATCCACAAGGTCAGCACCATGAACGCGAGACCGTTGCGAGTCGCCGTCGCTACCTCCGGTCAGCTGTCACCTTGGCAGGAATACTGCGTTGAACACGTGGCAGCGATCCCCGGTACGACGGTGGTGGACTGGCCCATGGCATCCGTTCCGGACGCACCGGGGCCGGCAGCAGTGGACGTACTGCTCGACCTGACCAACGAGGGGTTCGACCCGAAGTCGGATGCTCTGATCGAGACCTGGAGATTCGGGTTCGGGCAAGATCTGTCGAGAGATCTGGCCAATGTCGCCTTGCGCGACTACATTCGCGGGCCGGGCGTCACTCGAGTGGGGTTGCTTCGAATCTCCGACGGCGCCGTGCTACGCGAGGGCTGGCTGCAGACGGTGTCGTGGTGGCACCAGGCGGAGCTTGACCGGGTCCTCATGACGCCAGCAACGTGGCCCGCAACGCTGATCCGCGAGCGCCTCCAGGGGTCTGACCTGAGCGCCGTAGCGGATGTGCCTGGCCCGTCGCGATCCGGCGACGTACCTCCATCGGGCGAACTCGCGCGTCGCCGCGGCGGCAGGCGGGGCAGTCCCAGCGCTCCCCGTGCGGCGCTCACGGCGCTCGCCGGGGGTCGCCGGATGATCGGGGTCGCCGACGCGCTGATCCACCATGATGACTGGAATATCGGGGTCCTCGCGTCCCCCATTCGATCCACCCTGACCCAGGGGGTCGGCGGATCCATCCATTGGCTTCCGACCAATCCTGGCCACTACGCCGCGGATCCCTTCGGCATCGAGCGCGACGGCATGTTGCACATCCTGTATGAGGACTTCGACCAGCGTCGATCCATCGGGACGATCCGTCACGTGTCGGTCGGGCCCGGCGGCGACGTCTCGGAGTCGATGGCCGTACTCGAGCCGGGGATGCACGCATCCTACCCATTCTTGATCGAAGACGAAGGCCGCATCTTCATGCTGCCGGAGATCGCCGCGTCCGGAGAGTTGACGCTTTACGAAGCGCGCGACTTCCCGGGTCAGTGGCATCCAGTCGCCACGCTCCTCGCTGGGATCCCTGCGGTGGATGCATCTGTGTTGCGATTCCAAGATCGCTGGTGGATGTTCGCGTGCCGGTCGGACTACGGGATCAACCATGATCTCTTCATCTGGCATGCCCCGGATCTCCGAGGGCCATGGACCCCGCATAGCGACAATCCGGTGAAGACGGACGCGCGATCGGCACGACCGGGCGGGACCCCATTTGTGGTTGACGGCATCCTTTATCGGCCGAGCCAGGACGACTCGACGATCTATGGCCGGCGGGTAGTCATCAATCGGGTCGACATGTTGACGCCGACGAGCTTCCGCGAGCGGCCCGCACGGGTCGTCAGCCCGGTCCCAGATTCGCCATACCCTGCCGGATTGCACACGCTGTCCGCCGTGGGCGATCGGACCTTGATCGATGGTAACCGCCGCCATTTCGTGCTCGATGCCCTTCGCGCGAAGCTCGGGCGGTGATCGTCGTCGCCGTCAACGGATGTCGTCGAGATGCTGCGCGAGGAATTCGATCACCCTGTCAACAGCTCGATCGCCAAGGCTCGGGTCCGTCGGCAGGTTCACGATCTCCTCGGTCGCATGGTCGGCGAGAGGTGCGGTCCCGGGGCGATAGCCCCACCGCTCCAGGCGTTCCGTGACCGGGTGGATCGGCGAGACGAACCAGTCCCCAAGATCGACCCCGACGCGGTTCGCCGCAGCCACGAACTTCGAGCGGTCGCTGACCCGGAGTGGGTAACGCAGGTACGCGTGCTCGACGTGCACTGGTGTCGCTGACGGTGTTCGCCCGTTGACGGACAGCCATGTCGAGTACCGAGAGGCAATGGTCCGGCGTCGATCCACCTGGCCGGCCAGTCGTGCCATGCGCTGCGCCCCGTCGTGGGCCTGGGCGTTTGACATTCGGGCGAGGAATCGGGAGGGCATTGCGGTCCCTTCGAGTTCGTCGCGACTCGACGAGCTTGGGATGAAACCACTCCGACTGAGTGATCGATAGAGTGAGCGGCCGCGCCGGAATACCGCTCCGCGCCCACCGTGCTCCAAGCCGAGGAGCAGGACCCGCAGCAGCGCCACGGAGTACGCAGATGGTTCGGTAGCGCCGTTCTCGAGGCCGCGTAGCCTGGCCGCGACCTCCTCATCGCGAGCGATCGCGAAGCCGCCCAGCCCAGTCGAGATCGTCTTGCTCCATTGTGTGGAAAAGAAGGACAGCGGGGCCACCGACCCATTGGGAGCTCCGTGATAAGAGCCGCCAAGGCCGTGCGTGCAGTCATCGACGATACGCACGTGATGTCGAACCGAGATCGCATCCAGAGCATCGAGGTCGGATGACAAACCGAACGTGTTCTGGGCGACGATCACGCGGGTTCGGTCCGTCACGGCGGATTCCGCGGCCGCAGGGTCGATGGTGTAGGTGTCGGGATCGATGTCGACGTACACCGGGCGCCCACCTGCGTACAGGATCGCGTTCGGCACGGCGACGCAGGTGAAAGCCGGGAGGATGACCTCATCGCCCGGATGAAGATCCAGTGATCGAAGGATCGCATAGAGCGCGATCCGACCTTTCGCGAATAGCGCGACGTTATCCGGAGCAACCCCGATCGTTTCGCCGATGATCGAGCGAAACCGCTCGCGGCCATCCTCGGTCATCGATCTGCGTCGACCAGGATGGGGACATACCTGCGAGCCAACGCGGCATACGTGTGCTCGCGTTCGACATACGCCCGCCCGTTCGCACCGAGCTCGGCTCGCCGCTCCCGTGACATCGCCTTCACGGATCGGATTGCTTCGGCTAGAGCCCGCGGGTCGTCAGGCGGGATCGTCAAACCGCAGTCGGCCGCACCAACCCAATCGTTCGCTGCCTCGGCGGCAAGGATGATCGGCCTCGAGGCCGCCATGTAGTCATACACCTTGTTGGACGAGATGCCGAAGCGGTAGAGCGGGCTCCGATGGTACCCGATATAGCAGACGTCGAACTCGCGCAGAGTGGCAGGCACATCGCCTTTGGCGATCGGACCGAGGAAGACGACGTTTGTGAGCCCCGCGGCCAACGCCTTCAGCCTTTCCTCCTCGGACCCTTGGCCCACGATGACGAAGTCGATGTCCTCTTCGGCCAAGATCCTGGCCGCTCCGACCAGGACTTCGATCGCGTTGGCCACCGCGAGCGTCCCCACGAATCCGACCACGAACCGCCCGCCGCGAGTCGCGATTCGGACGTGCTCGGGTGCCTCCGGCGCCCCTCCGGCAATGGCGTCGGGGCTCACACCGTTGGGGATCACGGCCAGCTTCGACGGCGCCAGACCGCTCGACACGAAGTGGGGCCCTGCTGCGGGGAAGACCGACACGACAGCATCGGCGATCCGGTACGCACGTCTTTCGAACCAGCGCATCACGGCGACGAGTGGGTGCCACGGCGACAGGCCCCCGAGTTCCTGGAGTGTCAGTGGCCACACGTCGCGCACCTCGAAGATCAGCTTTGCTGGGAGGCGACGTGACCACCGTTCGGCGGGCAAGATCGGGAAGAGCGACGGCGAGGAAACCACGATCGCGTCGGGCGATGGCAGACGACGGATCGGAAGCCGGTACAGCCTGAGCATGAACACAACCATATTGAGCACCCGCCGGAGGCTCCACGCTCGAGCATAGGCAGGCACACGGACCCAGCAGTACGTCAGTCCGTCGAGCTGTTCGACAGTGTAGGCTCCTGTGGCGTGCGGGCGATGTGTGAACAGATGGGAGTAGGACCCGGAGATGATGACGACCGTCATACCAATTCCGGCGAGCTCCCGTCCTAGTTCATAGTGCCGGAACTCCATCCCATGCACCGGCGAGCCCGCGTACTGGTTCACGAACCAAACGACGAACGGGTGGTGGTCGGGCGGTTTCGAGGGGCGAGGCGCACTCATTCGCGGGAAAGTAGCTCCTCGAAGCACCGGGCCACCCGGGGCCTAAACCCGCCCTGGACGGGAACGAGCAGGTCGACTATACACAAGACGGTCCCCGGTCCCCGCCAGGCATGACCCAGAACGATGGGACCGGGCAAGGCGGAGCATTCTCGGGTCGAGTCCTCGTCCTGTTTGCAACGCAGGTCGTCACGGCGGGGATG
The DNA here is from genome assembly GCA_963720755.1 of uncultured Chloroflexia bacterium. Lineage (GTDB taxonomy): Bacteria > Chloroflexota > Limnocylindria > Limnocylindrales > CSP1-4 > SPCO01. The sequence continues at coordinate 135,456 of CAVRGP010000001.1, forward strand.
GGTATCTTCAACGGGTTCCTCCTGGCCCGCGTCCTGGGTCCCAGCGCAAAGGGCGACTACTACCTCCTGACCCTCCTCCCAGTGACGATCATGGTGCTCATCCAGTTCGGGTTGCCACAATCCTTCAAACTCTTCTCGGCCAGGGGCAAGACGGGGCGGATCTCGTCGAAGACGGTCTACCTCACGGTCATCCTCGCAGTCCCCGCGCTCCTGGTCACGATCGCGATCCTGCCGGCCTTGCAGGCCACGGTCATGCAGGGTCCCGACGCGGGCATGATCATCTTCGCCCTGCTGGCGCTCCCGTTGCTCCTGAACGCCACGTTCACCACTGGCGTCGTCATCGGTCGCGAGGTCGTGCGCTGGGCTTCTGCCGTCTACATCTTCGTCGCGTTCAGCACGACGCTCCTCCTCATCGTGCTCGTCGTCGTCCTCGGCCAGGGCCTCGTCGGCGCGCTGCTCGCGTTCTTCTTCACGGCACTGATCCAGGCGACCGGGTTCCTGATCGCTTCCGT
>CAVRGP010000002.1:0-469857 GCA_963720755.1 uncultured Chloroflexia bacterium
CGCGTCTGACCGATAGCTAGTCGTTCTGACCCCGTTTGAACGCGGGGCGATCGCCGGAACCCGTCCGATCGCGCCATGTCCGATGGTCCACAAGGACCTCGCGGTAGGCGAGCGCCGCGAGGAGGATCGCGGCGGCGTAGATCGGAAGTGGATGGGTCGTCGCGATCGGTGAAACCGCGACGACAGCGAATGCCGTCAGTGGGGCCAGGACCGCCATCCCCGGCAGGGCGAGGGCGATCGGTAGCGCGCCATACGTGCCCGCGTACGGCGCCAACAACAGGCCCGACGTCACCGCCCAGGTGAGCCCAGCTTCAGGGCCGCGTCTGAGCAGCACGAAGATCAGGCCGAGCACGACGACTGCGGCGATCGGAAGCCATAGAGCCGGGGCGATCGCAGTCACGCCGTGGTTGCCGGCGAATGGCGCCGCGTAGCGTGTGCCGGCGGCCAGGGCCCCCAACCACGCAAGGTACGTCGCTGGGCCGGCGGCGATCAGACCGACGAGCGACGCCGTGACCCCGCCGACAACGGCGCCCGCGAACGTCGCGCGACGCCACACCAGCAACCACAGGAAGATCGGCAGAAGCAGGGGTTTGGCAAAGATCGCCGCCACGACTCCCAACAGGATCCCGTTTCGGGCTCGGGATGATCCCAGGACTGCCGGCATCGCGGCAGCGACCAGGACGACGTTCACATTGCCGACCATGACGTCGTGGAGAAACGGCAGACACAGGACCAGTCCGAGCATCGCCAGGACCCGCGGGCCTGGCCGCCACTGCTGCGTCAAACGGGCGACGCAAAGACCGGCGATCACGATCTTGGCGCTCGCGTAGGTGATGCTGACGACGTCGAACGGGAGTGGGGCAAGCGGTTCGCCGACCACCGCTGCCAACGGTGGATAGAGGAAGCGGGGATCCGCATACGGGTCAGCGCCAGCCGTCAACCGGGCGCCGGCATCAAGGATCAGCCGCAGGTCGATCCCCCACCAACCGTCTGTGCCCCAGGCCTGCAGCACCCAGCCGAGGAATTCCCCCAGCCCGAAGACCGACACGAACATGATCGCCGCGAACCATGCGAGGCGGCGGCGAGGCGGCACTTCGGGCAACGTGACGTCCATCGGGCCGCCGAGCGTACTCCTTTGCTACGGGCGCCACGCTTGGACGTGGGTACACTCCGACCGAAACCCATGGCTAGCGGAAGTGACCTTGACTGATGCGGCGGCGGCCGAACAGAACGAGATCGGGCTCGTCGTCTCCATGCGCGCCCTTGCTCGGCGACACGCGCGGACGGTTCGCGATGCCCTTGTCATCATCGGGATCCTTCGAGCCGCCTGGTATTTCGCCGTCCAGGGGGTTCGCCCGTGGGAATTCCTCGGCATCGATGCCCGTGCCTATTGGTCCGTCGATCTGGCCCATCCGTACGCGAACTCGGGCGTCGGCGTCATATCTACCTACCTCTATTCGCCAGCCTTCGCACAGGCGCTCGCGCCATTCAGCAACTTGCCGTTCTCCGTCTTCTTCGCCATCTGGACGGCGCTGGCCATCGCTGTCCTCGTCTGGCTCGTCCGTCCCTGGCCGTGGGCCCTCGGCATCTTCGCGTTGCCGATCCTCTACGAGTTGATGGTCGGGCAGGTGCATCTCTTCATCGCGGCGTCGATCGTCGTGGGTTTTCGCTACCCATCGGCATGGGCCTTCCCGATCCTGACAAAGATCACCCCCGGTATCGGCCTACTTTGGTTCCCGATCCGGCGAGAGTGGCGGGCCTTGACCATCGCCGCCGGTTCGACACTCGCCATCGTGATCGTGTCGATCGCTCTGGGGCCGGGGGCGTGGGCGGACTGGATCACGTTCCTCACGTCCAGCACGGGCCGAGGTGACTGGCTCTACCTGCGGATCGGAGTGGGCATCGCACTCGTGTGCTTTGGCGCGATCACCAACCGCCGCTGGCTCGTCCCCGTGGCCGTGTGGATCGCGCTACCGGTCGTGTGGGTCGAGTCATGGGTGATCCTTCTCGCCATCATCCGACTGCGCCCCGCGAGCATTCCGAGCGCGCCTTCAGCTGTCGAAACAGGATCCTGACTTCCCGTCGTACCCATCCCGCCCCGGTGGGTCGTCCCGGTGCTCCCTCAACGGCGGCGGCGAAGCCTTGCCGCGAATGCCACCCAGTACCAGTGCAGGTAATGCGGGAGCCACTCGCGGAGTTTGAAGTTGCTCTGGCCGGCGGTCCGGTCGCGCCAGGTCGTCGGGACTTCGGCGATCCGGCGCCGGTCGATCGTCGCCTTGACGGTCAGCTCCAGGGCAAGCTCGAACCCGGCCGTGCTCTCGATCGTCACGGTGTCGAGGAAGTCGCGCGAATAGAGCTTGAAGTTGCTGGTCGGATCATGGGTCGGGACGCCGGCGAACCAGTGCAGAGTCAGTCCTGCGGTCCGGCTCATCAGGCGCTTGAGTGGTGGCCCACCGATCTGGTGGCCGCCACGCATGTAGCGCGACGCCGCGACGACCGCGGCGCCATCCCGCGCCAGCGAGACCATCGGATCGACGACGTGCGGCTCGTCCGATCCATCTGCCATGGAGATCAGCACCAACGGGGCCGTCGTGCCGTTGATCCCCGCCTTCATCGCGTTGAGGACACCACGCCCGAGATCGTTGCGCAGTCCGCGGAGGCCCGGGATCTCACCGGACAGGCGAGCGATCACCGGGACCGTCGTATCACCGTCGAAGTCGTAGACGACGACCAGTTCGTGCGATGTCGCGACACCTGCGGACATCGCCCGCAGGACCGGTTCGACCGCCTCGCCCTCGTTGTAGACGGGCAGGATGATCGACAGTTCGACACCCGGTTCGGTCATCGGCGGACGCCGACGAAGAGGGTCTGCTTGCCCATCACCCGCCAGGCCGGCGGAAACGCCAGGTACGCCCTGACGAGCGACCGAGCGGCTGGCAGTCGCCCCTTGGTGGAATACGGCAGGAATCGGGTGACCAGGCGTTCCGTACCGATACCGGCCAGTTCGGCAGCTTCGAGCAGGCTCCGCTCGGTCAAGGCGACCCGATGATCGATGAAGTCCCAGTACCGCGGACCGACGAGACGGATGTTGGGCTGCAGGATGACGACCCGCCCACCGATGACGAGCAGTTCTCGAACGACCTTGAGCTGCTCGATGACCGCGTCGGCGGACTCGAGGTGCTCGAGGTAGTTGCTCATGAAAACGGTCCCGAAGTGGGCCGTCGGCAGGACGGCGCCGAGGTCGAGTCCCGACGCCTGAACGAACCGGACGTCCTCGGGAAGCGCGGCACGCATGTCCCGGATATCGGTCGCCCATCGTTCGGAGGCGGTAGCCGAGCGGATGAAGTGGCCCCGATCGCAGGCGAGGTCGAGGAGCGGCAACGTGGGATCCACGTGTCGCGACAGGTACCGCACGATCTCGTCCCAGACCTCCTGCTTCGCGCGGACCTCGCGCTCATCGAACCGGGCGGCATACAGATCCTGCAGCGGATCGGTCACAAGCGCCCGGCCTCCGACTCCACCTGGATCCAGGGGATGACCTCGTCGAGCATTTGATCGAGCGTCGTCGTCGCCTCGAAGCCGAGGACGTCGCGCGCCTTGCGGACATCCGGGACGCGGAGCTGGACGTCGTGCTCGAACGGCGGGTCGCTGACGAAGCGGAAAGGGGCGCCATCGGTGCGGGCTTTCGTCCAGATCGTCTCGGCCAGCTCCAGAACCATCGTCGAGGCGGCGGTGGAGAGGTTGAAATCGTTGTTGAGCGCAGCAGGCGATTCCATCGCCAGTCTGATCCCATGGGCGAGGTCGCCGCCGTAGGTGTAGTGGCGGACCTGGTCGCCCGACCCGAGGATGTGGAGCGGGTCCTGGCCCTTGAGCACCTTGACCACGAGGTCGGGCACGACGTGGCTGAGGGCGAGCTTCACGTTGCCGCTCATGATGTCCGTGTCGCGGACCGCCCGCCGCTCGCCGATGCCGACGCAATTGAACGGGCGAACGATCGTGTATGGCAGCTTGAACTGCTCCCAGGCGCCCTTGGCGAAGTACTCGGACGCCAGCTTCTGGAAGCCGTAGGTCGACACGGGCGGAGGCGAGCTGAGCTGGGCGCCTTCCGGCGTCGGGAACGTCGTCGCCGACTCATAGACCATGGAGCTGCTGATGACGACGATCCGTTCGAGGTGGCCGTCGCGGTGGGCGGCGATCGCGCCGTCGAAGGTGGCCGCGAGGATCCGCTCGTTCTCGGCCAGCAGGTCGTACGCGAACTCGTGGAAGTAGCTGATCCCGCCGATCATCGCGGCGGCCGCGACGACCTGGTCGCAGTCGGCGGCGAGCTCGCGGATGAGCGCGGCGTCCTTGGCATCACCCTCCACGAACCGATAGCGCGGATGATCGTCGTACGACTTGGTCAGGCGGCCGTATTTGCTGAAGTCGTCGAGCCCGATGACGTCGTGCCCGGCCTCCAGCAGTTCCGGCACGAGATAGCCGTTGATGAACCCGGCGGCACCGGTGACGAGGATTCGCACTAGAGTCGGATCCCTTCACCGAGGGCGCCCCAGACGTCGACGACGTCGAGGCCACCGATCTCGAGCTGGCGATAGGCCTTGTGGGGCGCGCCGAGGATGAGGATGTCGCTCTCCTTCAGGACGGACTCGAGGGGGACGAGGCGGTCGTCGACGACATACGGATCCGTGCACATGACCCGTGCGCCCGACCAGGCCAGGAGCTTGCGAAGCTTGTAGCTGAGCGAGGCGCGAGGATCGTCCGACTCTGACTTGAACGCCATGCCCAGGATGCCGACGGTCTTGCCACCGAGTCCGCCGTAGCGTCGCTCGAGGGCACCGACGATGTAGGCGGGCAGGCCCTCGTTGACCTGCATCGCGGCCTGACCGAGCGGGAAGTGATCGGCGGTGAACGCAGCCAGTTGCATCGTGTCCTTGAACAGGCATGGCCCGGCGGCGAAGCCCGGGCCCGGCAGGTCCGCGGCCCGCGGATAATCCTCGCGGATGGCGCCCAGGATGTTCCCGTAGTCCACCCCGGCCTGGTTCGCGATCATGAAGAACTGGTTGGCGACCGCGAACTTCATGTATCGCCAGGTGTTCGTGAAGAGCTTCGCCAGCTCGGCTTCCTTGGTCGTCGTCCGGATCGTCTTCTCGGCCAGGGTGCCGAACAACTCGGCCGCGCGCTCGGCCGCGACGTCGGTATCCGCGCCGACGATCTGGGGCAGTGAATGGAGCTCCTCGAGGGCATGGCCCTCGGCGATCCGTTCCGGGCAGAAGGCGACGTCGACGATGCAGCCGCGCTCCTCGAGGTGCTGGGCGACGTAGCCCGTCGTCCCCGGGTAGACCGTGCTGCGGAGCACGACGAGCGCGCCCTCGCGCAGGTGCGGCGCGATCTGGTCGACGGCCTTCTCGAAGATCGTCATCGATGGCCCCAGGAATTCGTCCACGGGCGTACCGATGACGACGACCAGGTGCATCGTTCGGGCGATCATCTCGCCGGTGGAGCCGAATGCGATCCGCCCGGTGGGCAGAAGCTCCTCCAGGAGTGCGTCGGCGCCCGTCTCGAGGAACGGCATCTGACCGGCCGAGATGCGGTCGAGAGTCGCCTGGTTGGTGTCGTAGATGCCGACGCGGAGACCAGCCTTTGCGAACGCGAGGCTCAGTGGCAGGCCGACGTGGCCACCGCCGCCGAGCACGACGACGTCAAGATCGGGGACGGTTTGGGTCATGCTCGAACTCTAGCAGCCCGGTGCCTCTCGACACCGCACCCTGAAGGTCCGGGCAGCGCCCTGGTACGCGCGGTCGTCAGTTGGCCGGTCGAGCGAAAACGGAGCCGTCATCATCGACGTGGACCCGGCGCCAACCTGCGGCATCGAGGCGGTCCGCGAACGCGGCGTCCTTCGCCGAGACCACTGCGAAGGCGACACCCCACTCGTCCAGCTGCGCCTGCCAGCCATCGACCCCGGCGATCACGCCTTCGTACGCATCCCAAACCTCTGCCGGGAACATCTCGATCCGCGAGTCGACGGCGACCGGCAGATCCGGATAGCTCGAATTCGAACCAGGAGCCCCACGGCTGGGGGTTGAAGACGTGATCGCCGGGTCGGGCAATGTCGCGCAGCGCCGCCGTGATGCCGGGTGGTGCCATCCCGACCACGCCCTGCGGAGCATCGAGATCCGGGTCGGCGGGGCGCCAGACAGGCAGCAAGGCGACGCCCACAACGGCCAGTACTCCGGCGACGACGATGTTGAGCCGCCGCATCAACGGTGTGCCAAGGGGCTCCTCCGCCGAATGGGAGCGCCGGACGTGATCAGGACGCCAGCGATCGCGGCCACGGCACCGAGTGGCCACCAGGCGACACCGCGGACCGCATAGGCGCCGATGGCAAAGAAGAACCCGAGCCAGGCAAGAGTCGGCCAGGCGGTCGCGGTGCCGCGCCTGGCCAGCAAGGCGATCACCGCGATCACCGAACCGAAGAACAGCAGGCCGGGAAGGTCGTGGAGCGAGGTCGGCTGCCACTCGGTGATCCGCGCCGTCACCAGGCTGTTCGTGGAAAGTCCCACGGCGTACACCCAGACGGCGGGCCCGAACGGCGTGACGCACGCGGCGGCGACCGAGGCCAGTGCCACCGCCAGGGCAAGATGCGGCCGCGGCACCCGGTCGTGCAGATCTTCCAACCAGGCAAGCCCGAGCACCGCCGGTCCCAGGAAGAAGCTGCCGTGGATGTTCGCCCAGGCGAGGACGATGATCGGGATCGCCCACAGGCGCCCGGGATGGGCTCGCCGGTCCGTGACCAGCACGAGGACGACGGCGAACAGGCCCATGCCGAGGAGCTGCGGTCGGAGACCGAGCGCGACGGCCGAGACGACGAAGGCCGCGAGTGACAGCAATGCCGCATCCCTGGCGATGAGCCCTCGCCGGCGCCCGATCAGGTACAGGCAACCGAAGATCAGGCCGGTCAGGGCCGCCCGGAACAGGACCAGACCCGTCCACGAGCCGAGCTGGAAGACGGCGGCAAGGATGACCTGGGCACCCCACTGCTGGTCGGTCCAGGGCGCGCCGTAGGCCGTGAAGGTCCAGGTATCGGTCGTGGGCAGCCCGCCGCCAGCCAGCATCGAGGCGCCGGCCCGGAGGTGATAGGTCAGGTCCACGCTGGGCAGATTCGCGATGACCGCACCCAGCGCGGGCAGCCCGATGGCGAGGAACGCCCAGAGTCTTGGCAGTGTCACCCGCTGATGCTAACGATCGATGGTGCGTTTTCGCACCGGGTCATTGGTACCAGTGCGCGATCAGACCGCGGCGGCGACCTCTGAGGGACGCACGGCACGCGCTCCTTCGTCGTAGATGGACGCGACCGAGTTGACCATCAACTCGATGCAGAAGCGGTCGTGGACGAGGTCGTGGCCGGCGCGGCCGAGCATGTCCGCGTAGGAGTGATCGGTCAGGAGGCGGACGATCGCCGTGGTGAGTGCGTCGGGGTCGTGGGGCGGCACGAGGATCCCGGTGACGCCGTCCTCGACCATCTCCGGGATGCCACCGACGTTGGACGCGACGACCGGGCGCGACAGGGCCATGGCCTCGAGGATCGTCAGCCCCTGGGCCTCGCGATAGGACGGCAGGACGGCGACATCGAGTGCCGCCGTGACCGCCGGCACGTCGTCACGACGCCCGGTGAACACGACGCGGTGGGCGACCCGCAGCTCCCGCGCTTGCGCCTCGAGGGCGTCGCGCCGGCTCCCCTCGCCGACGATCAACAGATACACATCTGGGACTGCCCGGACGATGGCCGGCCAGGCCTCGAGCAGGGTCGGGTGCCCTTTTTCGGGCTCCAGCCGAGCCACCACGCCGACGATCTGCGAGCCGGGCTCCATCCCGTACTCCTCGGGGAGGGTGCAGCACGGTTCCTGATGGTCGTAGCGCTGGAGGTCCACGCCGTTGTAGATGAGGCTCATCGGGACGATGTCCCGGCCCTCGGCGATGAGCTTGGCCTCGCTCGCCTTCGAGACCGCGATGAGATGGTCGAACTGGGGGGTGAGCTCGAGCAGGGCGTGACGGTCCTCGTCGGAGCGGACCCGGCTCGAATGGGCGGTGGCCACGAGGTACGGCCGCCGCTGGCCAGCTTCCACGAGTGACATGACCGCTCGGGCCGCCACCGTCTCCGCGCGGAACATGTGGGCGTGGACGACATCGGCCCGGACTTCGGCCAGGTGGGCCGCGAGCGCGCCGACCGCGATCGAGTCATCCGGGGAGTCGATGACGAGGACCTCGACGCCCGCGCGCTGGAGCTTGCGCACGGCGCTGCCGGCGGACAGCGAGACCACGGATACGTCGTAGCGCGATGGGTCGAGCCGGCTGACGAGCGACATCAGGTGTTCCTGGGCGCCGCCGTTTGTGCCGGTCGCCAGCACTTCGACCACGCGGATCCGGCTGGACACGGCCGGCCGGTCAAGCACCTCGAGGCACGACTCCCAGGGCAGCGGAGCACTCATGTCAACCGTTCCTTCGTCGGACCAGCAGGCGTTGGATGGGTTCATCCACGGCGCCCCACTCATACTTGTACGGCTCGTCGCCACGAAGGAAGTCGAGCTGGCGGGTCCCGGACGCGATCGCCCGGGCAACGTAGGCATGGACCATGACGACACCCGGCGACAATTCGCGGGCATCGGGATCGACACCTGCGTTGTAGTAGAGACACCGATCGCCCGCGTCGAAATGGATCCCTGCCGCGATCCGGCGGCCGCCGACGGTGAGGAACGTCAACCGAAGCGGACCGTCCGCCCCAGACAGCTCGAATAGGCGTCGGAAGAGCGTGCGGCTCTGGGCGCCACCCTCGGTGTTCGGGAACAAGCCGTTGACGCCCCAGCGCTTCTGGTGGAGGTCGATGAACGCGTCGAGGTCGGCCAGCGGGTCGATGGCGTCATCGAGCCGGACCTCGCCGACAGCTTCCGCTCGTCGGACCTTGCGCCGGATCTCGTGTCGCTCCTTCTTGCCGAGTGTCGCGAGGTAGCCGTCCATGTCCGTGTCGTCCGGCAACGTGACGACGGGGCAGACATCCTCGCGCTCCACGTCGAGCGTCCAGCCTTCCGCGATCTCGCGCGCCCCGAACGCCGCTGCCAGCGCGTCCGCCGCTGGATCGCCGCAGCGAAGTCGACGGAGATCCACGACATCCCATAGGTGCCGGTCCATCTCGGCGACGTGGTCGGCCAGTGCATCGGCGACGGCCGGCAGGTCGGTGGGGGCCGCCAGGATCGTGGCGTAATCGGCGTGGTAGGAGGCGCCGAAGAAGAGCGCGGTCGCGCCCGGTGCGACGTGCGTCAGTTCGACCTCGGCGCCGTGGCGCATCGTCGTGTGGGTGCGCGCGTCGTCCGGCTCCACCTCGTGGCGGTGCATGAGCGGGACGATCGCGACCGGGTCGGCGCCGGCGGGTGCGTCGGCCGGGACCAAGACCAGGGTCTCGTCCGAGACGTTCTCTCCGTAGGCGTCCCACCAGGCGCGCTGGAAGGCCCAACCGGAAAACGGGGTCGTCCAGGGGTTCCGTGCGGCGAGCGCATCCCAGGTACCGCGAGGGATGTCGTCGATGGATCGTCGCTCGGCGCGGAGGGAAGTGTCGGAAGCCGCGGCAACAGTCTGGTCAGCGCCTGGACAGGCAGGCTCCGCTGACACGGTCGGGGAGGTCACGTCGTGACTCTACATCGACATCCGTTCCGTTGCGTCGGCAACGGTCTTGATGCGAACGTGCACGCGGTGGGACGAGTCGCGACAAGCGTTGGAATGGTCTCAGCCAACCGACGTCGCCGGTGGATCGGCTGGCTTGGGTTCCTTCACAGCCCCGATCCCATCCGGACCCGCAAACCAGATGGGAAACACCGCCGCCAGGACGGCGAAGCCAGCCAGGGATAGACCTGGATTGGCTACCGTGATCGCCGCGACGAGCAAGAGTTCGCCAGTGCGCCGGCCGAGGACCCCTGCAACGACGGTCAACGCAAGGCCCGCGGCGGCGCGCGCGGCATACGGGACGGGGATGAGACTGTTCCCAACCATGCCTGCGCGACCGAGGACTGAGTCCAGCCACGCCTGCCAGAGTCCGGCATCCAGGGCGATGCTCGCCCCGACGATGGCGGCGCCGACCACGCATGCGACCGCCGCATCGCGCCACCGGCGACGAAGGACCAGATAGACGATGCCCAATCCAGGGCTCAACTTCACGACCGAGGCGATCGCGAACAGGAAGGGCCATCGTCGCAATCCCAAGACGATCGCGACGGCGATGAATAGATGGACGTTCTCAAACCGGAGTTCGACCGCGACCGGGATGAACGCGATCAAGGCCAGCATCGCGAGCATCGTGCGACCCGCGAGATCCCAGACCGCGAGCAGCAATAGGGCTCGGTACGCCACGATGTACGCGATGGTCGGAACAAAGATCGTCAAGGGGGCGAGCACTTGCGCGAGCGGCGGCGGGTAGTGGTACGCGTACGGCGCGAAGGCGGCGTCGCCGAGGACGTAGATGGGCTCGCCCTGAGCCAACCGGCTCCCGGCAAGCCAATAGGCGAGGTTGTCGTTCGGTTCCGCCCAGAAGATGACGACCACCACCGCCAGAAACGTGGCGCCCAGCGCCGCGACGCTGATCAAAGCGATCCGTTGGAGCGTGATCGTTGAAGTGCGGGAATCTTGCCCGGTACTGATGGCGCAAAATCCTCGAGATTGGTCAGGTAGCCTTCGGACCTCGGCGCAACGAACATATCCGAACACCGAGTGAGTGGAGAGTACCGCCGCGAGGACTCGAATGACTCCGACGATCGCCGTGATCATGCCGGCCTACAACGAAGCCGACCGCATCGCGCAAACGATAGCCACCGTTGCGCGATACGCCGTGCGAAATCAGCGCATCGGGCCGGTGATCCTCGCCGACGACGGCTCCGACGACAGCACGATCGAAATCGCGATGCAGGCGGCTGCCAAGGCTGGCCTGTCCATCGAGGTCTTCCCCTATCGACATGAGGGCAAAGCGCTGACGGTGCGCTCCGCCATGCTGGAGGCGGCTGACCGAGTGTCCGCCGAGTATCTGATGATGCTGGACGCTGACGATGAGATCCCGATCGACCAACTCGACCGGGTCAACTGGTCCGGCGACCCACGGACCATCTACATCGCTCGCAGGGTCGGGCAGGTCGAGGGAGCCCGTCGCGATTCCCCGTCGTCCATTCGATCGATCATGTCGAAGGGGATGCGAATTGCCGCGCATCTGTTGCTCGGTCTGCGTTATGCCGACACTCAGTGCGGTTTCAAGCTGTTTCCTAGGACGATCGTGCAACCCCTGTTCGAGCAGCAACGCTCCACCGGGTGGACGTTCGATGCGGAACTTCTGTTCATCGCGGACCGCATCTCCCATCTTCCCATTCGAGAGATCCCAGTCGTCTGGGTCCCGCGTGGCGTGAGCAACGTGCGACCGTCGGCGGCCATGACAGGCGGCGTGGCCATGCTATCGACCGCGCTGAGGCGAGCTCGACGCGTATACCGCCCGGTTGGAATGTACGTCGGGATCGACCTCGACGGACGAGCTGCCGTCGCGGAGAAGCACGGCGCATGAGCTACGTCATGGGTGCGTTGCCCACCGCATAGGGTCGATCATCCGCGCGCTCACCACTCAGATCCGATAGGCCCAATAGACGCCGATGGCCATCACGATCGTGCCGAACCCGATGAGGATCCTCCAGCCTGTTCCGACGCGCCCGCGGTTGACAACGGCCAGCCCGCACAGCGCGATGACGAATGGCACCGAATCGAGGAAGTACCGGTAGCCGTACTGGAGCCAGCCCCCGCCGTAGTACAGCAAGGTCGGGATGAGCACGGCGGCCGTCGCGCCGAGCAGCCACCAGGAGCGGGGTCTGCGCCAGTCCGCCTGCGTCGCGAACAGCAGACCCGGACTGGTGACCAGGACGGACATGCCGAGCCCATCCGGCTTGAAGAACGGCGCCGTATCGATGAGCCTCGGCAGGTGGAGCAGGAAGTAGTCGATGTTCATGCCGATGTGGGCGAGCGCGAACAGGCCCAGGTTCCGTTGCCGCTCGAGGAACGCCGGCAGCGTCGCAAGGCCGTAACCCGACTCCCACGGTGACCCGAACCGGAGCTGGTTGTAGGCAAAGAACGCGATGAGCGCCGGCGTGAACCCGATGGCCAGCCAGGTCCACTGGCGCAGCCGTGCCGACCGAACGACCGATCGGACATACCCGCCGGCCACGTTTGGCGCGGAGATCGACGATCCCCCGTCGAGCAACAGGGCGTAGAACGGAAGCGCGAAGGCAAGGGGTGCCCGCGTCAGGAATGCCGCCCCGGCGAACAGGCCGATGAGCCAGGCGCGCTGACGCCCGAACAGCTCGATCAGGCAGGTCAAGGTCAGGATCGTGGCGACGAGGTGGCCTGTGTGCCATACCCCGCCGCGAGTGGTCACCCACAGGATCTGGGTAGAGAAGCCGAACAGGATCGTGAGCCATAGCCGATCGGATAGCCGGGTCACGCGGACTCGGCCCAGGAGCACCCAGCACAGTCCCACGCCGCCCGCCGCGAGAAGGGCGTTGATCCCGGACTCGATCTGGTCGGCTGAGGTCGCCCCGATCAGCGCGACGATCGGCGCCAGCGCCACCGCAGGGAACGGCGCGAACGGCACGTAGAAGTGACCGCCTACGACGATCACATCGTACGGCCCGGGCTGGAAGGTCAACCACGTCCGGCCATGGAGGAAAGCATCCGCGAGGTAGAAGAAGTCGCCGCGACCCGCGTCGAAGCCACGGTCGGCGAGCCAGTAGACGAGCGCCGACACGGCGACGACCGCCAGTCCGATGGCCGTCGAACGGTTCGGTCTCATGTTGAGCGCTGGTCGGGGAACCGAGCGTCAAGGAGACGCCCCAGGGCCTCCCGTGCGTATGGCAGCACGCCGACAAGCATCGATGAACTGATGATGTAGTACACCGGGAGTGCCAATGTCGATCCGACGACGACCGGCCAGCGATAGCCTCGCCAGGCGCCGAACACGATAAATGCGATGGCAGGTCCCAGCCGCACCCAGAACGGCAGGTAGTAGGGGGCGACGGAGGGTGCCGGGCTCCCCGTCAACAGCGCCACGTAGTCGAACCATCGATCCGGATGCAGGCCGAACGAGACCGCCACGATCGCCGCTGTCACCCCGAGGGCGATGGCCAGGTCCCGCCACCGTCGACGCAGCGCGAACCAAAGCAGACCGATCCCGGGTGTGACCTTGGTGAGCAAGACGAACGCCCACGACGCGGGGAACCGGAAGCCGATGACGATCGCCGCTGCGAGCATGATCTGGATATTGCCGGCGTTGATCTCTGATGCCACTGGGACGGTGAACAGGACGAAGATCGTGAACGGTCCAGCCATCCAGACGAGGAGGGCCAGCAAGATGGCCCGCCAGATGGCGACGAACGCCTCGAACGGAATCCAGCGCCACCAGCCGACGATGAACTCGAACGCCGGTGAGTAAAGGTAGGCATTCTCACCTTGACCATTCACGACTGATCCGTAGAGGTCGGCCGGATCCGCCCCCCAGTACGCGCGGACATCTACCGGTTGGCCGCCGGTGGATGTCAAGTACCACCAATAGGCGACGGCGACGACGATGCCGAGAACGACCAGCCCATCCCGCACGAGCCGACGCCAGGTGATGGCCCCGTAGCTCACAGGTGTGCCATCCCGTCAACGGGTCCATGGTGCCCAGATCGACGACGGATCGACCATTCGGCCAGGGGCGGCCCGATCAGACCGGCTGCGAACACGATCGGATAGATGGCCGCCGGCATCAGACCCGCCAGCGGCAGAGCGGTGAGCAGTGGGATCGCGACCGCCCACCAGTGACCTCGGTCTAACAACCAGGCGACTGACACGAGGAGGACGACGGCGTAGTGGTCCCATAGGAGCGGCGACAGCATCTGGCTCGCGACGACCGTCGTCAGGTAGCTGACCTCGCCCGACGACCAACGGATGGCGGCCAGCACGATCAGGACGACGGCGACCGTTGAGATCAACTGCAGGGTCCCGGCGATGCTCTCCGAAACACCCGCCTGAAAGGCGATCGCCCCGAGGGTGAAGTTATGCGGCGTCGTGACCGGTGAGCTCACCCTCTGCAGCAGGGCGAGATAGTCAGCCCAAACCTCAGGTCCGAACGCGATGGTCGCGATGACGGCAGCGGCAAACATGACAGCGAGCGCCGTCGCGACCGCACGCCAGCGATCGGTCAGGCCCGCCCAGCCGAGGAGGATGAGCGGTTGGACCTTCACGATGGCTCCGGCAGCCATGCTCAGGCCAAGCGGCATGGCACGATCCAGGCAACGCCAGCCGATGGCAAAGAACAACAAGAGGATCGGCCCGACCTGTCCCAGTTTGAACGCGTAAAGCAACGGCCAATCCAGACCGCCGAGGAGTAGGACGGCCCAGCGGACAGATGACCGAACGGGCATGATGGCAACACCTGCCACGAACGACGCGATGCCGGCCCCGAGCCAGAGCCACAGCCCGAGCTGGTCCGGCATCAGCGCGAACGGGATCAATGCCAGGGCAAACGGGGGCGGGTAGAGGAAGATTGCATACCCACCAGCAACATCCACGGCCGGGTCGTACAGGGGCGCCCCGTCGATGGCTCGATGCGCTGCCCCCACATACGCCTGGTAGTCGTAACCCAATGTCGAGCCGGCCGTGGCCAACACGGCGAGGGTCGTCAGGATGAAGACGGCGCCAGCAGCCAACGGCAGGGCGCCCCGAAGCGCCATTCTCACGCCGACTGTTCGCTTCGGTGAAGCCGCCGGTGGATGATCGGGATCCTGAACAGATCCCAGGCGACACGCACGGCAAGAGCCGGGCCCGGACGCATCCGCGAGCCGCGTCGGTCGTACCAGTGGATCGGCACGATGGCGAGCCGGTATCCACGTTTCCGGGCCAGATATACCAACTCCACGTCAAAGACGATGCTGGTGATCCGCTGGCGAGAGAAGAGATCCTGGGCGGCCCCACGGGTGAACCCCTTGAACCCGCACTGGGTGTCCTTGACCGGTCCGACGACCCACACCGAGGCGAGCAGGTGGAACATCTTGCCGAGCATCCGTCGATAGCCCGGCTGGCTTGCGCGCATATCTGAGCCATCGGGCTGGATCCGCGAACCAAGGGCGACATCATGATCGCCAAGCGCCTTGGCGATCAACGGAAGCTGATCGGGCGGCGTAGCCATATCCGCGTCGGCAAAGACCACGAGGTCCGACGCGGACGCCAACATGCCGGCCCTGACGGCCGCTCCCTTGCCGCCGTGCGGGACGGTCATGACCCGCAACGTCACACCTGGGATGCCGGTGGCCGCCTCCGCTTCCGGACGCTTCGTCACCAAGGCCGCGGTCTCGTCCGTGCTTCCGTCGTCAACGACGAGGATCTCGATCGCGCCCGGCAGCCCGGCTGATCCAGGCGCCCCCTCGCGAGCATGGTCACCGCGTCGCCGCAGGTAGCCGAACAACTCATCGAGGGCCGCTCCGATGCGCGCTTCCTCGTTGTAGGCGGGCAGGACGACCGTCAGGGATTCGCCGGGTAGCATGCCGGGCAGTCTACCGGCCGGTCGCGTCGGGCCGGGGGTCGCCGTTGGTCGCCTCGCGACCGGACCATTCGGCCACGTCCGGTCCTCCGAACCCCGCGAGCAGTGTCGAAAGTTGATAGCTCAGGAGCCGCGGCGTCGCAAGGACGGACAGAGCGACCGCGGCCGCCCAGCCCCAGCGGGATGGCGCCACGCGCACGGCCACAAGTCCCAGGACGACGATCGAGATGACCCACAGGATCGGCGACAACGCGAACAGCGACAGGTTGTTCGCGTCCTTCACCTGCTCATCGGCCAGGAAGCCGAGATAGCTGATCGTTGCGGCAGGCTCGAGCACCAACTGAACGAGGAGGATAGCTGCCAGCCAGACGCCCAACCACCCGAGACGACGCCACTCACGTCGCCCGACCCAATAGACGGCAACGAGTGCCGGATAGAGCTTGAGGTTGGTGGCCAGGGCCACTGCCCACGGTGCACCGATCGCGAGCAAGTAGGTGACGAGCGCCTGCGCTTGGCCGATCGCGACCGTCCATGCGATCGCCATGGCCAGCAGACCGGCGGTGATCAACACGGCCCGGCGGAACCCCAGGCGGCCGAACGTCAGGATGGTCGCACCGACAACGACCGCCTCCCAGATGACGGCTGCCGGTCCGTATGGCAACAGCGCCAGCGGCCGGAAGACGATCGCAAGCAGGGGTGGATAGTGATAGGAGCCGGGCACGTTCGTGTCGGCGACCGGCACGTACAGAGGCTGACCCGCGTTCAGGCGGGCGCCGGCATCGTAGTAGGCCCGCACATCGGCGAGTGGATCCGTCGTGAGATGGATGATGCCAAGCCACACGCCGAGCAGCAGTCCGAGGCCGGCCAGGACGACCAGCAGGGTCTGCCCGACGCGTCCCACGCTCATCGGTCCCGCTCCGGGCGACTCGTCGAGGGCCCACCCATCGCCGCGAGAAGCGTCGAGAGCTGGTAGACCAGAAGCCGTGGATTCGCGAATACGGACAGGATGACTGCCGATGCCCAACCCCAGCGTGTGGGAGCAAGACGGATCGCTAGCACCACCAGGACCACAACGGACCCGGCCCACAGCGCCGGCGAGATGGCGAAGGGAGATATATTCGCGATCTGGCCGACCTGGTCGAGGCCCAGGAAGCTCGCATATGCGATGGTAGCCGCGGGCTCCAGCACGAACTGGAAGGCGAGCAGGGCGAGCATCCAGCCAGCGAACATGCCGAGCGCCCGCCATTCGCGGCGTCCGAGCCAGTAGATCGCGACGAGCAGTGGAAACACCTTCAGGTTTGCGGCGAACGCGACGGCCCACGGGGCCCCGACGGCCAGGAGGAACGTGACGACGGCCTGTGCCTGACCGATGACGACGGTCCACGCGATGGGGGCGGCCAGCCAGGCGACCACCAGGAACGTCGGCTCTTGCAGACCCAACCGGCGGATCGTCAGGAGAGTCGCGCCGATGACGACGCCGGCCCAGATCGCGGCCGCAGCCTCGTACGGCAGCAGAGCGAGCGGCCGAAACATGATCGCCAGCAGCGGCGGATACCGGTAGAACGACGCATCGTCGATGCCGCCGGGCTGCACGTACAAGGGCAGACCGGCGTTCAGCCGTGCGCCGGCGTCGTAGTAGGCATGGACGTCGCCGAGCGGATCGAGGAACAGATGGACGAGCGCCGCCTCGATGCCGATCATCACCCCGAGCACCGCGGCCAGGCGGAGGACGAAGCGGACGTTCCGGCGGGTATAGATCGGCCCGTCCGGCGTGGCGGCGTTCACGGGGACTAGTATCACCGCCATGAACGGCCCGCGACGCCTGCTCGTCGCCGGACTGCTCGTCCTGCTCGTCCTGCTCATCGTCAAGGCGCAGATCTGGACGATCTGGCTCGGAGCGCGCCCCGGCGTCGACCTTCAGATCCCTCTTCTCGCCACCGAGCGCTGGATGGCCGGCGGCGAGCCCTACCAGGCATCTGCATTCCTCGCCGGACCCGGGGCCACCCAGCCGTTCCTCTATCCGCCGTTCGTGCTGCCGTTCCTGTCCGTCTTGACCGGTCTACCCCGCACGGCCGTGCTCTGGGGCTGGATCGGGATCCTGTTCGTGGCCGCGCTGTACACGGTCAGGCGGCTTCGAGTCCCGTGGCTGTGGGTGCCGCTCGTCCTCGCCTGGCCGCCCTTTACGGAGGGGATCCTCGACGGGAACTTCGCGATGGTGATGTTCCTGGCCTTCGTGGTGCTGTTCTATCAGGAGGCCGGATCCCCGTGGCGGCCGGCGCCGCGCGACGTCTCACGACCGGAGGAATCCGCGGTCAAGGTCGGACTCCTCGCGACGGTCATCAGCGCAGTCAAGGTGTCGCAGCCTCATGCGTGGCTGTTCGTCCTCCACTATCGCTGGCGCGCCGCGGTGATCGGGGCGGTCGCTATGGCCGTGCTCGTACTGGCGACGCTGCCGATCACCGGCATCGACCTCTGGTTCGATTGGTTCGCCCAGCTCCGCCGCGCGAGCGACGTGACCTGGGACCTTGGCGGGTTCGCGCTCCCGCGATTCCTGCCGGCGCCGTGGCTCGGGCTCCTGGTCGCAGTGTGGTGCGTCGTGGCCGTCTGGTTCGTCCCGCGCCGCGATGGCGGTCCTTGGGTTGGCCTCCTGTCGACCTTTGGCAGTCTGTCACTCCACATCTTCGGCATGCTGTTCCTCGTGCCCGCGATGCTCAGGATCCGCCTCGAGCTGGCGATCATCGCCGCCTGTTTCATCGCGACGTACTCGTATGAGGGGTGCTGGGCGGGAATCGTCGTGGTGACCCTCGCCTATGCTGGTTCGGAGTTCGCGCGTGGCGAGCGGGTCCGGGCGTGGTTCGGCGACACGATGTCGGCGTGGCAGGCCGCGACCTCCGGGGCACCAGGAACCAGCTGAGGTCGCTG
Source organism: uncultured Chloroflexia bacterium (assembly GCA_963720755.1). Taxonomy (GTDB): domain Bacteria; phylum Chloroflexota; class Limnocylindria; order Limnocylindrales; family CSP1-4; genus SPCO01. The sequence continues at coordinate 18,509 of CAVRGP010000002.1, forward strand.
GTGCGGCGACGCACCAATGGTCATGCGAACGATGGGACTGCCGGGCGACACACTTGAACGACAGTTGCCGCTAGATTGAGTGTCATGCCGTACCAAGCGAAGCCATCTGCACCCCGCGTCAGCGGATCTGCGACGAGGTCCTCCGCCGCCGTGCGCCACGATGCCACCGCTCGAGCCGCAAGGCGAGACCCGCTCGCCATGGCCGTTTGACTTGGAGCAACGCATGCAGCCGGACATGCCCACTCCGTCGAATTGGTACGAGCATCGCCTTCACGGGTTGCGCGCTCACAGGGCATTCGGTCGACCGATCAGGTTCTACTTTCGCCGCCGCGAACAGGTTCTCTACCTGATGGTGGGCGCCTGGAACACGTTCTTTGGGTATGCGGTGTGGGCGATGATGCAATACTTGCTTGGCGACTACTTGAACTATCTCGTCATCCTGGTCCTCGCATGGCCGGTCGCAGTGCTGAACGCGTATGTTGGCTACCGCTACATCGTCTTCCGTAGCGAGGGCGCGGTGCTGACAGAGTTACCGCGATTCGCGGTTGTCTACGTCGTGGCGCTAGTTGCGAACCTCGTCTTCCTCCCGATCGCCCTGCAGGTGCTGCCGTTCGAGATCTACGTCGTCCAGGCAATCGTGACGGTCCTGGTGGTCGTCGGCAGCTATCTGGGTCACAAGTACTTCAGCTTTCGGGGTGACCCGATCGTGGATTCGATCGAGTCCTTCGTCTACGAGCCGCCGGCCGAAGCCGGCGATTGATCGGTGGACAAGGGTCGAAAGGAACCGACGTGCCGCTGCTGACCGTCCTCACTCCTTGCTATAACGAAGAAGGCAATGTCCGCGAGGTCTATCTGCAGGTAAAGGCGCAGATGGAGACGCTGCCCGGTTATGAGTACGACCATCTGTTCATCGACAACGCCTCAACGGATCGAACGGTCTCGGTCCTGCGCGAGCTCGCCGCGATGGACAAGAACGTCAAAGTCATCGTGAACGCACGCAACTTCGGCCACATCCGCTCTCCCTTCTATGGGTTTCTGCAGGCCCGCGGGGAGGCGGTGATGAGCTGTGTCGCCGACCTGCAGGACCCGCCGGTGCTTCTTCCCCAGTTCGTCCGGAAGTGGGAGGAAGGCTTCAAGGTCGTGATCGGAGTCAAGGCCGGCACCAAGGACTCCTGGCTCATGGCCCGGACGCGGAGGTTCTACTACGGGTTGGTTGGCAAGCTGTCATCGGACGTGGAGCTTGTCCACAACTTCACCGGATTCGGCCTCTACGATCGCGAAGTCATCGAGCAATTTCGTGGCACAGGCGAGCAATACCCTTACTTCCGCGGTCTCGTCAGCGACTTCGGGTACGAGCGAGCTGAGATTTCCTACATCCAACCTGGCCGAAAAAGTGGTATCACCAAGAACAACTTCTTCAGCCTCTACGACATGGCGATGCTGGGAATCACCAACCATTCGAAGGTTCCCCTGCGCCTCGCGACGATGGGTGGGTTCGCCATTTCGGTGATCAGCCTCCTCGTCGCGGTCGGGTACCTCGTTGCGAAGCTGATGTTCTGGGACCAACTCCAGCTGGGCCTAGCACCGCTCTTGATCGGCATCTACTTCTTTGGTGCCGTTCAGCTGTTCTTCATCGGAGTCCTCGGCGAGTACATCGGCGCGATCCACACCCAGGTCCACAAGCGGCCACTGGTTGTCGAGAGGGAGCGGATCAATTTTGCCGAGCGCGCAAGCTCCTCGCAGCCTGGAGCGCTTCTGGAAGATCCGCGAGAGCCCGCCGCGCCTCCGTCTCGCTGACGTCGGTCGCGAGGGATAGGCTCCAGTCCTCAAACGGAATGACGACCGCCAGCCCCGGACCGGATCGCTTCTTGTCGTGCCGCATTGCCTCGATCACGGCGTCCTCGTCGAGGTTCGTCGTGTCAGCGGCGGACGTCAGGATCGGGACAAACATCCGGGCAGCGAACCCATCGAGACGCGCCCGTTCGAAATCGCCGCGGTAGGACGAAACCAGGGCCGCAAGGATCATCCCCAGAACGACCCCTTGGCCATGGGGGACTGCGAAATCCGTCGCAGAATTCGATCGCGTGGCCGAAACAGTGGCCGAAGTTCAGCAGGCGTCGGTTCCCGACATCGAACTCGTCCTCCTCGACAAAACGTCGCTTGATGGTGAGTGACGTCCGAACAGCTCCGCTCACCGCTGCCGGGTCGCGTCTAGCGAGCGCCTCGATCGTTGCCTCGATCTGCGCCCGGTCGACCGGGCTCGACGCGATGTGCATCTTCACGATCTCGCCGAGCCCACTAAAGAACTGGTGGTCATCGAGGGTGGTGACGAGCGGGGAGTGAACGACCACCCGCCGCGGTGGGTTCATGGTCCCCAACAGGTTCTTGAAATCACGGAAGTTCAGCGACGTCTTCGCGCCGATGCAGCTGTCCGCCTGCCCAAGCAGCGTCGACGGCACGTAGACCCAAGGGACGCCTCGATACATGACCGAAGCCAGGAAGCCAGTCACGTCCTGCACGACTCCACCGCCGATGGAAACCACCACGGTCCTGCGCGTTGCCCCTTGCGCGATCATCGCCTCGCAGAGGACCGTGACACCGTCGAGCGTCTTCGAATCCTCGGTTGCATCGATGAAGTGCAGGGGCCGAGCCGCCAATGGCGCCAGGGCTCCAGTGCCGTGCAGCTGCCACACCCGCCGATCCACCACGAAGAATGCGCTCTCGAGTGCGCCTAGCTCGGTGACCCAATCGACGTCATCAGGAAAGTCCACCGCGTAGTCGCCGAGTTGTGACCGGACGGTGAACAAATCTCCTCCGTTCATCAGATAATCGAATAGCCTCCGTCGCAAACGACAGTCTGACCGGTCATGAACGAATTGCGGGCCGAAGCGAGGAACGCGACCAGTTCGGCGATCTCTTCGGGTTGTGCCATCCGCCTGAGCGGAACGCCTTGGGCGATGGCAGCGATCTCCTCTGGGCTGTTGTTCTGAGTCGTCATCTCGGTCAGGACAAAGCCTGGCGCAACCGAGTTCACGAGGACGCCCCGAGGTCCGAATTCGACCGCCATAGCGCGGGTCAGGCCGTCGAGCCCAGTCTTGGCCACGGTGTACGGGAGACGACGCTCCTTGGCGACGATCGCCCACACGGACGAGATATTGACGACGCGACCCCAACCGCGCTCGGCCATCGCCGGCGCTAGTGCCCGGGCCAGTCGAAATGGCGCGACAAGGTTTACCTCCAGCGTGTCGTGCAGCAGGTCGTCGTCCGTCTCTTCGAGTCGAGCGAGACGGTTGAAACCCGCATCGTTCACGAGGATGTCGACCGGGCCGTCGAGTCGTGCGAGGTATCGGTAGGTCGAGGCGGGGTCGGCGAGATCGAGTTCGGAGCGCGGTGGCAAAAGCACCTCGGCTCCCAGGTCCGCGAACCGCTCCGCGACAGCTCGTCCGATCCCACGTGACGCACCGGTCACGAGGGCGACCCTCCCGTTCACTCCAGCATGCCGCCTGCCTGCTCGATGCTCCGGGCGTATCGCGCTTCCAACATCTCGATGCGCGTGCGGTCCTCCTCGAAGATCCCACCGTAGAAGTCGCGCTTGTTCTTAAGCCACATTAGCTCGAATCCGACGGCCTTGAGGATGCCCGCCTCAGCAGCGTCGTCAAGGGCGGCCGGACAGGCGAAGATCACCTTGCGCGTTTCGTAGCGATCGAGAAGATCACCAAGATCTCGCATGAAGGGCAATGCTTCCTTCGCGATCCCGCCGCCCACCGCGCATTCGAGCCCCTTGGCCTTGGCGGCCTGGAAGACCCTGCGACCGATATCGAGGATCGTGGGGCTGTTTATCTCGTCACGGTCCATGCCAAGCGACCCTGACATGTCGACTCTGCCGAGAACGATGCCGTCCAGCTCGTCGATTTCCGGCAGCTCGAGCATCTCATCCAGGTTGTCGACTGATGTGATCGTCTCGATATTTGCGGCGAATGCAACATCGTGGCGCTCGCTCGCCGGAAAGGCCAGATGAGCAGCGGCCAGGAATTTGTGGAGCGCGTAGGCCGACTCGATCATCGGTCCCACGACACGCTCGACACCGATGACGCGAGCCTCATACAAGTCGCGTAGCGCTTCGCCACCGCCAACCTTGATGGTCAGGCCCAGGCCAGAGGTGGACACTACGTCCTTCAGTCGCATCGCCTCTTCGATCCTTGTGCCCTCGGCCTCAAATTCGGCCTTGACCCCGGCCACGTGATGGTTCTCGCGAAGGTCCTGCAGCTGGTGGACCATCTTTCGCTCTAGCTCGTTCACGGGTGCTCCTAAGACTTCTTCTCGTACGGGTCGATCAACATGTTCTCCAGCAGCTCCGCGCGATCGAGCCAAGGAAACATGTCCTCAAGAGGCTTCGACATCAGCCGTCCATCCGGCAATTTCTCGGCGATCACCTTTGGTGAAAACGCCTGTTCTGGGTCCATGACGACGTCGAGTAATGACGGACCATCAGTTGCGAGCATCTCGTCGATGGCGGCACTCAACAAGGGGAGCTCGCCAACCCTGGTGGCGGGAATGCCATACGCACCCGCGAGCGCGACCATATCCGGCAAGCCGAGACCGCTCGCCACGCTCTCGCCAAATCGGTTGCCCGCGAACAGGTTGTCCTGGGTCTGGCGCATGGATAGGTATCCAGCGTTATTGAACACGAACACCTTGATCGGGAGCTGGTGATGGACAATCGTCTCGAGCTCCTGGACGTTCATCTGGATGCTTCCGTCCCCAGCCAGACAGATGACGCGTCGGCTCACGCCCCCCATGGACATGCGTGCACACGCGGCGCCGATCGCCGTCGGAAGGTCGTAGCCCATCCCCGCAGTGCCGGAGTTCACGATGACCTGCTGGCCCCTTTTCAAGCGCAGGGCCTGCAGGGCTGTCACGCAAGCCGAACCATTCGCAAGGACGATGACGTCGTCGGCTTCGAGATGGTCTGACAGCTCATCGACGAAGACGTAGGGGTTGATCGGCGTCTGTCGCCGCCGGTAATCCGGCAGAACGACCGGATAGCGCGCGCGCCGGTCCGCACACCAAGCGAGCCACTCCGTCCACGGTCGCGGTGGCGCGCCGTCATCGACCAACTCCCGCAAGACCCGAACGAACCAGCCGACCTCGGCTTGGATCGCCAGATCCGGCGATATGGTGGGTTTGGCCAGCTCCGCGGCATCGATGTCGACGACGACGAGGTCAGCGGCCCGGGCAAATGCCGCGAATTCGTACCCGATCTGGCGGATGTTGAGACGGCAGCCCAGCACGATCAGAAGATCCGCATTCTGGACAGCGAAGTTCCCTGCGCGGTCTCCGATCGATCCCGGCCGCCCCACGAATAGCGGGTGGTCCTGCCACATCGCATCCAGCGCGTTCCAAGCGGTCACCACGGGCACCTGCAGGTCATCGACAAGGCATCGGAAGTCGTCGAGTGCCCCCGCGCTCCGGAGGGCCGACCCAGCCAGGATCACCGGGCGCTGAGACGTTCGCAACTTCGCCAGGACCGACTTCGCCTGTTCGGCCGCCAGCGTCCGATCGAAGATGCCGGCAAGCGCACCTCGATCCTGCGGTGGAGTCGTCGCTGGCAGCCAGATCTCGCTCTCGGGCAGGATCTCCCCGGGCAAGGAGACGCCGGTGATGACGCTGACTTCTCGCCCCCGGATTGGGTTAACCAGGTGATCGGGCAGATCCTCGAGTTCGCGTGAGTCAAAACTGCGCAGGAGATCCGGATCGACCTGAGCCGATTGCACGTTGAGTGGCACGTCCAACCAGACAGGCCCCGGCCGGCCGGCGCGAGCGAGGTAGGCCGCCTTCTCGAACTGGTAACGAGCCTCCTGAGGATCGGTGATCATCGCAGCGTACTTGGTGATGGGCGCGACGATGCGGATGATGTCGCCTTCCTGATCTCCCAGCTGACGGAGCGGAAGGCCAGTGCTAGCCACTGTCGTGTCGAAGCGAACCTGACCCGACAGGAAAAGGCCAGGGACGGAGTCGTGCCACATTCCGAGCACGCCCGTGATGGAATTGGTCCCACCAGGGCCACTGGTGACGATGGCCACCCCAAGGGTTCGCTTCGTCCGCGCATATCCTTCGGCCGCGATCGCACACGCCTGCTCATGCTGGTTGAACATGACGTCAACGTCGGGGTTCGAGCGCAGCGCGTCATCGAGGTGCATCGCACCGCCACCTGTGATGGCGAACACTCTGTCAACGCCCAGGTGTGGGAGCCGGGCGATGATGTAGTCCGCGACACGCATGGTGCTCATGCGTCGGGCCTCACGAGTCGAACTCGAGTCTAGCCCGGTCGATCCCCGACCGACGGTCCGCATACCACCCAAAGAGCTGATCGATGGCCACGTCCGATGGGGTGAACGTCAGCTGCGGCATCGCCTGTCGCAGTCGGGCGTTGTCAGCCGTGTACTCGGGGCCATGCCCGTCCTTGCCGACCCGCACCTTCACGTCGTTGCCTGACCTAGCTGCGACCGCGTCAGCGAGGGCTTTGAGGCTGTCGGTCGAGTCGGGACCCACGTTGTAGGCGCGATGCTCGGCGGACCCGGCCAACGCCCAATCCACCACCGGCATCAGATCATCGATGAAGAGATAGCTGAAGCGTCGGTCCTGCCGGAGAGTGATGGGCATGTGCCAAAGAGATCGACAGATCGCGTTCGAGATGAACCGGATGCCATAGTCTTCGTATCGCCCGAAGACGCCAAATAGCCGCAGTTCGACGATCGGATGCTTGGGATCCAACGGCATTGCGTCGAGGAATCGAGCGATCGCGTATTTCGAGAGACCGTGGTCGTCTTCGGGCACCGATCTGCCGAGAAGGGACTCAGCGACGCGAACGAGGGATTCGCGTGTGTCGTATACGGCGCCCGAACTGAGAAAGACGAGGGTTTCGAACCGGTCCCGATTCCGCTCGATGTTGAAGAACATCCGGAGGTTGGTCCAGATCTGGCGGGATGGATCCTGCGCGGCGCGGTGACCAGGTCGGACGGCGCCATGAACCACGGCGTCGACGGCATGCTCACGAAACCAGGCGTTCACCGCGCGGTCGTCGGAAAGGTCGAGCTGCGAATGGCTTGGAGCAAGCACCTCATGCTCTCGCGACAGGTGCTCACTGAGGTTCCGACCGATGAAGCCGCTACCGCCCGTCAAGAGGATCCTCATTCAGCGTCACTCCCACGCATCGGTGTAGATCGACTCGAGAGGGATCCCGCGCCCGAGTAGCTGTTCCGTGAGGGTCCCGAGCATCGCTGGGGGCCCGCTGAGGTAGTACGCCGGGTCGTTCAGACTCGCAACGGCCGGCGCCGCGATGTTGGCGTCGAGGCGGCCGTCGGTTTCCTCGCAAATCAGGTGGCACGTCAGCGACGAGACCGACCCGGCGCACGCCTGGACCAGGGGGCCGTAGACGAAGAGGTCGAGTGTCCGGGCGCCGTAGAAGAGGACGACCTGCGGGGCGTTCCTGGGTGTGAGCGATTGGAGGAACGCGGTGAATGCAGTCACGCCGGTGCCGCCCGCGAACAGCACCGCGTCCCTGTGCGGGTCGATCACGAAGTCGCCATAGGGAAGCTTGGCCCACACAGTGGCGCCGGGTACCACCTCATGCTCCATCCGGGTCGTGAACCGGCCCTTGACCGCGTATGTGATCTGCAAGCGATCGCGCTCTCGCGGTGAGCTTGCGATCGAGAAGACCCTCGACTCCGGCCAGAAACCGACACCGTCGTATGGATCGATCGCGAAGTGCAGGAACTGCCCTGGTCTGAACATAGGAACGGGGAGCGAAGGCGCGAGTTCTACGGTGTACACGCGTTCTCCGTGATCAGTCACCGCGTCCACCAGGCAAGGGATCTTGCGAACAACGGCCACCGCCGCTCAGCGGTCCAAGGACGCAGGTGCCGGCCGGCCGCTCGTCATGATCGTGGTCCGCTCGCCGGCCATGAAACGTCCGAACGCGTCGACGATGTAGTCCACCTGGGCATCGCTGATTCCCGGGTAGACGCCGACGAAGAACGTGTCGTTCATGACGATGTCGGTATTGGCCAAGTCGCCGACAACGCGACGTTCGATGGGCTCGAAGGCCGGGTGACGGAGCAGGTTGCCGCTGAACAAACCGCGCGTCTCGATCCGGTTCGCCTCCAGGAACGCGGTCAGCTCCGCTCGCGTGAAGCCGGCGTCCGGCCGAACGGTGATGACGAAGGCGAACCACGACGGATCCGAGTGAGGTGGCGCCACCGGCAGGAGCAGTCGGTCCCCATACAGGCGCAGACCATCGAACAAGCGAGCGTGATTGTGCTTGCGCGCCTCGGTGAACTGCGGAAGGCGAGGGAGCTGGGCGCATCCGATAGCGGCCTGCATGTCCGTGGCCTTCAGGTTGTAGCCCAGGTGTGTATACACATACTTGTGGTCGTAGCCGTACGGCAGGCTGCCGAACTGCTGCGCAAACCGCTTGCCGCACGTGTTGTTCTCCCCGCCCGCGCAGTAACAATCCCGGCCCCAGTCGCGGATCGAACGAGCGATCCTGGCCAACTCGTCGTCGTCGCTGACGACCATGCCGCCTTCCCCGGTGGTGATGTGGTGGGCCGGATAGAAGGACGACGTCGCCAGGTGGCCGAACGTCCCGGTGAGTCGTTCGCGGTAGGTCGACCCCAGGGCGTCGCAGTTGTCCTCGACGAACCAGAGGTCGTGGTCGTCCACGAGCTGCATGACGGTATCAAGGTCGCATGGCACGCCCAGCGTGTGCGCGAGCATGATCGCCCGAGTACGAGGAGAGACCGCCGCGCGCAACTGCTCGGGATCGGCGTTGTAGTCGCCAAGCCGGACATCGACGAAGACCGGCACGAGTCCGTTCTGCACGATCGGAGCCACGGTGCTCGGGAAGCCCGCCGCTACGGTAATGACTTCGTCCCCGGGCTTGAGCCTGCGATTACCCAGCTTCGGCGACGTGAGCGTGGTGAGTGCCACCAGGTTGGCGGACGAACCCGAATTGACGAACAGCGCATCCGAGCGGCCCAGATAGTCGGCGACGCTGGCCTCGAACAGCTCGGTGTAGCGACTGGCCGTCAAGTAGAAATCGAGGCTCGAGTCGACAAGGAGGCGCATCTCCTCCTCGCCGAACACACGACCTGCGTAGCGCACGGGGTCCCGGTCGGCGTCGAACGGCCCCGACGAATGGCGCTCGCGGTAATAGCGGCCCACCAGTTCGAGGATCTCCGTGCGTGTCTCGGACGCGACGTCGCGCCTGTCCGTCAAGTGTCCGACCTCTCTCCGTCGTCCCGAGCCCAGACCAGCCCCGCGGTGCGGGCGTCGTGCTGGTAAGCGTGGAGTTCATCGTCGACCAGGTCGCGCGCTCGCGCAGGGGCCCGGTAGTACTCGCGGTACCAAGACGCCGTCCGCCTGACTGCGGTCGAGGGATCCCAGACCGGATCTCCATCCAAGCTGCTCTCGTGCCTTGGAACTGTCGAGGCTCAGCCGCTGGGCTTCATGTGGCTGACCTTCGGACCTAGCAGGCGTCGTCCAGGTGCCGGCGCCCCACTCCGCCAGGAATCGCTCCACGACCCAACGAACCGGCTGGTCGGACCGTTCCAGAGTAGGTCCGAAATTCCATGCTCCAGCGAAACGACGCCCGTGGCGGAGCAGCGCCGCGCCGAGCAAGAGGTACCCGGACAGAGGTTCGAGGACATGCTGCCAGGGACGGATGGCGTCCGGGTTTCGAACGAGGATGGGTTCCCCGGAGATCAGAGCTCGGACGGAATCCGGGATGATCCGATCGGGCGCCCAATCGCCTCCGCCGATGACATTGCCGGCCCGCACGGATGCGACCGCGGCTCCGTCGGCGAAGAAACTCTCGCGATAGGCGTTGGTGACCACTTCCGCGCCCGCTTTGCTCGCTCCGTACGGGTCACGGCCACCGAGCGGGTCTGTCTCTTGGAAGGCTTGGCCGGTCTCGCAATTCTCGTAGACCTTGTCACTGGTCACGATGACCACCGCCCGAACCGAAGGGCAGACCCGCGCTGCTTCGAGGACATTGACGGTGCCCATGACGTTCGTCTCGAATGTCTCCCGCGGCTCTTCGTATGCCCGACGGACAAGCGCTTTGGCCGCGAGATGGAAGATCACCGCCGGCTGCGCTGCCTGCACTTCGGCCCCGAGCCGGTCGCGGTCGCGGACATCGGCAACCACATGATGGACTCGCGCCTCGAGATCCAAAGCGTCGAACAGACTAGGCTCGGTTGGCGGGTCAAGTGCGAAACCCGTGACCTCGGCACCCATCGTCCCAAGCCAGGACGAGAGCCACGATCCCTTGAATCCGGTGTGGCCGGTGACGAACACACGGCGGCCGGCATACGTCTCAGCCAGGCGCATCCGTGGCCCCGGTGTCGCTCCGTGCATCTGCGTTGCTCCAGACCGCCCACGGCGCGGTTCCGGAGTCCCACAGAGCCTGGAGTGTGCGGACGTCGCGCAGGGCGTCCATCGGCTGCCAGAACCCGCGGTGGCGGAACGCCACAAGCTCGCCGCTGGCAGCGAGGCCTTCAAGGGGAGCGCTCTCGAACAGTGTGTCGTCGCCCTCGATGCGGTCAAGAACCGCCGGCTCGAGCACAAAGAACCCGCTATTCACCCAAGAGCCATCGCCGATCGGTTTCTCCTGGAAGGCCCGGACGCCGGGTGCGACCACGCCGCCCACCATCTCGTCAGGCTCGATCTCGAGCGATCCGAAACGCCCCAGTGGCTGAACGGCCGTGATGGTCGCCAACTTGCCGTGCGACCGGTGGAACTCAAGGAGCTTGGCGATGTCCACATCCGCGACACCATCGCCGTAGGCGAGCATGAATGTGTCATCGCGGATGTACTCGCTGACGCGCTTGATGCGCCCGCCCGTCTGCGTCTTCGGCCCCGTGTCGACTAGCGTCACGCGCCATGGCTCGGCGGCGTTCTGGTGGACCACCATCGAGTTATCACGCATGTCGAAGGTCACGTCGGACATGTGCAGGAAGTAGTTCGAGAAATACTCCTTGATCACGTAGCCCTTGTAGCCGAGGCACACCACGAAGTCGCTGAATCCGTAGTGGCTGTAGGTCTTCATGATGTGCCACAGGATCGGCCGCTCCCCGATCTCGACCATCGGCTTTGGCCGCGATGCGGTCTCTTCGGATAGGCGCGTGCCTAGACCGCCGGCGAGGATGACGACCTTCACCACTCGCCTGCTTCCCGAGCAAAGCATCGATGGACCACGACCTTAGTGTATCTGCGGTGGCGGCGTCACGGCGTCCAAGGACCTCCACGTCCGCCCGGCGGCCAGCGGAGTTGTCAGCCCCGGGACCGGCACCGCGAGCGCCGTCGCGGTTGGGGCTGGCGCGAACGCGCCCGGCCATATCCGCATCACGCATGCATAGTCCGTCAGCGCTTGAGCTCGTAGATCGCGATCGGGTCCGATGCGCCGACCGTGAACCGGCCCAGCAAGCGGTAGGACCCAGAGGCGACGAGCGCGTCGACGACGCGCTTGATCTCGCGTTGCCCGCTGGGGCGCCCGCCGCGGAACATGGTCTCGTGGAAGGTCCAATCGGCGGGCGTCAGATCCATCCAGACGATGAATGTCGGCGGCTGCTGGCGGAGGGTCTCGGCGTCGCGGATTGCCAGGCTGTCGGGTGCAACGTCAAAGTAGTCGACCACGCCGAAAGTCGGACTTGGAAGGCCGACCATCACGTTGAAGTAGTCTATGTGAGGAAAGGTGTACATCGTGTCGCCCGGTCGCTTGGTCGCCTGGACGACGTGGTAGATCGTGTTCAGGTCGGCGGCGTAGGCGGGTGACGACCGTAGCCCGGCCAGATGGGGGTCGTCGAACGGCGTTGTCGCCGTCGACGCCGCCGGCAGAGCGTTGACGCCCCACCAGTGGTAGGGCAACGATACCCGCTGTACCACGACGCTGAGGATCAGCAAGGCGCATGCGCCGTACGCCGCGACGTCACGGGCCCGCCACCAGCTGACCCTGGCTGACAGCGCCGTCCCGATCAGCAGGGCACCCGGCAGGAGCATCGCATGCTCCTCGAGGACGCCCGACATGCCGTGGACCCACATGAGGGTGAACGCTGCCACGGCGATCAGGAAGCGGATCGGCTCGCGACGAGCACGCCAGCACAAGATCCCGACGGCCACGAACGACACATAGACGAGCCAGGCTCGGGCAGCCCGATCCCCCTCGATGGTGATCTCCGCTGGCAGCTCGGGCAGGCGCGTGAGAAAGCCGAAGAGCAGAGTGACGACGCTGCCTTTTGACGAGCTCCCGCCGAACACCTGCTCGAGCGCGGGTGACAGAGCCCCCGTCGCGGCGAGCACGCCCGTGGCCACCGCTATGACGGAGAGGCAAGCCGGGATGCTGGCGACGATGCGTGGACGTCGCGGCAGGAGCGCTAACCCCAGCACGAGGGGGAGGATGACGCCGGTCGACTGCTTGAAAAGGAACAGCATGCCCGATGCCAGGCCAAAGAGGATCGGCCAACGCCACCGATCCGACTCCAAGCACCGGATCGCAAGGTAGAGCACGAGGACGGAAAGGGTCATCGACGACTGGTAATAGCCGTAGAACACGTTCTGCAGGTTGGCGGATGACACGATGAAGCCAGTCAGGACCGCCACGAATGCAACCCGCAAGGGGAACAGTCGGCGAAGGGTCACGAACGTGACCGCGATGAGAACGAGACTCTCGGCGATCCCGTACAGGCGCAGGGCGAGGAACGAGTCGTTGGTCGCGACCGAGATCGCGTGCATCAGCAACGGGAAGCCGGGCGGGATGAATAGGTAGAAGTCGCGGTAGGGCACCTGGCCCGCGCTCATCCGGTTCGAGATGTCCTGGAACCAGCCCTCCGTGACGGGCACGAATGTCGTCACGAGCAGCAAGCTGAACGTCGCACAGATGACCAGGAGGGCTGCGAGGGTGAGGGTGGTGCCGGCGCCAGCCCAGGCAAGCCGCTCGTGCGCACGCTCCCCTACGCTGCCAATGGCTCCGGCTCCGCGCGTCGGCTCCGTCACACGACGTGCGTGACAGTGGGTTCACGTCCTGGGCGTGGTTGCTGGAGACGGTCGTCACGATGTACCCGCATCCTGTATTGGAGAGCAATCCTGCCTTGTATTGCCATACAGGTAGAGCGGTTCCGCACGGCCAAAGAACAGATACTGCAGATACGCCAATTCGTTCGATTCGGATCAGCTTGTAGTGAGGGATGCTGAGTCGACTGTTCGAAAGGACCGCACAGGTTCGGAACGAAGGCCAGTTGCTCTCCCACCAGTTCAGGCTGTCCGGATCGAGTCGGTCTTCTCGGGCCCGGTCCCGTTGAAGCCGACCCACTCGTAACCCGCATCCACGGTGCTCGCGTCGTATCCCATTGCGACGGCCGCCTGACCTTCACGATAGCGGGCGGTGTCGTAGGCGAATGAGTTCAAAGCGATGATGAATGCCGATGCCACAAGCCAGACAAAGGCCCCGTGGGCGAAGGCGTGGCTTCGGCCAAGGGCGAATGGCTGCGAGCCTCGGCGCAACATGAGGGTCGCAACGACCGGGACCATCGGAAACAGGTAACGGTCGTAGACGGCGCCGATCGCCGAGTAGAGTGCAAGTTCCGCGCCGTATAGGAGCAGGAAGAGCAACAGCGGGGCTTCTGGGGCGTGCGCGAATCGAACCACGAACGCCTTTGCCGTTGACAAGTTTGTGACCCCGATGACGTGGTGCTTACCCCGCGTCAGGATGAGCGCCCCAACCAAGATCGCCGCGAAGATGGCCAGTTGCTCGGACAGTGCCCAAGAAGTGCTACCAAAGACTGTCTCCCGGGACCCTGTTAGGAAGAAATCGCCCGTGGGGCCCTCGTAGTAGCCTCCTGGACCGATGTAGCCTCCCCCCAGGCCGTTGGACGTCCAAAGGTTCCCGATGATCGGTCCGTTCGGCGACAGAGCGACCATCAAGCCCACTGCGGCGGCAGCAAGCAAGATCGCGTGCGGGCTGATTGCACCGATCCGCTCCCCCGCCCAAAGCACGGCGGCGGGGAGGACAACCGCTGCCAGCGTGATGAATGCCGGGCCCAGGATGCTTAGATATTGGGAGTGCACCGATACCGGCTGGACGTTGCCGGGAAGCGAAGCGACCACCCCGATGATGGTTGCTACCCCGACAACCAGAACCATTGACACAAAAGCAAGGAGTGTTCGCTCGCCGGCGCGACTCCGGACCCAGGCGACCGCGAGTATCGCGACTGGGGCGCTGATCGCGAATTCGCGGATGCCCACGGCAAGAAGACCGATGCCGATTGAAACCATGAGGGTCCATCGTCCGCCATCCCCCTGGAGCCACTTGGTTCCCAAGTACAGGCAAACCATGACGAACGCAAACGTAGGCCCATCTGTCATGAAGCTCGCCGATTGGCGAACAAAGCCAGGCATCGCCTGAGTAAGCAGGACGACAAACACCGCGGAGGCTATTCCCAGGAAGCGTCGTGCCAAGAGGTAGGTGGCGACGACTCCGATCGAGGCCATGACGAGTCCATACGCCGTAAATGCCCAGGGGTCACCGCCGGATACCCAAAGGAATGGCTGAACAGTCAATAGTTGCCCGATGAACGCGGCAGTGTGCGCGAACAAATCGACGGAGCCAGTCTGAAACAGACCGGTCGCCGCTCGCATGTAGACCCAGTCGTCGTTGCTCGGCAGGCCGATGGCGCCCGCAGCGGCAGCCATCCATAGCGGGATGCCGACCGCGACCAAGGCGAGGATCGTCATTGATCCCACGTCCTTCGGTCCGATACGTACCCTCGTCGGAAGCCAATTCATGTCATGGGACCTGCAGGATCTCGGCTTCGCCGCTTCCGGCGACTGGGACCGCTCCGCTGACGAGCGTGTTCGGGTGCCTGGCATCAGCATAGATGTAGTCGATGCCGTGCTCCTTCATGAACCCGATGACGCTGCTTGACGAAGGTCGAGCAGTCGCGTTCGGGTACAGCGCTAGTTGCGGGGCGGCTCTGAAGAATTGGCTGACCACTGCGAGCGATGGTTCGGCGCCAAGTAGGGTGCTTGGAAATTCCGCCTCGAAGCACATCGGGACGACGCGGCGGCCAGCGTGCGCATCGATGCTAAGAAGTTGAGGTGTTCCAAACGCTACCTCGTCGAACGGCTGGCATGAGTAAGCCAATTTCGCATCCGAGGGCAACTGGCTGATGGCTTCGAGAAGGGCGATCGGGATCGGCTCGTAGCCAGAAGGTCCGAAGCCCTGCAGGCGGACGATCCCGTTCGCAAATCCCAACTCCAGCTGGATCCCGCACAAGGCGATCAATGCGATGGTGAGCCGGACGTGCCTCGTCCTTGGAGGCGCTCCCAGACGATCGCCACGGCGGCAGCCGCGATCGGCGTGGCGAAGACTGCGATTCCGGCGAAGTACAGGTAGAACATCGTGAAGTCGCCGAGCCGCGCACCCCACGCGACTGCGCCCACAGCAAGGACACCTAGCGTCGCGACGAAGAGATCACTTTGCAGCCGTGCCTCACGCCGTCTCAGATACCAGGCGGCCGGAATCGCGAGGAACACGCCAGCACCGAGGATCGTGATTGCGACGGAGTCGCGCCATGACGCGTTGAACGGCGCTACGACCACCGAGGGTGCGACGCTGGAAGGGGGTGGGCCGCTTGCTGACGGGCTGACTCCCACATCGTGGGCGGTCGCCATGCCCCAGAGCACCGTTGCCAGGACGAGGGCACCGGTTGCGGTCATCGTGCGGACCCAGACGGGCAACAAGATCGGTTGCCGCCGCGCACGAATCGACCTCGCAACCTCGAGCGTGCAGACGATCCCCACGCCAACGAGCGCGAGCACCGCGATCGCAATATGGGCGGGTAGGATGAATGCGACCGCGCTCCCAACGAAGCCAGCGAGCGCCCATGTCGCGCCGCGACGAGTCAAGACGACCACAGCGAAGAGCGCAAGTAGACCCGCGATGGCACCAAGCCCGTATAGTTGTGACCCCGAAGATCATGCCGACGGCCCAGCCACTGAAGAACGGTCCCGGGATCAACGCGACGGGGGCGAGAAATAGGCACGCCGTGAACCCGAATGCGAAAGCCTTCCACGAATCGGTGTCCGCCATCCGGCGGACGAGGGTGCCGGTCAGCGCGGCGGCGGCTAGGAGCACGATCGGCAAGACGATGAAGAACCGAGCGGCGAGCGGCGGCGCGCCGAAGATCGTGATGGCGGCGGAAGCGAGCCACAGTTCGCCCCAGTGGTACCAAGTCTGCTCGGGCAACCCGGCCAGATCCGTGAAGCCGGACGGCGAGAGTATTCGTCTCGGTGCCAGAGGTGGCCAGGTCGCGGCCGAGGACCGCGTAATACGCCTCGTCACGGTTCTCCACAGGCTGGACGCCATTGCGCGGGCTCGGTGCCATCGTTGATCCATACAGGAGGGCGATCGCAACGACGAAGGCGCCACCACCGAGCGCCGCGAGAGCGATCGATCGATTGCGCTCCCAACGCGTCCGTCTCCGCGGCCGTGGGCGCCGCCGATGCGCTGCTTGCGGCTTGACCTCGTGGCCGGAACCGTGGGACAAGCGCAAGCGATGATGGCGATGGCGAAGCCGATGGCCACCGGCGTGAATGAGCTCCGCCCGCCGGACCAGATTGCGGCCCACCAGGCGGCGAGGACCAGGAGCCCGGATGCCAGGCCGACGCCGAGCGTCTCGCCCGCCCGCGCGTTGACCTCGAGCAGGCCAACGGTGCGCGCCACCCAGATGCCAAACACGAGAGCGATCGCCCCGAACAGCAGGCCCTGGGCGATCGCCAGCCACACGGCTCCGTCGGCGACGGTGATGGCGAACTCAGACACGAGTGGAGGCAGCCAACTCACGGGAAGTCCTCGACCATGTTCGCGCGGAGGGCCTGAGCGAGAGCGGGCGCCGATCGACTAGTACTCGTCACGCGCGCATCGTAGCCGGACGCGTTCCCGACCCAATGTGACGCGAAGGTCCGCCTCGCGCCGGGACCCTCCGACCTCCAGCGGCGTCTCCACCATGTCGTCGTATCCCGTCGCCCTCCTGTACGCGGATCGCCATGGCTACATCGAAAATCCGGGTTCGCCTCCGGCACCCGGGGGCTACACCAGGCTCGATGCCCGGCGCCAAACGGATTAGTCATTTCGTACTGGGGGGCGCCGAGCGCGACCCGGTGCTACCCTGCACCGGCCGTGCGAATCCCTCTGCTCCTGTACGGGCTTGCGTTCGCCGTTCGCGCCGGGTTGATGCTCCTGTTCCCCGACCCGGCCTACCCGGATTCGTTCTACTACGTCGACGTGGCGCGGGCGCTCGGCGAGCGGACACGGGCTGAACGTCGACTTCGTCTGGATCTTCGCGGAGGTCGGCGGCAAGTTGCCCGCCGATGCGGTCCTGCCCATCCCGTCGAACGCGCACTGGCTCCCCCTGGCGTCGTTCATCCAGGCGCCGTTCATCGTGCTCATGGGCGCGACGGCGATCGCATCCGCGCTGCCGATGGTGCTCATCGGCTCACTGGCCGCGCCGCTGACCTGGCTGATCGCCCGTGACATGGGCGCTTCCCGGACCGTGCAGCTGGGTGCCGCGGTCCTCGCCGCCATCCCCGCAGCGGGGACGGTGTTCATGCCGCAGCCAGAGAACTTCGCGATCTTCCAGCCGCTGGTGGCGGCGACCCTGTGGTTCGCGGCTCGTGGGCTGCGGGGCGACACGAAGTCATACGCGGCGGCGGGGCTCCTCGTCGGGCTCGCCTCGATCGCACGCAACGACGCCTTCCTGCTGGGCGCGGCCGTCGGCCTCGTCTTCGTCATCGATCGGGTCCGAGCCTGGCGGCGCGGCGATCGTCCGCACATCTCGGTCCTCGCGGCGGCCGCCTGCATCGGGCTCTACCTGCTCATCGTCGTCCCGTGGTGGTACCGGCAGTACACCGTCTTCGGGTCGATCTCGCCGACGGCATCGACCGGTACCGCGCTGTGGCTGACGGAGTACCGGCAGTGGAACAGCATCACCGCGGACGTGTCGCTCGCGAACTTCCTGGCCCAGGGACCCGCCGGCATCATCGGCAGCCGGCTCGGTGGGCTCGTGTCGGCGCCGCGAACTTCGCGGTCGTCATCTGCTCGGTCGTGCTCGTCCCATTCGTCGTGTGGGGCGGCTGGATCCGCCGCCGCTCGGACGACTTGCTGCCCTGGTTCCTGTACGTCCTCATCATGTTCCTCGGCGCGACGCTGCTCTTCCCGTTGCACGTTCCGGGCGGCGCGTTCATCCATTCGGCCGTCGGGATGGGTCCGTATGCCTACATCCTGGCGCTGGAGGGTGTCGCGGCCCTGGTCGCGTGGATCGCGAAACGACGACCGAGCTGGGACGCATCGACCGCGACGCCGGTCTTCTCCTGGGCGGTCGTCGCCCTCGTGATCCTCACCGCGGCGCTGTACGCCCCGGTGGTCCAGGCCGGCTGGCGGGCGGCCGCGGCCCCACGGATCGAACTCGCCACGCAGCTGGACGAGATGGGCGTCCCGTCCACGGACCGGCTGATGTCCATCGATGCCGGCGGGTTCAAGTACTTCACAGGGCGGGGTGGTGTCGTCTCGCCGGACGACCCGATCGACACGATCCGAGAGGTCGCAGACGCCTACGACATCCGCTGGCTGGTCCTGGAGCGAAACGGCACGGTCGAGGCCCTCAAGCCCGTCCTCGATGGCGCGGCGCGGCCGGCCTGGATCGGGCCGCCGTCCTTCACGGTCGCAGCGGCTGACGATGGACCACCGACGCTGGGGCTCTATCCTGTGTGCTTCGACGTATCCGACACCCGCTGCGGGGAGGCAGGGTCATGAGTCGACGCGAAGCTTGGTTGACGGCAGGCGCGATCTTCGTCGTCGCGTTCCTCGTGCGGCTGGTGTTCGCGTCGCAGATCGTCTTCCCGAAGCCGGAAGACACCGCCTACTACGTCGGGGTGGCGCAGAACCTGGTCGAGGGGCGGGGCCTCGTCACGGACGCCATCTGGAGCTTCCAGACGCCGCCGCTCGAGTTCCCACGGGCGGCGTTCGAGATCTGGCTACCCCTCCCGACGTTCCTCGCCGCGGTCCCCATGCTGTTGTTCGGAGCGACCTTTGCGGCCGCCCAATGGTCGTCGGTCCTGGCGGGCGCGATCGTGCCCGTCCTCGCCTGGCGCCTGGCCGCCGACATGGCCGCGGAGTACGAGGTCCCGCATCGCCCGAGCCCGGGTCCTCGCGATCGGGAGTGGCCTGACCGCCGCGGTCTACCTGCCCCTCCTGCTCCACTCGGCCCTGCCCGATTCGACGATGCCGTTCACGGTCCTCGCCCTCTCGGCGTGCCTGCTGATGGCCCGTTTCGTCGCGCATCCCCGGGATGTCCGGCTTCGCGACCCGCGCGTGATCGCGGTCGGCCTGCTGATCGGCCTGGCGGCCCTGACCCGCAACGAGGCGATCTACATCGGTCTCGCCTGGGCGATCGTGGTCTGGCGGATGGGCGGCGTGGCTCGAGGGCGACGGGTGGCCATCATCGTCGAGGTCGCCGTCATCGCCGGACTCATCTTCCTGCCCTGGGCGGTTCGCGACTGGCTGGTCTTCGGCAGTCCGTTGCCCGGTCAGGCAGTCGCCAACGCCCTGGCCGTGAACGGATACAGATGTCTTCGCCTGGAATGATCCGCCGACGCTGGCCCGATACCTCGCCGTCGGCCCGATCGGCCTGGTCGGCATGCGCATCGGCGGCATCGTCCACAACCTGTTCAACGTCCTGCTCCTGCCCGGGCTGCCGATCTCGGTCATCGGACTCGTCGGCCTGTACTGGACCATTCGAAGCCAGGCACTCCGGCCCGTCGTCATCGTCAGCTTCACCGCATTCATCGTCACCAGCCTCGTCTTCCCGGTCACCACGACCTGGGGGACCTTCCTCCATGCATCCGGTCCGTTCCAGGTGCTGCTCGTGGTGTCGGCCCTGTTCCTTCTCGACGGCCTGATCGAGGAGGTGAGCATCCGGAGGAAGTGGACGAACCCGAACGCCTGGCTCGGTGCCGTGCTCGGGATCTTCGGGTCGCTCCTGTTCTCGATCGTGCTCCTTCCGTCGTTCGCGGCAGGCTCGCGCGACACGGCCCGGCTGTACGAGGTCCTCGGGGAACGCATGGCGGCCATCGGGCATCCGATCGATCCGGCGGACGGCCCGATCATCTCGAACTACCCGATCTGGATGGCCGAGACGCAAGGCGTCTATGCGCTCGGCCTGCCCGACGAACCGCCGCGCGACGTCGTCGACCTTGCGGATCACTTCGGATCGACCCTGCTCATCCTGGTCGACGCGAACAGCACCCATTGGCCCGCGGATCTCGAGGCTGGCGTGGACGGCTCCGGTTGCTTCCACGAGGTCGACCTGCAGCATCCAGACGCGTCACTGGAGGATCCGCTCGCGGATACCAAGGTCTTCGAGATCGCCTGCCCGTGACCCGCGTCTGCATCGTCATCCTCGGTATGCACCGATCGGGTACGAGCGCGCTGGCGGGCACGCTCGGCTTGCTCGGCGCGACGATGCCGGAGCACCAGATCGCCGCGAACCCGACCAATCCGACCGGACACTGGGAGCCGGAGCGGCTGGTCCGGATCAATGACCGGCTACTCGAGGAGGCGGGCAGCGGTTGGCAGGACTGGCGCCGCTTCGACCCGGGCGCCGTGCCGCCGGAACGGATGCGTGCGTACCGCGACGAGATCGCCGCCTGCCTGGAGGACGAGTACCCGCAGTCGACGCTGTTCGTCGTGAAGGACCCGAGGATCTCGCGGATGGTCCCGCTCTATTCCGACATCCTCGGATCGATGGGCGTGGATCCGAAGTACATCCTGTGCGTCCGGAACCCGACCGACGTGACGGCATCGCTGGTCCGTCGCAGTGGCATCTCGGCAGGGTCATCGGCGCTTCTCTGGCTGAGGCATGTCCTCGACGCCGAGCGCATGACTCGCGGCAAGACCCGCACGTTCGTGTCCTATGAGGCACTCCTCGACGATTGGCGACACGTCGTGCTCAGGATGTCCGGGTCACTTGATCTCGAATGGCCACGCTCCATCGATGACGCCGCGCCGGATGTCGAACCCTTCCTCCAGGGAGATCTTCGGCACCATGCCCGGACAACGGGCGGAATGGGCGGCGGCGAGCAGATCGAGCGATGGGTGGGCGAGGTCTACGCTGCTCTCCTTTCCCTGATCGGGGATCCGGGCGATGGCGAGGCCATGGCCACGCTCGATCGCGTCAGCGCTGCGTTCGAACCGGCCGGCGAGACCTTCGGGTCGGCGACGTTTCCTGACCTCGTCGAACGTGATCGGCAGCTCGCCGCGATGGCCAAGCAGCTTCGCGTCGAGACGAGGCGCAGGGAGAGGACCGAGAAGCGGCTCGACGCCGTCCTGGCCAGCCGGTCGTGGCGTCTCACTCGACCACTTCGCGGCCGCAACCCACGTGACCCGAAGGACGGTACGTCGCCGGATCACCATCCCGAAGCCACGCCCGAATAGGTCTTTCGTACCAGTCGGCGGAACCGGTGCCCGGTGCTACGCTGCACCGGCTGTGAGATACCCCATCGTCCTGAGCACGCTTGGCCCCGCCCGCACGGGCGTGGGCTCGTGACGACCGCCTCGTATACTCGGACACCGATGGAGCACGCACGCGTCGCCACCGAACCCACGGACGACCCACCCGATATCGGGCTGCGCCTTGTCGAGGCCCAGGAGACGGAGCGAGCGCGCCTTGCCCAGGAGGTCCACGATGGACCGGCCCAGGCGCTCAGCAACGCCATCTTCCAGGTTGAGCTCATCGAGAAGCTGATCGACTCCGACCTCCCCCTCGCCCGCTCCGAGCTGCACTACCTGCGCGAGCTGCTCCGGCGCGAGTTGGACGGCGTCCGTTCGTTCATCAGCCAGCTCCGGCCCCCGATCCTCGACGAGTTGGGCCTGAATGGCGCGATCACCGATGCCGTTTCACGCCTGCGGACCCTGACCGGATTGGACATCGCCACCAACCTGGCCGCCCCGACGGACGGCCTGACCGACGCCCAGCGGACGGTCGCCCTGCGCGTCGCCCAGGAGTCCCTCCAGAACGTCCGAAAGCACGCCGCGGCCACGCATGTCACGGTCACCACGGCGCTGCGCGACGATGGTTGGACGCTGGAAGTCGGCGACGATGGGCGGGGTTTCGATCCGGGTGACATGGCGGCCCGCGGTCGGCGAAACTTCGGATTGCAATTCATGCGTGAACGCGCCGACCTGACCGGCGCACGATTCGACGTACGATCGCATCCGGATGGCGGCACCGTCGTCCGGCTGGTGATCCCGATCGGGGCCACCACGGGAGGAGAGGAGCGCTCATGAGTGCCACGGACTACAGCGGGCCTGATCGCCGACGCGGCGGTCCGGAGAAGCGCGCCGCCAACGAGATCACCAGGATCCTGGTGGTGGACGACCACGCCCTCTTCCGGATGGGGATCGCCAACATCCTGGGCCACGAGGCGGACTTCGACATCGTGGCCGAAGCCGAAGATTCGCGAAGCGCCATCGACCGCGCGCTGGAGACCTCGCCGGACATCATCCTCATGGACCTGTCGCTGCCCGCTCCGGGTGGCATCGAGACGACCCAGCGGATCAAGCGCGAGTTGCCATCCACCGGGATCATCGTCCTGGCCCAGACCGAGGACGAGGACGCCCTGTTCGATGCGATCAAGGCCGGCGCCGCAGCGTTCATCCTGAAGGACGTCGGCCCGGACGATCTCGTCACCATCATCCGGCGGGTCGTCGCCGGCGAGTACCTCATCAACGACAAGGTCTTCTCCAAGCCGGCCGTCGCCTCGCGGGTCCTCAAGGAGTTCCGCGAGCTCGCCGTCTACGGTCAGGACGCTGCGCCGATCTTCGCGCCGCTGTCCCCGCGCGAGGTGGAGATCCTGGACAACATCGCCCAGGGCATGACCAACAAGCAGGTCGCCTACGCGCTGTCCATCAGCGAACAGACGGTCAAGAACCACATGAGCTCCATCCTGCGCAAGCTGTCCGTGAACGACCGGACCCAGGCCGTGGTCTATGCCATGCGCCAGGGCTGGATCCGGATGCCGGAGGACTGATCCCCAGCGACATGACCGAGTCAGCACCCTCCGAGGCGCCGCCAGCGAACCTGCCTGAACTCTCCGGGCGGATGGCGGACGACCTCGCGAGCCTGGATAAGGAGCTCGCCGAGATCGACCTCCTGATCACCCAGGCGAAGACCGAGGCCGACCGGCACGAGACCAGGCGGGTGGCAGGCGCGGAGAAGATCGACGCGGCCCACAAGACCGCCGAGTCCGCCGGAACCGCCATGGACCCGGCCCTGGCCGCAGACCTGAACGCCCAGCTCGTCCTGCTGACGAAGCGTGCGGCGCTCATGGAGACCCAGGTCGAAGTACTGGAAGGCAAGCGAAAAGTCCTCGGCCGCTACCGCGACAGTATGGCCGCCTACCTCGGAATACTGGCAGCGATAGGCGACGTGCCTGTGTCATCCGACGCCGCCCGATCCAGCCAGTCCGGAACCGCGATCCCGATCGGGACCGTTGCCGCGACGGCCGCGAGGAAGGCCGCCGGGGCAGGCGTCGATCCGGCCGTCTCGCGGCTGCTCCTGGACGCGCAGGAGGACCTGCGCCGTGAGATCGCCCGGACGATGCACGACGGCCCGGCCCAGAGCCTGACCAACATCGTCCTCCAGGCCCAGATCGTCGAGCGGCTCGTGGCAAGCGACCCGACGAGCGCGGAGCCGGAAGTTCGTGAACTGATCGCGATGGTCCAGCGCAGCCTGGAAGCCACCAAGTCGTTCATCTTCGACGTTCGGCCGATGGTCCTCGACGACCTCGGCCTCGTGCCGACCTTGCGGCGGGCCACCCGCGAGCGCGCCAAGCGCGCCGGTATCCCCATCGACTTCGATTCCATGGGGACGGACCGTCGCCTGCCGATGGACCTCGAGACCGGGTTGTTCCGGATCCTGGACGAGGCGATGGAGGCCTACGTCGCGGGCCAGGCCACGTGGGTCACCGTCCGGCTCGACTGGGCCGAACAATTCGAGGCGCACGTCACGGCCTACAGAGAGATGGCCCAGGCGGAACCGGCTGCCACGCCCGAGACGGCGCCCGACGCCGACCTCCCGCCGGCGCTGGCGGCGATGATGGAGGATCGACGAGCGGACGCACGAGATGCCGTGGAAGCCGCGAAGCGGGATTCGGTCGTGGCCCTGCCTCCGTCCACCTGGCGCGAGATCGAGGGCCGGGCGACGACGCTCGGGCTGGTGGCGGAATTGCTCAAGGACGGCGCCGAGGTGCGGATCGTCGGCGACCTTGCGGCCGACACGCCCGATGCGATCGCCGCCGCGGAGGCGGCCGCGGTGGAGGCGGCCGCCACGGACGCATCCTGATGCGACGACTGACGTCGCGCGGTCAGGGCGTCGTTGAATACGGTTTGATCCTGGCCCTGACCAGCATCTTCACGGTGCTCATCCTGGGGGTCTTCGGCGGGACGCTGGCCGATTTCCTGAGTCTCGTCGGTAGCGCGATCGACGCCGCGACCGGCGGCTGACCGCCGAGAGTCCGGGCACCACCCCCGGTACCATCATCCTAGTGTCTATTTGCGGGATCAGTCCCTATATTCGAGACATGCCCTCGATCTTCCGGGGGGATCGTCATCATCTGGGAGGCTGCCACATGGCACTCATCACCACGCTCCTCGCCTCGCTTCGCAGCGACGAGGAAGGCCAGGGACTGGCCGAGTACGCGCTGATCCTCGCCCTCATCGCGATCGTCGCGATCATCGCCCTCATCTTCCTGGGCGGCCAGGTCAGCACGATCCTGAACACGGTCGGCAACTCCGTCTAGGACCCGATCGCGTCGCACGAACCGCCGACCCCACGGGGCTCGGCGGTTCTTCATTTCTTGGTGCGGTTATAGGGCATCTGGGTCTCTTGACACGCCGCTTGACCGCCCGTACCGTTTCCCAGCCCGCAGCGATCCTGCGGAGATCTCACGGAAAGGAGGGAACCAACATGACACAGCTCATCGCACTCATCTCGTCCATCCGCAACGACGACGAAGGCCAGGGTCTGGCCGAGTACGCGCTGATCCTCGCCCTCATCGCGATCGTCGCGATCATCGCGCTCATCTTCCTGGGCGGCCAGGTCAGCACGATCCTCAACACGGTCGGCAGCTCCGTCTAGGACGGTCCACTCCATGGCAGATCGGAGCCGCCGGCGCCGTAAGGCCCGGCGGCTTCAACGTTCCGGTGGTGCATGGACGCCGACGGAACCTACCAACGGCCTATTGACACTCGCGCAGCCGACCGTATGTTGGCGGTAAGTCTTCGAGAAAGGAGGTTCATGCATGACCAGACTCGCGCCCGTCCTCGCGATCATCGACC
Source organism: uncultured Chloroflexia bacterium (assembly GCA_963720755.1). GTDB lineage: Bacteria > Chloroflexota > Limnocylindria > Limnocylindrales > CSP1-4 > SPCO01. The sequence goes on from CAVRGP010000002.1 coordinate 43,956, forward strand.
GGCTTCGCCGGGATGACGAAGGCCAGGGCCTCGCCGAATACGCTCTTATCCTCGCTCTCATCGCGATCGTCGCTATCGTCGCCCTCCTCTTCATGGGTTCCCAGGTCAGCGACAAGCTGAACGTCATCGGTACCACGTTGCAATCCATCCAGTAGGACTTCGATCTTCAAGGCCCGCCGAGCGATCGCTGGCGGGCCTTCGCATGTCCGCGGGCCCTGACGGCACTCCCGCTGGCCCCCAGGAACGCAACCTTGCAGATTTCCTTGCACCATGCGTGCGTTCCTGCTTTTTCCTACCAATAGTCCTAGCCCTTTGGTATAGTCGCGCGGCTCTGGGGCGGTGCTAGAGTGGTGCCACCTGTCACACCAGCTTTGATCGGGGAGAATCAACTTGAGACGCTCAAATCGCCTTGTCCTGCTCGTCGGGGTCTTCCTGGCGATCGTGGCCTTCGTCGGCATCATCCTGCTCAGTTCGAGCACCCCCAAGTCGAATGGTCCGGAGGCGGCTCCGACGACCGGTCCGGTCGTCGTCGCATCGGCGGATATCCCGCTATCGACGCGCATCGCGGCCAACCAGATCACGACCAAGACCGTGGACCTGACGGCGATCCTGCCGGGTGCGTTCACCGATCCCTCCCAGGTGATCGGCCAGATCGCCCGCGAGCAAGTCACGGCCGGCGCGCAGATCACGAGCGAAACGCTCAGCGGCAACAACGGCCAGATCACAACGATCGACTGTCCGGCCACCCTGCGCTGCATGTCTGTCCAGGTGGACCAGGTCAGCGGCGTGGGCACGGTCATCAAGACCGGTGACTACGTGGACATGGTCGTCGGCCTGACCGCTGACAAGTTCCCGGTCATCACGATCAACCCGGTCGATAGCTCCGTGACGGTCGTCTCCGGCCTCAACAGCACCAGCGTCAAACTGCTGCTCCAGGGCATGCAGGTCATGGGCACGCTGCTGCCGACCCCGGCGCCGACAACCGACACCGGGACAGAAACACCGGCCCCGTCAGCGGGTGACACGACAGCCCTCAACGGCCAGCAGCAGATCGTCATCCTTGCGGTGACGGCTCAGCAGGCCGAGGTCCTGAAGTTCGCCCAGATGGACGGCAACGTCTCGCTGGCCCTGCGATCGTCAGCCGACTTCATCGATCCGGTCACGGGCGAGCCCGTGCTGCCGGTCGACGCGGTGACGACTGGCGTGACGCTCAAGGTGTTGGTGGACTCCTACGGTGTCCTGCCACCCGAAGTCGTCCAGACCGTCACGCCGAAGAAGCCGTAGCGGAATCCTGATCGGGGACGCGCCTGGCGCGTCCCCGGCCACCGCATCCACCCACCGCAAGGACCGACCAGAGCGAGATGACTGACCAGATCCGTGTCCTCGTCGTTGACGACATCGCCGAAACCCGCGATCACCTCACGAAGCTTCTTGGCTTCGAGAGCGACATCGAGGTTGTCGGCGCGGCTGGCTCCGGTCGTGAAGCGCTGGAGCTGGCCGGCCAGCTGAACCCGGATGTCGTCCTCATGGACATCAACATGCCGGGCATGGATGGCATCGCGACGACGGAGCAGCTCTCCTCGACTGTCCCGAACGCGTCCGTCGTGATGATGTCCGTCCAGGGTGAAGCGGACTACCTCCGCCGATCCATGCTGGCCGGCGCCCGGGAGTTTCTCGTCAAGCCATTCAGCAGCGACGAACTGACCGCCTCCATCCGACAGGTGAGCGCGCGCGAGCGCGACAAGCAAAGCCGGCTCGCCGCCACACCGGCGACGATCGGCGGCGGGGGTGGCGACCGGACCGGTGGTGACGGCGAGCCCGGCACCGTCGTGGCCGTGTTCAGCCCCAAGGGCGGTGTCGGGCGAACGACCGTCGCGGTCAACCTGGCCGTCGCCGCCGCCACGGAGCTGGGCAAGAAGGTCGTCGTCATGGACGCCTCATTCCAGTTTGGCGATGTCGGTGTCCTGCTCAACCTGAACCCGAAGAGCAAGTCGATCGCAGACCTCATCCCGGAGCTGGAAGCGGGCGAGCTCGAATCGATGGACACGTTCCTGGTCGATCACTCGGCTGGGATCCGCGTCCTCCTCGCCCCGCCATCACCGGAGACCGCCGAGATCATCACGGCAGCCTGGGTCAAGCGGGTCATCGAGGGCCTGCGGCGCGACCACGACCTGGTCGTCGTCGATTGCGCCGCATACTTCAATGACACGACGCTGGCGATCCTTGACGCCGCCGACATCATCCTGACGATGCTGAGTCTCGAGATCACGAGCATCAAGAACATGCGCCTCTTCCTGGAGGTAGCCCAACAGCTTGGCTATGAGAAGGGGAAGGTCCGGCTCGTCCTCAATCGCGCCGATTCGGCCCTCGGCATCCGGGTCAGCGACGTCGAGACCTCGATCGGACGCAAGGTCGATGAGCAGATCGTGAGCGACGGTCGGAGCGTGGTCTACGCGCTCAATCGTGGCGTCCCGTTCTTCCTGTCCAATCGGGAGGCCCAGGTCTCCCAGGACATCCTCCGACTCGCCCGGACCGTGACCGGGGAACGAGCCGTGGTCGAGGCCGCGGACGAAAGTGCCAAGAAGTCCACTCAGAAGAAGTCGTTGTTCGCATGGCGATGACCGCACGCACCTGGCCCGTCCGGGCGAGAAGGGGGTAAACGATGTCCCTGTTGAAACGGATCGAAAGCGCTCGACCAGGTGCCGACGGCACCGCCGGCGCCGCACCGGGTAAGCCAGGCGCGCCTGGATCCAACGTTCCGGCACCGCCAGGCGGGGTCCCGGGCGCCCCGACGCCGAGTCGCCTGAGCAGTCAGGCGCCCGTCCGCGAGTCGTTCCGCGACGTCAAGTTCCGCATCCAGAACCGGGTCATCCAGGACCTGGATCCGAAGCTGGACCTGTCCAACCAGGTCGAGGTCCGACGCCAGATCGAGGAGATCTTCGGCAAGGTCATCGACGAGGAAGGCCTCGCCCTGACCCGCGCCGAGCGCGTCCGGATGCTCGAGCAGATCACGGACGAGATCATCGGTCTCGGCCCGCTCGAGCCACTTCTTCGTGACGAGTCCATCACCGAAGTCATGGTCAACGGCCCGCGCCAGGTCTACATCGAGCGATCGGGCAAGCTTGAACTGACCAACGTGGTCTTCCAGAACGACGATCACGTCATGCGGATCATCGACCGGATCATCGCCCCCATCGGCCGTCGAGTCGACGAATCGAGCCCGATGGTCGACGCCCGTCTGACCGACGGGTCTCGCGTCAACGCCATCATCCCGCCGCTCTCATTGGTCGGCCCCGTCGTCACCATCCGAAAGTTCTCGGCGTCGCCGTTCACCGTGGAGGACCTCGTCCGCTTCGGCACGGCTACCTCGGACATGTTCGACTTCCTCCGAGCGTGCGTGGAAGCGCGGCTCAACGTGTTCGTGTCCGGCGGCACCGGCTCGGGCAAGACCACGACCCTCAACGTCCTGTCGTCGTTCATCCCGAACGACGAGCGGATCGTGACGATCGAGGACGCGGCGGAGCTCCAGCTTCGGCAGGAGCACGTCGTCACCCTTGAGTCGCGCCCACCCAACATCGAGGGCAAGGGCGCCGTCCCCATCCGCGAGCTCGTCCGCAACGCCCTGCGCATGCGGCCCGACCGGATCATCGTCGGGGAGTGTCGGTCCGGCGAGGCTTTGGACATGCTCCAGGCCATGAACACCGGCCACGACGGCTCCATGTCCACCGGCCACGCCAACAGCCCGCGCGACATGCTGTCGCGGCTCGAGACGATGGTCCTGATGGCCGGCGTGGACCTGCCCCTGCGGGCGATCCGCGAGCAGGTCGCGTCCGCCGTCGATCTCATCGTCCAGCAGTCCCGGCTCAAGGACGGGACGCGCAAGATCGTCAACATCACCGAGGTCCAGGGCATGGAGGGTGATGTCATCGTCATGCAGGATGTCTTCATCTTCGAGCAGACCGGCGTCGTCGAGGGCAAGATCCAGGGCCGCCTCAAGGCGACCGGGATCCGGCCCAAGTTCGTCGAGAAGTTCGAGGTCATGGGGATCAACCTGCCACCCGGCCTGTTCGGCTTCACCTACTAGGCTCGGGAAGGAGTACTGAACCCGTGGATACCATGACGCTCGCGGTCGCCGCCGTCGCCGCCCTGGCGATCATCGTGCTCGCGATCGGCGTTGCGACCTCGGGTGGGTCCGGCATCTCCGACCGGCTCGAGCGCTACGCGGCGAAGCCGGCCGCCAACAAGGCCGCCAGCGGTCAGGGTGGCGTCGCCGACCTGATCGCCCAGAGCGCCGCCCTCAACAGCCTCAACCGGGTCGTCGAGCAACGCGACTTCGGGGCCAACCTGGCCCGCGACATCGCCCGGGCGGACCTGCAGCTCAAGCCGTCGGAGTTCCTGGCCATCTGGGCCGGCTCGGTCGTCGGCGTCCCGCTGGCCATGTTCCTCCTGTCGCCGATCCTGCCCGCGCTGGGCAACCCGATCTTCCTCCTCGTCGGACTGCTCATCGGGTTCATGCTCCCGAGGTTCTGGCTGGCGCGTCGAAAGAGCGGCCGCCTCGGCGCCTTCAACAAGCAGCTGCCGGATACGATCACCCTGCTGGCCAACGCCCTGCGCGCCGGCTCGTCCTTCCTCCAGGCGGTGGAGCTGGTGGTCCGCGAATCGCGCCCACCGGTCTCGACCGAGTTCGGCCGCGTCATCCGTGAGGTCAACCTTGGTCTGCCGTTCGAACAGGCCCTGGAGAACATGGTCCGCCGGGTCCGCTCGGACGACCTCGAACTGATGGCCACCGCCATCAGCATCCAGCACCAGGTGGGCGGCAACCTCGCCGAGATCCTCGACTCGATCGCGTACACGATCCGTGAACGCGTCCGGATCAAGGGCGAGATCCGAACGCTGACCGCCCAGCAGCGCATGTCCGGTTACGTCGTGGCGGGTCTCCCGATCGGGCTGGCCGGCCTTCCTGTTCGTGGCGGCGCCCGGGTTCATGGATCCGATGTTCGCCAATCCGCCGGCCATCCTCGGGCTGCCGGCCGGGGTCATCATCCTGATGATCGGCGGTTTCATGATGTTCCTCGGGTTCCTGGCCATCCGCAAAATCGTCGACATCGAGGTCTAGGACTGATGGAAATCTTGCCGATCGTCGTCGCCGCCCTCGCGGCCGGCGGCATCCTGCTCATCGTCATCGGCTTGTCCGGCGGCCAGTCCGTTGACCCGGTCCAGGCCCGGCTGACCCAGCTTGGGTCCATGCAGGCCAAGAACCTCGAGGAACTCGAGCTCCAGCAGCCGTTCATCGAGCGGACCCTGCGGCCCCTCGCCAAGCGCCTGTCCGGTAGCGTGTCCCGGGTCACGAGCACTTCGTTCAGCGAGCGGACCGAGAAGCGCCTCGCGTTGGCAGGTAACCCTGGCGACATGCGGGTGGCCGACTGGCTCGGGATCAAGGCCGTCGGCGCGATCATCGGGGCGATCATCTTCTTCGCCCTGTTCGTGCTCCTCGGCGTCATGAGCCTGCCGTTCTTCATCGGGCTGGTGATGACCGCCGTCGGCGGCTTCTTCGGCTACACCTACCCCGAGTTCTGGCTGGGGGGAAAGATCAAGAAGCGCCAGAAGGCGATCCTCCTGATGATCCCGGACGCACTCGACCTGCTGACCATCTCCGTGCGGGCCGGTCTCGGGTTCGACGCGGCGCTGGGCAAGGTCGTCGAAAAGCTGGAAGGCCCCCTGTCGGACGAGTTCCGGCGGGCAATGGCAGAACTCCGAGTCGGCAAGGCGCGACGCGATGCCCTGCGTGACATCGTCGCCCGGACGGAAGTCCCGCCGCTGACCAACTTCATCGGCGCGATCATCCAGGCCGAGCAACTCGGCGTGTCGATCTCCAAGGTCCTCCAGGTCCAGTCGGAGCAGCTCCGGATCGAACGCCGCCAGCGTGCCGAGGAACAGGCCGCGAAGGCCCCGATCAAGATGCTGTTCCCGCTCGTCGGCTGCATCTTCCCGTCGCTGTTCATCGTCATCCTTGGCCCGGCGATCATCCTGATCGTCCAGAACCTGGCCGTCTGACCCGGATCACCGCGGATCATGGACGCGCCGGATGCCGGCAGTGAGGCCACGAGCCACGACACACGCCCAGGCGCGGGCAGGCTGCCGCCGAACGGCCGTTCCGTGCGGGCACGCAACGTCACCCGTGGCACCGAGCTGAGCCATCGACTCGAGGTGGCCGACGGCCTGTGGGCCAAGTTCATGGGCCTGATGGGCCGCGACGGTCTGCCCTCCGATGGTGGGATGTGGCTGCCGGCATCCAATGGCATCCACATGATGTTCATGCGTTTCGCGATCGATGCCGTGTTCGTCGGCCGCCCCGAGGATGGCGATCCGGCCGGACCACGGCCGGTGCTGTCCGTCCATCCGGGGCTGCGGACGTGGACCGGGATCGTGCCACTCGTCCGCGGCGCCAACGGCGTGCTGGAGCTGCCCGTGGGCACGATCGAGCGCACCGGGACGATCGTCGGCGACCGCATCACCGTCGGGTAGCCAGCCGAGCCGAGCCTGATGCCGCCTACGCGCATACAGGGCGCGGTGTCCAGAATTGCCGCCAAATCAAGCATCAACGGCCGCCCGCATGGCATGCTGCAGGCACACCACGGGAGGACGCGTGCACCTGACCTTCGATGACGTGATGGAATTCGTCGTCCGAGCGTTCGAGACGGCAGGGATCCTCATTCTGGCGGTCGGTTCCATCCGTGCCCTCTGGCTGGGCTCCACGGCCTGGGCCCGGGGCGAACGGACCGGCGTCTACCAGCGCGTCCGCCTGCACGTCGGCCAGGCGATCCTGCTCGGCCTGGAGATCCTGATCATCGCGGACATCGTCCAGACCGTGACGATCGACCTCACTCTGGAGAGCGCCGCCACCCTTGGCCTGATCGTCCTCGTCCGGACGTTCCTCAGCTTCTCACTCGAGATCGAGCTCGATGGCGTCGTCCCGTGGCACCGTCGCCGGACGGTCCGCGACGAGGGCTCCATCGACGACATGCCGCATCGACTGCACTGACGCCCGGATAAGCGCCGGGTGAGACCCGACTGTCATCGTGGGCCGCGATGGCGCCCCTGCGACGACTGACGACGCTCGCCCTCGACCTCGCCTTCCCGGCAACCTGTGCCGGCTGTCGACGGGAAGGTGAACCGCTCTGCGACGAATGCCGGCCGGCCCTCGATGTCCGTCTCGATCTGCCGGGCGGGACGCCGATCGGACTACCGGCGGAGATCCCGGCGCCGCTGCTGCAACTGGATTGGTGCGCGCCGTTTGCCGGTCCCGTGCGGGCCGCCCTCCACGACCTGAAGTACGCCGGGGAGCGCCGCCTCGCTCGTCCCCTGGGAACGGCGGTCGCCCGGCGCTGGGGCCGCATCGGCGTCGGTGCGGACGTCGTCGTGCCCGTCCCGATCCACGCCGATCGCGAGCGGCGGCGCGGCTACGACCAGGCTGCCCTGATCGCGGAGGTCGCGGCCGCGGATCTCGGTCTGCGCTGCGAGCGAGCGCTCGAGCGGGAGCGCGCCACCGTCGCCCAGTTCGAGCTCGGCCGGAATGAGCGGGCAGCCAACGTGAGCGGAGCCTTTCGGACCCGCGGCGAGGCCAGCCACGCGGCGGACGCAACCACCTTCCAGGGGCACTGGATCCTCCTGGTCGACGACGTCGTCACGACCGGTGCCACCCTGGCCGCGTGCGGGGTCGCGCTGCTCCAGGCGGGCGCCTTCGCCGTCTCCGCGATCGCCGTCGCACGCGAGCGCTGACCGGGTGTCGAGGAGCCCGGGCGTATAATCGACCCAGACGCAGGAGGGCCTGGTGCGGACGATCGTCAAGGGAAAGAACGCTGAGATCCCGGACCGTGTGCGCGACTATGCGGAGCGCAAAGCGCAGCGGATCGAGCGGCTGCTGGACGATCAGACCGATGCGACCTTCGAGCTCTGGAACGAGCACCACCGCAGCGCCGACGCCTCCCATTTCGCCGAGCTGACCCTCGTCATCCAGGGCAAGCCGCTGCGCAGCCGGGCAGCCGGCTCGTCGTACCAGGCCGCCCTCGACGGCGTCGTGGACAAGGTCGAGCGCCAAGCCGTCGACCACAAGGAGAAACCTCGCCTCCGGGCGCGCCCCGAGGAGGAGAAGGAGATCCTCCGACGACTGGCCGACGGGAGCGAAGGTCCGGCCAGAGAGACGCGCATCGTCAAGGTCAAGCGCTTCGCCATCGAGCCGATGTTCGAGGAAGACGCGGTCGCGCGGATGGAGGAGCTGGGCCACACGTTCTTCGTCTTCGTCAGCGCGGAGACCGAGCGGATCGCCGTCCTCTACCGACGCCAGGACGGGGACTACGGCGTCATCGAGCCGATGATCGGCGGCGACTACACGAAGGGCCGACGCTAGGCCCCGACCCCGCGCGTCGTACGATGCCGCGGATGCTTCCCGCCGGACGACGCCTCGTGCCGCTGCTCCTGCTCGTCGCCGCCGCGTTGCTGCGCCTGCCGAACCTGGCGACCCGTGGGACCTGGGATTCCGACCAGGGCCACGACATGCTCGTCCTGCGGTCCATGGTCACCGACGGGGTCGTGCCGTTGCTGGGGCCGCCCACGTCGATCGGAGACGTCCATCACGGCGCCTGGTACTACTACCTCCTGTCGCCGGCCGCCTTCCTGACCGGTGGCGACTCGCCGCTCGCCGTCGTGGCGCTCATCGCCCTGGCCGGCATCGCGGCCGTGCTCGTCACCTGGTGGCTGGCCCGCTCGATCGCCGGGGACGCGGCCGGCCTGATCGCCGGGTTGACGATGGCGGTATCGATCTCCGCGGTCGATGAATCGACCTTCATCTGGAACCCGAACCTCATCGCCCTGTCGAGCGCCATCGCGCTGGCGGGAGCCTGGCGGGCCTGGACGAGCGAGCGCCCGCGATGGTGGCTCGTGGCCGGCATCGGCACGGCGGTCACGATGCAGTGCCACGTCCTCGGCGTCACCCTGCTCCCGATCGTCGGGGCCTTGTTCGTCGCCGACCTTCGGAGGCGACCGGGCGGGGTCGATCGCAGTCGGGTGTGGCGGTTCGGCCTGGCCGGTCTCGCGATCGTGATCGTGAGCTTCGCGCCACTGGCCGTTCACGAGCTGACGAACCACTTCTCCGAGGTCACCGCGGCGCTCGACTACATCCGGGCCGGCGGGGACCCGACCGCGACTGGTCCGCTCGTCCGCTTCCTCGTCATCGGCGCGCGGGTCGTGTCCTGGCCGTTGACGGGGCTCATCACCGATGGCGCGCTCGCGGCGCTCATCGCCGCCGCCGGCGTCATCGGGCTGGCGATGTGGAGCGGTCTCTTCGGTAACCGGTCGGAGATGGTTGCGGCCCGCTGGCTGGGGCTCGGTCTCGTCTGGACGGCGTTCGCGCTCACGTTCCTGTCACCGAGCCTCGCTTCGGTCGTGCCCGGGCTCCCGAACGACCACTACCACGCCTTCGCCGACCCGATGGTCTTCACCCTGGTCGGGATCGGCGCCGTGACCGTCTGGCGTGGACGCGTCGTGGCCGACCCGGTTGCCCTGGCAAATCCGGCCCACGTCGCCGACCCGGCAAATCCCGCCGGCACGGCAGGCCCGCCAGCGAGGCGCCCGACCGGATCATCCGGCGCGGCTTCGTCGTGATCGCCGTGGCCGCCGTGTTGTCCTGGAACCTGTTCCAGCAGCCACCGGCGGTCAACCCGGATGGCGGGTTCCCGGCCGCGGCCGAGGCCGCCGACCGGATCATCGCCACGACCGATGGCGGCGCGTTCACCCTCCGCTCACTGCCGGACTTCAAATCGACCGAGGCGTACGGCTACCCGCTCGTCCGTGCCGGGGCCGTGGTCCGGGTCGATGCCGGCACGGGCGCCGTCAGCGCGACCGCCGACTCGCTCGTCGTGATCTGCGACTCGCTGTTCGAAGGGGCGATCGGTGCGCCCTGTGACGGCGAGGCCGAAGCCCGGGTCGCGCCACCCAGCCGGTTCGGGGAACCGGTCCTCCGGTTCGAGGCCGCGCCGGGACGGTTCATCTCGGTTTACGCGCCGAGCTTGTAGCGAGTCGGCCTGGGCGGCCGCGGCGCGGCGGCGGGCGGCGGCGGGCGCGGCCGACGGCGGGCGGCCGCGGCGGGCGGCGGCGGGCCGTGGAACTTGCCAAATATGCGTCCCACGCTTACTAAGCACGGATAGCAGCGTCCGGGCGGTTGATCGTGGCCGGATCGGAGCTGCGCTGAGCGTGGAGGCCGAGGATCTAGCTGATCTCGGGGTGGATGGGATGGCTTTGTACGCGGCTGGCTCGTATTTGGCAAATGTGCCGCGGCGGCCCACGGACCCCCGCGGCACGCCACGCTCCCCGGCCCCCGCCGCCACGCTCCCCGCGGGAATCGCGAACGCCGGCGCCCCAGACACCGGCGTTCGCTGCCCCGAAGACTCTGTCCGTGGAGGACGGACCGAGTCAAGCCAGATGGATGCTCAGTAGCGCCCCGGCTCTCGATTAGCCGAGCGGGAGACGGCGCGCACCATGCTGACGGTGGCCCCGGCACCCACCCCGACCGGCGTACCGGACGTGGAGGCGGAAGATCGTCCGAGCGTCCGTTCCGGAGACCGTTCGGTCCCGGAACTCGCGTCGGCGGATGGGAAGTTCCTGGCGTAGCGGCGCATCCGCACCGCGAGGTAGTACTCCATGATCTGGCGAACCTGCGGTTCGCTCAGCAGCTCGTCGGCACGCAGGGCGTACTCGACGCGGGCGGTCGGGTTGGTGTTCCCGGCGGCGACGAGACCGAGGTATTGCGGCGTATCCGCATCGTCACGAAGCTCGCGCAGGCCGCGGGCCAGCTTGGTGGCAGTCCCGAGCGACGGCATCCGATCCCCGCGGATCAACCGCGAGATCGTGGAGTGGTCGACTCCGGACTGCTGGGCGAGTTGGCGCTGCGACATCTTCTTGGCCTTGAGCTGGGCTCGCAGCCATTCGTTGAACGCTCGGCCGTTCTGCGTGGTCATGGGTGGGATTGGGCTCCGCTGTGATCCACCATTCGGATGGGCTGTTCTCTAGGCCCACTATCGAGCGGCGACGGTGCGGTCTATATCACCCGTTCGTACCGGTCGGTCCAGGGAGCGTGGCGGTCTCGCAGATCGGTTCGGTGGGGTTCGTGTCGGTGCGGTCTGGACCGTCGGCCTTGGGACCCCGGACTATCAGGGTAGGCTTCTGTCAGACCGGTGTCGGGGCCGACGAGGCGGCGGGGGGCTGGCCGATCCGGCCCATCCCGCGCGGCATCGGCGAGACGACGTAGACGATCGCGCCGAACACGATGATCGACAGCACGCTGATGACCCAGTCGAGGATCGTGATCGCGGTCGCCTCGGGCAGGGGTACGCCGTACGCCACGGTCAGGACACCGATGACGCCTGCCTGGGCGAAGCCGAGACCGGCCGGGCTGAGGGGGATGGCGGTCAGCAGCGAGCCGATGAGGGCGACGAAGACCGCCCCGGACAGACCGAGCTCGACATCCGGGAACCCGAGGGCGAGGACGACGATGTACAGACGCAGCGCCTCGGTCATCCAGATCAGGACCGTGACCGTCGCCAGCATCGGCAGGTGGCGGATGCCGACCCCACCGAAGACGCCCTGCTCGAACCGCTCGTACAACTCGTGGATCCTGGGCGGGAGCGGCAACCGATCGATGATCCGCCGACCGAAGTTGCGCATCGTGAACAAGCCGACGGCGGCCACGACGACGACCACGATACCGACGATGAAGATGACCTTGATCGCTTCAGGCATGCCGCTCCGGAAGCTCCAGAAGCCGGCGGCCAGGCCAAGGATGGCGATGGCGAAGATGTCGAGGATGCGTTCGATGAAGACGGTCCCGAAGGTCCGGCTCAGCGAGGCCACGCTGTTCATCTTGAGCAGGTAGGCACGGTAGACGTCGCCGAGCTTGGCCGGGACGACGCAATTGACGAACCAGGAGATGTACAGGATCTCGGTCGAGCCGCGAACGGGGATCTCGAAACCGGACGCCTCGAGGAGCCGCTTCCAGCGATAGCCACGCAACGGGAAGCCGAGGTAGAACACGATGAACGCGAGCAGGACCAGGGCCGGGTTGGCCTGGAGGATGAGATCCGGGACGGCGGACAACCGCTCGCGGTTGAGGTACAGGAAGAAGGCGATGATCGCGAGCGGAACGACGATCGACAGGATCGTCCGGGGCTGGCGCAGGCGATGACCGAGCGAGAGCGGCGCGGCCTCGTCCGGCTCGTGCTCGAGGGCATCGATCAGGTTATCTGGCTCGTTGAGCGGAAGGGCGGCATCCATCGGCCCAGACCCTACCGGACCGCCCGCCCCCTCGGCCATCGAACGATGGTCCTGTCCCTCCGGGCCGGTCACGGCCTGACCCGGTCGTTGCCCCGCAACCGATTGATCCCCTTGGCCAGCGGCGTCCAGAGCCGAACGAAATAGGTCGCCCTGCCCGGGACGATCTCGGCAGTGGCCAGGGCGGCGAGCAGACCGGCCGGCGTGGACGGATCCCCGTCGAGCGCCGTGTAGGCGACGCCGACCTCCATCACCGAGTGGGCGTCGGAGACCGAGACGCCGGGCCGACCCTGCTCGATCGCGAAGGTGGCGGCATCCTCGTTGCCATGCCCGACGACGCGGGCGTTGTAGGTCTCGATCCAGTCCACGTGCGGCGCGAGGCTGGCCATCGCGGCATCGCGGAGGAGCGAGCCGCGCATCCGGTCGAACGGGTGCGGGATGCCGACCAGGCCTCCCTGTTCACGAGCCGCCGCGATCGTATCCATCGCGGACAGGCCCGGCGGGATCGCCCGCTCGAGGAAGACGCAGATGAGGTCGCCGTCACTGGTCTTCACTTCTTCGCCGATGATCACCGTCAGCCCCGCGGGAGCGAGATCCCGGGCTTCGAGTGCGATGTCGATCCGATCGTGATCGGTGATCGCAAGGTGGGTCAGCCCGCGGACGCTCGCCGCCTTGACGATGTCCCCGGGCGCCGACAGACAGTCGAAGCTCCCTCGACTGTGACAGTGCAGATCGATGAACGCGCGCGTCACGTGGGTCGACCAGCGGCGGCTCCATCGTCGAGCGACGGGGCACCTACGGCGCTGCGCCTTGCGGTGCCCGTCTGCTCGGCGCTGCTGCCGCCGGACCACCGTGAAGTGAGCGTCCGAGAGTAGGAGCGGGTGGCGGGCCGGCCGGCGGGCGGCTGGATGCCGTGAGGCGCAGCGCCGTAGGCATCCAGGAGTCCGCCGGCCGGCCCGACGCCAGCGGTCACGACCATCAGATCGTCTGGACCAGGGATTTCTTGAAGAAGTCGAAGTGCTCCAGGGCCAGACCGGTGCCCAGGGCGACGCAGCTGAGCGGGTTCTCCGCGACGTGGCAGGGGACGCCGGTCACCTGGGTGAGCAGCTTGTCGATGTTGCGCAAGAGGGCGCCGCCGCCGGACATGACCATGCCCTTGTCGATGATGTCCGACGACAGTTCCGGGGGTGTCTGCTCGAGCACGGCCCGGACCGCCGACACGAGCTGCTGGAGTGGGGCTTCGATGGCCTCCATCACCTCGCTGCTGGTGATCGGGATCGTCCGCGGCAACCCGGCGATCAGGTCGCGGCCGCGGACCTCCATCGTGAGCTCCCGCTCGAGCGGCAGGGCGGTCCCGATCTCCATCTTGACCTCTTCCGCCGTCCGCTCGCCGATCATCAGGTTGTACTTCTTGCGGATGTACGTGGCGATCGCATCGTCGAAACGGTTGCCCCCGACGCGGAGGCTGTGCGACACGACGATCCCGCCGAGGGCGATGACCGCGATCTCGCTCGTCCCGCCGCCGATATCGATGATCATGTTGCCGGACGGCCCGCTGATCGGCACGTTGGCGCCGATGGCGGCGGCCAGCGGCTCCTCGATGAGGTAGGCCTCCTTGGCACCGGCCTTGAGCGCCGCGTCCCGGACGGCCCGCTTCTCGACGCTGGTCACCCCGGCCGGGACGGAGATCATGACCTCCGGCTTGCCGAACCCGATGGGGCCGCGACGGACCTTGCCGATGAAGTGGCTGAGCATCGCCTCGGTGATGACGTAGTCGGCGATGACGCCGTCCTTCATCGGGCGGATGGCGTGGATATTGCCGGGCGTTCGCCCGATCATCTCGCGGGCTTCGTCGCCCACCGCGACGATCCGGTTGTCATCGGAGACGGCGACCACGCTGGGTTCCGTGATGACGATGCCCTTGCCCTTGACGTAGACGAGGACGTTGGCGGTCCCGAGGTCGATACCGATCTTCATGAGGGGTCGTCTGCTGTCCCTTCCGCGCTGCGCGAGATGCTGGCTCCGATGTCGAGGAACTTACGCTCGATGTTCTCATAGCCCCGGTGAACGTGGTGTGCACCGTGGATGGTGGTCGTGCCTCGAGCCGCCAGGGCCGCGAGCATGAGCGACGCGCCGGCTCGCAGGTCACCGATCTCGACCTCGGCACCGACCAGGTCGGCCGGGCCCGTGATCGTGGCGTGATGGGTGTCGACCTGCTTGACCTTCGCGCCCATTCGCCGGATCTCGCTCATCCACTCGAGACGATCCTCGAAGATCGCCTCGTGGACGCGCGATGTGCCCTTCGCCTGGGTCAGCAACACCGCGGTCGGTGGCTGGAGGTCGGTGGCCAGCCCCGGGTAGGGCGCCGTCTCGATGTCACAGGCCGTGTACCCGCCGGCGTGGAGCGCCGACCCATCGACATCGATCGTGTCGCGGCCGCAGGTGACGTCGACGCCGACGTTGATCATGACTTCGACGAACGTGGACAGGTGGTCGCACGGCGCCCCCTCCAGGGTCACGCGACCGCCGGTCACGGCCGCAGCGATGGCGAACGTGCCGGCCTCGATCCGATCGGGGATCACCCGGTGCTCCGCGCCGCGCAGGCGTTTTCGGCCGTCGATCTCGATCGTGTCCGGGGCCGTCCGCTCGATCGCCGCGCCCATCTTCTGCAGGAATTCGATGAGGTCGTCGACCTCCGGCTCCTGGGCCGCCGGCCGGATGACGGTGTGGCCGTCGGCGAGGGTCGCTGCGAGCATCGCGTTCTCCGTCCCCATCACGGACACGAACGGGAAGGTGACCTCACCGCCGCGCAACCGTCCCGGCGACGTCGCGAAGTAGTAGCCGTTCCGGTAGTCGATCGATGCACCGAGGGCTCGCATCGCCTCGACGTGGAGATCGACCGGGCGGCGTCCGATCCGGTCGCCACCCGGGTTGCTGATGATGACCCGACCGAACCGGGCCAGGAGCGGGCCGAGCAGGATGAAGCTGGCGCGCATGCGGGCCGCGGCCTCGAGCGGCACGAACAGCCACTCGACGTCACCCGACGCGATCTCGTAGATGTTGGCGGCGGGATGCTCGACCACGACCCCCAGATCGCGCAGGGTATCGGTCATGACCCGCACATCCTCGATCTCGGGCACGTTGGTCAGCCGGCAGCGCTCGCCGGTCAGCGTCGCAGCGGCCATCATCTTGAGCGCCGCATTCTTGGCACCGCTGATCGTGACCGTGCCGTTCAGCGGCCGACCGCCCTCGATCCGGAAGACCTCACGGGCCACCGGTTCCGGGTGGTATTCCCAGTGGAATGGCCGGACGCCTGTCATCCGCCGCTACCCGTGGCGCCGCGGACCCTCGCGGTGGCGGCGCTCCGCGACGCGGATCCGCAGGAGGGCCTGCTGAAGAGACGCCCGCGCGGCGGCAAGGTCGACCGCATCGGTCTGCGCAGCGCCCTCGAGCGTCCGCTCTGCTTCACGCCTGGCTTCGAGGGCTTTCTCGAGGTCGATCTCGCTGGCCATGTCCGCGGTCTCGGCCATCACGACGACGCGGTCCGGTCGGACCTGGAGGAAGCCCCCGACGATCGCGAACGATTCCTCAAGGCCGTCCTTCCGGATGCGCAACTCCCCCACCCCGAGCATCGACACCAATGGCGCGTGGTGCGGCAGCACCCCGAGCTCACCCTCGACGCCCGGCAATTGGACGCTGTCCACCGAATCCGAGTAGGCC
Source organism: uncultured Chloroflexia bacterium (assembly GCA_963720755.1). Classification (GTDB taxonomy): domain Bacteria; phylum Chloroflexota; class Limnocylindria; order Limnocylindrales; family CSP1-4; genus SPCO01. The sequence goes on from CAVRGP010000002.1 coordinate 59,997, forward strand.
AGACGCTCCGGGGTCACGATCTCCAGCAAGAGTGGCATCAGGGAATCCTAAACGCAGCGGCGGGCAGCCACCGATCTGCGCCCCCTACGGCGCTGCGCCTGACGGGGGCGCGCCTCGGCGCCTGCCCGCCGCTGCGGGAGCTTGCTGTCACATAGGTGCTTCCGGGGAGATTGGGGGCGTGCGCCGACGCCGGCCGGCGCCCGGCAGCCCGAGCGTGAGGCGCCGCGCCGTAGCGAGCGGCAGCCGGGTGGCGGCCGGCGACTGCGGTCCTCACGACGCCAGTTTCGCCGCGTTCTCTCGGACGTCGTCGAGGGTGCCGGCCAGGAAGAAGGCCTGTTCCGGGAGGGTATCGGTGCTGCCCTCCAGGATCTCCTTGAAGGAGGCGACGGTGTCCTTGATGTTGACGTACTTGCCGGGTCGGCCGGTGAAGACTTCGGCGACGGTGAACGGCTGGCTCATGAAGCGCTGCAGCCGCCGCGCCCTGGCCACCGTCGACTTGTCCTCCTCGGACAGTTCGTCGATCCCGAGGATGGCGATGATGTCCTGGAGGTCGCGATAGCGCTGCAGCACGCGCTGCGTCTCACGGGCCACGTCGTAGTGCTCCTGGCCGACGACGTTGGGATCGAGCACGCGCGAGGTCGAGGTCAGCGGGTCGACCGCCGGGTAGATGCCGAGCTCGGCGATGCTCCGCTCGAGGCGGATCGTCGAGTCGAGGTGGGCGAACGTCGTCGCCGGGCGCCGGGTCGGTGTAGTCGTCGGCCGGCACGAACACGGCCTGGAGCGAGGTGATCGAGCCGTCGCGGGTCGAGGTGATCCGCTCCTGGAGCCCGGCCATCTCGGTCGCGAGGTTCGGCTGGTAGCCGACCGCCGACGGCATCCGGCCGAGGAGGGCCGACACCTCGGAGCCTGCCTGGGTGAACCGGAAGATGTTGTCGATGAACAGGAGGACGTCCCGGTGTTCCTGGTCGCGGAAGTACTCGGCCATGGTCAGGGCGGTCAGGCCGACCCGCTGGCGCGCTCCGGGCGGCTCGTTCATCTGGCCGAACACGAAGGCCGTGCTCTTGATGACGCCCGACTCGGTCATCTCGGCGATCAGGTCGTTGCCCTCGCGCGAGCGCTCGCCCACGCCGGCGAACACGGATACGCCCGCGTGCTGGCTCGCAACGTTGTTGATCAGCTCCTGGATGATGACCGTCTTGCCGACGCCGGCCCCACCGAAGATGCCGATCTTGCCGCCCTTCTTGAACGGACAGATCAGGTCGATGACCTTGAGTCCGGTCTCGAAGACCTCGATCTCGGTCGACTGTTGATCGAACGCGGGCGGATCCCGGTGGATCGGCAGGTGGGTGTCGGCGGTGACCGGGCCCTTGCCGTCGATCGGGTGGCCGAGGACGTCGAAGACCCGGCCGAGGGTCGATTCGCCGACCGGCACGGTGATCGCTGCGCCGGTATCGACGACCGCGACGCCACGGGCAAGGCCGTCCGTCGTGGTCATCGCGACGGCGCGGACCCAGTTGTTGCCGAGGTGCTGCTGGACCTCGCAGGTCAGCGGCTCCATGCCCTCGCGCTGGATCTCGACGGCGTTGTAGATGCCGGGGAGCTTGCCCGCCGGGAATTCGATGTCCACGACGGGACCGGTGATCTGGATGACTCGGCCGTTCGCGGCCGGTGCGGCAGTCGCCATGTCGGTGGGTGCCTCCTGCGTCCTTACAGCGTCAGCGAGCGTTCGCGCCGGACGCGATCTCGATCATCTCGCGGGTGATATTTGCCTGGCGGACCTTGTTGTACGAAAGGGTCAGGTCCTCGATGAGTTCTTCGGCGTTCTCGGTCGCATTCTTCATCGCGACCATCCGACTCGACTCCTCGCTCGCCTTGGCCTCGAGGACCGTCTGGAACAGACGGGTCGCGACGTAGCGCGGAAGGAGCTGCTCGAGCACCGCCGAGGCGCTCGGCTCGAAGATGAACTGGTTGCCGGGGATGCCCGCCTCGGTGTCCGACGCCGGCTGGATCGGCAGGATCGTCAGCGTCGTCGGACGCTGGACGAGGGTGGAGACCCACAGGCTGTAGACGATGTCCACCCGAGCATACGTGCCGGCCAGGAAGTCGTCCGTCACCAGCCGGGCGAGCGGCAGGACATCGGCGAACGTGGGTCGGTCGCCGAACGTCGCGAAATGGGCCTCGAGCGGGACGCCGGTCCGGCGCATCGCGTCGCGGCCCTTCCGCCCGACGGTGATGACCGCAAGGTCGCCGGGGTTGTCGATGATGTCACGGGCGACGTAGCGGACGATGTTCGTATTGAGCGGGCCGGACAGCGGACGGTCCGTGGTGATCAGGACGATCAGCCGCTTGCCCTCGCCGGGATCGGCCAGGAGCGGGTGGTCCTCGCCACCGAGAACGGCCGCCAGATCGGCCAGGACCTCGTCGAGCTTCTCGCTGTACGGACGGGCCGCCAGGGTGGCGTCCTGGGCTCGCTTGAGCTTGGATGCCGCCACGAACTGCATCGCCCGGGTGATCTGCTTGATGTTCTTGACCGACCCGATCCGCCGCCGGATATCCCTTTGAGATGCCATGCCTAGATCCTCAGCAGCCGCTACGGCGGCCCGGCGCCGCGTTGTCGCCTGCGCGCGCTCGCTCTCGCACCTTGGGGTGCGCTCGCTCACGTGCTCGGCTTCGCCTTGCGCGGGACCGCCGAAGCGGCTGATTCTCGGTTGCATGTCAGGCCAGGAAGCTCGTGCGGAAGGCGTCGACGGCCTCGTCGAGGGATGCCGCGAGCTCGTCCGACAGGGACTTCTTGTCGGCCAGCTCGGTCAGGATGTCGGGCCGCTCGGTCTCGAGGAAGCGGTAGAACTGGGTCTCGAACTCACGGACGCGCGGCGTCGGCACGTCGTCCAGTTTGCCGGTCGTGGCGACGTACAGGATGGCGACCTGCTTCTCCACGCCGAGCGGCTGGTACTGCGGCTGCTTGACGATCTCCGACAGCTTTTCGCCCCGGGTCAGCTGGTCACGGGTCGCCTTGTCCAGGTCGGAGGCGAACTGGGCGAAGGCCGCCAGCGAGCGGTACTGGGCGAGGTCCAGCTTGAGCGGCGCCGCGACCTTCTTCATCGCCTTGGTCTGCGCGGCCGAGCCGACCCGCGAGACCGAGATGCCGATGTTGAGGGCCGGTCGCTGGCCGGCGTTGAACAGGTCCGTCTCGAGGAAGATCTGGCCGTCCGTGATCGAGATGATGTTGGTCGGGATGTAGGCCGACACGTCACCGGCCTGCGTCTCGACGATCGGCAACGCCGTGATCGAGCCGCCGCCATTCTCGTCGTTCATCCGCGCGGCGCGTTCGAGCAGCCGGCTGTGGAGGTAGAAGACGTCGCCAGGGTAGGCCTCGCGGCCGGGTGGACGGCGGAGCAGCAGCGACATCTCGCGGTAGGCCCAGGCGTGCTTGCTCAGGTCGTCGTACACGCACAAGGCGTCGTTGACGACGCCCTGGCCGGGGACGTCCACCCCGTTCTCCATGACTTCTTCGGCCATCGCCACGCCCGAGTACGGGGCGAGGTACTGGAGCGGGGCCGGATCCTCCGCGCCGGCGACGACGACGATCGTGTATTCCATCGCGCCGTACTGCTCCAGGACGGCGACGGTGTTGGCCACGGTCGACAGCTTCTGGCCGATCGCGACGTAGATGCACACGAGGCCCTTGCCGCGCTGGTTGATGATCGTGTCCAGGCAGATGGCCGTCTTGCCGGTCTGGCGGTCGCCGATGATCAACTCGCGCTGCCCACGTCCGATCGGGATGAGGGCGTCGATCGCCTTGACCCCGGTCTGGACCGGGGTATCGACCGACTTGCGGACGATGACGCCCGGGGCGATCCGCTCGACCGGGCGGGTCGCCGTCGCGGCGATCGGGCCCTTGTCGTCCAGCGGGCGTCCGAGCGGGTCCACGACCCGACCGAGCAGCGCGGCCCCGACCGGGACCTCCACCACGCGACCGGTCGTCTTGACCGTGTCACCTTCCTTGACGCCCGTGGCGTTGCCGAGGATGACGGCTCCGACCGTCTCCTCCTCGAGGTTGAGAGCCATGCCCATCAACCCGCCCGGGAACTCGAGCAGCTCGGACGCGAGCGCGCCGGACAACCCGTAGATCTGGGCGATCCCGTCGCCGACTTCGACGACGGTCCCGACGCTGCGGGTCTCCACGCCGGAGTCGAACGAATCGATCGCCGACTTGATGATGCTGGTGATCTCGTCAGAACGAATGGCCATCGGTATCAGATCTCCTAGAGGGCGCCCGAAACGAGCTGGTTCCGCAGTCGCTCGAGGCGGCCTCGGACGCTACCGTCGATCATGCGGTCGCCGACTCGAACGACCAGGCCACCCAGCAGGCTGGGATCGACCTGAACGTCAAGTTCGACGCGACCGCCGGTGAGTTGCTCCATCCGCCCGGTGAGGGCCTGGACTTCATCCTGGGTCAGCGGGGCGGCGCTGGTGGCGGTTGCGAGGGTGATGCCCTGACGGGCGTTGTCGAGACGACGGAATTCCGCCGCCACGCGCGGAAGTTGATCGATCCGGCCGCGCCGCAGCATCAACCCGATCAGGTTGAGCGCGGGCCGGCCCACGACCTTGCCGAACGTGGCGTCGGCCATCGCCGTTCGCGTCTCGAGCGGGATCGCAGGATTACCGAGCATCCGTCCGAGGCGCTCGTCCGAGGCGATCTCCCCGGCCGCATCGAGCTCGGCTCTCCACGTCACGACCGTGTCGTCACGCAAGGCGACCTCGAAGGCAGCCTCGGCGTACCGGCGGGCGGCGGTGTCGCGGGCAGCCATCAGTCGATCACCATCAGTTGTCGGCTCGACCCACGCCGGAGGTGGTCAGGAACTCCTCCACGATCCGGCGCTGTCGATCGTCCGACATCGTCTCGCCGACGACCTTGCCGGCCGCGAGCAGGGCGAGGTCGGCGACCTCGGCTCGGACCTCGGCCAGTGCCCGGACCTTCTCTGCCTCGATCTCCGAGGCAGCTCGGACGCGCAGGCGCTCGAGCTCTTCCCGGGTCGCCGCGATATCGGCGTCACGCGTCTCCTGGGCCACCTTCTGGGCGCGGCTCAGGATCTCATTCGCTTCTCGCCGTGCCTCGGCCAGCGTCGCCACGCGCTCGGACTCACCACTCTCGCGATCGCGCCGGGCCTGCTCCGCATCCTTCAGACCCTGCTCGATCCGCGAGCTTCGGTCGGACAGCATCGTCGAAACGGGCTTGAACGCGAATCTCCAGATGATCGCGAAGAAGAGGATGAAGTTGAGCGCGCTGACGATCACCCAGAACAGGTTGATCTGGAACAGCGCCTCGCCTTCAGCGGCGAGCTGTGCGGCTTGGCGGCCCGTCGCTGCGGCGACGGCCAGGATGTCCACCGTCGGCTACTTGATGAAGATGGCGAGCAGTCCGACGACGATCGCCAGAACGCCGAGGCCTTCTGCGAACGCGGCGAGGATGATCGCGATGCCGCGGATCTGGGCCGCCGCGTCAGGATTGCGGCCGATCGCCGCGGCCGACATGCCGCCGAGGATGCCGATGCCGATGCCGGGGCCGAAGACCCCGAGTGCGGCGATTCCGGCGCCGATGTGCTCCATATCGTCGTTTCCTCCTATGTCCGGGGCGACTCGCCCCGGATCTGTTTGGACCTTGCCTACCTGCGCGTTCGCGCGGATCAGTTGGCGGGCTGGAGTCCGGATGACTCCGACCCGTGGGGATGACCGAGAGCTTCCTCCGCGAGGTCGCCCTCCTCGTGTCCATGGCTCTCGATCGCCAGGACGATGAACATGAGTGTCAGGATGCTGAAGATGAGCGCCTGGATCGCGTTGAGCATGAGCTCCAGGCCGAGCAGGCCGACCGGGATGAACGCGATCGTGAGGGCGGTGATGACGCCGAGCGCGACCTCGCCGCCGTAGATGTTGCCGAAGAGTCGCATCGACAGCGTGACCGGCTTGACGAATTCGAGCATGAGTTCCACCAGGCCGACGAACAGCGCGAGCCCGCCGGCGATGATCCCGTTTCGGAACTCGTAGAGCGGGAAGAACTTGCCGGCGTAGCCGCGAACCCCGAGCCGTCGGAAGCCCTCGAACTCGAAGTACGCGAAGCTCACCAGGGCGAGACCGATCGTGATGTTGACGTCGCTGGTCGGCGCGCGCAGCTCCTCGATCTTGCCGACCGGCGGGATGAGCCCGCTCCAGTTGCAGAACAGGATGAGGATGAAGAAGCCGATGAACAGCGGGACGTACGGCCGCCCGGCGGGGCCGGTGATCCCGATCCCGAAGTCGCTCATGAATTCGTAGAACCACTCGAACACGTTCTGGGCGCGACCGGGGATCAACCTGGACCCACGGACCATCAGGATCGCTCCGATCAGGACGACGGCCATGACGATCCACATGGTCAGGATCGTCGAGCTGATGCTCGGGTAGAAGACGATCAGCTCGCTCGCGGGCGGCGGTGTGGACCCGTCCGGTGCCCACACGACGTGGGGGGCGGGAAACTCCAGCGTCCCGTTGATGTAACAGACCGGGAAGTCACACGCATCGCCGGGCTGGCCGCCCTTGGGGAACGGCGGGACCAGGATGAACGCGACGAGGTTGAAGACGATGATCCCGCCGATGAGCAGGAACCAGCGCGAGGACAGACCGCGACCCGACGCGGATCGCGGGGCTGGGGCCTCGGTGGTGTCCGGGGTCTCGACCTGCTCGCTCGACACTATCGCTCCACACACAGGAGCGCGGCTTCGTGCCGCGCTCGGATCCTCCCTCGCCGGTCCTCACCCGCCCGGCTGATCGAACGTCTTCAGGAACCGGCTGATCAACCTGGCGATCATCAGGGTCCCGGCCCCTGCGCCAGCCAGAAAGCCGACGATCAGAAAGATGGGAAGGGTGCCAAGTTGCTTGTCCACCCAGTACCCGACGAACACGCCGATCAGTGTCGTGACCAGGAGTGAGACGCCGATCTCCGAGAAGAGGACGATGTATCCCCAGCCTCGGCCGGGCTCGATCATGGGCAACCTGACACGGCCGCGGCAGTATAGCAGCTGCCACTGCCGCGGCAGGTCCGTCGAGGCAGGATCCCGACCTCAGCGAAGCACGAGGAAGGCGTCGAGGTCGATACGACCGCCGCCGATCGGACGGAGTTCGATCGTATGGGTCGCGAGCGACGCGAAGTGGTGCCTGAAGACGACCTTCCGGAAGTGGCTGGAGGCGGCGTGAAGGTCGATCGTGCCGGCAAGCGTCCCGTCGATCCAGACCTGCGCCCGGCCGCTGTGGGCCGTCTTCGTGGCCACCCAGGCGACCTCACGCATCGACGCTGTCAGGGCGACCCGGGCGCTGGTCGATGCGCTATAGGCGTGGGTGCCCAGCGCACGGGCATCCTTCTTCGTCGTCCACGATCCGGAACGATGGACAGCGGCAGACGAGTCCTGGTATCTGGTCACCTTGAATGTCGGCCCGTACGTATAGGTACTCACGTTCCCTTCCCGGTCCGTGGAGCGCACCCGGAATCGGTACGTCCGGCCGTTGCGCAGCGTCTGATCGATCGACGTCGACGTCGCCCGCGCCAGATGGATCGTGGACCACGCTCCGCCCGCCGCCTGGACCTGGACCTTGTAGCCGGTGATGCCGGTGCCACCCGGGTCGGTCGCGGACCAGGAGAGATGGACCTTGGTGGTACTGGACCCTTCGGTCTGGCCCGGGATCGTCGCGACCGGGGCAACGACGATCGGCGCGACGACATCCTTCTGGACCGTGACGAGGACCGTCGCGGTATCCGTGCCGCCGTGTCCATCGCTGATCGTGTACGTGAAGGCGTCCGTCCCGTGGAACAACTGGACCGGGTCATAGGTCAGGCCCGTGCCACCGCCGGTGATCGCCACCGTGCCATGGGCGCCGCTGGTCTTGCCCGTGATCGTCAGCGTATCGCCGTCTGCATCGGTGTCGTTGGCAAGGACATCGAGGCCCGTCGGTCCCGCGCTCTCGGGCACGGTCAGTCCGGCATCGTTGGCGGCGTTCGGGGCAACGTTCGGCACGATCGTGACCGTGACGGTGCCCGTCGCCGACCCGCCGTTCCCGTCCGAGATCGTGTAGGTGAAGCTGTCGTCGACAGACACGCCGGGGTCGGGCTGGTAGGTCAGGCCGGTCCCGCCGCCGGTGATGACGACCGTTCCGGTGGCGCCATCGGTCGCGTCGGTGATCGTGAGGCTGTCGCCATCGACATCGGTGTCGTTGGCCAGCACGTCGACAGCGGTCGGCGGAGCATCCTGGCTCGTCTCGAGATGATCGTCGGCGGCGACCGGCGGGCTGTTCACGATCACCGTCACCGTCGCGGTCGAGCTGCCCGCCGTGCTGTCCTCGATGGTGTAGTCGAAGGTATCGATCCCGTGGAAGGCGGCGTCCGGCTGGTAGTCGATCGCGTCGCCGTTGACCGTCGCCGTGCCGTTGGCCGGAACGGTCACATCGGTGATGGTCAGGGTGTCACCGACATCGGGGTCGCTGTCGTTGGCGAGCACGTCGAGGCTCGTCGTCGATGCATCGACGGGCACGGTGAAGCTGTCGTCAACGGCGATCGGATCGGAGGCGAGGGCGACCGCGGGGGCGAGGCTCGCGAGCATCGCCCCGACGATGAATGCAGCGACCAGCGGTCGGATGGGTCGGATCGGACGCCTAGCACGGGACATTGATCACCTTCGATGCGAAGTCGGTTCCGCCTGGGCCGGTGACCGTCAGGATCACCGTGTAGGTGCCGTCAGCGGCATAGGAATGGTTGGCGACCTTGGTGTCAGCGGAGCCGCCGTCGAAGTCCCAGTGCCACGCGGTCGCGTGGCTCGAGGCTGAAGCGTCGAACGTGATCGCCACATCTGGATCCGCACACGAGGCAGACACGTCGATGACGGCGGTCGGCGCCGGAGCCGCCGTCGGTTTGGGGGTCGGCCGTCGGGTCGGCTTCGGTGTGGGGCGTGGCGTCGGTGGCCGGGTGGCGGCCGTGATCTTCACGGACGTCCTGTGGGTCGGCTTCGGCTTCGGCTTGGCGGTGGCTTTCGGCGTCGGAACCGGAGTCGGGCTCGCGGTGGCCTGGGCCGCCAGCGCGATCGGGCTCGCCGTCGAGGACACGGCGACTGCTGCTGCCCTCGTCTCGTCGGGCCGTCCGTTCGACCACAGCGCGAGCGAGACCAGCCCGACGACGGCGATGGCGATGAGAACGAAACCCGTGTCACGGATCATCCGACGGCGACGCTCGGGGGCCAGGCCCGTCGGTGGTGTCCGCGCCGGGGAATCAGGGGACCGCGCCCGCTGGTTCGGCGCCGGTGCGGTCGGTGGCGCTGGTGCGTCGACGGGTCGGGATACGGGCGGCAGAGGCGGGAAACCTGCGATCGCGATCGCAGGTTCGTCGGGTGCCTCGGGGGCCACCAGCGCCCACGGCGTGGCCTCGGGGGCAGGCACGTTGGGCGCGCCGATGCGCTGCGCGATCGTGTCCGGACCGAGCGCCGGCACATCCGTCGGAGGCACCACGAGCTGCGCTGGTCGGCGGCGCAACCGGTGGACGATGTCTGGAAGGTTCGTTCCCTGGTTCATCGGGTCCCTGGAGGTTCGCCGCTGACGCCGCGGCCGGCCGCGATGCTACCACCGGGCGAACGGATCCCATATCAGGCGAACGTCCTACCGGACCTATCCCTTCCGCCGCTGGACGCGATCACTCCGTTGGTCACGGAGCCGTGGATGGGACGGCGATCGATGGCAGCTCGAGACCGGCACTGGCTGCCAGCGCCCGGGAGGCGGCGTCGATCGTGCCAAGACCGGCCACCGCCTTGAGCATCGCCTTGGCGGTCGAACGATATGCAGCCAGGTCGGACAACGGAGCATGCAGCCCGTCGCGAGCGGTCGATGCGATCGTCGAATAGAAGTTGGCAAGCCCGGTCTGAACCGTGGACGCCGCCGTCCACGGCGCCATCCTGCTGGTCAGGTCGATCCCGGCCGCGGCATCGGCGGCCAAGACGCGCAGTGCCTTGGCCAGATCGGAAGCACTGAGCCCCTTCCTGGCCAGCGTCGTCCGCAGGTTCGTACCGTCGGCCGCGATCCGGCCGTTGATCACGGCCGTTCCGCGCAGCGCGGCCACGGCCGACGCTGGCGGCACCGGCACCACGATGGTCTCGGAGGGGGTCGCCGACGCGTCGGGCGTGCCTGACCCCAGCGACGAACTGGGGGTGCTCGCCGCGAGCACATCGCCGGACTGCTGGCCCGAGGAGATGCTCGACCAGACGACGAGAGCAATGACCCCGATGGCGGCGACGCCGACGATCGCGAACCCGCTCGCGCGCCCGAGCTGCCGCCTGGATCGCGATCGGTACGCGGTGGTGGGCGGCCGTTCGTCGCTGGGCCGGACCGGCATTGCGACAACAGGTGGGGTAGTCGCATCGGCATGGGCATGCCCGCTCCACGCGATCGGCTGGCCACCGATGATGACGATGCCTGGCTCCCCGTCGGTGTCCGGGACCGGCCCATCCGCCGCTGGCGATTCAGGGGTCGCCGCTTCTTCGACGACCCGATCGGGCGACCTCCGGATGCGGCCTCGGAGTGGGGCCATCGACGGAGCCCGAACCCCTAGTGTTCGGAGGGCCTTGGCGAATCCGACGACCATCAAGCCGATCAGGAGCACGGCGATGATGGCGACGATCGCGACGATCAATTCCTGAGACACGGCTACCCTGCCTGCCTGTTCCGCCGATGGTCGGTATCCACCCTGGAGATCGCCACGCCTCGATGCTAGCATCACCCGGTGGGCCGACCAACGAGGGCGATGCCCTATCCGGCTTGGTCGGTGTCCGGTTCGTAGGCTTCGGCTTCGAGCTCGTCGGGCCGGCTGAACGTGCCTCGGGTCGGCAGGAACAGCACGAGCCCGGATGCGACGAAGATCCCCAGGAATGCATACAGCTGGGTCACGCCCGACAGGAGCAGGGAGAGCAGCGCCAGTCCGAGGCAGATCCCGTAGATCACCAGGACCGTCTGGCGATGCGACAGACCAAGGTCCAGCAGGCGGTGGTGGATGTGGGACCGGTCCGGGGTGAACGGCGATCGACCCTGCGACACCCGCCGGACGATGATCCAGAACGTATCGATGATCGGCACCCCAAGGACGAGCAGGGCGACTGCGACCTTGGCCGTCCCGAGGATGGCCAGGACGGCAAGCGTGAAGCCGACGAACTGGACCCCGCTCGTCCCGGTGAAGATCGAGGCCGGATTGAAGTTCCAGCGGAGGAACCCGAGCAGCGACCCGGCCAGGACGAAGCACAGGATCGCGATGAGCGGCTGCGCGACCTGGGTGGTCAGACTGATCATCCCGAGGGTGACCGCCGCGATGAGGGCGATCCCGGTCGACAGCCCATCAAGTCCATCGATCCAGTTGATGCTGTTGATCATCCCGACGATCCAGAAGACCGTCAGACCGGCGGCGAACACGCCATCGAACCGGATCGTGCCGGGCCCGATCGGGTTGGCCACGAAGTCGATGGATATCCCCAGGAAGACGGCACCGACAGCCAGGATGACCTGACCGATCAGCTGCGCTCGGGCTCGCAGATCGAGCAGGTCGTCGATGGCGCCAAGACCGGCGGCGACGGCACCGCCCAACAGGAGCGCGATGACCTCGGACGCACCGAGCGAGAACGGGATCGCGACGACGCCGCGCGATCGTTCGACGAACAGGAAGGCACTGGCCACGACCAGGAACGCGGCGCAGACGGCCAGCCCGCCACCACGCGGGACCGGGATGGTATTGACGCGGCGAGCTTCGGGACGATCGAGGACCTCGTAGCGGAGCATGATCCGGCGGACCACCGGTGTGAGGACGAGCGCCAGCAGCGCGGCAGCCGCGAACAGGACGACGATCGGCCCCAGGACGGCGTCGAGCCGCGAGACGAAGTTCATCGGACCCAGAGCCGACACGGTCTGACCGACGTCACCGGATGAGGTCGCGCTGACGGGCGTCCGTGGACCAGGATCACGCCGGCGGCAGGCCCGGGACCGGGAACCGGCTCACGATCTCGCGAACCTCGGCAGCCAGGCTGGCGTGGCTGGCCGAGTCATCGCGGGTCCGGATGGCATCGACGATGATCCGTCCGACCGTCCGCATCTCCTCGGGCCCGAAACCGCGGGAGGTCGTGGCCGGCGTGCCGATCCGGACCCCCGATGCGGTGTTGGGGGGCAGCGTGTCGAATGGGATCGCGTTCTTGTTGACGGTGATGCCGATCTCATCGAGGAGGTGCTCGGCCTCCTTGCCGGTGACGCCGAGCGGCGTGACGTCGACCAGCAACAGATGGTTGTCGGTCCCGCCCGACACGACCCGGGCCCCGAGTCCCGACAGCGTCTCGGCCATGACGGTGGCGTTCGCGATCGTTCGCTGCTGGTCGATCCGGAAGGCCTCACCGGCAGCCAGCTTGAAGGCGACCGCCTTGCCGGCGATGACGTGCATGAGCGGCCCACCCTGGATGCCCGGGAACACCGTCCGGTCCACAGAGGCCGCGAGGGCCCCGTCGGCGGCGCCGTTCTTGATCGCAGGGAACGCAGCCGGGTCCAGCCCGTCGCGCAGGGTCCGGCGCGTGAACACCATCCCGCCTCGCGGGCCTCGGAGGGTCTTGTGCGTGGTCGTGGTCACCAGGTCCGCGATCGGGAATGGGCTGGGGTGGACACCGGCCGCGACCAGGCCCGCGATGTGGGCCATGTCGATGAACAGGAATGCCCCGACATCCGCCGCGATCTCAGCCATCCGCTCGAAGTCCCACAGGCGGGGATAGGCCGACGCCCCGCCGACGATGAGCTTCGGGCGAACCTCGCGGGCCTGGGCCGCCATCGCGTCGTAGTCGATCTGCTCCGTGTCGCGCCGAACGCCGTAGGCGTGGACCTCGTACAGGCGACCGCTGAAGTTGAGGGCCATCCCGTGGGTCAGATGGCCGCCGTGGGCGAGGTTCATGCCCATGATCCGGTCGCCGGGCTGCAGCACGCTGAAGTAAGCCGCCATGTTGGCCTGGGCGCCGGAGTGCGGTTGCACATTGACATGCTCGGACCCGGGATAGAGCGCCAGGGCGCGTTCCTGGGCGAGGCGCTCGGCGACGTCCACGTACTCGCAGCCGCCGTAGTAGCGCTTGCCCGGCAGGCCCTCGGCGTACTTGTTGGTCAGCCAGGATCCCTGCGCCTCCATCACCGCCGCCGACACGTAGTTCTCGCTGGCGATCAACTCGATCTTGTCGTGCTGGCGACGGCGCTCGGCGAGCATCGCCTCCCAGAGGACCGGGTCGACCTCCGAGATCGGTTCGAGCGCCAGGCCCGATGGTGGCGAGATGGTCATCCTGTCGCCGCTCCTCCCAAGCCTGCGCGCCCGCCGGCCATGACCGGGACGGCGCGTCCGCACCGGTGCCGTTTGCGCGTCGGGCTATCTTCCCACGAACCGGGTGGCCGACACGTCGCCGATCAGAGATCGTGATCCACGCCGGCCCGCTCCAGGACGTCGACGATCGTCGCCAGCGCGACGGCCCCGGGACGAAGGATCCTGGGCCGCTCGCCCGTGCAATCGATGACCGTGGATGCCGGACCGCCATGGGCCATCCCGCCATCGAGGACGAGATCGACGGCGGCGCCGAGCTGGTCGACGATCGACGCCGCATCCGGTGCTTCGGGGAACCCGGACCGGTTTGCCGAGGTCGTCGGCAGCGGTCCGATCCCAAGAGCGAGCGCCACCGGGGCAGGATGATCGGGCAGGCGCAGGCCAACTGTCGCGGCGCCCCCGGTCAGGGCAGCCGGGAGGTCGATCCCGGCCCGCTGCGGCACGACGAGGGTCAGCCCGCCAGGCCAGCAGGCGGCCGCGAGCGCTGCGGCCGCCGGTCCCATCTCCCCGATGGAGGCCGCCTGCGCCGCCGACGCCACGAGCAAGGTGATGCCGCGATCGGGTGGCCGATCCTTGGCCCGGAACAGACGCTCGATGCCGTTCGGGGTGTCCAGGGCGACCGCGATCCCGTAGACGGTGTCGGTCGGGAGCGCCACGAGTCCGCCGGCGCGCAAGGTCGTGACGGCCTCTCCACGGCCGGCTTCGTCATCGGCGATGACCCGGATCGTCACGATCGGGCGACCGCATCCGGACGAGCGTCCCGGGCCGCCGCGGCGAGCCGCCGGGAGGTCCGCAACGCGACAGCCGGTCTGACCAGGACGAGCGCCCGGATCATCTGGGCGACGCCTTCCTCGGTGAGGGGCGGCGCGACGTAGCGGGCGACAGCCTGGACCCCCGTTGGAGCGGTCGGCATCGCGGCGCCATGGCCGACCTCGGCGAGCATCTCGAAGTCGTTCCACTGGTCGCCGATCGCCATCACCGCGCCGAGTGGGATGCCGAGCCGACGAGCGAGCCAGCGGACGGCGCGCCCCTTCGAGACGCCGGGGGCGACGAATTCGATGAAGTGGGAGTGACTGACCGTCACGTCCGCCAGGCCGGCGAACCTGGCCCGCGCGCGCGGGGCGACCTCGGTGGGCAATGGCGGTTCCCCGGCACACATGACCTTGGTCACCGGATGACGGATCGAGTCGATCAGGTCGTCGGCCAGATGGGGCTTGGCGCCCATGAATGTCGCGTACTCGTCGGCTCGGGGATCGTCGGTGCGAACGATGAAGCGCTCGAGATGGTTGACGTGCGGGTCGAGACCCTGGGCCCGCGTCCAGACCACGACATCCCGGGCGATCTCTGCGCGCAGCGGTGTATGGACGAGCAGCCGGCCAGGCCGATCGGAGCCGGGAGCCGGCATCTCGCGGATCAGGGCGCCCTGGTAGCCGACGACCGGGGCCGTGAGTTCCAGTTGCCGAGCGAACCGAACCGCACTGGAGACCATCCGTCCGGTGATCAGGCTGACGATGACACCACGATCGCGGGCTGCCCGGATCGCTTGCCGGGTGTCCGGGCCGATGATCATGTCGTCCCCGATGAGCGTGCCGTCGATGTCGAGGGCGACCAGCTCGATGGGCAGGATGGGGTCGGGTGTCTTGATCGCGGGCACACCGTGATGATGCCCGACGATGGCGTCGGACGCTGGCAGCGTCCCGGGGATCGGGAGCCCTAGCCGGTCGCTCGGTCGCGCCCTGGTCGATCGACCCTGGCGACACGCGGCAGGCCGCCGAGGTCCCGCTCGACGACGCAGGCCCAGCCAGGCAGCCGCCCGGCCGTCAGCGCCACGATCGATTCGCCCTGGTCGGCGCCGATCTCGAGGAGCGTCAGGCCGCCGGCGACCAGGACGGTCGGCAGACGGTCGAGCAACCGGCCGATGACCTCGAGCCCGTCGGGTCCGCCGTCGAGCGCCAGGGCAGGCTCGAACGTGGTGGCCACCGGCAGCTCCGTCATCGCGTCCCGGCGAACGTACGGGAGGTTGGCAAGGACGAGATCGTACCCATCGCGTGCGTCACCGGATGGCAGGAGGTCCGCCTCCACGAAATTGATCCGATCGGCGACCCCGTGCCCGACCGCATTCTCGCGAGCCAGCGCGAGGGCGTCGGGCGAGATGTCGACGGCCGTGATGTCCACGTCACCGGAGGCGCCGAACCGCCGCATCGCTACCGCGAGGGCGATGGCGATCGCGCCGCTGCCGGTGCCGACATCCACGATCCGGAGCGGCGGCGCCCCGGGTTCACGCACCGCGGAGGTAAGTCGCCGAACCGACTCCGCTTCCGCGAGATCCACGATCTGCTCCGTCTCCGGGCGTGGGATCAGTGCCCGACGATCGACCTGGAAGGCGAGGCCGTGGAACTCCTTGAAGCCGCGCAGGTAGGCGACCGGCTCGCCCGCCGCCCGCCGTTCGAGGTCGGCCCGGTAGCGGCGCGCGGCATCGGGCCCGACCGGCGCTTCCGAATGGGCGAGCACCGCCGTCCGACCGACCCCGATCGCGTGCCCGAGCAGCAGCTCCGCGTCGAGCCTCGGGGTCTCCGAACCGGCTGCGGCCAGGAATGCCGCCCCGTCCCGCAACAGGACCCCGGTGATCTCGGTCGCGCCCCCGCCGGGCCGCTCAGGCGACGCCGTCACCGTCACCGAGCCGGTCGGCCTGGTCGGCCATCACGAGCGCGTCGATCAGATCGTCGAGCACGCCGTCCATGATCGCCGGCAGGTTGTGGACGGTCTTGCCGATGCGGTGATCCGTGACCCGGTCCTGCGGGAAGTTGTAGGTACGGATCTTGTCCGACCGGTCACCCGACCCGACCATCGAGCGGCGGGCCGCCGAATCCGCCTCGCGCTGCTTCTGCTGCTGAAGGTCGTACAGGCGCGAGCGCAGCACGGAGATGGCCTTGGCCTTGTTCTTGTGCTGGCTCTTCTCGTCCTGGATCTCGACGACGAGACCGGTCGGCAGGTGGGTCACCCGGACGGCCGAGTCGGTCGTGTTCACGGACTGCCCGCCAGGCCCGGACGCGCGCTTGACGTCGATCCGCAGATCGCGCTCCTCGTCGATCTCGATCTCGACCTCGTCCACCTCGGGCAGGACGATCACGGTCACGGTCGACGTGTGGATCCGCCCGGACGACTCGGTCGCCGGGATCCGTTGGACCCGGTGGACACCACCCTCGAACTTGAGCCGGCTGTAGGCGCCATCACCGTGGATCTGGACGATCGCCTCCTTGATCCCGCCGATCCCGGTCTCATTGAGGCTGAGCAGTTCGGGCGTGAATCGATGCCGTTCCGCATAGCGGACATACATCCGATAGAGCTCCGCCGCGAACAGGGCCGCCTCGTCGCCGCCGGCACCGCCCCTGATCTCCATGATCACGTCGCGGCCGTCATTCGGGTCGCGCGGCAGGAGCAGGACCTTGAGCTCCTCGAGCAACCTCGACTCATCGGCTTCGAGCCGGACGATCTCCTCGCGCGCCATCCCCTTCAGTTCATCGTCCGCGTCGGGGCCATCGCGGAGCTCGCGAGCCCCAGCCAGCTCCATCCGGGTGGCCTCCAACCGGCGGTAGGCGCCGACGACCGGTTCCAGCCGGGCCATCTCCTGGCCGATCCGGCGGATCGTGGGGGGATCGGCCGACGTCTCCGGTCGGGCCATCTCCGCTTGCAGGTCGTCGTACTGCCGGGCGATGTCGGCCAGTTTGTCGTCGAGATCGCTCATGACCCGGGTGGCGTGTCACCCGGCGCGGCGGCGACGTCCTCTTCCGGCCCCAGACGCATGGGCCGCTGGGCGAACGCGCCCGAGCCGGTCGGGATCGCCTCACCGTCAGCTTCGAGCGCCTGCTCCATCGACACGATCGCGACTTCGATCATGTCGTCGCTCGGGCGCTTGGTGGTGATCATCTGGACGAGCAGGCCGGGGTAGAGCAGGACCTTGACCAGCGGGTTGGAGCGATGGCGCGCCCCGAACTTGAGGATCTCGTAGCCGACCGCGGCGATCACCGGGATCAGCAGGATCCGACTGGCGATCATGATCAGCGGCGTCTGCCGACCCACGAGCGAGAACGCGATGATCGACAGCAGGATGACGATGACCAGGAATTCGGTGCCGCAGCGCTGGTGGGCGGTCGGGTACTTCCGAACCTCGTCCACGGTCAGCGGGTCGCCGGCTTCGAGGGCGTGGATGGTCATGTGCTCGGCACCGTGGTACTGGAAGACCCGGGCGATGTCGGGCGAACGCCCGATGACGATGAGATAGCCGAGGAAGATCGCCACCCGGACCAGGCCCTCGACCAGGTGCTGGACCAGGCCGTTGTCGATGTTCGAGGTCGTCACCGAGGCGATGAACAGCGGTAACAGGAAGAAGACGCCGATCCCGGCCGCGAGGGTCAGGGTGAGCATGAGGATGACCGAGCCCTTGCCCAGCTCGACACCCGCCTCCTCGGCCTGGACGTTCGCGCTCCGGACGAGCCAGCGGGTCCCCACGACCAGCGTCTCGTAGAGCACGACCAGCCCGCGGATCAGCGGCCATTTCGACCAACGGGTGCCATGGAACCCCGAGTCGAGCCGCTCGGTCGCGAACACGATCTCGCCGTCCGGATGGCGCAGGGCCACGGCGATCGCATCGCGACCGCGCATCAGGACGCCTTCGATCAGGGCCTGGCCGCCGTAGGTGTAATTGGGCATGCGGGCAAGTCTACCGGGTGCGGGGTATGGCTCCGTCGAGGTCAGGCCACTCGCAGCGGCCGGTGGCCGTGGTCAGACGCTAGCTGCGGACCTGGCGCTCGAGGCGCTTCTGGAAACGCTCGACCTGGCCCGCTGTGTCGATGATGTTCTGCTTGCCGGTGAAGAACGGGTGGCAGTTGCCGCACACGTCGACGCGCAGTTCGGGCCGGGTCGAACCGACGGTCCATTCGGTCCCGCACGATCCGCAGTGGACCTTGGCCTGGAAGTATTTGGGGTGGATATCGGACTTCACGAGAGGTTCTCCTCCGACGCCGTCCGTGCCGGGTGATGACCCAGCCGGTGGTCGCCGGTACGTTCCGGGGTGGCTAGGCGCTCGCTGCGGTCGCTTCGACCGCCTCGACCCGGATGCGCTTCTTGGTCTTGGTGGCGTGTTCGAACCGGACCTTGCCGGTGATCGTCGCGAACACGGTGTAATCGTGACCCAGGCCGGTCCCGGGACCGGACAGGAACGTCATCCCGCGCTGACGGACGATGATCGACCCGGCAGGCACGAGCTGGCCGTCGCCGGCCTTGACGCCGAGGCGCTGGCCGACGCTGTCGCGGCCGTTCTTGACGCTGCCGCCCGCTTTCTTATGTGCCATCTCGTCTACTCGTCCTTCTTGGTGCTTCGGGTGCGCTTCGGGGCCGTTGTCTTCTTGGTGGTCTCCGGGGTCGCGTCCGAGTCCGCGGCGTCTGCGGTCGATGCCGTGGACCTGCTCGACGGCGTGGTCTTGCCCGCCGTCGATGACTTGGCCGTGGCGGTCGATGCCTTCGGCGCGGCCTTGGCGGCGGGCTCGGCCTTGGTCTTCGCCGGGGCCGCCTTCTTGGCCGCAGTCGCCTTGGGCGCTGCCTTCGCCGGCTTCTTGACGTCGGCCTCAGCCTCGGCACCGAGCGCGAGCTTCGCGGCAAGCTCGGCATCCTTGGCAGCCTGCGCGGTGGCGGCCTCCTCGATGCGCTGCCGTTCGGTCTTCGCGTCGTCCTTCGCCTTGCTGGCGATCTTGGCCGCACTCTTGCCGGCCAGCGTGATGTCGGCGATGCGCAGGACGGTGAGTTCCTGGCGATGCCCCTTCTTCACGCGACTACGGGCCTTGGGTCGGTATTTGAAGGAGATCAGCTTCGGGCCACGGGTCTGGGAGACGACCTCGGCGCTCACCGACGCGTCCACCACGACTGGCTGACCGATGGACGACTGATCGCCGTCGGCCACGAGCAGCACGCGGTCGAACGTGATCGTCTTGCCGGGTTCGACGTCGAGCAACTCGACTTCGAGTTCTGTTCCGACCTCGACGCGGTATTGCTTTCCGCCGGTCTCGATGACTGCGTACATGGATCCTCAGGGCTCGTGTCTTGTCGTGTCTTCGCGACCGCGCGCGGCCACCGCTGACATCGGACGTGAAAAGGCGCGCGGCGACGCCGACGCGCAGACGAGAGATTGTACGTCTCCGCCGGCCGAACGGTCAATCGTATGTACTCGTTCGGTACGTCCGTTACCCATCGATGCCGACGGAGGCCAGGAACTCGGCCTCTGGCCCCTTCACGCAGCCCCAGCAGCTCGGAGACCCGGGACACTGGCGCGCCCGGAGGGCTACGGACGCGCAACGCCCCCTGGTTCCAGCAAGGGATGCCACGCGCCCATCGCCCACTCTAGCCGAACAGCCCGGGACGTCGCCTCAGCGCAGTCGGCCGGCCACCGGGTCATCTGCCAGGATCAGTCGTTCCCGAACGATCGCGTCGGACCCCAGGTCGATCCCGCTCGCGTCTGCAAGGGCTGCCACCACCTCGTCCGGCCGGCCGGTGCCCAGCTCGGGGTGCATCAGGGTCGTGAATCGGACCGACAACGGGGGCCCTGCGTCCACGACCTGGACGTCGGCCAGAAGGGGCCGCAGATCGTAGGTCACGATCCTGTTGCCCTTGGCGCGCTCGCGGGGCAGCGACTCGGCCGCGAGCAGCGATGCGGCGGCGGCACGGACCCTCGCGGGATCGACATCACCCAGCTCGACCCGGTAGACGGCGCCGACGACCTGGCCGGCGAGCGCCGGGCTGCCCAGCCAGACGTCGTAGAGGTCGATCAGGCGCCAACCGGGCGGCAACCGATCGACCAGGGCCGCGCGCACACGCCAGGACGGCTCCCGCCGCGTGAGCACGATGTCGGCGAGGTCGCGCTCCGCGGCCATCCGATCGGGGAGGGGCGCACCGAAGGCGACCCGTGGACGCAACCGGCCCGGGGGGCAGAAGACGGGTAGCCCTGAGGTCTCGAGCATCGCCTCCCAGGCGTCCGGCCGATCACGACCGTGCCCGCCTGCCGTACCGTCCCCGGCTCCGACCGCCGCTTCGGGACTTCGAGCCAGGGCGAGACGCCAACGCTGGCGCGGGACGGCGGGTGCTGTTCCATCGGCCACGTCTGGTAGTGTGCGGCCTGATGGACGAGCCCGCGCCACCGACCGTCGACGGTCCCGCGAACCCGCTGGCGCCGTGGGCTGCGTCCCTGCCCCCGCCGCCCTTCGTGACGGAAGCCGAAGCGCCAGGGTCGTACCGCATGGCCCCGTTGTCGCCGCGGGTGTTCATCCTGATCGCAGCCGGTCTGATCGCGGGGCTCGTCCTGTGGATGGCTCGTGACAGCATCCGACCGTTCATCCTCGGGCTTCTGTTCGTCTACCTGCTCGATCCACCCGTCCGCTGGCTCGCCCGACGGGGTGTTCGCCGGACACTGGCGATCCTGATCGTGTACGTCCTCGGGATCGCCGCGTTCGTCGGGTTCCTGGCGGTGACCCTGACCCCCCTGGTCAACCAGTTCATCCGGTTCGTCGAGGATTTCCCGAAACTGGCCAACGACCTCAACGGCCAGCTCCAGCACCTGAGTGACATCTACCGCAACCTGGACATCCCGCCCGCGCTCCGGGACTGGATCGACAACCTGATCGCCGGGATCGGGAGCGGTAGCTCAGGCGGGAGCACGATCGACATCAAGACGATCCTGCCGCTCCTCACCGGAGCCAGCAGCCTGCTCGGCGCGCTGTTCGCCTACTTCATCCTGCCGGTCTGGGTGGCCTACATCCTCAAGGACAAGACCGACCTGGTCGCAACCTTCGATCGGTCGCTGCCGAGTTCGTGGCGGTTCGACGTCTGGGCCGTCATCAAGACCGTCGAACGTGACTTCGGACAATGGGTTCGAGGCCAGCTCTTCCTGGGACTCGTGGTCGGGGTCGCCACGTTCATCGGCCTGCTCGTCCTGGCCGAGTTCGTCGATCCGATCTTCGGCCAGTACGCCGTCCTCCTCGCGGTCATCGCCGGATTGCTCGAACTCGTTCCGATCATCGGACCGATCATCTCGGCGGTGCCCGCCGTGCTCCTCGCCGCCACGGTCGGGGCGGCGGCGGTGGTGGCGGCCCTGCTGCTGTACTTCCTCGTCCAGCAGGTCGAGAACAACTTCCTCGTGCCCAAGATCCAGGGCAACGCGGTCCAGCTGCATCCGGCCGCGGTGGTATTCGCGATCATCGTCGGCGGTTCGCTGGCCGGATTGCTGGGCGCGATCCTGGCGCTGCCGGTGACGGCGGCGTTCCGCGACGTGACCCGCTACCTGTTCCGCCGACTGAGCCCGGATGAGCCCGCCGCACTGGCACTCTCGCTCAGCGCCATCGGGCTCGGCCCGGATGCTGCCTCGACCGATGGCTGACCGGATCGACCCCTACAAGACGCTGCAGGTCGACTCGGAGGCGGAACATGAGGTCATCCAGGCGGCCTATCGACGGCTGGCTCGCAAATACCACCCGGATCTGGCCGAATCGCCCGAGGCGGCGGACAGGATGTCGGCGATCAACGCAGCCTGGGAGATGATCGGCGATCCAGCGGCTCGGCGGGCCTTCGATCTCGGACGGGCGGGATCCGGAGGTGGTCCGGCCGGTCCATCGGCAACGTCGCCGACCAGGGCCGACCCGGGACGGGCAGCGCCGACCCCGCCCCCCGATGTCGTCTCCCGGGACTGGACAAGCGGGCGATCGACCCAGGGTGGCGGGTTCGACGAATCGATGCGCACCGCCCAGGGGTTCGGTGCCGCAGGTCCTCCGCCCGGCCGACCGTCGGGGACCGTGCTCAACTTCGGTCGCTACGCCGGCTGGTCGTTGGGCGAGGTCGCGCGCCACGACCTGGAGTACATCGAGTGGCTGGACCGGGCACCGATCGGGCGGAACTATCGACCTGAAGTCGATGCCATCCTTCGGTCGGCCGGTCGCCGCCGCTCGGCCGACGGCGACGCTGAAGAACGGCGCGGCCTCTACCGTCGGCGCTAGGCCGCCCGGCCCGGCGCCGGACCTTCTCCGGCGATCGCCCGTGGGACGCTGACCGCCAGCAGGTACGGCGCGACGACGGTCGTCGCGATGACCGCCACGAGGATCGCGCTGAACAGGTCCGATGTCAGCAGGCCGGTCGTGAGACCCAGCGTTGCGACCACGACGCCGACCTCACCGCGCGGGACCATCCCGCTGCCGACGGCGATCGACGGCCATCGTCCCAGCGACCGGGCGCCGAGCACCCCGCCGATCCCCTTGGTGACGACGCCGGCGACCGCCAGGACGAGGGCGAGGATCGCGATGCTGGGGTCGAGCAAGGCGCCGAGGTCGAGCTGGGCACCGGTCACAGCGAAGAAGAACGGGATGAAGATGAGTCCGAGCGGACGCATCTCATGTTCCAGCTCCTCCCGGGCTTCGGTCTCGGCCACGATGAGTCCGGCCACGAACGCGCCGATGATGCCGGCCAGGCCGATCCAGGTGGCGACGAGCGCCAGCGCGAACATCATGATGAACGCCGGAACGAGCGGCGAATCGGCGAACAGCGGCCAGGTGAACACCTCTCGTGGAAGGCCCCGTGCCCGTCGCGCGGCGACGAACCCGAGCAGGACGAGCCCGACGGCGGCAAGGGCAACGAACAGCGTCGAGGCCGACAGATCGCCCTCTGCGGCACCGGACACCAGGCCGATCAGGATGAGGGCGAGGACGTCATCGATCACGGCGGCGCCGAGCACGACCCGGGCGAACGGCCGCCCGAGCACCTTCATCTCGGCCAGGACCCGGCTGGTGATCCCGATGCTCGTGGCCGCGAGGGCGAGCCCGACGAACGCCGCGGTTGCCAGCTCCTCACCGGCGACGAGACCGATGCCGATCCCGATGACCAGCGGCAGGATCATCCCGATCAGGGCGGTCAGGATGGCGGGCCGTCCGACCGCCAGCAGGTCATCCATCCGGACTTCCAGACCGACCGTGAACAGGAGGATCACGATCCCGATCTCGGCCAGGACGTTCGCGGTCTCGGCGGGGGCCACGAGACCCAGGGCATAGGGACCGACGACGAACCCGCCGAGCAGTTCGCCGACGACGGCCGGCTGCCGCAACCGGCGGGCGACCTCCTCGCCGAGCTTTGCCCCCACGAACAGGATGAACACACCGAGGAGGACGTCGAACGACGCGGCCCCGGAAGCCTGCAGGAGCGGTGCGGTCCCGACATGAGGCGCGAGACTCGCGATGAGCGGCGACATCAGACGAGGTACCGCCCGTACAGGTAGATCGACGACATGACGAGCGAGACGGCAGCGACCAGCAGTCCGTAGCGCAGGAAGTGGAAGAAGCTGATGCCATGGCCGGCCCTGCCGGCCATGTTCGCGACGACGACGTTGGCGGAGGCACCGACGATCGTGGCGTTGCCACCGAGGCAGGCGCCCAGGGCCAGCGACCACCACAGCGGTTCGAGCGGAAGCCCGGCCACGCCCATCTGCTGCACGACCGGGATCATGGTGGCGGTGTACGGGATGTTGTCGATGATCGCCGAGGCGATCCCGGACAGCCACAGCAGCCCGATCGTGGTCACGGTCGCGTCGCCGCCGGTGAGGTCCAACAGGGCGGTCGCGATCGAATCGATGATCCCGACGCGAACGACTGCCTCGACGAGCATGAACAGGCCGACGAAGAAGAACAGGGTCGGCCACTCCACCTCGCGCAGGATCGGTTCGACCTCGAGCCGCGACAGGAGAAGCAGCACCGCGGCACCGAGCAGCGCGATCGTGCCGGCCTCGAGGCCGAGCGGCGTGGCCAGGAGGAATCCGACGATCGTCCCCCCGATGACGGCCAGGCTCAGGCGGAGCAGTGGCGTATCGGTGAGGACCTCTCGCTCGTCGAGGGCGAGCACGGCATCGCGGACGTCAGCGTGGACCTCAAGGTCGCGCCCGAACAGGAACCGGGTCATGAGCAGGAAGACGACCAGGATCACCAGCACGATCGGTGCCATGTTGGCCAGGAAGTCGAGGAACCCGAGTTCGGCCGCCGATCCGATGAGGATGTTCGGCGGGTCGCCGATGAGCGTTGCTGCCCCGCCGATGTTGGAGGCGAGGATCTCGCTGATCAGGAATGGCACGGGTGACACGCGAAGGACCGTCGCGATGTAGAGCGTCACCGGAGCGATGAGCACGACCGTGGTGACGTTGTCCAGGAACGCGGACAACCCGGCACAGACGACGCTCAGGACGATCAGCAGGCGGAACGGCTCGCCCCCGGCGATCTTCACCGAGCGGATGGCGAGCCACTGGAAGAACCCTGTCCGGCGAAGGATCGAGGCCATCACCATCATCCCCGCCAGCAGGAAGATCACGTTGAGGTCGATCGCCCCGAACGCTTCCTGTTGATCGATGATCCCGACGACCACGACCGCGGTCCCGCCGAGCAAGGCGGCGACGGTCTTGTCGATCCGTTCGGTCGCGATCAGCGCGTAGGTCGCGACGAAGATCAAGGCGGTCAGCGCGACGGCCGGATCCATCGTCACCTGTCGATCGGCGAGGATCCGGCCTCGAGGACGTCGACGTAGTGGATGGCCAGCTCGAGCATGTCGAGATATCCGGTCGGGCGACCGTCGTCGTCGATGACGTACAGGCCGGACAGGTGGAGGTGATGCATGCGCTGGAAGGCCTCGGCGATCGTCGAATGGGGTCGGATCGTGGCCGGCTTCAGCATCGCCTCGCCAGCCGTCCGGGCGTCGAGGAAATGGCCGAACCTGGCGACGTCGGCGATGTCATTGATGTCGCCGAGGAGCGATTCGGGAACGACCCGGGCGATGACCGATTCGACGACACGGAGCGCCGGCAGGACGCCGACCAGGACGCCGGACTCGTCTACGACCCCGATGACGCGCGTTTCGGGCCGGGCCGCCGACCGGCGCATGACCACGAGGAGATCGTCGTCCCGGGCTGCCAGGACGGGTCCGATCTCGAGCAGATCCTGGCAATCGGAGACCGGGGTCAACCGGGCCTGATCGGCCGGACCGGTCTCCCGGCCCCGGTCACCAGGCGGCACGGGTCTGTCGGATGTTGATGCTCTGGAGGATGCCGAGACCTGCGGCGATGCTGACGAGCGACGCACCGCCGTGGGTCACGAAGGGAAGCGGGATCCCCGTGATCGGCATGACCCCGAGGACCATCCCCACGTTGACGACGAGCTGGAACATGATCATCGAGGCGACACCGGCCGCGAACAGGGTCCCGAACGCATCGCGGGACCGCCAGCCGGTGACCAGGACCCGCCAGACCAGCAGGACGAACAGGATGAACAGGACCACACCCCCGATGAATCCGAGCTCCTCGGCCAGCGTGGCGAAGACCATGTCGGTGGCCTGGACCGGCAGGAACGCTCCCTGCGTCTGCGTCCCGTTCGTCAGACCCTTGCCGATGAGGCCGCCCGAGCCCGACCGCGATCTGGGCCTGGTGGAGCTGGTATCCGGCCCCCTGGATGTCGGGGTTGGCGTCGAGGAATTGGGTCAGGCGCTCCTTCTGATAGTCGCGCAGGACGTAGTTCCACACGATCGGGACCATCGCCAGGACACCGGCTGCCAGGAGCACCAGCCAGCGCAGGCTCGCGCCCGACATCCAGAGCATCCCGGCGAGGATGGCACCGAAGACCAGGGACGTGCCCAGATCCGGTTGGAGCAGGACCAGGATCAACGGCGGCCCGACCAGGAAGCATGCGCCGATGATCGCGACGAGCGAATCGAGCTTGCCCTCGCGCGACGCCAGGTAGGCGGCCAGGACGATGATCATCAGGATCTTGGCCAGCTCGCTGAACTGGAAGGTGAGCGGACCGATGGTGATCCAGCGAGCGGAACCGCCGACCCCCGAACCGATGCCCAGGGTCACGATCAGCAGGCCGAGCTGCAGCGCGTAGATGGGCCAGGCGAGCGTCTTGAGCCAGTGGTAGTCGAAGATCGTGGTCACCACGAAGACGACGACGGCGATCCCGGCCCACATCAGGCCGCGGCTGAACGTCGTGCCCGCGGCCAGCGGGACCGAGCCGTCACCCACGCTGTTGGTGTAGGCCATGACCAGGCCGACCGCCACGAGCAGGGCGGCGTACGTCGTCAGCTGCAGGTCGTAGGCGCGCCACGCCGCCCCGACCGACTTGGCGGCCCAGTCGCTGACGCGTGCGGGTTCGGCTCGGATGACGCCCATCAGTTGCTCTGGTAGAAGTTGCCGCGCTTGAGAAGGTCCGGCAAGCGGTAGTCCTTCTTGATCCCGTAGTGGAGCTGAAGGAAGTACTTGACGATCTCGGTCCCGACGTTCCCGGTCGTTCGTGAGTCGTACGCGAATGCCAGGACCACAAGGTCCGAACTCGTCGCATTGAACGACCCGTGCTTCGCATCCTTCGGCACGAACCCGACGAACCACGAGCTGTATGGCAACCGGCCCTTGCTGTCCCGGATCCCGAATTCGGCGGTCCCGGACTTGCCGGCGACCCTGATCGGCAGGTCGACGAGGTTGTACGTGTGACGGAGCGTGACCACGGACCTGGCGGCATTGCGCATCACCTTGAGCACGCTGCCCGGCACCTTCATCTTGTGGAGGACCTTCGGCTGGAACGGTCGGACGACCGTCCCGTCCGGCCCCACGATGTCGTGGACGATCTGCGGCTGGTACAGCGTCCCTCCGTTGGCCAGCGCCGCGTAGGCATTGATCAATTGGATCGGGGTCACGACGTCATACCCCTGGCCGATCCCGGCCTGATAGGTCTCGCCCGGAAAGATCGGAGCGCCGAGGACATCCTGCTTCCATGTGTTGGTCGGGACGATCCCGGAAACCTCACCGGGAAGGTCGATCCCGGTCGGCGAACCGAACCCGTATTGCCTCGCCCAGTAGCCGAGCCGGTCGATGCCCAGCTTGCCGGCCATCTGGAAGAAGAACGTGTCGCTCGAGTGGCCGAAACCGCAATAGATGTCGCAGGCGCCGAAACCCGTGTGGTTCCAGTCATAGAACTTGGTCGAGCCCAGGGTCAGGTATCCCCGTGTCTGGACCTTGGTGGTCGAGGTGATCTTCTTGTCCGCGAGCGCGCCGGTCCCGGCGACGAGCTTGTACGTCGATCCGGGAGGATAGTGCGCCTGGACGGCGTGGTTCAGGAGCGGCTTGTTCGGATTGCGCAGGAGCTTCTGGAACTCGACGTTGCTGATCCCGCGGGCGAACTGGTTGTTGTCGTAGGTCGGCAGGCTGACGAGGGCCAGGATCTCGCCGGTCTGCGGGTTCATCGCGATGACGACCCCACGTTTGATCCCGACCTTGTTCATCGCCCACACCAGCGCCTTTTGGGCGTACTGCTGTTCCTTCGTGTCGATCGTGAGGGTGAGTGAATCGCCCGGCTGCGGTTCGGCGATCGTCTGGAGGACCTGCGTCTTCCGGCCAGTGGCGTCTCGCTCGACGTTCTCGCTGCCGTAGACCCCGCGCAACTGGGTCTCATATTCCGACTCGAGCCCGGCCTTGCCGATCAGGTCGTCCGGCAGGTAGCCCTCGTCCTTGAGGACCTTGAGCTGGTCGCCGTTGACCGGACCCGTATATCCGAGGATCTGCGACAGCAACGGCCCATCCGTGTACTGCCGACGCGCCTCGACCGAGACGACCACCCCCGGCAGATCGGTGCCGGCCTCCGAGATGAGCCGGGCCGTTGCTTCGTCGACATCGGCCGCGATACGGACCAGGTCGAAAGTCGATCCCGGATTGCCGTCGATCGTGGCGTTGATGTCCGCGGGGTCCTTGCCCAGCAGCGCCGCCAGGCGCGCGACGACCGTGGGCCGTTGGTCCAGCGGAAGGTCAGCGGGACGAAGCTTGACCACGAACGTGGCCACGTTCGTGACCAGGACGCGGCCGGTCCGATCGTAGATGAGGCCGCGGGGTGCCGGGATCGCCTCCAGGACCGTCCGATTCTGGACCGACAACGTGGCCAGTCGGGTGCCGTCCACGATCTGCAGGTAGAACAACCGTCCGATGAGGCCGGTCACGGCCAGGATGACGACCAGGCCGAACGTCGCGAATCGCGAGATCGAGCGGATCGGCCGGGGCCGTTCGCTGGGGAACGCGCTCACCAGTCCACCCGGTCCGACTCGACACGACGATCATGGATCGAGATGATCAGGGGCCCGAACAGAGCTGCGAGGACGACGTCATACACCGCGCCCGGCAGGAGCAGGGCGATCGGATCGGCCACCGGGATCGGCGTTCGGAGCGCGTTGAAGGCGATGAACAGGATCATGGAGTAGGCAAGGCTCACAAGGGCGGTGGCGAGGATCGGGACGATCGGGCGGAGACGCGAGAGCAGATGTCCGAGAGCTGCCGTGGCGCCGACACACAGCAGGAGCGCGAAGGCGGTCGAACCGAGCGGCCGTTGGACGAGAACATCAAGGACGAGGCCCCCCACGAAGGCCCAGACGAGCCCGGCTTCCAGACCGATCGCCACCGTTACGATGATCCCGAACACGAGCACGAGGTGTGGTTCGCCGGTGCCGACGCGCAGATACTGGCCCACGGTCAGTTCCAGCAAGGCCGTAACCGTCGCACCGACCGCGGCGAGCAGCAGGGTCATCGGGCGAATCGATCCTCGGCGGTTTGGCCGAAGGTCGCACCCGCCCGCACGGTCCCTCGAGTGACGGTCGAACGGCGGCGACCTCCGGCCCAGTATCCCACGGACCCGCGATCCGGGCAACGGAGGCCCGTGGAACCCGGTGGCCCTGGAACGCCGACCTCGATCGCCACCGTTTCACGTGAAACGGTTCCCCAACGATCGCGGATGTTGCACGTGAAACATCGGCGACGCCACGTGCTGGGCCGCCCATAGCTACGGCCGGGTCGACTCGTGGATGACCCTCGATCGATCGGTCGATATGCGCCAGCCAAGGTCGAGCCGCCACCATCGGCGGCAGGGCGCGTGGGATGGGGGTCAACCGGTCAGCGATGGTAGAATCCAGCATCGTGAGAACGATCCGAGCAGGACACTGAGTGGGCCAGACGATCGCCTGCGCCAATCAGAAAGGCGGAGTCGGCAAGACCACGACGGTCGTGAATCTCGGGTGCTATCTGGCGGTAGCCGGTGAGCGGGTCCTGATCGTGGACCTCGACCCCCAGGGGAACGCGACGAGCGGTCTTGGCCTCGACCGCCACACGCTGGAGCGTTCGGTCTATGACGCAGTCATCGACGGCGTGCGGATCCGCGATCTCATCGTGCCTGGTCCCATCGAGGGGATCGATATCGTGCCTTCGGCGATCGCACTTGCGGGAGCCGAAGTGGAACTTGCCCCGTTGGAGGGACGGGAACGACGGCTTGGACGCCTGATCGCCGAGATCGTCGACGAGTACGACTACGTGTTCATCGACTGTCCGCCGTCGCTCGGCCTGTTGACCGTGAATGGCCTGACCGCCGCTGACTCGGTCCTGATCCCGCTGCAATGCGAGTACTACGCCCTGGAAGGACTGACCCAACTGCTTGCCACGCTCGATCTGGTCCGTGACCACCTCAATCCGCCCCTCGTCCTCAAGGGCGTCGTCCTGACCATGTACGACGGTCGCACGAAGCTGTCCGCGGACGTCGCGGCGGAGGTTCGGCGCCACCTCGGGGCCCGGGTCCTCGATACCGTCATCCCCAGGAACGTTCGCCTGGCCGAAGCTCCGAGCCACGGGATGCCGATCGTCGCGTACGCCCCTGAATCGACGGGTGCGACAGCGTACGCGACCCTGGCCGCGGAACTCCAGGCCCGGGACGGTCGGACCGGACGCTCCGCGGTCGCCGCGGATGCGATGGCGGTGGCCTCATGACCGTGCGCCCGGACCGACCACAGGGTCTCGGCCGGGGACTGGCGTCCTTGATCCCGCAGCGAACGCCGGGCGAGCCTGGGGTCATCGACATCCCGATCGCGAGGATCCAGCCGAACCCGCACCAGCCGAGGAAACGCTTCGATGCCGATGGCCTCGAGTCGTTGACGTCGAGCATCACCGAGCACGGCATCCTGCAGCCGATCCTGGTCACGGAAGTCCTGGACGGCTACCAGCTCATCGCCGGCGAGCGACGGCTTCGGGCTGCGCAGGCCGCCGGGCTCGACCGGATCCCGGCCGTCGTCCGTCAGCTGGCGGATCGGGAGCAACTCGAACTCGCGCTGGTCGAGAACCTGCAGCGAGAGGACCTCGACCCGCTCGAGACCGCGGACGCCTATCGACGGCTGATCGACGAGTTCGGTTTCACGCAGGATGGCGTGGCCGCGCGGGTCGGTCGGGCCCGGTCCACGGTCGCGAACACGCTGCGCCTGCTGGATCTCGCGCCAGGCGTCCAGGCAGCTGTCGCCGACGGTCGGTTGAGCGAGGGCCACGGCCGCGCCCTCGGCGGCCTTCCGGCCGAGCTTCAGGATCGCGTCCTCGACTCGGTCACCGGCCAGGAATTGTCGGTCCGGCAGACCGAGGAACTGGTCCGCCGGCTGCGCGAGCCCAGACCCGATCCACAGACCCCGACCCGTCGGTCCGATCCGGATCTCGAGCGCGTCGAGGAGGACCTGCGTCGGGCCCTGGGCACGAAGGTCAGCCTCGCACGTTCCCGCCGGGGTGGCCGCATCGTGATCGAGTACTACAGCGACGAAGAGCTCGGGAGACTGTACGAGCGCCTGACCGGAGGGACCGAGTGACCGATACGAGCACGAACCCGACGAACGGGAAACCCACTGTGCCCGTGCCGACCGGCCGCACGAAGCGCGGCAAGGCTGCGACAACGGACTACACCGCCGCCAGCATCCAGGTTCTCGAGGGTCTCGAGGCGGTTCGCAAGCGACCCGGCATGTACATCGGTTCGACCGACGCCCGCGGCCTCCACCAGCTCGTCTGGGAGGTCGTCGACAACTCGATCGACGAGGCGATGGCCGGCCAGGCGAAGACGATCCGAGTCACGATCAGCGCCGATGGGATGGTCACCGGGGAGGATGACGGTCGCGGCGTCCCGGTCGGCAAGCATTCGACCGGCAAGGACGCCCTCGAGGTCGTCCATACGGTCCTGCACGCCGGCGGCAAGTTCGGCGGCGGCGGGTACAAGGTGTCGGGCGGACTGCACGGCGTGGGGGTCAGCGTCGTCAACGCCCTGTCGTCCTGGATGCGGGTCGAGTCGGCGCGCGATGGTTCGATCTGGGCCCAGGAGTACGCGCGGGGGAAGCCGACCGGACCGGTCAAGAAGATCGGACCGCAAGGAACCCGGCGCGGGACACGGACGAGCTTTCGGGCCGATGCCGAGATGTTCGAGACCACCGACTACAACTTCGAGACGATCAGCCAGCGCCTCCGGGAGTCGGCCTACCTGACCAAGGGCGTCTGGATCACCCTGGTCGACGAGCGGAGCGACCGCGAGCGATCGTTCTACTTCGAGGGCGGCCTCCAGTCGTTCGTCCGTCACCTCAACCGCAACAAGGAGGCGCTCCACGTGCGGCCGATCTACGTGGAACGTCGGGAGGGGACGACCAACGTCGAGGTCGCGCTCCAGTACAACGACTCCTATACGGAGAACGTGCTGGCCTTCGCCAACAACATCAACACGGTCGACGGCGGCAGCCACGTGACGGGGTTCCGAGCAGCGCTCACGAGCTCGCTGAACGACTGGGCGAGGCGGGCCGGCGTCCTGCGCGACTCCGACAGCAACCTTTCGGGCGACGATGTCCGGGAGGGCCTGACCGCCGTGGTCAGCGTCAAGCTGACCGATCCGCAGTTCGAGGGCCAGACGAAGGCGAAACTGGGCAATGCGGAGGTCAAGGGCCAGGTCCAGACCGCGGTCGCCGATAGTCTCGGTCAATATCTCGATGAGAACCCGGCCGATGGGCGGCGGATCATCGAAAAGTGCCTCACGGCAGCGCGTGCCCGCGAGGCGGCTCGCAAGGCGCGCGACCTGGTGATCCGAAAGGGCGCGCTCGACGGGATGTCACTGCCGGGCAAGCTGGCCGACTGTCAGGAGCGCGACCCGGCCCGCAGCGAGCTCTATCTGGTCGAGGGCAATTCGGCCGGCGGCTCCGCGAAACAGGGTCGTGATCGACGCAACCAGGCGATCCTGCCCCTGCGCGGCAAGCTGCTCAACGTCGAGAAGGCCCGGCTCGACAAGATCCTGTCGAGCGAGAACGTCCGACCGCTGATCATCGCCCTCGGGGCGGGCATCGGCGAGAGCTTCGACATCGCGAAGCTCCGTTATCACCGGATCATCATCATGACCGACGCCGATGTCGACGGCGCCCACATCCGGACGCTGCTGCTGACCTTCTTCTACCGGCACATGCCGATGGTCATCGAGGCCGGGTACCTGTTCATCGCCCAGCCGCCGCTGTACCGCGTCAGCACGGGAAAGGTGACCAGGTACGCACAGTCTGAGAAGGAGCGCGATCGGGTCATCAAGGAGTTCAACGTCAAGAACCTGTCCGTCCAGCGGTTCAAGGGTCTCGGTGAGATGAACGCCGACCAGCTCTGGGAGACGACCATGAACCCGGAGTCGCGCACGCTCCTGCGGGTGGACAGCGAGGACGCGGCGGCCGCCGACGGGATCTTCACGATGCTGATGGGCGAGAAGGTCGCGCCGCGCAAGGAGTTCATCAAGTCCGAAGCGCGGAAGGTCCAGAAATCTTGACGTCTGAGCCGAGGCGGGCGGCGGTCGCGTCCCGTCCTGTGATCGAGACGCCCTCGGGGCGGTTCGAATTCGCCGCGCATAACTGCTTCGCCTGCGGGACGCTGAACGCCGGGGGTCTCGGGCTCGACCTCCACGTCGAGCCCGGGCGTTCCTGGGTGGCCCTGGCCCTGGACTCGCGGTTCGAAGGCTGGGAAGGGGTCGTCCACGGCGGGATCATCTGCACGATCCTCGACGAGGTCATGGCCTGGGCGCTCGTCGGCGAAGACAACTGGGGCGTGACGGCGCGGATGGCCGTCGACTTCCGGCGGCCCGCGCCGGTCGGGACCCAGATCCGGGCGGAGGGCTGGGTCACCCGATCGCGGCGCAGGGTGGTCGATACGGCGGCACATATCGTCGACGCGGGCACCGGCACCGAATTGGCCACCGCGACGGGCACCTACGTGGCGGCGAGCGCGGCGCGCAAGCGTGACCTGCAGGCCAGGTATGCCTATCGACTTCCCGGCGGCCCCGTGGGGTCCGGCGAAGACCAGGACGCCCCGTGATGGCGATGTCGGCGAAGGAGGACGTCACGACCGACGCCGTCGCATTCGTCGCCGCCCGGCGTGCCCCGGCCGAGGCGCTGGGCCGATCCCTCGGGGAGCTCGTCAACGACCCGGAGGCGTTCGCCCGCACGTTCACCAGCGGCCTGTCGACGCTCGCCGACCCGGGCTACCTCGCCGGCCAACGACGGGTCGCTCCCGGGATCGGACCCATCCACGGTGTCCGCCAGCCGATCCTGGCCACCGTTGCGCGAGCCTTCCGGAGCGCGACTCGAGACCAGCACGCGACGTCGCTCCTGTTCATCGCCGACCGCCTGTTCAAGGAGGTCGAGCTCGAGGCACGCTGGTTCGCGTTCGGCCTGCTCGACCGGACGCTCGCGAGCGAGACGGAGCGAACCTGGCAGTTGCTGCGCCGCGCCGCCCGGGAGACCAGGGACTGGATCACCGTCGATTCGCTGGCCCATCCCTACGGTCGGGGGATCCTCGCCGAGCCGTATCGCTGGGCCGAGCTCGAACTGCTCGTCTACAGCCCGTCGCGATGGGAGCGCCGCCTGGTCGGATCGAGCATCGCCACGATGTCCCATCCCAGTGGGCGACCGGACCGCGATCCGGTCGTCGCTCAGCACGGTCTGCCGCTCCTCGCGAACCTGATGGGTGACGCCGAACCGGATGTCCAGAAGGCCATCTCGTGGGCGTATCGCTCGCTGATCCCGGTCGACCGGGCGATGACGGAGGCAGCTCTGCTCGAGCAAACGGACCTCGCCGCCCGGACGGACGACGGTCATCGGGCCTGGGTCGTCCGAGACACCCTGACGAAACTCGACCCGGCACTGGCCGACCGGATCCGGGCGACCCTGGCCGGTGTCCGGAAGCGCCCCGGCGCGCCTGCCACATCGGATGCCGCGGCGATCACGGCGCGGTTCGGGACCCTGCCGGATCCCACCACCCACCCGGAGCCCCCGCTCACATGACCGACGACCGACTCGACCCCGCTGAACGGACAGGAGCGACTCGAACGTGACCGACGACCTGGGCCAATTCCGATCGATCCGCATCGAGGACGAGATGCGGGTCAGCTACCTCGATTACGCGATGAGCGTGATCGTGTCGCGAGCCCTGCCCGATGTCCGCGACGGCTTCAAGCCGGTCCACCGCCGGATCCTCTACGCGATGGGCGAGATGGGCCTGTCCTCGACAAGCTCGTACCGGAAGTGCGCGGCCATCGTCGGCGAGGTGATGGGCAAGTACCACCCCCACGGCGACAGCGCGCTGTACGACGCGCTCGTGCGGCTGGCGCAGGACTTCTCGATGCGCTACCCGCTCGTCGACGGGCAGGGCAACTTCGGGTCGGTCGACGGCGACACGGCGGCCGCCATGCGCTACACCGAGGCGCGGTTGACGGCCATCGCCGGCGAGATGCTGGCCGATATCGACAAGGACACGGTCGACTTCGTCGACAACTACGACGGCACCCAGAAGCAGCCGTCGGTGCTCCCGGCCCGGCTCCCGAACCTGCTCGTCAACGGCAGTTCCGGGATCGCCGTCGGGATGGCCACCAACATCCCGCCCCACCATCTGGGCGAGATCGTCGACGCCACCATCGCCATGATCGACGACCCCGATCTGACCTCCGACGATCTGTGCAAGTTCGTGCTCGGCCCGGACTTCCCGACCGGGGGGACGATCTATCGCTATGAACGCCAGCGCAATCTGCTGACGGGTGAATGGGAGGTCGTCGACGCGATCCGCCAGATGTACGCGCACGGCCGGGGCCGCGTCGTCATGCGCGCGCAGGTGGCGTTCGAGGAGGTCCGGGGCGACCGGACCGCGATCGTCGTCACGGAATTGCCGTATCAGGTGAACAAGGCCAGTCTGCTCGAGAAGATCGCCGATCTGGTCAAGGACAAGCGGATCGAGGGGATCGGCGACCTGCGCGACGAGTCCGATCGGGACGGGATGCGCATCTACATCGAGCTCAAACGAGATGCCAATCCGCACAAGGTCCTCAACAATCTGTTCAAGCACACCCCACTGCAACTCGCGTTCAACATGAACATGCTCGCCCTGGTCGATGGGCAACCGCAGACGCTCCCGCTTCGAAGCGTCCTGACCCACTATCTCGAGCATCGACGCGAGATCATCCGGCGCCGGACCGAGTTCGACCTCGGCAAGGCGCGCGCGAGGGCCCATATCCTCGAAGGGCTCAAAGTCGCGCTGGACAACCTCGACGCGGTGATCAAGACCATCCGCGAATTGGCCGAGGTGGACGACGCCCGATCCAACCTGATGAGCCGGTTCGATCTATCCGAGCTCCAGGCACAGGCCATCCTCGACATGCGCCTCGCCCGTCTGGCCGCGCTCGAGCGCAAGAAGATCGAGGACGAGTACCTGGCCATCATCCAGCTGATCGCCGAGCTCGAGGACATCCTCGCCAACCCGGCCCGGGTCAGCCAGATCATCAAGGATGAGCTCGCCGAGCTGAAGAAGAAGTACGCCGGCGAACGACGGACCCGCGTCGCCGACGATGCCAGCCGCGAGATGACCGACGAGGACCTCATCGCCGACGAGGACGTCGTGGTGACGATCTCGGGGCGCGGCTACATCAAGCGCCAGCCGGTTGCCACCTATCGGCGCCAGCACCGCGGCGGCAAGGGGATCATCGGCCACGTGACTCGCGAAGAGGATGCCGTCGAGCATCTCCTCGTTGCGAACACCCATCACTGGGCGTTGTTCTTCACCAATCGGGGCCGCGTCTTCTCGGCCAAGGTCCACGCGATCCCCGATGCCAGCCGGCAGGCCAAGGGCATCCCGATCATCAATCTGCCCGGCGTCCAGGTCGAATTGGGCGAGGTCCCGATGGCGACGATCATGCTCCCCGATTTCACCGCCGGGTCCTACCTCGTGCTCGCGACCCGGCGAGGCATGATCAAGAAGACACCGCTCGAGCAGTTCGAGCGGGTCAGGTCGTCCGGGATCCGGGCGATCACGCTGCGTGACGAGGACGAGTTGGCCTGGGTGGATGTCTCCACCGGCGACGACGACGTCATCATCGCCACGGCGCAGGGCAAGCTGGCCCGCTTCTCGGAGGACGAGGTCCGGGCCATGGGTCGTGACGCTGCCGGTGTCATCGGGATCAGACTGGCCCGCAAGGGCGACTCGGTCATCGGGATGAGCGTCGTCCAGCCCGACAGCGACCTGCTCGTCCTGAGCGAGACGGGCTACGGCAAGCGCGTGCCGCTGACCGACTTCCGCCGGAAGCATCGCGGTGGTCAGGGTGTCGGACTGATCAGCCTCGAAGGTCGCAAGACCGGCGATGTCGCCGCTGTCCAGCAGGTCACCGAGGAGGATGAGGAGCTCCTGCTCATCAGTGCCGGCGGCCAGGTCATCCGGACCGAAACGAACACCATCAATCGCTACTCGCCGCACGCTCGGGGCGTGATCGTCATGCGCCTGGCCGAGGGCGATCGGGTCGTGGCCATCGCGGCGTTCCGGGCGGGACTTGCGGACCAGGACGTCATGGGCGACGATGGCGTCCCGGGAACCGACGGCACGAGCCCCGCGGGTCCGGGAACCGGCGGATGAGCCCGACGTGACGGGTTCGGCCTTCGGCGGACGGGAGGCGGCGCGCTTGTACGCGGACCAGTTCGAGATCTACCACGGCAATTCGAACCCGGACCTTGCCCGCAAGATCTGCCGCTATCTCGGCACCGAACCGGGCAAGGTCGAGGTCTTCCAGTTCGCGAACGAGAACATCTTCGTCAAGATCCTCGAGAACGTCCGTGAAAAGGACGTCTTCCTGGTCCAGCCGACGAGTCACCCGGTCAACCAGTCGATCATGGAACTGCTGATCATGATCGACGCCTTCAAGCGTGCCAGCGCCGGTCGGATCACCGCGGTCATCCCCTTCTACGCCTACGGCCGCTCCGACAAGAAGGACCAGCCGCGCGTCCCGATCACGGCCCGCCTCATCGCCGACATGGTCTCCGTGGCCGGAGCCGATCGGGTCCTGACGATGGACCTCCACCAGGGTCAGATCCAGGGGTTCTTCAACATCCCGGTCGATGAACTGACCGCGGTCCACATGCTCTCGAACTACTACCGCCACAAGCACATCGAGGATCCGGTCGTGGTCACCGACCTCGGCTTCGCCAAGCGGGCGCGTGCGTTCGCCGAGCTCCTCGACGCCCCGCTGGCCATCATCGAGAAACGCCGCGTCGGCAACCTGGACCGAGCCGAACTCATGAACGTCATCGGCGAGGTCAAGGGCAAACGGGCGATCATCGTCGACGACGAGATCGACACCGGCGGCACCCTGGTCGAGATCACTCGAGCCCTCGAACGGGAGGGCGTGACCGAGATCTATGCCTGCGCGACCCATGGAGTCCTGAGCGACCCGGCGATCGACCGGATCGCGGCCTCGAGCGTGCGCGAAGTCGTCCTGACCGACTCCGTCCCACTGCCCGAACGCAAGCGCCTGGCCAAGATCACGACCCTGTCGGTCGCACCGCTGATCGGGGAGGCCATCAAGCGGATCCATCGCGGTGAGTCGGTCGGGGCCTTGTTCTCCAGCGAGGTGTCGCTCACGCAGGAGATGCTGTTGTGGGAGGATGGTTCGGAGGCGCTGCTCGACACGCGCCCTGACGATGGCGACGACCCGGCGTCCGATGCCGTGGCGGCGTCGGCACAGGCGGGAGACCGATGACCCTCCAGCTCCACAAGCCAGACGATCACGGGGGCCTCGAGCCGCTGCCGCCCGGTCAGCCCGATTGGCGCAGCCAGCTCCGTTCGCCACGCTGGGGATCGGGCCGGGCGCACGACCGGATGCCCGCGCTCGCGAACCCGGAGATGAACCCGACGTCCCGGTTCCGTTCGGTCCTGTTCTGGCTCGGCCTGGCGACCGTGACGTTCGTGCTGCTGGTCATCGGCTATGGCAGTGGGTTCTGGAGCATCGCCGGGTCCTGAGCTCGACCTCACCTATACTGCACCGGCCATGCGCTTACTGAACCAATTCGTCGACTCCAACGACCGGGAGATCCGACGCCTCCAACCCCTGGTCGATGAGACGAACGCCCTCGAGGCGGAAGTCCAGGCCCTCTCGGACGACGAGATCCGCGCCCGATTCGCCGAGTTGCGGGCCGAGGTCCTCGAGGCGGCAGTGCCCGACGAGCCGTCCGACGACGAGCTCGGCCACCCGGACCTCGAGCGACGTCGTGAGCTGAAGGCCGACCGCCGGAAGC
Organism: uncultured Chloroflexia bacterium; assembly: GCA_963720755.1. Taxonomy (GTDB): domain Bacteria; phylum Chloroflexota; class Limnocylindria; order Limnocylindrales; family CSP1-4; genus SPCO01. The sequence continues at coordinate 98,836 of CAVRGP010000002.1, forward strand.
GCGAGAACGAGCGTCTCCAGCGCGCTCTCGACGACGTCCTCCCCGAATCGTTTGCGATGACTCGCGAGGCGATGCAGCGAACGCTCGGCATGCGCCACTTCGATGTCCAGTTGATGGGTGCCGCCGTCCTCCACCAGGGCAAGATCGCCGAGATGCGGACGGGCGAGGGCAAGACCCTCGTCGCGCCGATGGCCGCCATCCTCAATGCGATGTCCGGCCGAGGCGTCCACGTCGTCACGGTCAACGACTATCTCGCCCGCCGCGACCCGCAGTGGATGGGCCCGGTCTTCCATTTCCTCGGCGTCAGCGTCGGGATGATCACCCACGACGCCTCGTTCGTCTTCGAGCCTGGGTATCCGACCAACGACGAACGCTTCCTCAATCTTCGCCCCGTGACGAGGACCGAGGCGTATGCGGCCGACATCACCTACGGCACGAACAACGAGTTCGGGTTCGACTACCTGCGTGACAACATGGTCCTCGAGCTCGACCAGCGAGTCCAGCGAGAGCGCAGCTTCGCGATCGTCGACGAGGTCGATAACATCCTCATCGACGAGGCCCGGACCCCGTTGATCATCAGTGGGCAGGCGGAGGAATCGGCCGACCTGTACTTCACCTTCGCCCGCCTGGTGCCGCGGCTGAAGGGGCGACCGGAAGGCGATGAAGAGGGCGGCGACTACTTCATCGACCTCAAGGACAAGGCCGTTTCCTCCACCGAGGAGGGGATCGGCAAGATGGAGGGCTGGCTCGGCGTCGAGAACCTGTACGACGCGGACCCGCGACTGGCCCGCCACTTCGAGCAGGCGCTGCGGGCCCACGCCCTGTTCAAGCGCGATCGCGACTACATCGTCAAGGATGGTGAGATCGTCATCGTCGACGAGTTCACCGGGCGCCAGATGCCGGGCCGCCGCTGGAGCGAGGGCCTGCACCAGGCGATCGAGGCGAAGGAGGGCCTGCGGGTCCAGCGCGAGAGCGTGACCCTGGCGACGATCACCTTCCAGAACTACTTCCGGTTGTACGACAAGCTGTCGGGGATGACCGGCACGGCGATGACCGAGGCCGAGGAGCTCCACAAGATCTACAAGCTCGAGGTCGTCGCGATCCCGACCCACCGCGAGATGGTCCGCGAGGATTTCGCGGACCTCGTCTACCGCGACGAACCGGCCAAGTTCAATGCCCTGATCGATGAGATCGTCGAGATGCAGGAGGAGGGCAGACCGGTCCTCGTCGGCACTGTCACGGTCGAGAAGTCGGAGCTTCTGGGGACGATGCTCAAGCGTCGGGGCATCAAGCACGAAGTCCTGAACGCCAAGTTCCACGAGCAGGAATTGGGGATCGTCGCCCAGGCGGGCCGGTCCGGCTCGGTGACCATCGCCACCAACATGGCCGGTCGTGGGACGGACATCCTGCTCGGCGGCAACCCCGCCGGCCTCGCGTCGGAGGCACTCCACAAGCGCGGTCTCAACCCCGCCGAGGTCGAACCGGAGGTCTACGAGACAGCCCTCGCTGAGGCGAAGGCCATCACCGGGGAAGACCACGACCGAGTCGTCGCCGCCGGCGGCCTGCACATCATCGGCACCGAGCGACACGACTCGCGCCGGATCGACAACCAGCTGCGCGGTCGTGCCGGGCGCCAGGGCGACCCGGGCTCGTCGCGCTTCTACCTGTCGCTCGACGACGACCTGATGAAGCGGTTCGCCAGCGAGCGGGTCACCGGGCTCATGGAGCGGCTCGGGCTCGACGACGACGTCGCCATCGAATCGCGGATGGTGTCGAAGACCATCGAATTGGCGCAGAGCCGCGTCGAGGGCTTCAACTTCGACATCCGCAAGCGCGTCGTCGAGTACGACGACGTCATCAACAAGCAGCGCGAGACGATCTACGCCGAGCGCGACAAGGTCCTCCACAACGAGGACCTGGCCGAGACGGTCCAGTCGTTCCTCGATGAGGAGGTCGAATTGCTCGCCGACAGCCACCTGGTCGGTGACGACCCCGGCGAATGGAACCTCGAAGGGCTCAGTGCCGCGCTCGAGGCGATGGGTCTGTCGGGCGAAGGCACATCGGCCGACGACCTGTGGGAGTTGCACAGTCGCGAGGCGATCATCACCCATATCCGCGATCTGGCCGATGCCCGGCTCGAAGAGAAGGCCGCCGAGGTCGGTGAAGCCGACTGGAAGACCGTCGAGCGGCTCGTCCTCATCCGGACGATCGACTCCCTGTGGGTCGAGCACCTCACCGAGCTGGACGACATGCGCCGCGGCATCGGCCTGCGCGGCTACGCCCAGCAGGATCCGCTCAACGAGTTCAAGCGCGAGGCATTCGAGCTGTACGACGAACTGCGCGGACTCATCCGACATAGCGTGGCGACGTCCATCTTCCGGGTCACGGTCACTCGCAATCCGGCACCCATAGCGCCGGTGCCGGTCGGCGGCGCGGTCCCGAGTCTCGCGGCGGGTGGCGGGGATGTGGCCGCGACGAAGGGCACGACCAGCGACACCGCGACCGGCGTCCCGGCCGGTGTCCCGGTGGTCGCCGCTGCCGCTGGGACGGCCGTCCTGCGTGGCGGGCCAGGTCCGGCTCCGACCAGCGGGCCGATGCGCGAGTCACTCGGCGACCAGCCGGTCGGTGGTGCGATCGGCGGACCGGCCGGCAGCCCATCCGCCTCGGGCCCCAAACCCGGCTATACGCCGAGCGGCGCCAGGATCGGCCGGAACGATCCGTGCTGGTGTGGATCCGGAGCGAAATACAAGAAGTGCCACGGCCGCTGAGGGCGGCCTCGGATCCTCGTCTGGTTCGCCAGGTGGGCCATCCGGCGATCAACGGATTTCCCTCTTGGCGACTGCGGTTTGGCCCCGTATACTGTGCCAAAACCCGCCGATATCGGACCTCCCCAGGGTCCTCTACTCGAGCCGAATCGTTTCCCCAGTCGCCTTGCCCAGCACACTGAGAGGGAGCCCCATTGAAGCAGGCCGAGGAAGCATCCTTCGTCGATCTGATCGCCTGCGAGCGGGACTGCCGATCGTGCAGCTATGCCGCGGCGCTGGATTGTGACGGCAACTGCGGCGTCTGTCCGCACAACGCCTACTGCCCGTGCGTGAACCCCGTCGTCGCCCGGAGCAAGACGGCGCTGCGGCTCATCGAGCTGCGCCCCATCCTGCTCCAGGATCTGCAGGGCCGGAACTAGGTGGAAGCGTCCGCCATCCGCGACCTGGCTGAACGGATCCAGTCGACCTCGGGGCATCTTTGACCTCGAGACCAAGGAAGCCCGGGTCGCCTCGATCGAGGCGCTGACCCAGGAAGCCGGGTTCTGGGACGACGGCCGGGCCGCCCAGAAGGTCCTTCGCGAAGCGGACGGGCTGCGTTCCGAGATAGCGACATGGCGCGAGTTGCTCGTCCGTGCCGATGACCTCATCGCGGCGGTCGAACTCCTGTACGAGGGGCCGGACGCCGACCTGGAAGCCGAACTCGAACACGACGCGGCGGCCCTCGAGACCGACTTCAAGCGCGAGCGGACCGCTCTGCTCTTCTCCGGCGATTACGACGAACGACCGGCCCTCCTGTCGATCAGTGCCGGAGCGGGCGGGACCGAGGCGACGGACTGGACCGAGATGCTCCTCCGGATGTATCTGCGCTGGGCGGAGCGCCACCGGTTCCAGACCGAGATCCTGGACCAGCAGGAAGGCGAGCAGGCCGGTCTCAAGAGTGTCACCGTGGCCGTGAATGGCCGACGCGCGTACGGCTGGATGCGAGCCGAACGAGGGGTGCATCGTCTCGTCCGGATCAGCCCGTTCGACTCGCAGAACCGACGCCAGACGACGTTCGCGCTCGTGGAAGTCCTGCCCGAGGCCGAGGACGATGTCGAGATCGAACTCGACTGGGACCAGATCCGGGTCGACACCTATCGCTCCCAGGGGGCCGGGGGTCAGCATGTGAACAAGACCGATTCCGCGGTCAGGCTGACCGATCTCAAGACGGGGATCGTCGCCCAGAGCCAGAACGAGCGGAGCCAGACACAGAACAAGGAGATGGCCATCAAGGTCCTCAAGGCGCGGCTCCTCGAGCGCGCGCTCGAGGAGAAGGAGGAGGCGGTGCGCCAGCTCAAGGGTGAGCACGTCGAGGCCGGCTGGGGCAACCAGATCCGAAGCTACGTCCTCCACCCGTACCAGATGGTCAAGGACCTGCGGACCGGGTATGAGACCGGCAACACGGGGGCCGTCCTCGACGGCGACCTCGACGCATTCATGCAGGCAGAACTCGAGCGGGTGATCGGCGAGGAAGCGGTCGCCACGTGACCTCGGCCCGCCGGTCGGAGGGGATCGCCGACCGGCCATCGATCCGACCGGTCACACCGGACGAGTTGACGATCTGCGCCGATGTCCTCCGCACGTCGGTGAACGACTACACCGGCCGCCTCGGCCAGCCCGAGATGCCGCCCGACTCGGCTGCGGTGGTCCGCCTGTTCGGACACCTCCATTCGACCGATCCGGACCGATTCGTGGTCGCCACCGTTCCCGGGGCTGGGCCCGAGGGCGAGCGGATCGCGGGTTTCGCCTCCGCCTACGTCCGGGAGGACCTGTGGTACCTGGCTATGCTCTTCGTGCTACCCGGATCCCAGGGTGCCGGGCTGGGACGCCGGCTGTTCGCCCGGGTGGACGCAGTCGATCGATCGATGCGTCGCGGCGTGGCCACAGACAGCGCCCAGCCGATCTCGAACGCGATGTACGCCGCCGAGGGCCTTGTCCCGAGGATGCCGCTGTTCAACCTCTCCGGGTTGCCGCGGCAGGTGGACGCATTTGGGGCGCTGCCGTCCGGGGTCACCCCGCTGGCGTTCGATGAGATCGCCGCGGGCGCGCCCGATGGCCAGGGTCACCGCATGCTCGTCGACGCGATCGACGGGATCGACCGCGCCTGCCTGGGCGTCGCCCACCCGACCGACCATCGCTTCCTGAGGCTGGAGGACCGGCATGGTTGGTTGTATCGGGGCGCGGACGGGACGCCCGTCGGATACGGCTATGCCGGTGAAGCCGGGCGCATCGGGCCGATCGCCGTCGTCGATCCGGCGCTCGTCGCCCCGGTTATCGGACACCTGATGACGGCCGTCGTTCCGCGTGGAGCGTTCGCCCTCTGGATCGGTGGCGATGCCGACCGAGCCATGACCGCTGCGCTCCGGGCGGGTCTTCGGACCGATCCGTTCCCGGTCCTGGTGGCGTGGGATCGCCCCTTCGCCGACTTCTCCCGCTATCTGCCGCGGTCGCCCGGGCTGCTCTGAACCGGGCCCGGCGATGAGCGCCCGGTCCGTTCGGGAGCCCGGCGCCACGTTTGCCGGACCTTCGGGCGGGTGGTAGCCTCGACGCCGATGAGGCTCCCCTGTCGTGCCTGCGGACGGAGTCGACCGTGACGATGTGCGGCGCCGCCCGCCATCAAGCTTGCCCGCGGAGCCGAATGTGACCGTCGCCCCAGCCCCGAGCGCCACGCGCTCGATCCGCAGCCGCGTCCTTGGCCGGACCCGAGATCAGGCCAGTCAGGAGCGCGCCGTGCTCGTCATGCACGACGTGACGAAGCAATACCCCAATGGCAAGATCGCGCTGCGCGATGTCGATCTGGTCGTCCCCGAAGGCGCGTTCGTCTTCCTGGTCGGTCCGTCCGGCGCGGGCAAGTCCACCCTCATCAAGCTGCTCATCCGCGATGAGGTGGCGACCCGCGGGGCCGTCGTCCTCGATGGCCAGGATGTCGCTCGACTCAGCCGCCGTCAGGTTCCGAAGATGCGGCGCAAGATCGGGATCATCTTCCAGGACTTCAAGCTCCTGCCGTCCAAGACCGTGTTCGAGAACGTCGCCTTCGCCCTCGAGGTGACGGGCACGCCCCGTCGCAAGGTCCGACCGGCCGTGGAGAGCGTCCTCGCCCTGGTCGGCCTGACCGCCCAGTCCCAACAGAAGCCCTCGCAGTTGTCGGGCGGCGAACAGCAGCGCACGGCGATCGCCCGGGCCCTGGTCCACGACCCGCGGCTGATCATCGCCGACGAACCCACGGGCAATCTGGATCCGCTCATCAGCTGGGAGATCCTGCAGCTTCTCCTCCGGATCAATGAACTCGGCGTCACGGTGATGATGGCGACCCACAACGCGGAGGTGGTGACCGCGCTGCGCAAGCGGGTCGTCGCCCTCGAAGAGGGCCGGATCATCCGCGACGAGGTCGGTGGCGCCTACCATCGCGAAGACTGACCGGTGATCACCTTCGTCCTGTTCAGCCTCAAGCGCGCCTGGCAGGGCTTCTGGCGCAATGCCGTCATGAGCCTGGCCGCGACTGCCACGATGGTCCTGATGCTGCTCCTGCTGGCCGGGTTCTGGATCATCCAGACGGGCTTGCTGGCCGGGCTCCAGTTCACCGAGCAGAAGGTGGAAGTCGTCGCCTACCTCCAGCCGAACGCGACCGATATCCAGGTCGAGACGCTCCAGGCCCAGCTCCGGACGATGCCCGAGGTGGCCGAGGTCACCTACGTCAGCCGCGACGAAGCCCTCACCCGGTTCCGCGAGTCGATGGCCGCCCAGGGTCGCGAGGATCTCACCAGGTACCTCGATTCGAACCCGCTGTACGCCAGTCTCGAGGTCAAGATGGTCGACCCATCACAGATTCGGATCGTTGGCGACGCGTTGCGGGGCGACCCGAGTGTCCGCAACGTCATCAACATCGAGGATCTCGTCGATCGCGTCCTGACCGTGACCGGCATCCTCCGGACGGCCGGAACGGTCGTCCTGGTGATCGTCGGTGTCATCGCCCTGTTCATCATCATCAACACGATCCGGCTGGCGGTCCTGGCCCGGGCCGAGGAGATCGAGGTGATGCGCCTGGTCGGTGCGTCCGACGCATTCATCCGCTGGCCGTTCGTGTTCGAGGGAGCGCTGGTCGGCCTCCTCGGATCGGTCCTCACGCTCGCCATCCTGGCCGCCGTGGCGGATCCGCTGAGTGCCTTCATGGCCGATTTCTTCCGGGTCCTGCCGCTCCAGTTCGGTTCGCTGACGCGCGACCTGGTGACGCTCATCATGGGCGCCGGCGTTGGCCTGGGGATCCTGGGCTCGTGGCTGTCGGTCCGGACCTACCTCATCCGCTGACGGTCGTCGGCGCCACCGGGATCGTCGGCCCGACCAGCGTCGACCGCCCTCGTTCGGGACCCGTTGTACCCTAAGCGCCCCTTCCCGTCCCCAGCATGCAGGACCGATCAGCGATGGCTCCCGTCGACCCGACCTCGTCCATCCCTGCCGAGCCGGTCGTGATCGCCGATCCGGTCGAACCGACCGAACCCGGCCTACCCGACCCGCCCGAGCCGGTTGCGTCAGCCACCGTCCAGCCGCGGCGGATCCCGCTGCTGGCGATCTCGATCGCCCTGGTCGCGGTCATGGCCGGAGCGTCACTGTTCCTGTCGGGCTACTCGCTCGGGCGGCAGGCCGCGTCCGACCCCGGGACGCCAGCGGCCGATTCCGAGGCGTTCCAGCCCTTCTGGGACACCTACCACATGATCGCGGACCGGTTCGCCGGCGGTCCGGTCGATCGGGAGCTCCTCATCCAGGGCGCGATCCGAGGGATGATCGACTCGCTCGGCGACCCATTCTCGGCGTATCTGACCGCGGATGAGTACCGCCAGAGTCTGCAGGGGATCAGCGGCCAGTTCGAGGGGATCGGCGCCGAGATCGGCACACAGGCCGGTGACGGGACCGCGGGCTGTACACCGCTGGGTCCGTCGTGCCGACTGGTCATCACCCGGCCCATCCCGGGTTCACCGGCCGAAGCGGCCGGGCTGGCTCCGGACGACATCGTCGTCGAGGTCGATGGGAGGTCGGTCGACGGGCTGACCGTCGACGGGGCCGTCCAGCTGATCCGGGGGCCGAAGGGTACCGACGTGACCCTGACCATCCAGCGCGGGACGGGCGCGCCGATGGACCTGGCGATCACCCGCGACGTCGTCCAGCAGCAGGAAGTCGCCAGCAAGGTCCTGGCCGACGGGACCGTCGGCTATGTCAAGGTCGCCGGGTTCTCGGACGCCTCCGCCGACCAATTCGTCGAGGCGCTGACAGCTCACCTGGCCGCCGGGCGGACAGACCTCGTCCTCGACCTTCGCGGCAACCCGGGTGGGTACGTCACCGCCGCTCGCAAGATCGCCAGCCAGTTCATCGCCTCCGGGCCGGTGTTCTGGGAGCAGGACGCCCAGGGCCGGCAGGTCGCGACGAACGCGCTAGGCGGCGGGATCGCCACCGATCCATCGATCCGTCTCGTGGTCCTGGTGGACGGCGGGAGCGCATCCGCAAGCGAGATCGTGGCCGGGGCCTTGCAGGACACGGGCCGGGCGACGCTGGTCGGCCGTCAGTCGTACGGCAAGGGTACGGTCCAGCAGTGGCAGGAGCTGAGTGGCGAAGGCGGTGCGTTCAAGCTGACGATCGCTCGGTGGCTCACGCCCGACAAGCGCTGGATCAATCAGGTCGGCCTGACCCCGGACGTCGTCGTGACGCTCCCCGATCCGGTGCCGGCCGGCTCGGATCCCGACCTGGACAAGGCGATCGAGATCCTCGGCGGGGCCGCTCAACGGGGTTCCGATCGCCTCGCCGCGTGACGGCCACTCTTGCACTCCAGGAAAGCATCGAGTACGGTTCGCGGGAACGAAAGGAGGTGATGTGCAGTGAGTGACAGTATGCCTAGCTGCACCACCTCGCAGGAGATGGCCGTCTAGTCGGACACCCTGTGGGTGGTACGCAACTCGGACGCCGGCCCGCACTCGGGCCGGCGTTCGTGCGCCCAGCCCGAGAAGGAGCCATCCCATGCGCGACGAACACACCGTCGCCCTCAACCGAAGAGCCCGCCACGACTTCACGATCGATGAGACGTTCGAGGCCGGCCTCGTCCTGACCGGGACCGAGATCAAGTCGATCCGGGCCGGGAAGATCACCCTGTCGGACGCGTACGCGCGGGTCGAGCGAGGCGAGGCCTGGCTGATCGGTGCGCACATCGCGCCCTTCGAGGGCGGCAACCGCTACAACCATGAGCCCAAGCGGACGCGCAAGCTGCTCCTCCATCGCTCGGAGATCGACGAGCTGCTGGGTCGAGCCAAGGCCAAGGGCCAGACGATCGTGCCGCTCCGGCTGTACATCGACCCGAAGGGTCGAGCCAAGGTGGAACTCGGGCTGGCGCGCGGCAAGCAGCTCCACGACCGGCGTCGCGACATCGCCGAACGCGACTCCCGGCGCGATGTCGCGCGCGAACTGGCCGACGCCCAACGCGGTCGCTGACGCGCCACCCCCGAGCGAGAAGTCCTAGTATCGGGTCATGCCCATCCCCGATCGTCTCCGCGTCGGACCCGTCATCGAGGCCGTCGATGCCCACGCTGCCGGTGAGCCGGGACGGGTGATCGTCGGCGGCGTGGAGGTCGCGCCGGGTTCGACGATGTTCGAGGCGATGACCTGGCTCCAGGCGAACCGGGACGACATTCGCCTCAGGATGTTGCGTGAGCCACGCGGATACCCCGCCGCGAACTGCAATCTCATCCTTCCCCCGGCCGACCCGACGGCGGACGCCGGCTACGTGATCATGGAGCAGGTCGAGTACCCCGGGATGTCCGGCACGAACACGATGTGCGTGGTGACCGTGCTCCTCGAGACCGGGATGGTCCCGATGACGGAGCCGTTGACCGAGCTCACCCTCGAGGCTCCAGCCGGATTGATCCGCGTCCGGGCCGATTGCCGCGACGGCAAGGTCGAGTCGGTCACGTTCCGGAACGTGCCGGCCTTCGCGACGCACCTGGACCGCCCGATCGAGGTACCGCACCTCGGGACGGTGACGGTCGACGTGGCCTATGGAGGGATGTTCTACGTCATCGCCGACGCCGAGCCGTTCGGCCTCCGGCTGACGCCGGACGAGGGCGCCGACATCGTGCGGATCACCGAGATGATCAAGGCCGCAGCCAGCGAGCAGCTCCCTGTCGTCCACCCGGACCAGCCTGGTTTCAGTGGCATCACCATCGGCCAGCTTTCCGGGCCTGCTCACGATCCGGCCAATAGCCGACGCAACGTGGTGACCGTCTCGACCGGGACGCTCGACTGGCAACGGCCGGCGACCTGGACGGGGGCGATCGACCGCTCGCCGTGCGGCACGGGGACGTCGGCCAGGATGGCTGTGCTCCATGCGAAGGGCGAGCTGAAGGTCGGTGACACATTCCGCCACGAAGGCGTCCTCGGGACGGTCTTCACGGGTCGCGTCGAGTCGGAGACCACGGTCGGGCCGTACCGGGCGATCATCCCGAGCATCAGTGGGCAGGCCTGGATCACCGGCTTCGCGACATACGTCATCGACCCGACCGACCCGTTCCCGGAGGGCTACACGGTCGGCGACATCTGGGGCTAGGATCGAGCGGCGCGCGGTTTCAGCGGAGGGTGCCGACCGCCCGGACGCTTCGGAAGGCGCGACTCACGCGCGATGGTCGGACGCTCACGCCGGCGCTGCCGACCCCTTCGGCGGTCTCGGTCGCTTCGGCGGATCCGGCCACGCTGGCCTGTGCATACAGCACCACGCCGATCGCCGAGGTCGCCGCGCACAGGAGCAAGCCAGTCGTCACGTCGACGATCCCGAGTTGAAGCAACGCGCTCATGGCGAAGGCGGCGATGATCCCACGGGCACCGGTCACGGCATTCCAGCCGGCCATCGCGGCCGCCCTCGAATCGATCGTCGTGTGGTCGCTGACCGCCGCGGCGATACCGACATCGATCGAGGCACTCCCGGCGCCGGCGCCGACGGCCGCGATCCACAGGACCCGGACATCGGGCGCCAGGGCGTAGGCGACGAGCGCGACCAGCCCGAGCATGCTCCCGTACCGCATCGCGACGAGCGGTCCATGGCGGTCCGCCACGGCACCCCACAGGAGGAAGAAGAGGGTGGTCGCGCCGGCCGTCATGATCCCGATGATCCCGACATCGGACAGCGACAGGTCGAGTCGATCCACGTTGACGATGGCGTAGAGCGGCACGGCCGCGATCAGGCCGCCACCGTAGAACCCCTGGGCCACCGCGATCCTGGCCAGGATCGGTCGCTCGCGAAGCTCCCGGACCGAATCGCGGGCGGAGAACGCCCTGGGGCGGGGCGCCGTCGGGGCCCGAAGACCGACATAGGCGGACGCACACACCAATCCGAACAGGCCGGCCAGGGCCACCGCCGTCAGGCCGCCGAACTGGTCCGCGATCAGGCCGCCGAGCAACGCCGCGAGCGCCGCGGCAGCAGCCTTCGCCGAACCGGTCACCCCGACCAGTCGCCCCCGGATCCGGGCCGGGTACATCGACCCCCACAGGCCCAGGTAGAACGGGCTCGACAGCGACAGGCTGAGCCAGAACACGACCGTGACCGCGATCAGGATGGGTGCGGCCGCCGACATGACCAGGAGCAGAAGCGACGCGGCTCCGACGCCGCGGATGAGACTCAGTTGACCCGGCGAACGGGGGCCGACCCGACCCGCGAACGCGCCGAGCAGGTTGGCCACGAACGGCGCGGCCGCGAGCGCGGCGAGGCCGATCGGTTCGAGACCCGCTCGCCGGGCGATCGTCGGCAGGAGCGTGGTGATCAGCGCGACCGTCACGCCGACGCCGACGGCGGCCACGAGGTCGAGGGCGAGGTTGCGCCCGACCGAGCGCTGTTGCACGGACGGATGGAAATGCGGCCGGATCACGACGTACCTCGAAGCAGCCCGTCCGGCCTGCGAGGTGAGCTGTCGGGCTCGGCGATGGGTCCGCCGTCGCGTCTGTCGCGATTTGCCCCGAGGATCTGGGTCCCCCGTCCTCCACGAGGAGGTTCGGCCATCGCAAACAGTAGCAGCATGCTGCCAGGTCGTCGCGCCATCCATTGGTCAGGGGCGCGACTCCCGGTCGTCCGGTCGTCCGGTCGCCGGTCGCCGGCGGTCGTCGGCGGTCGTCGGCGGTCGGTCGCCGGCGGTCGTCGGCGGTCGGCGGCGGTCCTTGCCGGACACGACCGTGGTTCGTGCAATGCGACACCGACGCCGGCCGCAACGGGTTCGGGACCACATTCCGTGCACGAAGGCTCAGCTTCCCCGCGCCCCGCTTGCCCAAATCCCGCACAAGACGATCCTGGTTCGTATCTGGCATAGACGCGTCGGGCAGGCCGCGGATCGGGCGTCGGGCAGGGCCGCGGATCGGTCGCCGGTCGCGGCCGCGGATCGGGCGTCGGCAGGCCGCGGATCGGGCCTCGGCCGGCCGCGGATCGGGCGTCGGGCAGGCCGCGGATCGGGCGTCGGCCGCAGAACGCGTCGGCCGCGGCCGGCCGCGGAACGCGTCGGTCGCGAACGCTTGGGCCCCCAAGCCCGACATCCTCCTGTTCGGTCGCGACCATCGGTGGTAGCATCCCGGGTCCGAGCCGGTTCTCGGACCTGTGGGGATGTGTGGTTTCGACAGGGCCTGGCTACCGGAGAACGCGAGCCGAGGACGCCACTGGGCCTCGTAAATCACGTGGCAAAAAGAAGTACCTGGCAACCGCCAGTCGACTCTCGCCCTCGCTGCTTAGGCAGTAAGGTGAGCGTGGAAGCTGCCTCCGCCTCGCGGGTAGTGGAAGCGTCATGCAGCGAGGCTGCGATCCGGACAAGCGTCACGTAGTCCGGAGTCAAGCCCGATCTAGGGGCACGTGACTGGACCGCCCGGCAGGGTGCCGATGCTCGTTCGGGCGGTCGACGACAAACCATCGGACACGCTCGTAGTGGTTTCCGGCGAAGGGTTCTGGACGGGGAGTTCGACTCTCCCCCATCTCCACCAATCGCCTCGGTGGCCTCCCAGGGGTCCTGATAATGGGTCATCTGGCCCTGTCCGGGCTGGGACGAGCCGTCCATGATCGGCCCATGCCCACGACGACTTGGCGCGCCCGCCTCACCGATGGGGCCGGGTCAGCGCTGCTCCCGTTCACGCTGCTCTGTCTGACGCTGGGGATCGTCGCCGAGCTCAGTGGCAACTCCACCGCCGCCTCGTGGTCGTGGATCCTCGCCGCTGCGGTCTCGTCGATCCGCCTGGCCGTCGGGATCGTGAACTCGCTGCGGGCCGGTGCGACCGGTGTCGACATCATCGCGTTGCTGGCGATGGGCGGGTCGATCGCGCTGGGCGAGTACTTCACCGGTGCTGTGATCGCGGTGATGTATGCCACCGGCCAGGCGCTGGAGCGGTACGCGCAGGGTCGCGCCGAGCGCGATCTGCATGCCCTGCTGGAGCGAGCCCCGAGCATCGCCCACCGCTACGAGGATGGCGACCTCGTGGATCGTGCCGCCGAAACGATCGTTGCGGGCGACCGCCTCTTGATCAAGCCGGGCGAACTCGTGCCGGTGGACGGGATCGTCGTCGCCGGTCCGGCCGCGCTGGACGAATCCGCCCTCACCGGCGAATCCCGCGTCGTCATCCGCGACCTCGACGAACCCGTGGCGAGCGGCGTCGTCAACGCCGGTTCGACCTTCGACCTGCGTGCCTCGGCGACCGCCGAGGCGAGCACCTATGCCGGCATCGTCCGTCTCGTCCGGTACGCCCAGACCCAGAAGTCCCCGTTCGTTCGGGTCGCGGACCGCTACGCCGGGATCTTCGTCGTGGTGAGTCTTGGCCTGGCCGGCGTCGCCTGGCTGGTCTCCGGGGATCCGGTCCGGGCGCTGGCGGTCCTCGTCGTGGCGACCCCGTGTCCGATGTTGCTGGCCGCGCCGATCGCGATCGTGGCCGGTGTCTCGAGGGCAGCCCGCCGGGGCGTCATCGTCAAAGGAGGCGGCGCCCTCGAGGCACTCGGTCAGGCCAGGGTCCTGCTGATGGACAAGACCGGCACGCTCACGACCGGCCGCCCACGCCTCGAACGCGTCTCGGTCGGTCCGGACGGCGACCCGGATGTCGTCCTTGGCCTGGCTGCATCGCTCGATCGCTCGTCAGCGCACGTCCTCGCCACGGCCATCGTCCATGCCGCTCGCGAGCGCTCGATCGAGCTATCGCTCGCAAGCGACGTCGTCGAGGAAGCCGGGCTCGGCGTCAGCGGGAAGGTCGGGGAGGCGACCGTGTCGATCGGCAGCCGCGACTGGATCGGGCGCATGGATGCCCTGCCGGCCTGGGCACAGACGACGATCGACGGCGTCGAGATCGACGGGTCGATGGCGATCCTCGTGGCGGTGGACGGGCGGCTCGTCGGGGTCCTGGTCATGACCGATCCCATCCGGCCCGAGACACCGCGGGCCCTGCGACTCCTCCGGCAGGCGGGGATCGCACGGATCGTCATGGTGACCGGCGACCACCCATCCGTCGCCGAGTCGATCGGAGCGGCCATCGGCGTCGACAGTGTGCTTGCCGAGCGAACCCCGACCGAGAAGGTCGAGGCCGTGAAAGCCGAGCGGATCGACACGCCCGGCGGCACGGTGATGGTCGGCGACGGGATCAACGACGCTCCAGCCCTCGCTGCGGCCGACGTCGGTGTCGCGATGGGTGCCCGCGGGGCGACGGCGTCGTCCGAGGCCGCCGACGTCGTGATCACCGTCGACCGGCTCGACCGGCTCGCCGAGGCCATCTCGATCGCACGACGGTCGCGCCGCATCGCGGTCATGAGCGTTCTCGTCGGCATCGCCCTGTCAAGCATCGCGATGGTCGTCGCCGCCTTCGGCTATCTCGCTCCAGTGCAGGGTGCGGTCCTCCAGGAAGGCATCGACGTGCTCGTCATCCTCATGGCCCTGACCGCACTGACCGGTGGTGGCCCACGAGTCGTCCGACTCGAAGGCTGGGACGAACTGCGAGCCGGCCTCGAGGAGGATCACCTGGCGCTCGCACCACTCATCGCCGACGTCGGCAGGATGGCCGACACGTGTGACGACCTTGCGCCGGCCGAGGCCACGGTGGCGCTCAGGTCGCTCGTCGACGACCTCGAAACACGGCTGCTGCGCCACGAGTGGCATGAGGAGTCGACGGTCTACCCGGCCCTGGCGGCCGCGATCGGCGGGCAGGATCCGCTCGCGGTCATGAGCAGCAGTCACCGCGAGATCTTCCACCTGATGCGACTCCTCCGGCGGAACGTCGACCGTCTCGAGACCCGCGTGGATGCGGCGGCACTTCTCGATATCCGCCGGAACCTCTATGGCCTGCACGCCATCCTCGGATTGCATTTTGCGCAGGAGGCCGAGTTGTACGAGGGGGTCGTGGACGCGCCCGCCAGAGGACGGTCCCGAGCGGCCCGGATCGCTCGGAGAGATCAGGGACAGGCCTGAGCCGATCCGCGTCTAGTCTTGCGCGGACTCGGACATCACGGCGAATCCGCCGGCGATCAAGAGCCCCTCGATCGTGAGGGTCGGGGCATCGGCGGCGATATCGATCCCATCGCGAACATCCTGGATGCCACCCAGTCCGCGCGCGTCGACGACGACCCGCCAGCTGGACGGGACCAGGATCTGGCCGCCACCGAAGATGGCGCGCACGCTGAGAGTGGCACCGGCGGGATCGAGCGTCGCATCACGAAGGTCGAGCTCGCCGCCGCCGTACCAGCACTCCAGAGTCCCGATTCGGAGCTGCGCCGCCGTGCTGCGGTAGGCGAGCGGTCCGAAGATCGCGGTCGCGACGATCTCGTCGGCCGACTCGTCGGAGTCGCGCCCCGCACCCATCTTCACCCGCAGGGCGGCCACGGCACCGACCACCACACCGACGATCCAGCCGACCACGATGAGCCGGATGATCCGCTTGATCACTGACGTCCTCCTCTCGTACCTACCCGGTCGCGTTGGCTGGATCGGGCAGGAGGTGCCTGGCGCCGAACCCTAGCAGGTCCCGCGAGCGGGTGAGGTCGAATGGGACCTCGCGGCCCCGGATCGGCCGGGTCAGGATCGTCGTCGGGTGGAACCGGCGCAGCAGGTCGGCGGTCGGCTCGGGGGAGAGCGTGTCCGGCGCCATGACGTTGATCACGTGACAGCCGGGCAGGTCGCGCTCGATCGCGAGTGCGAACGCCTCGGCACCGTCTCGGATGTCCAGGTATGCCCACAGCTCCTCGGCCAGGAATGACGGGTCGTCGCGAACCGCCTCGGCACGCTGGACCTGGGTCGCCATCGGTGACATGTTCGGGATCCGGAGGGCGACGACCTGATAGCCATGTCGCCGGTGCATCGTCGCTGCGGTGGCCTCATCGACCTGTTTGGAGAGGGCGTACGGATCCACCCCGATGAACGGATGCGCCTCGTCGATCGGCACGTACCGGGGCGAGATCGGGGTCGAGGCGAAGACGGTCCCGAGCGCAGACGTGCTCGACGCGATGACCACTCGGCGGACGCTCCGGGCGCCCGCGGTCTCGAGGGCGACGAAGGTCGCACGGGTATTGGTGGCGAAGACCTCGAACGGTGTGCCCAGTGACGGACGCGGGATCGCGGCAAGGTGGACCACCGCCTCGGGTCGGGCGTCCCGTATGACCGACGCCATCACCACAGGATCGGTCACGTCACCGATCGTCCATCCCACGGTCTCCAGTGTGGCGCCCCCGTCCGACTCGACTCGATCGACGGCGTGGACCAGGTGACCCCTGGCGACGAGCTCGGTGACGACCTGCCGACCGACGTGTCCGCTGGCCCCTGTGACCACGACCCGCATCAGGGTTCGACCGGATCGGCTCCGAGCCGAGCACCGTCGCGAAGTTGCCAGCCCGGCTCGAACAGTCGCAGGCGGGCGCCTGTCCGCGGGTGCCGAGCGCAGGCGTCGTGGTCGAGCCGCAGACCGAGTCCCGGCCGCTCCGGGACGGGGAAGCAGCCATCGACCGGATCGACCGTTGGGGCGAGGTCGACGAGCTCGTGGACCCATGGGTCGGCGAAGTCATTGAAATGCTCGACGATGTCGACATTGCGGGTGGCCACGGCGAGATGGATGTTGGCAGCCGTGGCGACCGGGCCTCCGACGTTGTGCGGCGCCAGCGTGAGGTAATGCGCCTCGGTCCAGCCGGCCAGCCGGCGCATCCCGGTGAACCCACCGAAGTGGGTCAGATCGGCCTGGATGATGTCGACATCGCCTCCCTCGATGAACCCGCTGGCATCCCAGATCGAATGGATGCGCTCACCGGTCGCGATGGACAGGTTGGTGGCCGCCCGAACGCGGCGCAGCGCCGCCGCATCCTCGGGCGGGACCGGTTCCTCGATCCATCGGGGTGCGGCCGGTCCGAGGATCTCGGCGACCTGGGCGGCCGTATCGGGCGAGAACCGTCCGTGCATCTCGATCATCAGGTCGATGTCGGGCCCGACGGCATCGCGGACCGCCATCACGAGCGCGATCGCCCGTCGCCGATCCGCCGCCGAGAGCCGGACGCTGGCCGCGCCGAACGGGTCGAGCTTCATCGCCCGGTACCCCCGAGCCACGACGCCACGGGCCAGATCCGCGATCCGGCTCGGATCCAGCTCAGCCTGATACCAGCCGTTGGCATAAGCCGGGACCCGGTCCCGGAAGCGGCCGCCGAGCAGCTTCCAGACCGGCACACCCAGGGTCTGGCCGATGAGGTCCCAGGATGCGATGTCGAAGGCCGCCAGGGCTGATTGACTGTGCTCCCCGGGCCGGCCGTACTCGAGCCGTTCGATCGACCATGCGAGCCGCTCGGTGTCGAACGGATCCGCCCCGACGACGTACCGCGAAGCCAGCTCGTCGACGACGGCGACGAACGAATCGGTCTTGTTGACCGGCCTGACTTCGCCCACGCCCACCAGTCCGGTGTCCGTCGCAAGCTCGACGAAGACGAGATCGCGCCACGGCGTCCCCACGACGGTGGTGCGGACATCGGTGACCTGCACGTCCCCTCCTGCCACGGGACCGGCCACCCGGAGTGGCCCGGCTCGGAGCCGTCAGGATAGCGAGTCCGCCACCTAGAATGGACCCGATGCTTCCACAGCGACCAGACAGGGCGGCCCGGTGACCGTGCCCGGCCCGATCGGCCGTTCCATCCCGCGGATCGACAGCGGCCCCAAAGTCACGGGCCAGGCGCGTTTCGCGGCCGACATCGATATCCGCGGGCTGTTACACGGGCGCCCGGTCCTGGCCCTGCCGGCACATGCCCGGATCGAGCGGATCGAGACCGAGGCGGCCATGTCCACCCCGGGCGTGGTGGCCGTCCTGACCGCCGCCGACCTCCCCATCGTCACGAGCGGGACGGACCGACTGCACGAGCCGCTCGCCCGCCACGAGATCGTCTGGGCCGGCCAACCGGTCGCACTCGTGGTCGCCGAGACGCCAGAGGCCGCGGCCGATGGGGCCGCCCGGGTCGTCGTCCGGACAACGCCACTCGAACCGGTCCTCGATCTCGACGCCGCCCTGATCCCGGGTGCGCCGCGAGCCCGGATCGACCAGGAAGTCGTCGCGGCTGAGGCCTCGACCGGATCCCAGCATGCGGCCGTCGGCGGTGGAGCCGAGGAGTTCACCCCGGCCGAGGCCGTTTCGGACAACGCCCCAAAGCGCAGCGGCTACCGGCGCGGCGACGTGACCGCGGTCCTGGCCGAAAGTGACGTGATCATCGAGCGGTCGTTCTCCACCAGCTGGATCCACCAGGGATACATCGAGCCACAGGTCGCGATGGCCGAACTCGATCGCGACGGGGTCCTGCATGTCACGAGCGCGACCCAGGGCACGTTCTACACGCGATCGGAGCTGGCTCGCCTGTACGGACTCCCGATCGCCAGGGTCCGGGTGACCGGTGCAACGATCGGCGGCGGGTTCGGCGGCAAGAATCTCGTCCTGGAGCCGCTCGTCGCGGGTGCCGTGCTCGCCCTTCGCCGGCCCGTCCGGGTCGAACTGACCCGCCTCGAGGATTTCAGGATGACCAACCCCGCGCCGTCGGTGCGGCTGGACGTCGGTATCGGCGCCATGCGCGATGGTCGCCTGCGCGGGCTCAGGGCCCGGATCGTGACCGACACGGGGGCGTACGCGGACAACAGCATCGAGGGCATCGTCGCGATCCTGACGCTCGGCCCGTATCGATGGGACGCGCATGAGGTGGTCGCCTTCGGGGTCGAGACCAACCGGGTCGCGACCGGGGCCTACCGGGCGCCCGGCGCGCAACAGGCCTCGTTCGCGCTCGAACAGCTGCTCGACGAACTGGCCGCTGTTCTCGAGATCGACCCGATCGAACTTCGCCGCCGCAACCTCGTCGGACCCGATGACGAGATGGGCGACGGGACGCCGTGGGGCGTGATCGGGCTCGATGCCTGCCTCGCTCGGCTCGCCGACCATCCCCTCTACCGCGATCGAGCCAGCCTTCCGGCCCACGAAGGCGTCGGACTCGCCGCAGGAGCGTGGCCGGGCAGCCGTCAACCCGCGTCGGCGATCTGCCGCCTTGAGGCCGACGGTCGGGTCACGGTCGTGACCGGGGTGGTCGACATCTCCGGGACGATGACCGGGTTCGCGACGATCGCCGCAGCGGGCCTGGGGCTCACGGCGGATGCGGTTTCCGTCGTCGCCGTCGACACCGCGTCGGCACCTCGGTCGCCGGTCAGCGGCGGAAGCGTCATCACCTATTCGGCCGGACGGGCCGTCCAGGTGGCCACCGCGGCCCTCCGCGACAAGATCCTGGCGTATGCCTCTCAGGTGCTCGAGATCGACGTCGGGGACCTCGACCTCAGCGACGGTGCCGTGCGGCCGCGAGGCAGCCCGGACCGCGGGCTCACCTTTGCCGAGATCGGCGAGCGGCTGGATGGCTGGAGTGCGGAATTCGAACCCCTCGAGGGGCACGGTGGCACCGTGCCGCCGGGCCTCGCCCCCCTCACGGCGGCCCACCTCGTCCATCTCCGGGTCGATCCGGAGACAGGCGTCGTGAAGGTGCTGCGGTATGTCCTGGCCCAGGATGTCGGTCGGGCACTCAATCCTGCGATCATCGAGGGCCAGCTCCAGGGCGGCGCGACCCAGGGCCTGGGTTGGGCCCTGTCCGAGGCCCTGGTCCACGACGATACCGGCCAGCTGCTGACCGGCACGTTCCTCGACTACCCGCTCCGGACCGCGGCCGATATGCCCTACTTCGAGACGATCATCGTGGAAGTGCCCTCGACCGACGGCCCGTACGGGGCTCGCGGGCTCGGCGAGGGTCCGCTCTGCGGTGGCGCGGCCGCCGTGGCGAATGCGATCGCCCAAGCGATGGGCGTCCGATTCCGCTCACTCCCGATCACCGCGCCGACGATCTGGCGCGGGCTCCATGACGGCGGCGTCGCGCGGGCTGGGTGATCGCCCGCGTCAAGCCGGGTTGCGAGGCACCAGCACGACGCGCCGGTTCGGCTCCTCGCCGATCGACTGCGTCGCGACGCCCGGATGGTCGCGCAGGGACAGGTGGATCCAGCGGCGTTCGAGGGCGGACATCGGTTCAAGCTGAAGCATCTTGCCCGTCTCGACGACCCGGGCGGCCGCGCGGTCGGCGAGTTCGCGAAGCTGGCGCTCCCGCCGGCCCCGGTAATCCTCGACGTCGACGAGGACGCGGGTCCACGCTCCCATCTCCTTGGACAGCATGAGATTGACCAGGTGCTGGAGCGCCGAAAGGCGTTCCCCTTTGCGCCCGATGAGGGCGCCGAGCGCCTCCTTCTCGTCGCCGTCGGCCACGACGTTGAGACGGCTCGTCTCGCCCGTCTCGACCTCGACCCGGACGTCGAACCCGAGATGTTCCATGAGGTGCTCCAGGATCGCCTTCCCGGCGGCGAGCGCCTCGGGCGATGCTTCGGCGGCCTCCAGGTCCGCTCGTTCGGCGGCCAGTGATCCCCGGGCGGCGGCGACCTCGGCGGCTTCCGAGGCCGACAGGCCACCTTGATCGTTGGGGGCGGGTGTTCGCTCGCGGTCGTCGCGGCGGGGCGGTCGAGCGTCGCGGCGGGGCGGTCGATCCCCACGGGGCCGGTCGTCTCGGGGCCGGTCGTCACGGCGCGGCGGTCGGTCGCCTCGAGGCCGGTCGTCCCGGCGCGGCGGTCGGTCCTCGGCTGGGCGGTCGTCCGGCACAGCGTCAGGCGCGGCTGCCGGAGTCGGCGCCGACGGAGTCGCGGCCGACGAAACCGCGGCCGCGCGCCGCGGCGTGGAACCGCCGAGGGCGGAACGCGGGGCCGCCACGATGCGGGCCGATTCGGCGCCCATGCCGAGGACGCCGCGGCTACCCGGCGTGAGGATCTCGAAGTCGATGTCGTTGAGTTCTGCCCCGAACGCCTCACAGGCGAGCTTCAAGGCCTCCTCGACGGACTTGCCGGTGAACTCCTGGTATTCGCTCATATCAGCGTCGTCTCCCTCGTCGGCCCTGACGGCCCCGTTCACGGGGGCGGATCGTCGAAGCGGCCGTGGTCTTCTTGTCGGCGTCGGTCAGGATGGCCGCACGCTTTCCTGGCTCTGGTGGTGGAGGCATGGTCACAGGGAATCTGGGGGTGTGGTCCTGCGCGAAGGCTGGCGTTCGCCCGAAGAGCGGGAACATCCCGCCCCAGCCGACGATCAGGTATTGCTGGGCGATCGAGAAGATCGTCGCCGTGATCCAGTAGATGAACAACCCGGCCGGCAGGAACCCGCCATAGAAGATCGAGATGAGCGGGAGGAACAACATCGTCTGGCGCTGGATCTTGGTGTTCGGGTCGTCGTCCTCGGGTCGGGTCTTGGGCAACATCATCCTCGACTGGACGAGTTGCAGGCCGGCCGAGGCGATCGCCAGGACGCTGATCCCGAGGACGAAGCCGCCGATGGGGATGTCGAAGATCGTCGACGGCTTGCCGACGTTGATCGTGAAGTTGCCGATCGAGATGACCGTGTCGATGCACGGGCCCAGCGCCGCATCGGGCATGCCGGTCGCGGGGTTGATGTTGTTGCATGTCAGGGGAACGACCTGGTGACCGAAGAACTGGAGCATCGCCGATGGGTCGACGTTGGTCAGTCCGTTCTGGATGACCGAATACATGATGAACAGCAGGGGCATCTGGAGCAGGAGCGGCAGGCAGCCCGCCAATGGGCTGATCCCGCGTTCCTTGAACAGTTCCTGCTGGGCCGCCCTGGCCTTCATCGCGTCGCCCTTGTAGCGGCGCTGGATCTCCTTCACCTCCGGCTGGAGCATCTGGGTCCGGCGTTGCGACACGAGCTGGCGTCGGTACAGCGGGATCACCGCCGACCGGACCACGAGCGTCAGCACGACGATCGCCCAGCCGATCGCCGCGGGGAACCCGATCGCGCTCAGGATGTCGTAGACCCCGACCAGGATGATCAGCATGACCTGGAAGATCGGGCTGAAGATCCAGGCCAGGAAGCTGATCGGATCGGCGCCGGGCTGTGCCGGAGTCAGGGGCGGGTGGGGCGTCGGCGACGGCGCCGGCGAGCCGGATGCGCCAGGGACGGTCCCCGGAGCGGCGCAGGCTGCGACGACCAGGACGATGAGGACGAGCAGCGCGATGAGGCCGATCCGGTCCCAGCGAAGCCGAGGGAATGTCACAGGCCTGGCGCCTCGCTAGCGGACCGGGTCATAGCCGCTCCCGCCCCACGGGTGACATCGAGCGATCCTTCGGGCACCCATCCAGCTCCCCTTCAGGAGACCGTACTTGTCGATCGCCTGCTCCGTGTAATGCGAGCAGGTCGGTTCATATCGACAACTGGATGGCATCCAGGCGAAGACGATGCGGTAGAGCTTGATCGCCCCGATCCCGATGCGCTTCACCGCGTGGGCCCTCCGAGTGCGCCGCCCTTCGCGAGGGTCCGACGCAGAACTCCGATGAGTGTGTCCAGGTCGGCTTCGACGATCGCCGGCCGAGCGATGATGAGGACGTCCCAGCCCGGCTGGAACGAGGGCGCCATCACCCTGAGTGCCTCGCGGAGCCGGCGACGGACACGATTGCGAACCACCGCCCCGCCGAGCGCTCGGCCGGTCGACAGCCCGAATCGGGTCGTCTCGAGATCGGTCCGCCGGAACCGGGCGGTGAGGAGAGGATGGGACCTGGAGGTCCCGCCCGCCGTGAACGCCGCGAAATCCTGCGGTCGGGAGAGCATCACGAGCCGCGGCGTGTTCGTGCCGCGTCCGACGGTCAGGCTGTCAGCCGCTTCCGACCACGAGCGCGGCGGGTCGCCAGGATGCGCCGGCCGCCGGCCGTCCTCATCCGGGCTCGGAAGCCGTGCTCTTTGGCGCGGTGTCGCTTCTTTGGCTGATAGGTCTGCTTCATCGGGGCTGTCCGGGATCCTCTCCATCCGGCCTCGGGGACGGTCTGTCACTACCCCCTGAAGGCACACGAACGCGCCTGGCACTCGAAAGCGCACGGCGCGTCGTCGTCGGGCGGATGATAGGCCGCCGCCGAGAGGAGTGTCAAACGAGCCGACCGGATCGGCCCGTTCGTCGACGACCGCCGCGCCGTCGGTCCGTGGCTGGATACTCCCCCAGAGTATCACCGGATCGCCTTGCAGCGGCCCTCCGCCCGGTGCTATCCTCTCCGAGCCCCCGGCGCCGGAGACGTACGCGGGAGTCCCGTGAAAGCCCGTGGACGGCTCGATCGGGTCCATATCGACCGGTGCCACGACGACACGTTTCTGCTGATGCGCGCGACCCTTGGCCTCGATCCCAGTCCTTGGCCGACGCTACCCATCTACCGACGAAACCATACGTAGGATCCCATCGACGAATGGACGCAAAGCAAGTCTGGCGAGCCGCCCTCGGAGAACTCCAGGTGTCGCTCTCTCCGGCCAATTTCGAGACCTGGTTGCGCGACACGCAGCTGGTGGACGTCGATGACCAACGTTTCCGGATCTCGGTCCCGAATGGCTTCGCCAAGGACTGGCTCGAGTCCCGATATCGGTCGCTGATCAGCCAGACCCTGGCCCGGATCGTCGGGTACAGCGTCCAGGTGGAGTTCGTCGTCGGACCCGGGACCGCTGACTCGGACGAAGCGCCAGGGGACGCCGGGGCGATCGGTCCCGAGGTCGGCAGCGACGCACGGAGCGCGACCGCCCGGGAGGAGCGCCGGCACGTTCGGGTGGAGCCCGGTCGGGTCGGCGGAGAAGGCGGGGCGACCTTCATCAATCCTCGATACACGTTCGCCAACTTCATCGTGGGGTCGGCCAACCGACTCGCCCATGCGGCCAGCCTGTCGGTCGCGGAGCGGCCCGGCCACGCCTATAACCCGCTGTTCCTGTACGGCGGGGTCGGACTCGGCAAGACGCACCTGATGCATGCGATCGGGAACCAGGTGATCGCCAAGTTCCCCCGCAAGCGTGTGGTCTACGCGACGAGCGAGAAGTTCACGAACGAGTTCATCGCTTCGATCCAGCAGGGCAAGATCGATGAATTCCGGGCCCGCTACCGGCGGATCGACCTGCTCCTCATCGACGACATCCAGTTCATCGCCGACAAGGAGCGGACCCAGGAGGAGTTCTTTCACACGTTCAACGCGATCCACGAGGACGGCAAGCAGATCGTCCTGTCGTCGGATCGGCCACCGAAGGCGATCCTGACCCTTGAAGAGCGCCTGCGCAGCCGGTTCGAGTGGGGCCTCATCGCGGACCTGACCGCGCCGGACCTCGAGACCCGCATCGCCATCCTGCGGGCCAAGGCGGAAGAGGGCGCGGTCCCGATCACCTCGGATGTGATCGAGTTCATCGCTCGCAAGGTCGTCAGCAACATCCGGGAGCTCGAGGGCGCACTCAACCGGATCGTCGCCTACGCGAGCATGGGCGCGATGCCGATCAGCATCGAACTCGCCCAGGCCGTCCTCTCGAACGTCCTGTACAACCCGAAGAAGCGCCAGGTGACGCCGGAGCGGATCGCCCGGGTCGTGTCGGATTACTACTCCGTCCCGATGGACGTCCTGCAGGGCCAGAAGCGCGACAAGGCCATCGTCGTGCCGCGCCAGATCGCGATGTTCCTGATGCGCGAGGAGACAGACGTCTCACTGCTCCGGATCGGCGCCGAATTGGGCGGCCGCGATCACTCGACGGTCCTCCATGCGTGCGACAAGATCAACCGCGAAGTCGCCGTCAACGACGAGTTGCGGCGGGAGATCGCCGCCGTCCGTGAGTTGATCTACGCCGACTGACCTTCTCCATCGGGATCGCCGGCCGAGCGCGGCCGTGGATCACAGCCCGAGTGCGGTGGACAACCCCCTCGATCCGTGGACATCTCGGGCCATCGTCGTCGATGACCGCCGTCCCGGGTGTGGACCCGCGCCGCAAGTCCGGGGTCGCGTGTGGGTCAGGCCCGCAGTCATCCACCGTGACCACACCGACCGTCCGCATGACGGGCGGCTGCCATCCACCGATCCGGCCCGGTCATCCACCTCGTCGCTGAACGGGGTCGAGCACGACCATCCACATCGCCAACACCATTACTACGATGACGACGGGATGAGATGATAGGGAGAAGATACCCACCTACCAGCGGATCGCGACCCCGCGAACGATGTGGAGTGAGCCCAACGTGAAACTATCGGTCATGCAAGAGAACCTGGCGCGCGGCCTGTCGGTCGTGAGTCGCGCCGTTTCGAATCGGAGCACCCTGCCCGTCCTGGCAAACGTCCTTCTGAAGACGGAGGACGCAGGCCTCAAACTGACGGCGACGAACCTCGAGATCGGCCTCACCTACTGGGTCCCGGGCAAGATCGAGACGGACGGAGCAACGACGGTGCCGGCCAAGCTGCTGACCGACCTGGTCAACTCATTGCCTGCCGGCGACCGGGTCGACCTTGAGCTCCAGGCCAACGACACCCTGCATCTCCGCTGCGGACGCTTCGAAACCAACGTCAAGGGCATCGATGCCGACGAATTCCCGGCCATCGGCGCCGCTGGTGAGCGTCCAACGACCCGGATCGCCCAGAACGTCCTGCGCAGGGCGCTGACCGAGACCGCGTTCGCCGCGGCCAGCGACGAGGCGCGGCCCATCCTGACCGGCGTGCTCGCACGGTTCGAGGGCGATCGACTCACCCTCGCCGCAGCCGACAACTACCGGATCGCGGTCAAGACCATCCCGGTCCTCGATGCGGTCCCCGAGACCAGCGTCGTCATCCCTGCACGTGCTCTCAATGAGTTGATCCGGATCCTGTCGGATGTCGAGGACCCGGTCGACGTCGTGCTGACCGGGGGCCGGAATCAGATCGTCTTCCATCTCGACGGGATCGACCTGGTCAGCCGGCTCATCGACGGTCAGTTCCCGAACTACCAACAGGTCGTCCCCCAGAACCACACGACCCGGGCCGTGCTCGACCGCGAGGAGCTGCTTCGGGCTGTCCGGCCGGCGGCGCTGATCGCCCATGAGTCGGCGAACATCGTCAAGCTCCAGGTCAGTGCCGACGGAGAACCCGGTATCACCGTGAGCGCCAACGCGGAGGTCGGTGACCTCGTCGGCCAGGTCGAGGCAGCCGTCGAGGGGGACGGAACGACCATCGCCTTCAACGCCCGCTACCTTGCCGACGTCCTGACGAACGTCACCGCCGAAAGCTTTGCCCTCGAACTCAACGGTCCGCTGTCGCCTGGTGTGTTCAAGCCTCTCGGCGACGACCAGTACATCCACGTGGTCATGCCCGTCCGGACCACGTCCTAGCCCGCCTATCCGGAGGCCCGCCCCGGGTCCGCCCGTGGATGGGAGTGACCCTGCTCGAGACGATCAGCCTGCTCGATGTCCGGGGCTACGCGTCACTCGACGCGACGTTCAGGGCTGGACCGCACCTCATCTGGGGCCCGAATGCCGCCGGCAAGACGAGCCTCCTTGAGGCGATGGTCATGCTCGCCTGGGGACGGTCGCACCGGACGAGCTCGGATGGCGAAGTGATCCGGTGGGGCACGGACCTCGCCAGGATCGAGGGGGTCACCGGTCGGGACACCATCGAGTTGGCCGTGGTGCGCGCCGGTGCCGGCGGCTCGGCCGGCCGCAAACGGATCAGGGTCAACGGGCTCGGGCGGCGGACGACCGGGCTCGCGGGGCTGCTCCGGGTCGTGATCTTCGCACCGGAAGAGATGCTCCTCATCGTCGGCTCGCCGTCGTTGCGGCGGGCCGTCATCGACCGGATCGCATCGGCCGGATCACCTGCGTACGTTGACGCGCTCGCGACCTATGGCCGGACGCTCCAGCAGCGCAACAGCCTGCTTCGCGCCATCCGTGAGGAGGGGGCGTCGCGCTCGGAACTGCGGTTCTGGGACAGCGCCCTCCTGGACTCGGGCGGGTCGATCGTCGCCGAACGCCTCCGGATCCTCGAGCTGATGGCCGGGCCCCTGGCAGCGGCGCACGCGGAGATCGCGCCGGACGAGGCCGCAACCGCTGCGCTGACCCTTCGCTATGAGACGAATGCACCCGCGATGCCGGGAGAATCCTCGCGCGACGCCCTGGCTCGACGGTTGGCCGACACTGCCGACAAGGAGATCTGGAACGGGTCCACCCTCGTCGGACCGCACCGGGACGACCTCGTCTTCGAGCTGGCCGGCCGGGACCTGAGCACCTTCGCATCACGGGGGCAGCAACGGACGGCCATCCTGGCCCTGAAGCTGGCCGAACTCGATGTCGTCACCGCGCTCGATGGGCGGCCGCCGTTGCTCCTGCTCGACGACGTCTTCTCGGAACTTGACCCGGAGCGACGGGCCCACCTCGTCCGACGGATCGCCGCCCTGCCCCAGTCGTTCGTCACGACGACGACGCTCGACGATCTCGACCCGACGCTGCGGGCGATCGCGACCAGCTGGGAGGTCCGGGTCGGCTCCGCCGGGGCCGAGCTCGTCGGCGGCGGGACACCGGGCTGATGAGCCCGCAGCGTCGTCGTCCGATGGTCAGGATCGGCGATCTGATCCCGGACGCGGCCCGAGCCCTGGGCCTGGAAGAAGAGCTGCGCCTGTCCAGGGCGATCGCGACGTTCGAAGCCCTCGTTGCGGAACGGGTCCCGGCGGCGACCGGTGCGTGCCGGGTCGTCAGCCTCAAGGGATTCACCCTCGATGTCGAGGCCGACCAGCCGATCGTCGCCCAGGAACTTCGCCTGCGGTCGACCGAGTTGCTGGCCGCCTTCGCCGCCGCCCCGGGCGGCGTCGGCGCACGCGAACTGCGCGTACACGTGCGGCGCGGGGGTCCCCGCGTATAATCCCCGTCACCTGCCAGCCAACCCGAGGCGACCGAACCGGACGAGCCGCACTGACAGCCCAGGGCGACGCTCGGAATGGACCTTACCGCCCGCCCCCGCAGCCCCTCCACGGTGGGGCCGCCTGATCACGAGAGGCCCGGATGGCCGTACGGCTCCACATGACGCTCGGCATCGTTGCCGAACATGACCGACTCGCCGACTCCCCGGATACGCTCATCGTCGTCGAACCGAGCGTCGGCTCCGTCGCGCGCTCGAAGGGCTACCTGTACCTGCTCGTGACATCGCGGATCTCCTCGCGTCACGCCCTGGAAGCGACCCGCCTGGCCGCCGAGACGATCCGAAACGAGTATTACTACGACGAGTCAGCCGGGATCCGGGTCTGTCTCCAGAAGGCGATCGGGACGGCAAACAAACGGTTGGCTCACCAGGCGGATCGCCTCGGACTCAAATCCCCGGATGGCAACGGCCCGATCGGCATCGGCGTCGCCGTCGTCCGCGGCAGCGAGATGTACGTCGCGACGGTCGGGCCGGCCGAGGCGTACCTGATCCGCCAGGCTCGGCTGTCCACCCTGCCCGACCCGAACCGGGCGAGCGGCCTTCCGTCCGACGCGCTTGAACCCGATGTCTGGCGCGGCGAGGTGTCGGTCGGCGATTCGCTGGTCTTGATCTCGCCCAACGTCATCGCCAAGCTCGGCGCCGATGAGTTGAAGGACGCGATGCTGACGCTCCACCCGCAGTCGGCGATGGAGCACCTGCATCAGCGCTTCGTGGCGGCCGACGGGTCCGGCAGTGACGGCGCGATCTCCTTCGAGGCGACCGAGCTGTCGTCGACCAGCCGGGCGCGGACGCTGGTCCCGGTGCGACCCGCAGAGCCGCTGGCGGGTGCCCCGGACCGGTCACCCATCCCGTTGGCCGACAACGTCCAGGCGGCCGGAATCGCGGTCACGGCCGCTGCCGGCAATGCGCGAACGGCCGCCGGTGGGGCGGTCGGGCGGATCGTCACCCGCCTCCAGGACCTCATGCCCCAGCGGAAGCAGGCCTATCGACGCGTCACCCCGTTGACGTCGCGGCGGGAGACCCAACGACGGGCCGCCCTGGCTCTCCTGGCCCTGGTGATCGTCGTGGGTGGCCTGGGCCTCGCGGTTTTCGCGCTCGGTGGCAACACGCCGCAGCAGGCGATCAGCTCGGTCAATGCCGGACAGCAGGCCCTGGACAAGGCGAAGGCGGACCTGGCCCAGGTCACCGGACCCGGGATCGACCTCATCGCCGACGACCGCTCCCAGGCGCTCGACCTGCTGACCGACGCCCATGACCAGCTCGATATCGCCGAGCAGGCGAAGGTCAGCGCCGTCGTGATCGCGCCGCTCCGTGCCCAGACGGTCGCGGGCCTCGATCGCCTGTACGGGGTCGTACCCGTCACGTCGGCGCCCCTGTATACGTTCGAGCCCGCCGCCGACGCGGGCCCGACCGACCTGGCCGCGATGGTCCGTGGGCCCGACGGCGCGCCCTACGTCCTCGACCAGTCCACCAAGACCGTGTATCGGGTCAACCTCAAGAACACTGACGCGACCGTCGTCGTTCGAGCTGGCACCAAGAACAAGGCGGGCACGGTCGCAACGCCCCGGTTCCTGGCAGTGGGCGGCCAGGATCTCCTGATCCTCGATTCGAAGAACGTGTTGTGGCGATGGCGACCCGCAGACGCAACGGGCAAGGGGACG
This sequence comes from uncultured Chloroflexia bacterium, assembly GCA_963720755.1. GTDB lineage: Bacteria > Chloroflexota > Limnocylindria > Limnocylindrales > CSP1-4 > SPCO01. The sequence continues at coordinate 128,581 of CAVRGP010000002.1, forward strand.
CTCACAAAGGTCACCGTCCAGGGAGCGGCCTCGCTGGGCAGCGATGTCGCGGGGATCGACACGTTCCTGCGGCCGGGGACTCGCGGGCTGTACAACCTGTACGTCGTCGATCCGTCCGAACAGCAGATCCTGGCCTATTCACCCGCGGCGGACGGGAGTGGCTTCCCGAACAAGCCGTCCCCCTGGCTGGCGACGGCCCGGGATGTGACGTTGATGACATCGACCTACGTCGACGGCGACATCTTCGCGACCGACACGGGCGAATTGATCCGGTTCGTGGGCGGCAAGAGCGAGGGCTGGACGCCCAAGGATCCCGGCGATGAACTCCTCCGCCCGGCGCCCGAGTACTCGATCGTCACGGGCGTGAGCGCCCGACGTGAGGGCGTGGTCTACGCCTACGACGGACCGAATGCCCGGGTCGTCGCGATCTCCAAGTCGGACGGCTCGTACGCCGCCCAGTACCGATTGGCCGGCGGAGTGCCGGACTGGTCGGACCTGCGTGCGATGTACGTGGTGGCCGGGGCGGACGGGGAACCGGACACGGTCGTCTGGGCATCGCCCGACGGGATCAACCAGGCGATCCTTGTGGCCGTCCCCGACATCGCGCCGGTCGCGACCCCGTCCCCGACCCCCGAACCGAGTCCGACCAAGAAGCCGGCGAAGACGCCGAAGCCCACCAAGAAACCCTGACGACCGTGGGATAATCCAGGCATGGACGACGGGCTGATCGAGATGGTCGTCGAGAGCGTCCGCGTCCATATGCTCTCGAGCCGCCACGTGGTGATCCTCAAGGAGGCCGAGGCCGACCGAGAGCGCTACCTGCCGATCTGGATCGGTCCATGGGAAGCCAGCGCGATCGCCATGAAGCTCCAGGGGCTGACGCCGGACCGACCGCTCACCCATGACCTGTTCGCTTCCACCCTCGAGGCGCTCGATGCGCGGATCGAGCGGGTCGTCATCAGTGACCTGGCCGACGAGACGTTCCATGCCCGCATCGTCCTGGTCCACGACGGCCGGACCACGGAAGTCGATGCCCGGCCATCGGACGCGCTCGCTTTGGCCGTCCGGACGGGGGTGAGGATCTTCGCCGCCGAGGCGGTCCTGGAACAGGCGTCGCTCGGCCGGGATGGCGGGATCGGCGAGGAGATCGAAGGCGGCGAGTCCACCCTGGAGGCGACCGGCGAACGCGTGGTCGACCCCCGACTCGACGTCTTTCGCGAATTCGTCAACTCGCTCGACACCGAAGCCGAAGGTGGCGAGGGTCGCTCGAGCTAGCCCGATGACGGCCATGTTCCGACCCGCCGACCGGGTCGTGCCGAGGGACTAGGTCCCGGCCCGCCGTCCGATGACCCGGGTGAGCTGGGTCGCATCCTGGCCATCGATGTACTCGAGGTCGTAGCGTTCGGCCAGCATCGCCACCTCGCGTGGATCGACCCGGATCACGTAGACGGGTCTCTGTCCCAGGTTGGTGTCGATGACGTCCGTCAGCGATCCGAGGTCCTCGTCGAGGCGGGTCCGATCGTCCACGATCGAGATGTCCGGGCGTTGGCCCAGGACGCGCTGGCGATACCAGAGCGGCGTCGAGTAGCTCCACCAGCTGACGATGACGCTGTCAGGCTCCATGACCGCCAGGGCGTGGTCGGCCCACGTATCGGCGTCATGCCTGTGACTCATGTCGATCGCAGCGGACCGAGCCGGGATGGCCGCCACGGTCGGCAGCAGGAGGGCCACCCCGACGACCGCGGCGATGGTCCGCGTCCTGATCGTCGGGGCCGTCGCCCTCTCGCCCATGAACGCACCGATCGCCTCGACGACGACCCCGGCCAGGATGGCCAGCCAGGTCCAGGCCATGAGCGCCGGCCCGACGTAGTAGCGGGAGATGTCGGCGTTCACGTAGGACGCCGCGAAGAAGCAGGTGATCCCCGCCGCGGTGCCGGTCAGCAGCGCATAGCGAGGCTGGCGGATCGCGGTCACCACGAAGGCGACCGGGATGGCCGGCGCGAGGAGTCCGAACTGGGCGACGGCGAGACCGACCAGATCGCCGAACTTGCGCGGCAGGTCCCCGAACGGGTCGAGGAGGCTCCCCTGGAACTGTTCGGCGAAGACGATGTACCGGAACCCGTCCCAGGTATCCGGTCGACCGTACACGAGGGCGGCCCGGAACGGACCGGCTCGCAGCGGCAACTCGAGATAGACGACGACGAGGGTGATCGCGAGCGCGGCGACGCACCCGGCGACCAGTCGTCCACGGCGCCAGATCCCGGGATCGACGGCCAGGACGTACAACCCGACCGGGACGGCGAGCAGGACGGTCAACGAGTGATTGCCGAGCGCGAGGGCGAACACGACCGCGGCGCCGATGAGGTACCGGTCGGACCGTTCCGCCCGTCCATCGCCGTCCCACGCGACCAGCAACCAGAGCAGGATGGCGACGAACGCGAGATGCAGTGAGTGGGCCTCGGCGTGGGTCGCGATCGACCAGGCGATGGGGGTGAGGGCCATGGCGATCCCGGCGGCGATCCCGATGGCCAGCCAACCGGTCAGGCGTCGAACGAGGTCGACGCTGACCCCGGCCGCCACCGCCAGGCAGACCGCCGACAGCAGGTTCATCCGAAAGGCCGGCTCGCCGAACGCCTGGAAGGCGACGGACGCGAGCCAGCCGATCAGCACATAGGTCGGGAACCCGGTCGGATGGGCGGTTCCCATGAGCGGGCCGACCGCCTGCAGTTCCGCGGTGTCCCAGAAAGCCAACCCGGGGAGCAGGGTGAACCAGGCGGCCGCGAAGGCGACGGCACCGACGAGCATGGCGGCGAGGAGGCGGATCCGACCCTGGTTCACCACCCGAGGATCCGGCTCCACAGCACGCCCCAGGCATTGATCGCGATGGACACGACGATGAGGCTCATTCCCGCAAGCATGCCCCATCTGTACCGAAGGACCATCCGCTCGAACCCCAGCGCAACGAGGAGCAGCGCGAACGGTGCCGCATCGTTGCTGAAGCGGTAGCCGAACTGGACCCATCCCTGACTGAAATGCATCAGGTCGACCAGGACGATGAGCCCCACGGCGATCACCGCGCCTGCCACCAGCCGCCGGCGCCGGAACGCGAACATCGCCGGGATGGCCAGCAGGTAGGCCGGACTCGTCAGGAGGACGCTCATCCCGGTGGCGCGCGGGAGGGCGAGGGGGCAGGCGATGTCGAACAGGCCGCGACCGGCCGAGGGGTCGACGCAGACGGCGACGGGCGCGACCCCCAGGCTGTCCGGGAGCACGGTCGGGAGCAGGTCCGGTGTCCCGAACAGGGCGATCCCGAGGTTCTGGACGGCGTAGCGGACATCCTCGATCGCCCAATCGGCGTGGTAGCCGAGGGCGGGATAGCCGGCGACCTCGAGCCGGTAGAGGTAGTCGTACGCGGGATTGGTCAGGTGGCCGGTGCTGACGAGCGTGTAGGCGAGGAGGATCCCGATCGGGATGGCCGCCCCCAGACCGGCCGACCAGGCTCGCCGCCGCCACGCTCCGCCGGCCCCGACGAAGATGAAGAACGGCGCTCCGAAGACGACGGTGAGCCGTGCCGTGCAGGCCAGGCCGAACAGGAACCCGGCCACGAACTGGCGTCGGTCGACCCGAAGCCTCGGGCCTGGCCGCGATGCGGCCGTCCCGGCCTCGAGGCCCGTGACGGCGCCCGGGTCGTCGCGGACCGCCAGGCCGATCGCGAGGAAGGCCAACCCGACAGCGACGATATGGGCCTGATACCAGGTCGTCGCCTGTTGGGCGGTGTACCAGAAGACGGTCCCGAAGGCGAAGAAGACGGTCGTGCCCAGCCGGACCGCCGTCCCGACCGGGAGCCGGCCGATGGCCCACCAGCAGATCGCGATATCGAACGCTGCGATGACCGTGTAGATGGCCTGGGCGTTGGTGGCGAGGCCCCACATCGCGACGAACGGCAGCAGGAGGAGCGCCGGGAGGGGTGGGAACGGGAGCAGGCCCCGCGGGATGCCGTCCGAGGTGACGATCGGCAGGACGTCCTGGAAGTCGACGTTGCCGAACACGCCGTCGCCGGCGACCGGGTATCGGATCGCGGCGTGGCCCTCGAGGAACGCAGCGGCTTGCCAGACGAAGTGGTCGTACTGGCGGGCCGAGTAGCTCAGACCGTAGACGGCCAGGGCCGCGAGCACGAGGAGCAGACCGACCACGATCGCCGCCGTTCGGGCGACGTCAGGGCCGATCGGGATCTCCGTATCGAGGTACGTTTCGGGGCCCGGCGGGCGACCCTGTGCTACGCTCCGATCCACCTTCCACGCTCGTGCAGGAGCCGTTCCCGGTGACTGGCCCCCAGACCCGCGGGACCGAGCGAGACACACGAGCGCCGTTGCCGGTTACCGGGACGCAGGGAGCCGTCGGCGCGGTCCTCGTGGTCCTCGCGCTCGGACTCGTCCTCCGACTCATCATCGCATACCTCCTTCCCGGGTCCGGATTCGAGGTCGATCTGGGGGCGTTCCGATACTGGGCGTCGAACCTAGCCTCGGAGGGACTCAACGGGTTCTATGCCCGCGACTTCTTCCACGACTACACGCCCGGCTACCTGTACGTGCTCTGGCTCGTCGGTATCGTCGGCAACGCGGCTGGGGGCGTCGGTGACCTGATCAAGCTTCCGCCCATCCTGTCCGACCTGGCGATCGGCTGGCTCGCCTGGTCGATGGTCCGGGAGCTTGGTGGGCGGGACCGCCTGGCCCTCGCCGCGGCCGCGGTGGCGGTGCTCAACCCGATCTCGTGGTTCGACAGCGTGGTGTGGGGTCAGGTCGACTCGTTCGGCGTCGTCTTCCTCCTGCTCGGGCTGCGCGAGCTGTGGCGCGACCGACCCGAGCGGGCCGCGATATTCACCGTGATCGCCGCGGTCATCAAGCCCCAGCTCGGGATCCTCATCCCGGTCGTGGCTGTCGTCACCATCAGGCGAGCGCTCTGGCCGGCCGGCGGCCACGGCGACCCGGCCCGGACCGGACGCCCGATCCGCATCCTGACGACCGGCCTGGTCGGGTACATCACCGCCGTCGTGGTCTGTTTCCCGTTCGGCCTGTCGGTCATCGAGCTGAGCAGCCAGGCGCCCTATGTCTCGTCCGGGCTGCTCCAGCAGGTGGCGGTCGCCGCCGGCGGCTACCCGTACCTGACGGTCAATGCCTTCAACCCGTGGGCGCTGGTCCCGTCCGACCTGGGACAGAGCCTCGCCAACGCGGGCCTGTGGGTATGCGATTACGCGGGGACCGCCCAGGACTGCGGGGCCGGGACCGCGGTGTTCGGCCCGATCCCGGCGGTCGTCATCGGGACGACCCTCCTGCTCGCCGCGATGGCCGTGATCCTCGCGGTCATCGCCAGGCGCCCGGACCGGCTGACGTTGCTCGTCGGGATGGCCGTCCTGGCGCTCGCCTTCTTCGTCGTCCCGACCCGCGTCCATGAGCGCTACGGCTACCCATTCTTCGCGATGGGCGTGATCCTGGCCGCGATCTCCCTGCGCTGGCGGATCGCCTACATCGTCCTGTCGGTGGCGACCTTCGCCAACATGTATGTCGTCCTGACCACGCTGTACCCCAACAATCCGTCGATCGCGGACTGGCTCGGGCTGGGCCCGGCGATCCGATCCGAGGCCGGCGTGGTTGCCGTGTCGGTGCTGCACGCGGTGGCGTTCGCGTGGGCGTTCGTCCAGCTGCGTTCGGACGCCCGAGCCCGGTTGGCGGAGGAACTGGTGGACGCCTCGACCGTCGACGTGCCGGAGCCAACGGACGACATCCCGGCCGGCCTGCCATCGCCGGAGGACCGGGCCCTTCGACCGACGCCGGCGTCGAGCTCCCCGGTCGTCGTCGCCACGATGCCCACCTGGACGCCGCGCCCGAGCTTCGAGGAGGTCGGCATCCTCGGCTGGTTCAGGGCCCGTCTCGCCGACCCGCCGATCCGGCCCGACCGGAGCTCGACCCTGCGCTCGGAAGGCGGTGGACGGCTCGATCGACTCGATCTCTGGATGGTCGTCGTCCTCGTCATCGGCACGATGCTCCTGCGCACGTATCGGCTGGAACAGCCGTACCAGATGCATTTCGACGAGGTCTACCACGCCCGGACGGCCACCGAGTTCCTCCAGGATTGGCGGTACGGGCTGTCGCACGATATCTATGAGTGGACCCATCCGCATCTCGCCAAGTACCTGATGGCCGCGGGGATCGTCGCGTGGGGTGGGGACCATGTCGGCGCCACCAGCGAGCTGGGTGTCCCGGTCGTGGACGCGGTCGTCGAGCCCCGCCGGCTCGACCAACTCTCGCCGGGAGGTCGTGCCGGCGAACGGCTGTACGTCGCGACCGGCACCGAGGTGCGTGCCTACGACCTGCGCAGTCGGGAACTGGTGGCGGTCATCACCGCCCCGGGAGCGGTCAGCCTCGCCATCGACGAATCGGCTGATCTCCTCGTCATCGGCGGGTCGGACGGGCAGTTGAGCACGGTCAACCTCTTCGACATCGGCCAGTACAGGCTCGATAGCGACCTCAAGCCGATCGAGGTCGCCAACGTCGGTCACCCGATCGATCACCTCGTCGTCACTGACGATGGGTCGACCGTGGTCGCCGCGTCCGACGAACGGCTGACGGCCGTCGATCCGTTCGACGGGACGATCCACGGTTCGATGGATCTTCCTGGCATCGCCGACCTGTCGCCGGGTGGGACAGGATCGGCGATCGTCGCCAGCGTCGACGATGTCGGCGACCCGACCGCGGCCGCCTCGGCGCTGGCTGCCGTGATGGCGACCAACGGGTCGGCCGATGCCGAGGCGAGCCTCGCGGCCGACTACGAGACGCGTCTGGCGGGGGCAGCCTCCGGAACCACGGTCGTGCTCGGGGATCCGGGCAGCGGTGATGTGCGGACCGCCCTGGACGACGCGATCGCGGCCGGTTCGCTGCCGGGTATCTCGGTCGGGAGCGTGTCACGGATCGCCGCTGCGACGTCGGACGGCGTGGCCTTCATCGACCCCGCCCGCGTCTCCCTGGTCACGACCATCCTGCTCGACGGCGGTGCGCACGGGCTGGCGATGGTGACCGGCCTGGACGATCCGAAGATCTACGCGACGTATGGCGATGCCGCGGCCCCCGGCTACCAGGTCATCACCGTCGGAGGTGCTCAGGCGGATGCAGGACCGACCGCCGGCAGTTCGCACCCATTACCGGGGCTCGGCTCCCTCGTCACCTACGACCCTGCCAGCCAGATGGTCCACATCCTGGGGCACGCCCCGGCCCCCGCCGGCGACGCCTGGACCGTGTACGTGGTCGAACCGCACGGCAACGCGGTCTTCGCCGATGCCCGGCTTCCTGATGGGTTCACGCCGTCGGCATGGGGTTCTGACTTCAACCCGGAGTACCCCTCGGAGGATCGGCAGCAGATCCTGGTCTTCGACCACGCTGGGGCGTCGGCCGCGATCGACGCGGGATCCCACGCCTTCGCCTGGCGGCTGCCCGGCGTCATCGCCGGGGCATTGACCGCCGCCCTGCTCTACCTCCTGACTCGGATCCTGTTCCGCCGCAGACTCGTGGCCGGCCTCGTGGCGCTCTTCGTCATCGCCGACGGCATGTTCTTCGTCCAATCCCGGATCGGCATGAACGATGTCTACGTCGGGCTGTTCATCGTCGCCGCCTACACCCTGTTCGCGATGGTCTGGACAGGTTGGTGGCGAGGCCGCTCCGCGTTCTGGCTGGCCATGCCGGTCATCGGGGTCCTGCTCGGGCTGGCACTGGCCAGCAAGTGGGTCGCGGCCTATGCGATCGGCGCCCTCGTGCTGCTGATCCTCATCCGCAGCGCGCTCGGTCGGGTGCTCGCCATCCTCGGCATGATCGGGATCACGACGGTCCTGGGCTACATGGCCATCAGCGTCGCCGCCATCGAGGGCGGGCCGGACCCCGGGTTCGGGAACCTGACCTTCCTGCTGATCATGATCGCGCTGACTCTGCTGGCCGTCGTCGTGGCCGTCGTCCACCCGATCGCCTGGACCGACGACGAGATGCGTTTCGCGGTCGGAGCGCCGGCCGTTCTGGGGGCATTGGTCTTCTTCGGGGCCGTCGGGACGGGTCGGATCGATTCGACGATCGCCATGGGGCCGCTGACCGTCACGCCGTTGCTCATCGCGATCGCCCTCGGGCTCGGATCGGTGGTGGTCGCCGTCCTGTTCTTCCTCGGTGGACGGATCGGGTTCGGTCCCCTGGCGTCTCCACCGGCCGACGACGACCCGATCCGGCTGCTCGACCCGCCCGGCACGCCCCCGGATGGCTGGCTCCGGCCCGGCTGGCTGTTGGGCCTGCCGGTCGTGTGGGTGGCGATCTGCATCCTCATCCTGCCGCTCGCCGTGTATGTCATCACCTACATCCCGTGGGCCCTCATCGAGAACCACCAGATCGTCCCTGGCTGGCCGCCCGGTCACACCGGCCAGACCCTCCTCGACCTGACGGGGCAGATGTACGGCTATCACAACGGCCTGACGGCGGCGCACCCCGCGTCCTCGCCCTGGTGGGCCTGGCCGATGAATCTGAAGCCGGTCTGGTTCTACCAGCAGAGTCTGGCGGCCGGAACGTCGGCCGCGCTGTACGACGCCGGCAGCCTGGTCATCTGGTGGATGAGCATCCCGGCGATGGCGTTCGTCGCCTACATGGCGTTCAAGCGGCGGAGTCTGGCCCTGACCCTCATCGCGATCGGGTTCGCCGCCCAGTGGATCCCATGGGCGCGGATCGATCGGGCCGCCTTCCAGTACCACTACTACACGTCGTTGCCGTTCCTGGTGATGGCCCTGGCCTACTTCGCCGCCGAGCTGTGGCACGGCGCCTCACGGCACACCTGGGCGCTGGCCCGGGCGGCCGGTGCCATCGCGATCGTCGCCCCGGCCGGCCTGTGGATCCTCGACCGGCCCCTCTGTGCGATCGTCGGCGTCGACTCGGTCAACCCGGGCTCAGCCGCCTGCCCAGCCGTGATCCCGGACTTCGTTCTCACGGCCAGGACCGCCGGCCTGGCCCTGGTCGTCGGGATCGGTCTGATCATCATCATCCGGCGGTTCCTCGCGTTCGATCAGGCTGACGATGGCAGTGGCGACGGGGGCCAGCTCACGGAGGCGTTCCGGTCACTCGTCTGGACCGGCCTGGCCGTCATCGCCGGATTGATCGTCGTGGCCTTCCTGCCCGACACCCCGATCCTGGTCCTGACCAGCGTCCCGGTGGAGCCGATCGCGCTGATCGTCGCGATCCCGCTCGGGTTCCTCGGCCTGCAGGTGTTCGCGTCAAGAGACGCACATCGGTTCGTGGTCGGTCTCGGCGTCGCGGTCGTTGCCTGGTTCGCCATCCTGTACCCGAACATCAGCGCCCTGCCGCTGCCCGCTGCCGTCGTCGCGGCGTACCAGGGCATCCTGCCGACCTATCTGTACGCCTTCCAGTTCCCGGTCAGCACGGTCACCCGGGCGACGGACACCCCCCTCCTGACGCCCATGCTCCTGGTCCTGCTGATCGCCCTGACAGTGACCTGCCTGGTGGTCGCCTATTCCGCCTGGGTCTGGCGACTGACGCTGGCCGAAGCGAGAGCCGCGTCGGTGCCGCCGACGGATCCGACGCGTCCGCCGGCCCGGACGACCTGGCCCGGACCGGCAACGCCTGAGGGACGGCGGCCCGGAAGTCCGGCGGCAGCTGCCCGCCGGCCGCGAGACGGCGGATGACGAAGCCGTAGTAGTCCTCCACCTTGGCCGTCACCCGCGGCCAGCTGAATTCCTCGGCCCGGACGCGTCCGGCGGCGCCCATCTGCGCCCGAAGGGCCGGGTCGTCGAGCAGGCGCCCGATCGCGCTGGCGAGCTCCTCGGGTTCCCGGGGCGGGACGAGCAGTCCCTCGCGGCCGCGTCGGACGACGCCCTTGTACCCGTGGATGTCCGAGGCGACGATCGGGGCGCCGGCGGCCATCGCCTCGAGCAGGACGATCCCGAACGACTCGCGACCCGTCGCCGGCGCGACGTACACGTCGGCGGTCCGGAAGAGCTGCGCCTTCTCGGCGTCGGTGACGCGTCCCAGGAACTCGACCGCCTGCAGACCGCGGGTCGCGACGTACCGGCGCGCCTCCCGCTCCTGCGGGCCGGAACCGACGACCAGGAGGCGATCGCGGTAATCCGGCCTTGCGGAGGATCCGATGTGCCTTCAGCAGGTCGAGCAGCCCTTTGCGTGGCTCGTGGCGACCGACGAACAGGACATTGGGCGTGCCGTCCTGCCAGCGGGCGACCGGCACCGCTCCCGCGAAGCGGGGGATATCGACGCCGTTGGGGATGACCTTGTAGTCGCCGGGGAAGAACCGGTCGATGAAGTGCCGCGCGGCGGCACTCACGGCGATGCGGCCGTGGAGCTTGGCCGCATGTCCCTTCATGACCCGGCTGCCCAGCTCGTAGGACGGAGAGAAGCCGGCATACGCGTGGAACGTGGCGATGTTGACACTCTTCGATTCGCGCAGCAGGAAGAGCGACAGGAAGGGGACGAACGGTTCGTGGAGATGGAGGACATCGAAGCGTTCACGCGCGAGCAGCTCGCGGACCTGGCCGAGATACCGCGGTGAGAAGGTCAGCGTCCCGATCGAGCCATTGAGCGGCACGCTGAAGCCCACGCCGATGCGCAGGATGTCACCCTCGGAGGCGCGTTGCGGGCCGTGGCTGGCAGTGATGATGCGGACGTCGTGGCCGGCCAGCCGGAGGTTCTCGTACAGGTGACGGACATGCTGGGCGACCCCGCCCGCCTCCGGGTAGATGTACGGACAGACCAGGCCGATCTTCATCGACTCGGCCCATCCCCGGGACCGGGCGCCATGAACCGGGGAGGTCGCTGACGACCGCCCGGATAGCCATGATCGCGACCGGTCCCGTCGCGTCGGATCCGCCCGATGACCTCGTCGCGGGCGTCGCGGCTGCGTTTCCGGAGCTGCTGTCCGAACGTGCCGAGCTGGCCGACCGTGGCGTGGAACGTGCCGCCATGCTCGGTCGTGCCGGCGAGGATCGCGCGCCGAAGGTCGTCGGCGTCCTGTCCGGCGAACGTCGTCCAGCCCGTCCCGATGGCCTCGAGTGCGTGGGCATCGCTGTTGCCGAGGTGGGCGAGACCGTGATCGTCGGCGAAGCGCACGACCCGACGATGGAGTGGCCGGCCGAGGCTGGTCGGGTTGAACGTCTCGAGTCCATCGGGGTGGGCGCCCGGGTCAGGATCATCGAGGAGCCGACGAAGGGTCCAGGCCTGTGCGCACAGCGGATATGGGACGAGCGGGTGCGCCGGGATCGCCAGCCCGCCGGCATCGTGCACGGCGAGGATCGTCGTCCGCATCGATCGGTACGGGCGGATCGGGCGGTCCAGGAAGAGCCCCAGCAGATGACCGCCAAGGGTCGTGATCTCCTCGCCGACCACGACGTCGACCCGGAGTCCACGGTCCCGGGCCATCGACCGAGCCGCGACGGCGGCATCGATCCGCTCATGGTCGGCGATCGCGATGACGTCGAGGTCGGTCTGCCCCTCGACGTGCTCGAGGATCTCCTGGATCCCGGCCGTGCCGTCGCTGGCGAGCGTATGGATGTGGAGGTCGGCCCGACCGAGGCGATCGATGGTCATGCCGCGACCCCTGCGTCGGCGAGGCCCGGGTCGGATCCAGCCTCGAGATCCGGCCAGATCGGGAAGAAGATGGCCCACCATTGGTCGGGCGCGTCGGCGATGAGGTCCTCGAACGCGGCCGCGAGATTGAGCATCGTCGCCATCACCCGCTCACGGCGAGTCCCGGACGTCGGCACGTCGATCGGGAGGATCCGACCCCGGTAGGAGCCGGACCCGGCCCGTCGAACGGCCATCCCGTAGACCGGCACCCCCGCTTCGACCGCCAGGATGGCCGGACCCATCGGCAGCATGGCCGGGGACCCGAAGAGCGCGATCGGCGTCCCGCCGCCGGTCAGGTCCCGGTCGCCGACGAGACCCACCGGGATGCCCTCGCGCAGGGCGTCGATGAGTGCCCGTCGAGCTTCCCGCAGACTGACGAGGCGGACCCCGTGCACGCCTCGGGTCCGTTCGAAGTACGCCTGGACCCCGGGATCGTCCACGGTCTCCATCGGGATCACCGTCGAGCCAACGCGAAGCGCGAAGTAGACGACCGGCAGTTCAAGCGACCCGAAGTGAAGACCGACGAACAGGACGGCCTGGCCCGGCTTGACCGCCTCCTCGATGAGCTCAGGCGTATCCAGCTGCAGGCGTTCGTCCACGTATTCCCGCGTGATCGCCGGCGTCCGGGCGACCTCGAGGTAGTAGCGGGCAGCGTGGCGGAAGGACGATCTGACGAGCCGCTCGAGTGCCTTGGGGTCGGTCGCCGCCGCCCGGACCCGAGCACTTCCGCGACCGGAACCCGCCAGCGACCGACAGACGCGCCGAAGGTTCCGTCGTGCCTGGTCGGCGCGGCGCGGTGCCAGCCGGTACCAGACGTCACCGGCCAGATCGGCGACGCGCATCAGCGGTCGTTCGGGCAGCCGGCAGGCGAGCCACGACATGGCCAGCAGGAGGCGGCCCCGGACGGTCACCCGGGTGTCGCCTCGGTCGATCCGTCGACCCCCGTGGGTGCCGTGGAGGCGGTCGCAGACGCGTCGCCGGGTGTCCGGCCCGGTCCCGGGTCGGGTACGCCCGACTGCATCATCCTGGCGCGGACTTCGAGTTCCGCCGCTTCGCCGGGGTCGTCCGGCCACATCGGCTTGAAGCTGTACCACTGATATGGGGCGACCCGGATCGCATCGGCCAGTGCATCGGCCATCGCCTGGCTGGCGCGCTGCAGCTCGGCCGGGTCGCTCGACGGCACGTCGATCGGATCGCGGAACTCGAGGGCGAACGTGCCGTCAGCCTTGCGGTGGATAGCGACCGGCAGGATCCGCGACCCCGTCTTGGCCGCGAGTGTCGCCGGTCCAGCCGGCAGCGTCGTCCAGGCATCGAACAGGCGCACCGGGATGCCATCGCTGCGATAGCCCCAGTCGATCAGCAGACCGAGCATCTCGCGGCGTCGGAGCACCCCGAAGATCGCCCGAAGGTTGCGCCATGGAACGAGGTCGAAACCCCACGCCGCGCGTTGCCGGCGGAGCAGCTCGAACAGCTCCGGGAATGACGAGTCATCGGCCACGACACTGACCTTCAGGCCGAGTCGCGCGACCGCCGCCGCGATCGCTTCGTTGCTGCCGATATGAGCGGCCGTGAAGATGAGCCCGCCGGTATTCGATCCATCGCGGATCCGTCGCAGGTCGTCCTCCAGCCGGTCGAGGTCACCGGCCAGCCGCCCGACCTCGTCCGGCGTCAGCGATGGCAGGCGCATCAGTTCGACGAGGTACCGGCCGTATTCGCGATAGGCATGAAGCGCGAGCGCACGCACCCGACGATCGTCGGGCGAGATCCCCAGGACGTGCCCGAAATTGTCGTTCGACCACCGTCGTCGTGCCGGCCAGGCGAGGTACGACCCCTGTGCCAGGAGCCCGACGACGACGGCTGCGGGCCCGGCCGGCAGGACGCGCAGGAGCCACGCCGTCGCCCGATAGGCAACGACGGCCGTCCGTTCGACGATCCTCGGCCGAGCCCCGCCTCGGCGGTGTGGCGCCTCGAGCCGTTTGTCGGCGCTGGTCACTTCGCGGCGGTGGCCACCTTGGCCTTGGTGCCGGCCATCCGCTTGACGGTCTTCTTGACCGGCGCTTCCGTGCCGACCAGGGTTTCGTTGTCATCGCCGCGGATGAACGCCTCGACCCGGTTGAACGCGATGTCGTCGTGGATCTGGTGCGGCGGGCTCTTCATGAAGTAGCTGGACGGCGCGACCAGCGTGCCGGTCAGACCGCGATCGAGTCCGAGCTTGAGGCAGCGGATCGCGTCGGTGATGACGCCGGCGCTGTTGGGGCTGTCCCAGACCTCGAGCTTGAGTTCCGCGTTGAGCGGCACGTCGCCATAGGTCGTGCCTTCCATCCGGATGTAGCACCACTTCCGATCGAGCAGCCACGGCACGTGGTCGCTCGGGCCGACGTGGACATCGTCGGGATCCATCTCGTAGTCGAGCATGGACGTGACCGCGTTCGTCTTGCTGATCTTCTTGGACTCGAGTCGTTCCCGCTCGAGCATGTTGAGGAAGTCCGTGTTGCCACCGAAGTTGAGCTGGTACGTCCGATCGAGCCGGACGCCACGGTCCATGAACAGGCGGGTCAGCACGCGATGGCTGATCGTCGCGCCGACCTGGCTCTTGATATCGTCGCCGATGACCGGCAGCCCGGCCGCTGCGAATCGGCGCTGCCAGTAGGGCTCGCGGCCGATGAACACCGGGATGGCGTTGACGAAGGCGACGCCCGCCTCGAGGGCCTGCTCGACGTACCACTTGGTGGCCTGCTCGCTCCCGACCGGGAGGTAGCTGACCATGACGTCGACCTGGCGCTCCTTGAGGATGCCGACGATGTCGGCCGTGGGGCCGGGCGCCTTCTCGATGACCTGGCTGAGGTACTTGCCGAGGCCGTCGTGGGTCATCCCGCGCTCGACCGGCACGCCCATGGGCTGGACCTGCTGGAAGACGTACGTGTTGTTCGGCTTCGTGTAGATCGCCTCGGACAGGTCCTTGCCGACCTTGTTCTTGTCGATGTCGAATGCCGCGACGAACTCGATGTCCTTGACGTGGTAGCCGCCGAGGTCGACGTGCATCAGCCCGGGGACGAAGTCGTCCTTCTTGGCGTTCTCGTAGTAGTAGCGGCCCTGGACCAGGCTGCTGGCGCAGTTGCCGACCCCGACGATGGCGACCCGGATCTTGCCGTCGCCGCGCCGGCCCGCGCCGGCCCAGGTGTTGGTCGGCTTGGCGCCGTCCTTGCCGTTCTTGCCGTTGGTGCTCACGATGGTCCGTTCTCCTTACTTGGACGGGATGTGGGAGGCCGACTTGGCCTGGCTGCGGACGTGGAGGATCCGCTGGATGACGGTGATGATGGAACCGATGGTGATGATGCCCAGGGCGAGGAACAGGGCATCCACGCCGAGCGGGGTGGCGAGACCGCCAGCACCTGCCCCATCGGGGATATCCCAGCTGGCGCCGAGGATCCCGGCGAGGACGAGGCCGAGACTGAGGATGATCAGGCGCACTTCCCGTGGCATGACGCCGACGGCCGCCATCCCGGTCCCGGCCGTGAAGCCGAGCCCGTCGGACTTGGCCCGTGTATAGCTGACCATGACGGCCGATCCCATGGCCGCAGCGGCCCATAGCGTGCCGTCGGCGACGCCGACCGCCTGCAGTCCGGCGACGATCCCGATGTAGACGACCACTTCACCGGCCCGATCGAACACGCTGTCCATGAACGCGCCGAGGTTGCTGACCTTGCCGGTCGCCCGGGCCAGCGTGCCATCGAACATGTCGAAGACGCCGCCGAGGAACACGACGAGGCCGCCGAGGAGCCAGAGCTGCGCGGCGACGAGGACCGCACCGACGACCGTGATCCCGAAGCCGATGAGCGTCAGCCCGTCCGGCGTCAGGCCGAGGCGGCCCATCCCGAGCGCGATCGGCTCGAAGACCTTCTTGATCCGGCCACGGGACTCGTTGGAGATCGTCATCCTGTCGGGCGCCTAGCTCGCGAAGCCGAGGACGGCGCGCTCGCGCGCGGCGAACTCCACGAACGCCTCTTCCCGGAGGCGACAGACGGTCTCACGACCCTTGCGACGGGTCTCGACGACGCCCGCGGCGCGCAGGCGGCCGAGGTGCCACGAGACGAGTGGCTGGCTGAGTCCGACGTGGGCGATGAGTTCCGCGACGGTGGCATCGCTCTCTGCGAGGCGGCGGACGATCCGCAGCCGGTTCACGTCGGCCATGACCTTATGGAAGGCGCGCAGCTGGCGGAGGTCTTCGGGCTGGGCGACGGCCGCGGCGATCGTGCTGCGGACTCGGACGGGCGAGGGGGACACGGTGACGGCTCCGGATCGGTGACGAGTCGAGATCGAGGTGGGGGATCGCGGTCGCATCAACCACGATTTATATCAATCGCCGTTGATGCTAGGACGTCGGCCTGTCCGGTGTCAAGGGGTTCGCAGCGCGAGTGCTATAGCGCGGCAGCCGCGTCCTGTGGGTCAGTCGCGCGGGTGGACATCGCCAGCGCGATGGCGGCCGCCGCAAGCCAGGTGACAAACATGATGACGCCGCCTCCGACCACGAAGAGGATGACTCCAGCAATCGTCCCAGCCGGCACGAGAGCGAGAAGGCGGTAAAGACCACGACCCGTCCAGGCGATCAGGAGGCTCAGGATGACCAGTGCAACCAAGTTGATCATCTCGCCGAGGATGAAGACGAAGAAGACCCACTCGATACGCAGTCCGTCCTCGAAGACGTTGGCGACGCTCGAAAGAGCGACACCAGAACCTGCGACGAGCGACAGTCGGGTCACCCAGCGCCCGCCCACCATTCGGCCGAACACAGGGAGTGCGACCGCGAGCGTTAGCAACGCTCCGCTGAATCCGAGCACATGCGGCCATTCGCCCTGACTCGCAGTCGCCTCGAACGAGGGGTTCGCCACGACCCAATAGGCGAGGAAGGCGAACCCCGTGAGGGCAAAGAGCGCAGCACGTGCCATAAGCACGGAGTATGGGATGACGCCCGCCGGGATGTGCGACGTCCAGGACATGAAGCGGTCTGGGTCGCCCCCGGGCGCTTCGTCGACGACCACTACACTCCGTGGATGGATCGACGGTCGGCAGTCGTGCTCCTCGCCGTCATCGGGCTCGGCGTCTTCCTGGCCGGTCTCGAGCTCATGGTCACCGCGGTGGCCCTGCCGTCGATCCTGGCGGACCTGGCGGACCCGACTGGTGGCACGGCCTGGGCGGAGTTGCGCAAGGCAAGCTGGATCATCAACGGCTACCTGCTCGTCTACATCCTGACGATGCCGATGGCCGGCCGACTGGCCGACCTGTGGGGCGCTCGCCGCCTGTTCATGGGCGCACTGGCGGTGTTCACGGTCGGATCGGTCCTCGCGGGCGCGTCGCAGACGCTCGACCAGCTGATCGCTGCGCGGCTCGTCCAGGCCATCGGTGGCGGCGTTCTCGTGCCGGTCGGCACGGCCGCCGCCGCGGCCTTGTTCGACGGCGCGGCCCGCCCGAGGGCGCTCGGCGTGGTCGGTGCCCTGACGTTCCTCGGCATGGCGGCCGGTCCGGTCGTCGGCGCCGCGATCCTCGCTTCCGTGCACCCGTCAGCGGCGGTCGCGTCGATGGGTCTGACCGGGACGGCGATGGCCGATCTCATGGAGCCAGCCTGGCGCTGGGTCTTCTATCTCAACGTCCCGATCGGGATCATCGCCATCGTCCTTGCCTGGGCGGCTCCGCCGGACTGGCGGATGCCCCGTCGCGAGGGACGGGTCGACCTCCCCGGCGCCATCCTGTTCGGGCTCGCGCTGCTTGCCGGCCTGCTCGGCCTGACGCTATTGGGCACGACCCAGATCGCCGAAACCGGGATCCCGCCGACGACCGTGATGGTCGTCCTGTTCGCGGTCGCGGCGACGGCGTCGGTCGTGGCCGTGCTGCGCGGACTCCGGATCGCGGACCCATTCCTCGACCCGCGCCTGTTCCGGAGCGTGCCGTTCAGTTCGTCTGCCCTCGTGTCGCTGATGACCGGCTACGCGTTCGCCACCGCGATCATCGGCGGCGCCGTGTTCGTCGATCGCGTCCTGTACGGAGGCCCCGATGACCAACGGCTGGCGCTCGGGTCACTCGCGGCCGCGACGGCGATCGGCGCGCTCGTCTCCGGCTTCCTGGTCAGGATCGTATCGCTCCGGATCGTCGCCACGGTCGGGATCGGGCTCGGCGTGATCGGCCTCGTCGCGATGTCGACATGGACGGCCGATACCGAGCTCCGGACGGTGTCGCTCGCGCTCGGCGTCTTCGGTCTGGGGTTCGGGTTGACCGTGACGCCACGTTCGACCGCCGCAGTCGAGGCGGCCGGGCGGCGGGCGTTCGGGACAGCTTCGGCCGTGGTCACGGTGGCCCGGATGCTGGGCATGGCCGTGGGGCTGGCGATCCTGACCGCCTACGGGTCCACGACGATCGATCGCCTCTACGAACAGGTCTACGCGACGCCGGACGCCTACCTCCAGTACATCCCGGAGAGCCTCCACGACCGGCCCTTGCGCGACCCGCTCGTCGTCGGAGCGCTCGAGTCGTGGGCGTCGCGTGAGGCGGCATCGATCATGGTCGGGCTCTTCCTGATCGCCGCTGCGGTCATGGCCGTCGCGCTCGTCCCGGCGCTGGCCCTCGGAGGGGCGGGTGCTCGGCGAGCGCGTATGCTGGGCGCTGCTCCGACCCCACCCGAAGGACCGCCGCCCGATGGCCTCGACCCGCCCGAACCCGGCCTCGCGCTCTGACGACGGGTCGACCATCCCCATCACCGTCGAGCTCAAGCGAGCCGGTGCCCTGTCGAGGCGTGACGTCCCGGGGACCGTCAGGGTCACGGTCATCGACGGCGACGCGGTCCGGGAGGCGGAGGACCCGACTGCCCTGGCCGGGGTCGCCGACGAGCGCGCCAGGCCCGGGGCCGCCATCTGGATCGACCTGACGGCGCCATCCGCAGCGCAGGCCAGGGAGGTCGGCAAGGTCCTTGCGCTCCACCCACTCATCATCGAGGACGTGCTCGAGGGCAATCAGCGCGCCAAGATCGAATCGACGGACGGCGTCCTCCATATCGTCCTGTTCCACCTGGCCTACGGCGATGCGGTGATCGCCTCGGAGCTCGACATCGTGCTCGGGCCCGGCTACCTTCTGACGGTCCACGACTCGGACTGGGATCCGCGCTCCGGCCACCACCTGGCGGCCGGCGTGGAACCGGTGCTCCGGCACGGTCCCGACCACCTGCTGTGGGCCATCGCCGACGACCTCGTCGACGGCTATTTCCCGTTCGCCGACCTGATCGGCGATGCCATCGACGACGTCCAGGACGAGGTCGTCCGGCGAGCGACGCCGGACACCCTGGAGCGCCTGTTCAAGCTCAAGCGCGAGCTCATCGGCGTCCGCCGGGCGATCAGCCCGGTCCGCGAGGTCTTCAACCAGCTGACCAACCGTGACGAGCAATTCATCGACCCGGACGAGCTGGTCTACTTCCGCGACATCTACGATCACGTCATCCGGCTGACCGACGAACTCGACAACTACCGCGAGCTGGCATCGGCGACTCTGGACGTCTATCTCACCCAGGTCAACAACAACCTGTCGGTCATCATGAAGCGGCTGACCGGCGTCACCGTCATCCTCGCCGGGATCGCGGCCATCGCGGGGGTCTTCGGGATGAGCGAGGCCGGCGCGGCTGTCGGCGGTCACGAGGCTGGTGGGTTCTGGATGGTCACTGCGGCCGTGTTCGGACTCGCGGCGCTGGCTGCCGTCATCCTGCGGCGGATCGACTGGATCTGACCTCGCGCTCGAGCGCCGATGCCAGGGCGGACAGGGCTCGCGCGGCCTGGTGCGGGGTCGTGAACACGACGTCTGACATCGTTCGGACCTCGTCGGGCATGCCGTGGGGCCCGATGACGCCGGCCGCCAGCCCCTGGATCGTGCCGGCGGCCCGGGCGTCGCGCAGGACCGCGAACCCGTCCGCATCGCTGAGATCGTCGCCGAAGGCGACGACTGCGGCCGGCGCACGCTCCTGCAGGAGTTCCTCGAACGCCTCGCGCTTGCCACCCGCCGTCCGCGGTCGGAGATCCACGACCAGTCTGCCGCGATAGTGGGCCAGGTCGTGGGCGGGCAGGTCGCCGTCGACCGTCTCGATCGCGGCCTCGACGGCCGCCCGGGCCGCCGTCCGGTCTTCGGCCTGCCTGACGTGGAACGCCACCGAGGGGCCCTTGCGCTCGACGTACAGCCAGCGTGGTCGACCGAGCAGTGCCGGTACTCGATCGGCGAGGAGCTCGGCCGGCTCGATCGAGGCATCGTGGCCCGCGTGGAACGTCGTCGAGAGTCGGGCCGGGTCGCCGCCGCGAGGGAACGTCCCGCGCTGCAGCCCGTGATCCCCGAGATAGGTCACGCCTCCCACCCGGATCCTCATGGCCGCGTCGGCGGCCGTCCGGCCGGTCAGGACCACCACCGACAGCCGCCCCGGTCGTGCCACTGCGAGCCCGGCGAGACGCCGCAGCGAACGTTGGGCGAGCGGGACGATGACCGCGGCGCCCGGGTCTCGCGAACCCTCGGCCAGCGTGCCGTCGAAATCGGCGATCACGAGGAGCGGCCCGGAGACCTCGGCCAGCCCGGCGACGGCCAGGATCGCGGCCCGATCCGTCCCGTTCAAGGGGTGACGTCGACTCCCGGCAGGATCGTCTTGCCGCCGACCTGGGTCACGGCGAGGGCCGATGCCGGTAGACCGACCTGGAGCGAGGTGGCCTCGACGGTGGCGCTGGGCCTGGCGGTGGCGCTGGGGCTGGCGCTGGGGCTGGGACTCGCGGTCGGGCCGGCCGTGGCGCCGGGGCTGGGGCTCGGGCTTGCGGTGGCGCTGGCCGTAGCGCCGGGGCTCGCCGTGGCGGCAGGGCTCGGCGCGAGCGATGCCGACGCCGACGGCGTCGCGGACGCGAGCGGCAGGGTCGGGGCGACGACCTGCGGCACCAGCGACTCGGGGGTGAGGCTGTAGATCCCGCCGAGCACCAGTCCGGCGACCGCGATCCCGACCACGAGGCCGGCGACGATCGAAAGGCGGGCCAACATCTCGGGCGGAGGGTACCAGTACCAGCGGGCAAGGGCGATTTCGACGGCCCGCTGCTAGGATGCCGGTCCAATGGGTCAACTCGCGGACTCGATCCGCATCCGGGTCATCCCGGCCGTCATCATCGCCCTCGGCGTGACGTTCCTCGCGGCGGGGATGCTGTCGTTCGCGACCCCGGTGACCGCCGACCCCTCCGCAACGCCGGTCGAGACGGCCGTTGCCGTGGCCGATCCGACGCCGAGTCCGCTCATCACCCTGCCGCCGATCGGGTCCGGAGCGCCCACGACGGCAGCACCCTCCATCCCGGCCGACCGCGTGGCCACCCGTGTCCGAGTCGCCGCCCTCGAGATCGACCTGCCGGTGATCGCCCCGACCGGCGGCTATCCGTACTGCAACGTGGCCCAGTACTTCGATGACAGCCGCCTCGGTCAGCCTGGAGAGGGCAAGGCCGTCTACCTCTACGGGCATGCCCGGACCGGGATGTTCCTGCCCCTCCTCGACGCGTCGAAGGTGGCGAGCGGCAAGAAGATGATCGGGATGGTCGTCGAGGTGTGGACCAGTGACGACCAGCGGTTCCTGTACGTCATCACCCAGGTTCGTCGCCACGTGCCGTATGACGAGGTGTTCACGAAGCCGTTCGCGGCCGACCACGAGCAGCTCTGGCTCCAGACGTCCGAAGGGGTCGGCACGCAGCCGAAGCTCCAGGTCGTGGCCGAGCCCCTGTCGCATGAGGCGGCACCGCACCGGGAGGCGAACCCCGTGCCCAGGCCGGTGACCTGCGGCTGACCCGAGTTCGCTGGACGGTTCGGGTGCTGGCAGCCGGCGCCGGACCGTGGCCGGGCGTCAGCGCTGGAGCGCCTGCGCTAGCTCGGCAGCAGTTTGACGATCGACGCCGCGGCATCGCTGGCGGCATCGAGGAGACCCGTCGGGAACAGGCCCAGGAGGATCGTGAGGGCCGCCGCCGCGGCCAGACCGGCCCACTGCAGGCCACCGTGCCGGACGGCAGACGCGTCAGCGACCGGGTCGCGCATGTACATGTAGACGACGACCCGCAGGTAGTAGAACGCGGCCACGGCGGCGTTGAGCACCGTGATGACGGCAAGGATCGTGAGCGGCCCGCCCGCTTCGACCGCGGCAAGGATGATGTTGGCCTTGGCGAAGAATCCGGCGGTCGGCGGGATCCCGACGAGCGACAGCAGGAACAGGGTCATCAGGACGCCCATCAGCGGCTCCCGTCGGCCCAGACCCGCGAACGTCCCGAGGCTCGAGGTGACGCCCGTCCGCTTCTGGAGCGAGGCGATCACCGCGAACGCACCGAGGTTCATGAACCCGTACGCGACCATGTAGAACAGCAGCGCCGCGATCCCGGCACCCTCGGGGTCCTGGGCCCAGGCAGCCAATCCGACGAGCATGTAGCCGGTGTGAGCGATGGAGCTGTAGCCCAGCATCCGCTTGACGTTGTCCTGGGTGAGGGCCACGAGGTTCCCCAAGGTCATGGTGATCGTCGCGAGGACGATGACGACCGGTAGCCACCAATCGGCCAGCGGCCCGAGCGCTTCGACGAAGAGACGCAGGATGAGCGCGAACGCTCCCACCTTCGGCCCGACCGAGAGATACCCGGTGATCGGGGTCGGCGAGCCCTGATACGCGTCGGGCGTCCAGTAGTGGAAGGGGACGGCCGCGATCTTGAAGGCGACGCCGGTCGTGAGGAAGGCGAGGCCCATCGCCAGGCCGGGCGAGAGCGGGGCGCCGCCCGCCACGATGACCGACAACTGGGCGGCGATCACATCGAGCCGCATCGACCCGGTGATGCCCCACACGAACGCCAGGCCGAACAGGAAGATCGCCGAGCTGAACGAACCCAGGAGGAAGTACTTGATCGCGCCTTCCGTCGAGTAGCCGTCGCTCTTGTGGAAGGCGGCCAGCAGATACCCCGGCAGGACCATCAACTCGAGGCCGATGAACAGCAGCAGGAGGTCGGCCGCAGCGGAGATGAGCATCGCGCCCGTCATCGCGAAGACGAGGATCGCCGCGAATTCGGCGATCGGCAGACCCCGCGGAACGAGGTAGTCCGGCCCGAACAGGATGGTCATCGCGATGACCGCAACGAACAGGACATCGAGGAACGTGGTCAGGGCGTCGACCTGATAGCTGCCGCCGAACGCGGTGCTCTGTGCGTCACCGGCGGAGACCGCCGCTCCCACCGTGATCGTCAGGAGCGCCGTGATCGCCAGCCCGGCCAGGGCGGTGAAGACCGCGACCGCGGTCCGGCCCGGCCGGATGAGATCGACGATCAGGATCGCTGCGGCTGTCAGGATCGCGGCGACGAACGGGCTGATCGTCACGAAGTCCTGCCAGCTCAATGCGCGGCCCCGCCTTCGGGTTCCAGGGCGACCCGCGGCCGGGTCAGGACCCAGCCGATCCGGGCCACGACGAAGATGACGACCAGGGCCCCGAAGCCGATCGGCGCCGCGATCGGGATGTCGATCGCGGATGCGGGCTCGACGGCGGCCAGCGTCTCCCGCACCGTGCCGGAGAACAGGTCGAGCAGAAGTCCAGGCTGGATCCCGAAGATGACCACCAGGGTCCCGAGCGGGACAAGGGTCAGGATCTCGACCGGGTTCATGTCGGTCAGATGGTCACCGAGGCCTGCCAGGAAATCGGACAGCTCGCCGAACACGACCCGGCCGTACATGTACAGGAGGTAGCCGGCGGCCAGGATCATGACGAATGCCGCGACCGCGGCCGCGTACGGATCCGCCTCGAAGGTCCCGACCAGGACCAGGAATTCGCCGACGAAGCCCGACAGTCCGGGCAGGCCGGCGGAGGCGAACACGAAGAACCCGAAGACGGCCGCGTAGACCGGCGTCCGGGCGGACAACCCGCCCATCTTGGCGATCGTCCGGTCATGGGTCCGCTCGTAGATGACGCCGACCAGCAGGAACAGCGCCCCCGTGATGAGGCCGTGATTGATCATCTGCAGGATCGCGCCCTGGAGCCCCTGCTGGGTGAAGACGAAGATCCCCAGGGTCACGAACCCCATGTGGCTGACCGATGAGTACGCCACCAGTCGCTTGAGATCCGGCTGGACGAGGGCCACGATCGCCCCGTAGATGATCGCGATGAGCGACAGCACGATGATCGCCGGCGCGAAGGTGTCCGCGGCGGACGGGTAGAGCGGCAGCGCGAACCGGATGAAACCATAGGCGCCGAGTTTCAGCATGATCGCCGCCAGCATCACCGAGCCTGCTGTCGGCGCCTCGGTATGGGCGTCGGGCAGCCAGGTGTGGAACGGGAACATCGGCACCTTGATCGCAAAGGCCAGGAAGAAGGCGAGGAACGCCAGCAGCTGCAAGCCGTCGGCGAAGCCACCGGTCGCGGCATACGCCCGAAGCGCTTCGAAGTCGAAGGCGCCGACCCACGACCCGTCGTGACCCGACTGATAGGCGAACGCGGTCGCCAGGATCGCCACCAGCATCAGGAGCGACCCGACCAGCGTGTACAGGACGAACTTGATCGTGGCGTAGATCCGATTGGAGCCGCCCCAGATCCCGATGATCAGATACATCGGGACCAGGACGATCTCCCAGAAGATGTAGAACAGGAACGTGTCGAGGGCAAGGAATACGCCGATCAGCCCGACCTCGAGGATGAGGAAGGAGATCATGTATTCCTTGATCCGGGTCTGGATCGGCTTGAAGCTCGCCAGGATCGCGATCCAGCTGAGCAGGGTCGTGAGGACGACCAGGCCGACCGACAGGCCGTCGGCACCAACCTTGTACTGGATCCCGAAGGCCGGGATCCAGTCGACGGCCTCGACGAACTGGAACCCGGGCCGTCCCGGCAGGTAGCCGACCAGGAGGAGCAGGGACACGACGAATGTGAGGAGCGCGAAGGCCAGCGCCGTCGCACGCGCAGCCGAGGGTGGCGCGATCGCGATGACCAGGGCGCCGATCAGCGGCAGGAAGGTGACGATCGACAGGATCGGGATCGTGCTGACGTCCATCAGCGGGCCAGCAACAGGTAGGCGCCGGCCATCGCGATCAGCCCGATCGCGATCCCGAGGGCATAGTTCTGGACCCGACCGGTCTGGATCTCGCCGAGTCCGCGACCGGCGTCCACGGTCGCCCCGCCGACGGCGTTCACCGTCCCGTCGACGACCTCCCGGTCGAACCACCAGAGGGCGGCTGCGATCCGGCCGCCGATCACCATGAACAGCAGGTGGTAGAGCTCATCGAACCACCATTTGTTGAGCGATGCCCGGTACAGGAATGGCGCCCGAGCGGTCAACTCGCGAACGCGTTCCGGGCGAGCCGGCATCCGGATCGGACCGATGTTCGCGCCGAACAGGCGCCAGGCGATGAGCAGACCGATGGTCGCGATGGTGACACTCGCCAGGATCAACACCCCGTCGATGCCGAAGAGCTCGTAACCGGGCTGGGCGCCCTCGCCGCGCAGGATCAGTTCGCCTTCTTCGAAGATCGGCTTCAGCCATTCGACGATCCGGCTCGCCCCGAGGGGCAACCCGAGGTAGAGGCCGAGGAGGGCGGACGGGATCGCCAGGAGGATCAACGGGATCGTCATCACCGCCGGCGACTCGTGGATCTTGTCCCAGATCGCCTTGGGTCCCCGGAACGTGCCCCAGAAGGTCAGGCCCATGAGCCGGAACATGTAGAACGCGGTCATCCCGGCCACGACGAGGCCGATCAGCCAGACCCACCAGAATCCGAGCTTGAGCGACTCACCCAGGACCTCGTCCTTCGAGAAGAACCCGGCCAGCGGCGGGATCCCGGCGATCGCCAACGAACCGATGAACATCGTGATGTAGGTGATCCGGATCTTGGTAGACAGGCCGCCCATCTGGCGCATGTCCTGCTCTTCGTGGACTGCGTGGATGACCGATCCGGAGCCGAGGAAGAGCAGACCCTTGAAGAAGCCGTGGGTCATGAGGTGGAAGATCGCGGCCGTCCAGGCACCGACGCCGAGCGCGGCGAACATGTAGCCGAGCTGGCTGAGGGTGGAGTACGCGAGGACCCGCTTGATGTCCGTCTGGGTCATCGCGATCGACGCCGCGAGCAGGGCGGTGAAGATGCCGATGGCCGCCACGACGACCAGGGCGGATGGGGCGTGGGCGAAGATCGGGTTCGTCCGGGCGACCAGGTAGACGCCCGCGTTGACCATCGTGGCCGCATGGATCAGGGCGGACACCGGGGTCGGACCCTCCATCGCGTCCGGCAGCCAGACGTGGAGGGGGAACTGGGCGCTCTTGCCCATGGCGCCGGCGAAGATGAGCATGGCGATGATCGTGATCGTCGTCCCGTCGAGTTCGCCGATCCGCTCGATGACGGCCCGGATATCGAGCGTTCCCAGGCTCACGAAGATGAGCATGATGCCGAGGGCGAAGCCGACATCGCCGACCCGGTTGACGATGAACGCCTTCTTGGCCGCGAGGGCCGCCGAGCGCTTGCGATACCAGAACCCGATGAGCAGGTAACTGCACAGGCCGACCAGCTCCCAGGCCACGAACACGACCAGGAAGCTGCTCGCCAGAACGAGCAGCAGCATGGAGAACATGAACAGGTTCAGATAGGCGAAGAACCGCCAGTAGCCTGGGTCATGACTCATGTAGCCGATCGAGTAGACGTGGACGAGCAGGCCGATCGTCGTGACCACGATCAGGAGACAGGCGGTCAGGGAGTCGACCACGAACCCGACATCGACCACGAAGTGATCGGCCGGGATCCAGGTGAACCAGGTGACGGCGTACCCGTGCGACGTCTCCGAGCCCGGCAGCAGCGGCGCCGTCCCCGACAGGACGTCGACGACCAGCGCCATCGCGATGACCCACACCGCCAGGATCGCCAGGACCGGGATCCAGTGCGCCTGTTTGCCGAGCCGGCGCCCGATCATCGCCGTCAGGGCGAACCCCGAGATGGGCAGGATGACCAGGACCGGGATGAGGCTCTCGAGGTTCACTGGCGCATCGAGTCGTACTCGTCGACCAGCGGTGTCTTCTTGTTGCGGTAGATCGCGATCACGATCGCCAGCCCGACGGTCGCCTCGGCGGCGGCGATGGCGATGACCATCAGGGCCACGACGGAGCCCTGGGCGGCCATGGCCGCGTCAGCCCCGAAGGATCCGAAGGCGACGATCGCGAGGTTGACGCCATTGAGCATGAGTTCGATGGACATCAGCATGCTGATCGCGTTGCGCCGGGCCAGGAACCCGAACGAGCCGATCGCGAAGAGCAGGCCGGCCAGGATCAGGTAGGCGTCCAGCGAGTCGGTCATGACGGACCACCGGGTTCGCGCTTGGCCAGGTAGACGCCGCCGATGACCGCAGCCAGGAGCAGGACGCTGATGACCTCGAACGGCAGAACGTAGTCCTTGAACAGGACCGTGGACAGTGCGTCGGCCGTGAGCCGGACCCGATGCGCTGCTTCGTTCCAGTCGGTGGCGGCGACCGCCAGGGCGATGACCAGGGCGATGACGATCGATGCGATCGCCGCCGGGACCGCCTGGGTCTGGAAGACGAGTCGGCTCGGGGCGTCCTTCGTCTGAGTGAGCATGATCGCGAACAGGATCAGGACACTGATCGCCCCGATGTACACGATGACCTGGGCCGCCGCGATCAGGGTCGCCCCCAGGATCACGTAGATCCCGGCCAGCGACCCGAAGCACACGATCATGGCCAGGCCGCAGCGGATGATGTCGCGCATCGTCACGACGAGGAGGGCGGAGCCGATCATCACCGCCGCGAAGATCCAGAACAGGGCGTCGGCCCAATCCTGCCCGAGAAACACGAGCATGACGACCGCCACGGCGGTCACCAGGCCGAGGACCATGAGTCCCAGCAGGATCGGGATCAGACGATTCATCACGCCACCGGCCTACTCGTGATGACTGGGTGCGACAGCCGCCCCGCCGTGTTCGTGCCCGTCGCCGCGAGCCTGCCCGTGCCCGTTGCCGTTGGTCGCGACGCCCGTCACCGTCGGCGGCAGCATCGGCAACATCCGCGCCGTGTCGATGAGCCGGCCCTGCTCGGCCGCCCTCGTCGCCCAGTCACGCTCTCGCCGGATGTAGGTGACTTCCGTTTCGCGCTCCACCGCGGCGATGGCCATCAGGTCGATCATCGGCTGCGACCGGCTGGTGTGTGAGAGCTCGAAGTCCGCGCCATCGCGGAGCGCGTCGTACGGGCAGGCATCGACGCAGATGCCGCACAGGATGCAGCGACTCTCGTCGACGTCGTACTTCTGCAGGACCCGTGGCTTGGGCATCAGGGCGCCGGTCGGGCAGGTCTCCGCACAGCGGCCGCAGGAGACGCACGGGGTGTCGTTGAGGCTCATGTCGAGCGGCGTGGTGACGAGCGTGTCGAAGCCGATCCGCATGAAGTCGTAGCAGGCCGCGCCGACGACCTCCGAGCAGACCTGGGCGCATCGCCCGCAGTCGATGCAGCGTGACGGTTCACGCAGGATGAAGGCGTGGGAGTCGTCCCGGATGTAGTCGTGGTTGACGCCCGTGAACCGGTTCTCCGTGACACTCCGGAAGCCCGCGCCCGCGTGATGTTGCGGTTCGAGTGTGGGCAGGGTCGTCCCGTACTCGATCCCGAGCCGGCGCAGGTCGCAGAAGCCGATCGCTTCGCAGGTGCACTGGAGGCAACGGGTGGACTCGGCGACGGCGTCCTCGCGGGTGTACGGCAGCTCGTACTCGACGTAGGAATGGTTCCGTTCCTCGGCCTCGAGCGCGCTCAGCCGGTAGCGCGGCGTCTTGGCTTCGCTGGTGAACGGCACGATCGACAGGAATTCAGGCTGCGGTTCAGCCAGGGTCTGCCGGGTCCGGATGGCCGACAGGTCGAGGCCCTTGAGATAGGCATCGACCGCATAGGCGGACCGTCGACCTTCGGCGATGGCCTGGACCACCGTCGCCGCGCCGATCCGGACGTCGCCGGTACCGAAGACACCGGGACGGCCCGTCTCGAACGTCACGGCATCGGCCTTGAGACGGCGCTGCCGGGTCGCCTCCGGTCCCTCCGAGCCAGGCCCGATCCAGGTCAGATCCGGGCCCTGACCGATGGCCAGCAGGACGCGATCGCAGGGGATCGTGAACTCCGTGCCCGGCGCCGGTTCCGGGCGTCTCCGGCCCGAGGCATCCGGCGCGCCGAGGGCCATCCGGATGAACTCGACGCCGGTCACCGTCCCGTCGTCGTCCGTGATGACCCGGACCGGACCCGCCTGGAAGATGGCGGTGACACCTTCCTCGATCGCTTCGTGGACCTCGTTGGAGGCCGGCATGTCCTTCATGTCGCGGCGATAGACGAGGGTGACCTCGGCGGCGCCCTGGCGGATCGATGTCCGTGAGCAGTCCATCGAGGTGAACCCGCCACCGATCACGACGACCCGCTTGCCGGCGTGATCCGGATACGGGAGCCCGAGCGTCGCGGTCCGCAGGTACTCCAGTCCGTCCAGGCACTCGGCCGCGTCCTCGCCCGGGATCCCGAGCTTGTTGGTGTCGTAGCAGCCGATCGCGACGACGACTGCATCGAACCCCTGGAAGGTCAGGTCGTCGAGCGTGAAATCCGTTCCCAGGCCGGCGTTGCAGACGATCTTGCCGCCCAGCCGGGTCACCGACTCGTACTCCGCCTCGAGGACCTCGACCTTCGGCAGGCGATATTGCGGGATCCCGTACCGGAGCATGCCGCCCGGGGCGGGGTCGCGCTCGAACACGGTCACGTCGTGACCGGCCAGGAGCAGGTAGAAGGCGGCCGACATCCCGGCCGGGCCGGAGCCGATGACCGCGGCTCGACGACCGGTCGGGGCCTGCCGTTCGAACGGCAGCGGTGGATCGACATCCTCGTCGAGCATCGCCTTGAGGACCTGATCGCCGGCATAGCGGTGGCTGTCGCGGATGGCGATCGCCTCGTCCACCTCGTCACGCCGGCAGTGCTCCTCGCACGGGGCAGGACAGACCCGCCCGAGCACGCTCGGGAACGGGATGGTCCGCTTGAAGATCCGGGTGCTCTCGCGCCAGTCGGCCTCGGCGTTGGCCTTCAGGAACCCGGGGATATCGATATGGCTCGGGCACTTGTTCTGGCAGGGCGGCAGGCAGTAGGCGTTGTGGTCGGAGAAGATCAGCTCGAGGTTCGTCCGGCGGAGGCGCCGAAGCTCGTCGGTCTGTGTCTGGACCTTCATCTCGGGCTCGCACGTGCGCGAGCAGGAGATCGGCGGATGCTCCTCGCCTTCGACCTCGACCACGCACATCCGGCACGCCCCGAAGCCGGGCAACTTCGGCTCGTAGCACAGCGTCGGGATCTCGATCCCGTTGTCGCGGCAAACCTCCAGGATCGTCTGGCCCTCGAAGCCCTCGACGACCCGGCCGTCGACTTCGATCCGGATGGGCAGCGAGGATTGCGGGCGCTGCGGCGACTGCGTATCGAGCAGGCGCTCGGCCAGCGACTCCGGCTCGATCGCGGAAGTGGCGTCGGGGCGTGTCATCAGGTCAGCCATGGTCGCCTCACGAGATCGCACCGGCCGCCACCGCGATCGGGTGGCAGACGCCGGCCGGGCAGGCACTGCGCAGGATGTGCTCGTCCAGCTCGGAACGGAAGTATCGCATCCCGCTGCTGAGCGGAAGCGTCGTCAGTCGCTCGTGGTCGCACAGCGCCGATGCCACGATATCGTCCGAGAGGTCGGCGAGGAGCGCCGGGTCGGTCGGTCGCGGGCGGCCATCGACGATGCGGTCGGCGATCTCGGACAACCGCCGGGTCCCGATCCGACACGGGATCGTCTTGCCGCACGCCTCCCCGGCGCAGAACCGGGTCAGAAGCCGGGCGAGGTCCACGATGCAGGTCCGGTCGTCGGCGGCGACCACCGACCCAGAGCCGATGTGGGCACCGGCGTCCCGCAACGGCGCGAATGCGTAGGGCGTGTCGAGGAGTCCCGGTGGCAGGATGCCACCGGATGGGCCCCCGACCAGGATCGCCTTGAGCGATCGGCCGGCGGGCAGGCGGCCACCGAGTGCGACGATGTCCCGGAGCGGCGTCCCGAGGGGTACCTCGGCGATCCCTTCTCCGGACGTCGCCCGGACCTGGACGAGGATGGTGCCCGGCGCATCCGGAGCACCGATCGCCGCGAAGGCCTCCGACCCGTGGATGACGATCCAGGGGACCGTGGCCACGGTCTGGACGTTGTGGACGACGGTCGGCAGCCCGAACAGGCCCCGCTCCGCGGGATGCGGCGGCCGCTGCTCGGGCTGGCCGCGCTTGCCCTCCAGCGCCTTGAGCAGAACGGTCTCCTCGCCGAGCATGTAGGCGCCCTGCACCGGCCGGACCGTCACGCCGATGTCGTGACCGGATCCAAGGACGTCGATACCGATGAACCCGGCGTCCTCGGCGGCGGCGATCGCCGCGGTCAAGGTGCGGATCGCCTCCGTCGCTTCGGTCCGAACGGCGATGATGACCTCGGCGGCGCCGGTGGCGAACGCCACGATCGCGGCGCCCTCGATGACGGCGAACGGGTCGCGTTCGAGCAGGAACCGGTCCGTCCCGGTCGCCGGGTCCGCTCCGTACCCGTTGACGACCACGTACCGGCGAGGCGCGTCGGTGGTCGCGGCCGTCCGCCATTTCGTCGCGGCCGGGAAACCCGCACCGCCGCGGCCGCGCAGTCCGGACTGGTCGATCATCGCGATCGTCGCGGTCTCCCCGAAGTTCCGGATCACCCGGCGGAGGGCATCGAACGCGCCGGCCCGGGTCGCGGCGTCCAGATCGATCGGATCGGATGCGTCCACCCGACCGAGCAGGATCGTCGGCCAGGCCGCCGGTGTGGTGAAGCGTTCGACCATCGTCCTACGCCCTCCCCGGTCCGCCGAGGGCCGCGTCGAGCGCGCTCAGATAGGTCGCCTCGGAGGGTCGGTGGGCGTCCATCGCGGCCGCCTGGACGGTCGCATCCGCGGGTTCGAATCGGAGGTGATGGTAGTACGTCGCGGTCCCGTAGATCATCGCGTACCAGGCACCCGTGCGCTGGCTGATCCGCTTGAGCGCCGCCACAGGAAGGTAGCCGTAGACCGACTGGGCCGCCTCGAGGATCTGGAGCATGTGCGCGGGATCATGGTCGTATTCCTCGAGGATCCCGTCGACGGCCGCCAGGTCGACGGGGGCGAACGGCACGTACACACGATCCGGGACGGGGCGGCCGGAGCGGCGGAGCGCAGATTCCTCGCGCCGCTCGCCGTAGGTCTCGGGGGCGCCCCAGTGGACGTGGAACCGGCCACGCGTGTCCACCCCGCCCATGTCGATGCACTCGATCGGGCAGGCCTGTGCGCACTGGAAGCAGGTCTCGCACTTGAGCGTGCCCCACTCGTCGTACAGCAGCTGCAACCGGCCACGGAACTTGGGCGGCGGATCCCGGCGGTCCTCGGGATACATGACGGTGACCTTGGGTTCGACGAACCGACGCAGGGTGAGGGCCATCCCCTTGGCGATACCGAGACCGGGCAGGAGGCTCATCAGGGATTCCCGCTCACGATGACGATGGCCGCGGCGGTCACGAACAGGTTGAGCAGCGCTGCCGGCAGCATCCACTTCCAGGCGAAGTCCATGAGCTGGTCGATCCGGACTCGGGGCAGGGTCCCGCGCATCCACACGAAGGTGAAGACGAAGACATAGGTCTTGCCCAGGAACCAGAGCAGGCCCGCGACCCAGTCGAGGCCGATATAGGCCACCGCTCCGATGACCGCGACCACGAACAGGTTGGCGAGGACGAACCCGCCGATCAACGCCTGCCAGCCCTTGACCCGGGCGCTGACCATCCAGATCGGTGCCGCGAAGGCGAAGGTCAGGATGAGCGGCACGACCGCGACGAGGATGAGCAGGCCGACCCCGAGTTGCCCCGGGTCCAGGGACAGGGTGACGTCCCACGGCCACGGGACCGGTGCGTTCCAGCCGCCGAAGAAGAGGGTCACGGTCAGGGCGGAGATGATGAAAACGTTGACGTACTCGGCGAAGAAGAAGAACCCGAAGCGCATCCCGGAGTACTCGGTCGCGAACCCTGCCACGATCTCCGAATCCGCCTCGGTCAGGTCGAACGGGGTCCGGTTCGCCTCGGCCGTCGCGGCGATGAAGAAGATCAGGAACCCCAGGGGCTGGCGGAACACGTACCAATCGGTGAACCAGCCACCCTGGTTCAGGACGATCTGGTTGAGGCTGAGCGTGCCGGCAAGGAGGATCAGGCCGACGACCGACAAGGTCAGCGGGATCTCATAGCTGATGACCTGGGCCGCGGAGCGCAGGCCACCCAGCAGCGAGTACTTGTTGTAGCTCGACCAACCGGCCATCAGCAGTCCGACCACCGACAACCCGCCGATGGCGAAGAAGTAGAGCAGTCCGAGGTTCAGGTCCTGGCCGAAGAACCCGGGCGCGAACGGGATGACCAGGAGGGTCATGACCGCCGCCAGGTAGGTCACCACCGGCGCCCAGGTGAACACGATCGGATCCGCTCCGGTCGGGGTGAAGTCTTCCTTCATCAGGACCTTGAGCCCGTGGACGACCGACAGCAGCGAACCGGCCGGACCGACCCGATCCGGGCCGATGCGCAGGTTCATCAGGGCGATGATCTTCATCTCCATGTAGATGATCAGGAACGCGGTCGGCACGGTGATCAGGAGGATGGCCGTCACCGCCACCACGAAGCGGACGATGGGCAGGTTGTTCGCCGCGAGATCGACGAGCGGACCACCGAGAAGCACGATCGTGACGACCAGCGCGCCGGTCAGCACGACCAGGATCGGGATCATCGTGAAGATGATCTTGCCGGGCAGGGTCAGCCGGCTCCAGGATCGCCCGACGACCGTCACTTATCGACCCCGCCCATGATCGGGTCCAGGCTGGCCATGATCGCCATGGTGTCCGCGATGAGGTGGCCGGGCATCATCAGCCCGACCGACTGGAGATGGATGAACGACGGATCGTGGATCCGCATCCGGAATGGCTGGTCCGTCCCGTCGCTGATGGCGTAGGTCGAGTACTGGCCGCGCGGCCCTTCGACGGCGGCATAGGCGCGGCCCGGGCGCGGACGCATCAGCCGGGGCAGTTTGGCCATGACCGGACCGTCCGGCATCTGGTGCAGGCACTGGTCGATGATCCGGAGGCTCTGCTTGATCTCGTCCATCCGGAGCAGGTAGCGGGCCAGGCAGTCGCCTTCCGAACGCGTGGGGATGTCGAATTCCAGCTCCGGGAAGACGCTGTAGGGATGGGCCCGGCGCATGTCGAACGGAACGCCGGTCGCCCGCAGGTTCGGGCCGGTCATGACCATCCGCAATGCGGTCGCTGTGTCGATCCGGCCGAGCCCGCGCATCCGCCGGACGAAGATCTCGTTCTCGTTGAGCAGCGCGTTGCCCGACTCGATCTGCTCGGTGGCCTTCGACATCCAGTCGCCCAGCCGGCTCATGAAGTCGTGGTTCAGGTCGCCGTTGACGCCACCGATCCGGAAGTAGTTGAACAGCATCCGCTGGCCGGTCAGCGAGGCGAGCAGGTCGACGATCTCGTCGCGCTCGATGAACGACCACAGGATCGGCGTCAGGCCGCCCAGGTCGAGCGCCATCCAGCCGAGGAAGAGGGCATGGCTGGCGATCCGGTTGAGTTCCGTGGAGAGGACCCGGATGTATTCGGCCCGGCGCGGGACCTGGACGTCCATCAGCTTCTCGAAGGCCAGCACGGGCGCCCATTCGTTGAACAGCGAGCTCACGTATTCGAGCGGGTCCGTGTAGCAGATCGCCTGGTGATAGTCGGCGTTCTCGCACAGCTTCTCGACCCCGCGGTGCAGGTAGCCGAGGACCGGGTCGAGGTCGACCACCTTCTCGCCGTCGAGCTTCAGGACGACCCGCAGGACGCCGTGGGTGGACGGGTGCTGCGGACCCATGTTGATGAACATCTCGCCGTCGCCGAGGGTGTAGAACTCGGCCTCGCGCTCAGTCCGCGGCGGGTACGGCGGGACCGGCTCGAAGACGCCCAGATCCCGGTCGAGGGTGACCCTGGGATCGTCCGTGGACTGGTGCGGGACGGAGGTGCGCATCGGCTCGGTCAGCCTCCCGTCCGGCGGACCAGCGCCGTCGTCGGGGCATTGCGCGGCGCGTGCGTTCGCTCCATCGGCCGGACCCCGCCGCCGGGAGAGCGGGCCGCATCATCCGCGAGGTAGAAGTCCTTGCGCAGCGGGAAGCTCTGGTAGTCGGGCGGCATATAGATCCGGCGCAGGTCGCGGTTGCCCTCGAAGGTGATCCCGAACATGTCGTAGGCCTCGCGTTCCATCCACTCGGCGCCCTTCCACAGGAAGGTCACCGACGGCACGCGGGGATCGTCGCGCGACAGGCCGTCGGCCGTCACCCGCAGCCAATCCGGTGTGGTCTCGCTCCACAGGTGATAGACCACCTGCATCACCTGCCCCGTGTCCACCCCGGCGAGGTCGCTCAGGAACTCGAACCGGAGATCGCGCTCGTCGTGCAGGGCGCTCATGACCGTGACGACATCGCCCGCCCCGATGCGCATCTCGGTCTCGTCGTGACGCTGGCGGATCGGACCGGTCAGGGATTCCCCGAAGCGAGCCTCCAGTCGCGCCTTGAACTGGCGGTCCATGCTCAGACGTCCTCCGGAACGGTCGGACCGATGGCCCGGTCCGGCCAGTGGCCGCGGCGCTCCTTGACCAGCTGCTGGAGCTTCATCATCCCGTAGATGAGACCCTCCGGCCGCGGTGGGCAACCCGGCACGTAGACGTCGACGGGCATGACCCGGTCGATCCCCTCGACCGTGCTGTAGCTCCGCTTGTAGCGGCCGCCGGAGCAGGTGCAGTCACCCATCGCCACACACCACTTGGGCTCCGGCATCTGCTCCCACAACCGGACCAGCGGTCCGGCCATCTTGGTCGTCAG
Source organism: uncultured Chloroflexia bacterium (assembly GCA_963720755.1). GTDB lineage: Bacteria > Chloroflexota > Limnocylindria > Limnocylindrales > CSP1-4 > SPCO01. Next base: position 164,202 of record CAVRGP010000002.1, read on the forward strand.
GGTGCCCGCCACGATGAGGACGTCGGCCTGGCGGGGGCTGGCCCGGAACGGGAACATCCCCCAGCGATCCATGTCGTTCTTGGACGTGGCGGCCGACATCATCTCGATGGCGCAGCAGGCCAGGCCGGACAGGAGCGGCCAGAGGCTGTTCATCCGGATGAGGTCCAGGACGTAGTCCGCCTTGGTCGGGATCACCTCGAGTGCGCCGCTCCACCGGGCGTCGTCGTGACGTCCCAGCCCGCTCGCCGCGTACTCCCGCAAGTGGGTGATGTCGCTCTCTCGCCCACCGTCGTAGGCCTCGGGATCCGCCGCCTGCCAGAGCGTGTTCGGCACCACGATCGGCACGATCAGGTCGGACGCGGTGTCGGTCACCGCGGGGAGGTCGCGTCCTTCGTCCGGCTTCAACGCCATGTCAGAGCACCCTTCCGCCAGGCGTATGCGAGTCCGAGCAGGAGGATCGCGACGAAGACGAGCATGCTCGCGAGACCGCCAAGCAGGATGTCCCGGAAGGCGATCGCCCACAGGTAGATGAAGATCACCTCGATGTCGAAGGCGACGAAGAGCAAGGCGTAGATGTAGAACGACAACCCGAATCGGCCGTGGGTGTCGCCATACGTATCGATCCCGGATTCGTAGGGCAGGCCCTTGTGCTCATCACCGCGGTTGCGATGGGAGATGAGCCACGCGGCGCCGATCGTCAGGAAGACGAACGACACGCCGGCGAAGGCGAACCCCACGACGTACCAGATGCCGGTCAACCGAACTCCCTTCGAGCGACACGCCCGGGCTGGCGCCGCTAGCTCGGGGTCTTTGCGGAGCGCACAGTCATACCCGGTGCGACTGGGCTGTCCCTCTCGGCATTCTAGCGTGGACGGCGGCGTGCCGCGGTCGTCATCTCACGAGGGGATTCGGCCTGCGGGCGGGTGGACTCGGCGCCCGGATCCTGGGTCGGCCGGCATCGGCAGCATGTTCGGGGAGCGGCGCGTGCCGAGCGCGCGTGCAGGACCGCGCGCCGCTCCCCATCGGTCGTGCCCGACCGTCGCAAAGCGTGCGGTTCGGACGGCGCGCGCTGCAATAGGCAGAACGCCCTAGCGGCCCGTGGCCGCGGGCGCCGCGTCAGCGAGCGAGGCGGTAGTCGAGGCCGACCGGCACGACACCCTTCGGCCACCGGTTCCCGAATGCCATGACCCGGAACCGGCCCATCGCACCGGGGTCGAGCAGGCGCACGAGGGCCGACCGAACGTCCAGATAGACCTCGATCGTGGTCGCCGGATCCGCCTGGATCGCCTGCAGTCGACCCTCGATGCCGAGCCCGACCAGGTACTCGGCCTGGGTCGTGGTCCCGAGATGGGTCAGACCGGCGGCGGTCGCCGCTCGCTCGACGGCGGTGACATCGACATGAGCGGTCAGGTCCTGTCGCCCGATATGGACGTACGGGTCGTCGTGCACGCGGTGTCGGAGGTAGGCGCGAAGGGTGCCGTCGTGCCGCCGGACGGGGTCGTACAGATCGGTCGCCGGGTAGCCGTAGTCGATCAGGACGACGAGCCCTCGATGAAGGCCGCTCGCGAGCCCCGCGATCCACGGTTCGAGCGCCAGGCTGACCTCAGCCCGCTGGCCATCCACCAGGCGAACCCCGTCAGACGCCAGCCTGGCCGCCAGCTTAGGATCCGACAGGTCGGCTTCGACGTCGACGAACCGGCCGCCGTCGATCCCGACCATGACCTCGACCAGCCGTCCGCCGCGCATGACCAGCCGATGCGTCGGCAAGGCATCGAGGACCTCGTTGGCGAGTACGACACCGTCGATCGACGGGGGCGGATCGGTCCGGTCGATCGTGTCCAGCGTCGACCCGTGCCCGGCTGCCACGAGGCGCGCGGTCAGGTCGGCGATGCGACGGGTCTCCGCCTCGATCGGCTGGTAGCGGATCGCGGATGCGAGGTCCGGGTGTTCGCGATCGAGGGTGTCGAGGATGGCGACCGCGAGGGCGCCAGTCCCCGCGCCGTACTCGCGGAGGATGAACGGCGCCGGCCGGCCGAGTCGGTCCCACGCATCGGCGATGGCCCTGCTGATCGTCGCCCCGAAGATCGGGTGGGATTCAGGTGCCGTCAGGAAGTCGCCGCCGCGGCCAGGTCGCGTCGCTTCCGACCGGTAGTACCCGCCGTCCGGGTCATACAACGCCATGTCCATGAACCGGGCGAACGTGATCGGTCCGTCCCGCTCGATCGACGCGCGGATCCGGCCGACAAGCTCGTCGTCCTGGCCGACCGCATCGAGGTCCGGGTGTGGGTCGCGCCGAAGCCCGGGAGTCACGTCCACGGGGCACCGCGCAGGACGAGCCGGATCCCCGGCCCGACGAGGGTGTGGCCACCGAGCAGGATCGGGATCGGTGCGGCCGCCGCGGACGCCGTGAGCGCACGCAACCACGGGTCCGCGACCCGGTCGGGCAGCAGGAGATCCGATGCATACCGGTCCTCGGCGGCCGGCCAGGCACGTTCGTTCGCCCCGAGGCGGTGGGCGAGCAGGACCCGGCTGTCGAGGATGGCACCATCGGCGAGTCGGGCGATGTGATCGCCGAGCGACCCCGGCCCGTCGCGGTCCAGGAGTGTCCCGAGGATCGACGCCGGTGGTCGCTGGATGGCCCCGTCGGACGCCTGTGCAAGGCGGCTGGCCGCCCGGAAGCCCCGCTCCTCCACGAAGGCACGAGTCCGCGACGCCGTGGACAATTCGAGCCAGGCAAGCGTGCGCGCCGAGGTGCGTCCAGCCACGAGCAGCTCCGCATGCGCGTCTGCCGCCACCCGGCGAACCGCGTCCATGGCGACCGAGACACGACCGACGTCGACCCCGGCCGCCGCCGCCGCTTCCCTGCCCCGACGTCGATCGACCAGGAGGAGATCGAGCGGGCCGTCGATGTCGACCGACAGGCGCCATCGTCCGCGCAGGTCATCCACCCGGTAGCCAGCATGCGCCTCGAGCCATCGCGGCAAGGCGTTGTCGGATGGCAGATCGGGCAGCGTGGCGAGGTTCGGCCACGCGCCGGCCACGGCGACGGCATCGGCCGAATATCGATTGTTGGCCAGCGCTCGACGGTCATCAGACCCGGCAGCGGTCGCGAAGTCCCGGGCATCGCGACCCGTCGCGAGCGGGATCGAACCGGAGCCAAGGATGACGATCCCGTCCGGATGCTCCTGTTCCACGAGGCCGCGGAGACGCGCTCCGAACGATACGGTGTCGGGCGGTCCCGCCACGACGGTGACGTCGTCCGCCCCGGCCGCGACGAAGCGATCGTGGAGCCGGCGCGCGTTGGCGGCTCGCCCGCCGGCGAGCCATGTCGTGAGCGGGCCGGCACCGGGCTCCGGTTCGGGGTGCATGATGCGGACCGTGACCCTGCGCATGGCCGGAGTCTATGCTCCCCGACGAGGTACCCATGAGCGACCGACGCGTCCGCGCCTACATCGGTCTGGGAGCGAACCTGGGTGATGCGGAAGCCACGCTGGGCCATGCGGTCGACGCTGTGGCCGCCATCCCTGGGGTGACGCTTCGGGCCGTCTCCCGGCTGTATGCCACCGCCCCGGTCGGCGTCCTCGACCAGCCCGAGTTCCGCAACGCGGTCGTGGCCGTCGACGTCCCGGCCGGATCCGATCCCGAGCACGGTGCGCTCGATTTACTGGGCCGATTGAAGGAGATCGAGCGGGCGTTCGGTCGCCGTCGTCGCCGTCGGTGGGGTCCGCGCGAACTCGACCTCGACCTGCTCGTCTTCGGACGTGCCCGGATCGCCGTCGAGCGCCGTGCGGACAGTCGCTCCATCGACGCCGATGTCGACCCGGACAAGGCGTCGCGGCCGCTCGTCGTCCCCCACCCGGAAGCGTCCGTTCGAACGTTTGTGCTGGCACCCCTGGCCGATCTTTCGCCGGGTCTTGTCCCGCCTGGCTGGGGTCAGACCGTGGCGACAGCCCTGCGCCGGCAGACGACGTTGGACGCGCCCGATGCGATCCAGATCGTCGGGCGGTGGGATCCTGCCGACCGCCGGTGGCGGGCGGATCAGCCCAGGGAGCGGGTTGGCAGGGCGGTCTCGATCGCGGTGCCGTCCGGAGCGCGTTCGACCCGGTAGGCCCGGGCACCGGGTCGGGATGAAACGACCTCGACGAGCCGTTCATCGCGGAACACGAGGGCGGCCCCGTCGTCGGCCGCGAACCCGGCCGGCATCGACCCTTCGGCGACGAGCCGCTGGTAGGTCGGGCGTCGACCCGGTTCCGCATCGTAGTGTGGCGAGTGGCTCCCCGGCAGGAACCCGAGACCCCGCGACAGGGCCGCCAGGCCGTTCCCGAACGAATCGGTGGTCCCGGTCTCGAACCAGCACAGCGATCCCGCCGACAAGCCGGTCATGACGACGCCCTGCTCCCAGGCGCCACGGAGCGCGCGATCCACGCCATGGACGCGCCAGACCGCGAGCATGTTCTCCGTGTTGCCGCCCCCGACGTAGACGACGTCCTGCTCGAGCAGGAACGCACCGATGTCCTCGACCGTGCGGTCGAACAGCGCCAGATGCGATGTCTCAGCCCGGTTGGCGAAGGCGGCGTGGAACCCTTCGATGTAGTTATTCGCGTCGCCGCTGGCGGTGGCCAGGAAGCAGACTCGAGGTCTGGTCCGGCCACGGGCTGCACGCGCGATGTCGAGGGTGTGATCGTCGAGACGGGGATCGTCCGGCGTATCGGAAAAGCCGCCGCCGCCCATGGCGACGACGATCCGCTCCGTCATTGCGACGCGACCCGGAACCCGATGTGCTTGTCGCCGTAGGTGGGCGGATCCTCGTAGTGGCGATAGGCGGATCGGGCGACGAATTCGTTGCTGCCCCACCAGCCGCCCTTCTCGACCTTCCGGGTCCCCGTCGCCGGGCCCGTCGGGTCCTGGCTCGGACTCACCGCGTAGTAGCCCGTGTCGAGCCAGTCCGAGACCCACTCCATCGCGTTCCCTGCCATGTCCAGCGCGCCGACCCAGCTGGCGCCGGCCGGATAGCTGCCAACCGCTTTGGGCCCGACACTGTTGACGACGTTGGCCCGGTCGATATCCCAGTCGTCTCCCCACGGATAGACCCGTGACTCGGGTCCGCGGGCCGCGTACTCCCACTCGGCCTCGGTCGGCAGCCGGCCGGCCCGCCAGGTGGCGTAGGCCTCGGCCTCGAACCAGGTGATGCACAAGCGCGGCTGATCTGCGACATCACCCTGGCAGTGCAGCGGGAGTCGGGCCGGGTCCTGGCTCGCGAGCCAGGCCTGGCCGGCGGGCGACCAGACCGTCGGGTCCAGGTAGCCGCCCGCGTCGACGAACGCCGCGAAGGACGCCACGGTGACCTCGGTCGCATCGATCCAGTACCCGCGGGTGAGCGTGACGTCGTGGGCCGGCTGTTCACTGGGGAACTCCGCGATGACCCAGTCTGGAGGGTCCTGGCTCGTCAAGTCCGCGATCGACCGGGCATCCGTGCCCATCACGAACGACCCGGCCGGGACCCAGACCTGGTCGATGCCCCACGGGTCGGTGCGGGTCTCGCCCGCGGTCTGGCCGTCGGACGGACGGGCGGTCGGCGGTGCAGGGCTGTGCGGACTCGCCGATGCGACCGTCGACGCAGCGGCCGTTGCCGCGGCGTCCGTGGCCGGTGCCGATCCCGTCGCCGCACTTCCACCACAGCCGAACGAGATCGTCCCGATCGCTGCGGCGGCGGCGATCGCCCTGACCCATCCCGAACCCGGCCGACCCCGGTGACCCATCATCGGACGTCGTCGCCGATCAAGCGTACCGAGCCCGCAGCCTCGGCAGGATGCGCTCGCCATAGCGGGCGATGGCGGCTTCCTGATCCTCACCCGGGAAGTGGAAGACGAGGTGATCGAACCCGTACTCGACGTAGGTCGCGATCTGCTCGATGTGATCATCGATGTCAGCCGAGACGAGCCAACGCCGGTGGGCGATGTTCTCCACGCCCCTGGCCAGCCGTTCCATCTCGCGTGGGTCCTCGACCCCCATCTTCTGTTCGCCCGACAAGGCCAGGGCCGACCAGACCTTGGTGTCCTCCATGGCTCGCTCGAGGTCGTCGTCGAAGCTGACCTTCATCTCGATCATCCGGACGAATGGATCCGGGTCGCGTCCCGCCTTGGCCGCGCCTTCGAGGACGGCCGGCAGGAGCGTCTCGGTGTACAGCTCCGTGCCTTTCCCGGACGTACAGATGAGGCCGTCAGCCAGGCGACCCGCGAGCCGCGCCGCCGCCGGGCCGGAGGCCGCGATGTAGATCGGGACCGGGTCGGCAGGCCGATCGTAGATCGTCGCCGCGCGGGTCCGGTGGTAGTCACCCTCGAACGTGACGAACTCCTCGCGGAACAGCCGCTGGATGAGTTGCACCGACTCGCGCAGCCGGGCGAACCGCTCGCTCTGCTCCGGCCAGTCGATGCCGACCGGGCTCTCGTTCATCGATTCGCCGGTGCCGACGCCGAGGATGACCCGGTCCGGGGCCAGGAGGGCGAGCGTCGCAAATGCCTGGGCGACGACCGCCGGGTTGTACCGGAACGATGGCGTCAGGACGCTCGTGCCGAGGGTCACCCGGTGGGTTGCCTGGGCGGCCGCTCCCAGCCAGACCAGGGCGTTGGGGGCGTGGCCGCCGGTGTGTCGCCAGGGCTGGAAGTGATCGCTCGTCCAGACCGAATCGAACCCTGCTTCTTCGGCCGCGACCGCAAGGTCCAGCAACCGCCGCGGTCCGAACTGCTCGGCGGATGCCTTGTAGCCGAGGGTCAGCGGCATCGGCTACAACCGGACCCGTGGCGGGCTGTCGCGGTCGAACATGTGGACCGTATCCACGAACCGGACCTGCTTGGCCTGGTAGGCCATCACCAGCGAATGCGTTCGCGCTCCACCGCCGAAGAAGCGGACGCCCTGGAGGAGGTCCCCTGCGGTGACACCGGTCGCCGCGAAGACGAGGTTGTCGCCCGGCGCCAGGTCCTCTGTTCGATAGACCCGTGACTCGTCCCCGTGGCCCATCCGCGCCCCACGCTCACGTTCCTCGTCGGACCGATACCGGAATCGAGCCTGGATCTCACCGCCCAGACAGCGGAGCGCTGCAGCGGTGATGACGCCTTCCGGGGCCCCGCCGAGCCCCATCACGGCGTGGACGCCGGTGCCCGACACGGCGCAGGAGATGGCGGCGGACAGATCGCCGTCGCCGATCAGCTTGATCCGTGCGCCAGCCTCGCGGACCTCCGCGATCAGGTCGTCGTGGCGGCGCCGTTCGAGGATGACGACGGTGATGTCGGTCACCCGTCGCTTGAGGGCCTCCGCGATCCTGCCCAGGTTCTCGGATGGCGATTCGCGGATGTCGACCTTGCCGGCGACCACCGGCCCGACACACAGCTTCTCTAGGTACGTATCCGGGGCGTGGGTGAGGCCGCCCGCCTCCGACGCTGCCAGGACGGTGATCGCTCCAGCCTGCCCGTGGGCAACAAGGTTCGTGCCCTCCAGCGGATCGACGGCGATATCGACCCGCGGCACGTCATCCCGGTCGGCACCGGATCGGCCGACGCGTTCGCCGATATAGAGCATCGGGGCCTGGTCGCGCTCACCCTCGCCGATGACGATCCGGCCGGCGAAGTCGATCTCGTCCATGGTCTTGCGCATCGCCTCGGTGGCGGCGGCATCGGCGGCATCCTTCTCGCCCTGGCCCATGTATCGGGCGGACTCGATGGCGGCGGCCTCCGTGACCCGGATCATCTCGAGGGCGAGGAGCTGTTCCATGGGCAGGGCCTCCGTCAGTGTCTGAAGTGGCGCCGACCGGTGAAGACCATCGCCATGTGGTGGCGGTCGGCCACTTCGATCGCCATCTCGTCCCGGATGGACCCGCCGGGCTGGATGATGGCGGTCACGCCGGCTCCGGCCGCCGCCTGGATGCCGTCCGGGAACGGGAAATAGGCATCCGAAGCGAGGACCGCGAGCCTGGCTCGATCGCCGGCTCGGCGGACGGCGATCTCCACCGAGACCTGGCGGCTGGCCTGGCCGGCCCCGATCCCGACGGTCGCCCCGTTGCGGGCGAGCACGACGGCGTTGGATCGGACGTGGCGGACCGCCCGCCAACCGAACAGCAGATCGGTCAGCTCCTCGAGCGTCGGCCGCCGCTGGGTGACGACCTGGAGCCGGCCGCGATCGAGTCCGAGGTCGTCCACGCTCTCCACCAGCAGGCCACCGGCGACCCGCTTGAAATCGAGACTGGCGATCCCGTAGTCACGCATCCCGTCGGTCGGGTCGGGCGGGATGGCCAGCAGCTCCAGGCCCGGCTTGCCGCGCAGGATGCCGATCGCGGCCTGGCTGAACCCGGGCGCGACGACCGCCTCGTAGGAGTTGGCCGCGATCTCCCGTGCGGTCGATCCATCGAGCTCGCGGTTGACGCCGACGATCCCGCCGAACGCCGCGACCGGGTCGGTCTCGAGCGCATGCCGATAGGCCTCGACGAGCTCGTCGTCCGAGGCGAGACCGACCGGGTCGGTGTGCTTGACGATCGCGACCGTCGGGGCGGTGTAGTCGCGGGCGATCCGATAGGCCGCATCCAGGTCGAGCAGGTTGTTGAACGACGGCATCTCGCCCTGTAGCCGGGTCGCGTCGGCCAGGGTTCCGCTCCGGTGGGTCGTCTCCCGGTAGAACGCCGCCCGCTGATGCGGGTTCTCGCCATAGCCCAGGTCGTCGACCTTCTGCAGAACGATCGCGAGCTGGCGTGGGAAGGTGTTGCCCGAGATCTGGTTGAGGTAGGCGGCGATCTCGGCGTGATACGCGGCGACCGTACTGAACGCCTCTGCCGCCAGCCGAGCGCGGGTTTCCGGGCTGACCAGCCCCAGTTCGCGCAGTTCGCTGATCACCTGCGGGTAGTACGCCGGGTCGGCGACGGAGGCGACCCCGGCCGCATTCCGTGCGGCGGCCCCGAGCAGGGCGGCCCCGGCGATGTCGATCATCTCGATCGCCTCGTCCAGCCCGATGAGCTTGGCCCCGATGGCGGGCGCGAACGGCTTCACATTGACGACGACCACGTCGATCAGGCCGATGCCCTGGGCCCTGAGTTCCTCGAGTTGGCTCGGGACGTCACGCCTGGCCAGGATGCCCGCGTAGACCGCATGGTGGAACGTCTTGACCTGGCCGCCGACGTCTGGTTCGCCCTGCGTCAGCGACGACACCGGCTCGACCTTGACCCCTTCACCGGCCAGGAATTCACGAGTCCCGTCCGTGGCCACGACGTCCATGCCGAGATCCAGCAGCTCGCGGGCCAACTCGGCGATCCCATCTCGGTTCGCCACTGACAGCAGGGCTCGCACCCGGGCCTCCTCCCGATCCCCTGGCTGGCGACGCGTCAGCGGGGCCGATCGGTGGCTCCCCCGGACGGACGCGACAGCGCCGCATCGTTGCGGTCGAGTATACCGCCCGACATGGCATACTCCCTTGGCCCATCCAACATGCGACATGAGGTCAGCGCGTGACCCTTGCCCCCTGGGAATACCTCTTCGAGGCGTTCAACAGCACGAACTTTCCGGACCTGTTCCACCCGATCTGGATCGCTTCGCTGGTGCTGTTGGTCATCCTGACCGTCCTCTACAACCTGCGGACGCGTGCGCTGCATCGCCACCCGCCGTACCTCGAGATGTGGGAGTGGCTGTGGTGGACCGGCTTGATCACGTTCAGCCTGATCCTCATCGAGTCACTCTTTGTGTTCGACTTCTTCCTGGTGCTGACGACGCTCATCGTCGGTCTGGGCACCCTCGTCTGGATCCGGTTCATCCGGTTCCCGCCGTATTTCGTGGCCTACGAGGCGAAATTGGCGCGCGAGCGATACAACACCCAGCGCCGGTATGCGGATCCGGACGCAACCATCAAGAAGCGCGGCGGGCGGCCCCAGCGGCAACGGCGCCGCCGTCACTGACGGCGCGGTCATGTCGATCGAGATCCGACAATTCGGGGTCGGCCACCGGCGTGCGACAGGCCCGATCGGTTCAGTCGGCCTGACCGGGCAGACGGTCCACGCGGATGGTCGTGGTTCGGTGGCGGAAGTCGTCCTGTCGCGCAATGCCCGGATCGAACCCCACGCGAACCCGAACACGACCTACTTCATCGTCATCGAGGGCGGCGGCTGGGTCGGGGTCGGCGACGAATGGACCCGGATCGCCGCCGGCGAGGCCGCGGTCTGGCCGGCGGACATCCCGCATGCCGCCTGGACCGAGCACTCGGAGATGCGCGCGATCGTCGTTGAATTCGCGGGGCCAGACGATTCCGACTCGGTCATCGGCCGGGCGCGCGTGGCCGGGAACGACGGGGAGGCCGTCGGCCGGGGTGCCGGCCGCCTGACGGCCCGGACGGGTCCGCCGCCAACCCACGATCCGTCCGAGGGTGAGCCTGCCTAGGGGCGGAGCAGGCCGCCGACCTGGCTGAGGATGCGCGCCGTCGCGCCCCAGACCGACAGCCCATCGATGTCGTACGCCCCGTAGCGAACGGGCCAACCCTCGATCTCGCGTTCGACGATGGTGATCGGGGCGTCCGGCAGGAAACGCACGATCGGTGGCTCCACGATCCGAGCCACTTCGGCAGGCGACGCGATCAGCAGCGGGCGCCGCTCGGCGACGGCCAGGATCGGGGTCACCGCGAAACCGCTCACGGGGATCGTGAACTGCTGGAGTAGGCCGATCACGCGGACGGCCGCCTGGACACCGTCGAGACCCACCTCTTCGGCGGCTTCGCGCATGGCCGTCGCGGTGAGGTCGGCATCGTCCGGTTCGGCCTTGCCACCCGGGAAACTGACTTCGCCGCTGTGATGGCCATCCCGGCTGGCGCGCTCGGTCAGGACGACCCGGGTCGCGCCGGCATCGTCGGGGAACAGGAGTACCAGGACGGCCGCCGATCGAGGCGGTCGATCGGATCGGAGGCGACGCCAGGCCGGTGGCTCGGCGGCGCCCACCACGATCGGCATCAGGACATCTGCGGGCACCGGCCATCGATCCGGGAGCACCCGAAGTCGATCGAGCGCGTCATCGAAGCGCATGGTTCGATCGAGGATACGTCGACGTCGAGTCGGGGGCCCCGCTAGTTGAGCCGATCCCCGCCGGGGACCGGGGCCGGGTCCTGGACCCGCCGTGCGCGGGCGTCGCGCTTCGTGCCGCCCTCCGTGACGATCGTCGCCGACCCGGTCGAGAAGACGAGGGTCCCGTTGACCCGGTCGGCATCGGCCACGATCCGGTCCCCGGGCCGGAACTCGCCGGAGACGATGGCCCGGGCCAGGGGGTTCTCCACGAGCCGCTGGATCGTCCGCTTGAGCGGCCTGGCTCCGAACGCGGGATCGGTCCCTTCGTCGACCAACAGGGCCCGGGCCGCCTGGGTCAGCTCGAGTTCGATGTCCTGACCGCTGAGCCGGGTGGCGAGGTCGTCGACCAGGAGCCCGACGATCTGCTCGAGGTCCGCCTCGGTCAGGGCATGGAACACGATGACCTCGTCGACACGGTTGAGGAACTCCGGCCGGAAGCTCGAGCTGAGCGCCTCGGTCACCTCCTGCTTCATCAGCTCGTATGCCGCGTCGCCGCTGCGGGCCCCGGTGGCGGCGATCGCCGCGCTCCCGATATTGCTGGTCATGATCACGACCGTGTTCTTGAAGTCCACCGTCCGGCCCTGGCTATCGGTCAGGCGGCCGTCGTCGAGGACCTGGAGCAGGACGTTGAAGACGTCGGGGTGGGCCTTCTCGATCTCGTCGAGCAGCACGACCTGGTACGGCCGCCGTCGGACGGCTTCGGTCAACTGGCCACCCTCGTCGTAGCCGACATACCCCGGAGGTGCCCCGACCAGCCGCGACACGGCGAACTTCTCCATGTACTCGCTCATGTCGATCCGGACCATCGCGTTCTCGTCGTCGAACATGAACTCGGCAAGCGCCCGGGCCAACTCCGTCTTGCCGACGCCGGTCGGTCCGAGGAACAGGAACGAGCCGATCGGACGGCGCGGATCCTTGAGTCCCGCCCGCGCCCGTCGAACGGCATCGGACACGGCCTGGAGTGCCTCGTCCTGGCCCACGACCCGGGCGTGCAGCCGTTCCTCCATGTGGATCAGCTTGTCGGTCTCGCCCTCCAGCAGGCGGTTGACCGGGATCCCTGTCCAGCTGGCGACGATCTCGGCGATGTCGTCGGCGCCGACTTCCTCCTTGAGCAGGGCGCCGGGTCCCTGAAGCGCCGCAACGGCGGCTTCCTGCTCGGTCATCCGGTCGGTCAGCTCCTTGAGCGTCCCGTACTTGAGCTCGGCGGCGGTCGCATAGTCGGTCTCGCGCTCGGCCTGTTCGATCCTGGTCGTCAGCGTCTCCAGCTCGGCCTTGGTGGCGCGGATCGCGGCGATCGCCGACTTCTCCGCCTCCCAGCGCTGTTTCATCGCGCCGGCCTGCTCGTCGATGTCGGCGAGCTCCTTCTCGAGCGTTTCGAGCCTCGCCTTCGACGCCTCGTCGGTCTCCTTGCGCAGCGCTTCGCGTTCGATCTCGAGCTGGATGCGTCGCCGCTCGAGCTCGTCGATCTCGATCGGCATCGAGTCGATCTCCATCCGCAACCGGGAGGCCGCCTCGTCGACCAGATCGATCGCCTTGTCGGGCAGGAATCGTTCGGTGATGTAGCGGTCGGACAGGGTCGCGGCCGCGACCAGCGCTGAATCGGTGATCCGGACACCGTGGTGGACCTCGTACCGTTCGCGCAGCCCACGCAGGATGCTGATCGTCTCCTCGACGGTCGGCTGGTCGACGAGGACGGGCTGGAAGCGCCGCTCGAGCGCCGCGTCCTTCTCGATGTGCTTGCGGTACTCGTCGAGGGTCGTGGCGCCGATCGTGTGCAGTTCACCGCGGGCGAGCATCGGCTTGAGCAGGTTCGAGGCGTCCATGGCGCCTTCCGCGGCGCCCGCACCGACGACCGTGTGGAGCTCGTCGATGAACAGGATGACCCGTCCCTCGGCGTCCTTGATCTCCTTGAGGACGGCCTTGAGCCGCTCCTCGAACTCCCCGCGGAACTTGGCTCCGGCGATGAGCGCACCGAGGTCGAGCGCGACGACGCGCTTGTCCTTCAGTCCCTCCGGAACATCGCCCCGGACGATCCGCTGGGCGAGACCCTCCGCGATCGCCGTCTTGCCGACGCCGGGTTCGCCGATCAGGACCGGATTGTTCTTCGTTCGACGGGACAGGACCTGGATGACCCGACGGATCTCGTCGTCGCGGCCGATGACCGGGTCGAGCTTGCCGGCTCGCGCCTCGACGGTCAGGTCGCGGCCGTACTTCTCGAGCGCCGCATACGTCCCTTCGGGGTTCTGCGAGGTCACCCGCTGGCCGCCGCGGACGCTCTGGAGCGCCTGGAGGATGGCCTCGCGGCCGGCCGCGTGACCCTCGAGCAGCGCCTGGCCCTCACCGCCGACCTCGTCGATGGCCAGGAGCAGGTGCTCGGTCGAGACGTACTCGTCGCCAAGGCGCCGGGCCTCCGCCTCGGCCAGTTCGATCACCCGTCGGGCGCGTGGATCCATCGACAGCGATCCGCCCTGGACCCGAGCCCGTCGGGCCAGGATCGCGGCAAGTTCTCCGCGGAACCCAGGCAGGTCCACGCCCAATCGGCGAAGCGTTTCAGCGGGCACCCCGTCGTCCGGTTCGATCAGGGCGGACAGGATGTGCTCCGCGTCGAGGATCGGGCTGTCGAGCCGCTGGGCTGTGGCCTGGGCTTCGACGATGGCCTCCTGGGCCTTCTGGGTGAATCGGTCGAGTTGCATCTCAGTTCTCGTTCCTGTCGAGGTGTTCGAAGAGGGTCCGGGCGGCCGTGCGAGCCTCGTCGGATAGATGGGTCGGGATGGTCACCCGGGCCTTGGCGTAGAGGTCGCCGTGACCGGTCCCCTTGAATCGTGGCATCCCGCGTCCGGTCAGGCGGAAGGTCCGACCGGGTTGGGTCCCGGCCGGGATCGTGAGCAGGACGCTGCCCTTGAGGGTCTCGACCCGGACCTCCGCACCGAGCAGGGCCTCCTCGAGCGTCAGCGGGAGCTCGCGGTCGAGGTCCGCGCCGCGGCGCGTGAACCGTGCATCGGGCAGCTGGCGAACGACGACGACGATGTCGCCGCCACCCGGTCCACGCCCGGTCAGCTTGATCCGGGTCCCGGTGTCGGCACCGGGAGGGATGGTGATCTCGAGACGCTTGCCATCGACGTCCACGAGGCGAGTCGTACCGTGATACGCCTCCTCGAGCGTGATCTCGGCGGCGGCTTCGTGGACCGCCCGTGGTCGGGCCGGGCCGCCCGGCCTGCCTGTCGGCCCGGCCGACCGGCCATCGATCCCCATCCCGGCGAGGATGTCGTCGAAGCCCATGGCACCGGTCCGGCTGCCGACTCCGGCGCCACTCGTCGATGCGGGACCGGTCGGGCCGGCATCCTGGCCAAAGAAGACGCGGAAGAAGTCCGAGAAGCCACCCGTGTCTCCGCTCGTCCGGAACTCGTAGCGGACGTTGCCGCCCGGGGCGCCGTGACCCGCGCCGAACCCCGCGAAGGGGCCGCCAGCCGGGCCACCTCCGGCCCCGGCCTGTCTGGCCCGACTGATGGCCTCCCAGTTCGCCCCGAGCTCGTCATATTGCTTCCGTTTCGCGACGTCGCCCAGGACCTCGTTGGCTTCGTTGATCTCCTTGAACCGGGTCTCGGCGGTGGCATCGCCGGGCTTGGCGTCCGGATGGTGCTGGCGGGCTAGCTTGCGGAAGGCCTTCTTGACGTCAGCCTGCGACGCGGTCCTCGGCACGCCGAGGACCGCGTAGTAATCCTTGAACTCCATGGGGTTGCTTGCCACGGTCCGTTGGTCGCCGCCTGAGTGCTCGATCCGTTCACTGGGTCGAGCACCCGACGACGAGGTCTCCTATCCGTGTTCGACGACGACGGGCGGCCGGTCGGTCGTCGGGAAGTTGGTCCGCCGAACGGTCGGCTGTCGGTCCGGTTCGGGATCGACCTTGTCCTTGCCCTTGACGACCTTCGGCGGTTCGGTGGCGAGCGCCTTCGGCTTGCGCCGCAGGGCGGCCTCGAGGACCTGTTCCATCGAGTCGACGAGGATGAGTTTGATCGACTTGCGGATCTCATCGGGGATGTCCCGGAGATCCTTCTCATTCTTGCGCGGGAGGATGACGATCTTCGCCCCCGACAGGTGGGCGGCAAGGATCTTGCTCTTGAGCCCGCCGATCGGGAGGACCCGACCGCGCAGCGTGATCTCGCCGGTCATCGCCACGTCCTTGCGGACCGGGATGCCCGTCAGGGCGCTGACCATCGCGGTGGCCATCGTGATCCCGGCAGACGGGCCGTCCTTGGGGATCGCTCCGGCCGGCACATGGATGTGCAGCGTGTTGTGCTCGAAGATCTCCCTCGGGATGCCGAGTTCGGCCGCGTGGGCTCGGGTCCACGACAGGCCGGCCCTGGCGGATTCGCGCATGACCTCGCCCAGCTGGCCGGTCAGGATGAAGTCCTCGCGGCCCTCCATCCGGGTCACCTCGATGGCAACCACATCGCCACCGACCTCGGTCACGACGAGGCCCGTCGCGGCGCCGGTCTGATCCTCGGACTCGAGTTCGCCGTACTCGAACCGCGCCGGGCCGAGGAGTGCGGCCAGCTTCTTGGGATCGATGATCGTCTTGCGCTTGCGGCCCTCGGCGACCTGCCGGGCGACCTTGCGCATCACGTTGGCGAGCTCGCGCTCGAGGTTTCGAACGCCGGCTTCATGCGTGTACGAGCGGACGAGTTCGGTCATGGCCTCGTCCGTGATCTCGATGTGCTTGGCCTTGAGGCCGTGGTTGGTCATCTGCTTCGGGACGAGGAAGCGCTTCCCGATCTCGATCTTCTCCTGCTCCGTATAGCCGGGCAGATAGACGATCTCCATCCGGTCGCGGAGGGCCGGCGGGATCGGATCGAGCAGGTTGCCCGTGGCCACGAACAGGACCTTGCTGAGGTCGAACGGGACCTCCAGATAGTTGTCCTGGAAGGTGCTGTTCTGCTCTGGGTCGAGGACCTCCAGGAGGGCCGAACTCGGGTCGCCCCGGAAGTCCATCCCGATCTTGTCGACCTCGTCGAGCATGAACACCGGGTTATTCGAGCCGGCGGTCTTGATGCTCTGGATGATCCGACCGGGCAACGCGCCGATATAGGTGCGCCGATGGCCGCGGATCTCGGCCTCGTCGTGGATGCCGCCAAGGCTCATCCGCACGAACTTGCGGTCCATCGCCCGCGCGATGCTCTTGCCCAGGCTCGTCTTGCCCACTCCGGGGGGCCCGACGAAGGCGAGGATCGGGCTGCGGATCTCATCCGCGAGCGTGCGCACCGCGAGGTATTCGAGGATGCGCTCCTTGATCTTGTCGAGGCCGTAATGATCCTCGTCGAGGATCCGGGCAGCCTCCTTGATGTCGAGCTGGTCGTCGGTCGCGACATCCCAGGGCAGCCCGATCAGCCAGTCGACGTAGGTCCGGATGACCCCGACCTCCGGCGATGCCGAGGGGATCCGGCTCATCCGGTCGATCTCCTTGATCGCCCGGGCCTTGATCTCTTCCGGCATACCGGCGGCCTCGACCTTGTCGCGCAGTTCGTTGATCTCTGCCTGCTGGGGGTCGTCCTCGCCCAGCTCGCGCTGGATCGCCTTGAGTTGCTCGCGCAGGATGTACTCACGCTGGGTCTTGTCCATCTCCGACTTGACTTCGGACTGGATCCGACCCTTGAGCTCGAGGATCTCGATCTGATGGGCGAGGAAGGTCGAGACGAGCTTCAGACGCTCGGTGACGTCGATCGTCTCGAGCATCTCCTGGCGCTGCTCGGTGGTCATGTCCGGGCTGTACGCGACCATGTCGGCGAGCAGCCCGGGCTCGGTGATATTTCGCGCCGCGACGGCGGCTTCGGGTGGGACGGGTGCGCCGTTGGCGACGTACTGCTCGATCTGCGCCTGGACCGAGCGCATGAGCGCCTGGACCTCGACGTCGTCGGGGCTCTCGTCGCTGAGTTCCTCGACGTGCGCGCGCAGGTATGGCTCCGTCGCGCTGAACCCGTGGACGCGCAGGCGGCCCTGACCCTGGACGATGGCCCGAACGGTCCCGTCCTGGAGTTGGACGACCTGGGCGATCTTGGCGAGGGTGCCGATGGCGTACAGCTCGGACGGATCGGTGATGTCTTCCTGTTCGGCTTGCCGCTGGGTCACGAGCGCGATCGGGCCGCCTTCGGCGACCGCCGCGTTGAGCGCGTTGACGCTCTTCTCGCGACCGACCTGCAGTGGGACGATCATCTCCGGAAAGATGACCGTCTCCCGAAGTGCGACGAGCGGAAGCTCGACGATGCCCATGGTCGGGGTGGGCTGCTCGTCGACCGGGTTGGACGGTCGCTTGGCCATTCGATGATCTCCTAGGGTGCTGGTGTCGTGGGATCTTCAGTCGACGCGTCGGTCGCGTCGTCCCTGGTCCCTTCGGCGTAGAGGGCTTCGAGGATGCGAGCGCCGAGGCGCTCCTCGAGTTCGAACAGGATCCGGATGCCGGCGAGATTCACGCCACGTTCCCGGGTCAGATGGCGGATCCAGGTGATCCGTCGGATGTCGTTTTCGCTGTACAGGCGGATGTTGGATGGTGTCCGGGCCGGACAGAGGAGGCCTTCGTCCTCGTAGATGCGCAGCGTCCGGGGATGTGCGCTCACGAGTGTCGCCGCCACGCTGATCACGTAGACCGGCTGCTCGGGATCGCGCTCCCGCCGGACGGAGGCCATCCGGTCAGACGCCCGCAGGGGTTGCGGTGTCCGAGGCGGACGTCGCCTTGGCGCCATTGGTCGAGTGACCATCGGTGGTCGGGCTGATCCGGATCTGGCGCGGCTTGACCGCCTCGGCCCGCGGGATCCGAAGGCTCAGCATGCCGTGCTCGAAGGTGGCCGTCGCCTTGTCGGCCTCGAGCCCGCGAGGGAGCGAGACGACCCGGTTGAACGTGCCACGACGGATCTCGCGGACGAGCGTCTCGCCCTCTCCGCCGGCGTGCTCGTCGGTCGACTCCGCATGGATGTTGAGGGTCCCGTCCTCGACCGTGATCTCGACATCCTCGGGACGGATCCCGGGCAGAGCCGCCTGGACGATGAGTTCGTCGGCCCCGCTGGTGATGTCAAGGGGGAGGGTGAATGGATCCTGGCCGCCGCCTGTCCACGAGAACGGGCGAACGACGCTGTCTTCAAAGAGCCGGTCCATCGCCTGGCGCAGCGAGACGAGCTCGCCGAGAGGCGAGGCGCGGCGCACGATCGTCATGACGTACACCTCCAGTGATGATGGTTCGGACTGGTCCCGACCGGGCATCGGTTGGAACATGGCGCATCGTAGAACCCTGACAATGACGTTGTCAAGAGAGTTACGGGTTCTTCACGATTCCGGGCCTAGTGGCGCCCGGTCGAACGGTGGCGCGGAGCCTCGACCGGGCGGTGCCGACCCTGCGTAGCCCCGATCCGGTCCTGGCGTCAGCCGGCGATCGGGGACTCCAGATCGCCGATGAGCTGGTCGTGGAGCAGGTCCCCACAATCCTGCCGACCGATCGCGATGACCTTGTCGCCCTCGAGCATCACCGTCTCCGGTCGGAGCGGTGTGGCGATCCCGTCGCGGATCACCGCGAACAGGGAGCAGCCTTCCGGGATCGCCAGGTCCTTCGGGGTCCGCCCGATGGCCGGCGAACCGGTCTGCAGGTGCGCTTCGATGATCTCCAGTTCGCCCTCGCCGAGCGCCGCGAGATGGAGGAGCTCGTGGACCGGGATGTCCTGCTCGATCGAGCTTAGGACCATCCGCGTCGGACTGATGAGTTCATCGACGCCGAGATGCCGGAAGAGCGCTTCGTTCTTCGGGTTGTTGACCCGGGCGATCGTCCGCGGCACGTCGAAGTGGTGCTTGGCCATCTGGCAGATCACCAGGTTGTCCTCGTCGTCACCGGTCACCGCCGCAACGACATCCGCCCGGTTGCATCCGGCCTCGCCGAGGTACTTGCCCTCACATCCGTCGTGGGCGATGACGATCGAACCGATCTCGTCGGCGATCTGGGTCGCCCGAGCCCGATCCTTCTCCATGAGGGCCACTTCATGGCCCGATTCGATGAGTTCCTTGGCCAGGTAATAGCCGACCTTGCCGCCGCCGACCACGAGTACGAACACGGCTCAGACCTCCTGGCTGTGAACGGCTGCCGGACCGGTCGTGGACGTTGCGACCGGTGGCACGGACGGGGTGTCCGCGGGTGCGTCGTGGGATCCCGGATGGTGATGTCCGGAAGCGGCGATCAAGCCCGGCAGTCCGGAACGTGGCAGCCCGAGGTGATCGTCGATGGCATCGAGCATCAGGCCCGTCCGGCACAACGTCGTGACCCCGAGCTCGGCATAGGCGGTCGCCCGGAGTGGGTCGTTGATCTTGGCGATGACGCGCTCGACGCCGAGTGCCTCCACGGCGAGCTGGGCGGCCATGACATTGCGATTGTCGCCCTCGGTCAACGCGAGGAAGACGTCCGCACTGTCGGCGCCTGCTCGGCGGAGGACATCTTCATCGGTCCCGTCGCCCCGCAGGGAGTCGCCGCCGAACGTCGACGGCAGGCGATCGAAGGCCGAGGTGAGGACGTCCAGGATGACGACTTCATGGCCGGCCCTGTCGTAGATATCCGCGATGGATGCACCGACCCTGCCGCACCCGACGATCACGATCTTCACGCTGGCTCCTCGATGATGGGTTCGCGCACCACCCAGACGGCGCAGGGCGCGTTCTGGAGAACGTACGGGATGGTCCGGCCGATGGCGAACTCGCCACCGAACCGCTTGCGATACGGCAGCCCGACCACCAGCAAGTCCGCTTCACGCTCGGTCGACTCGTCGACGATCGCCGCGCCGACGTCGCGTGCCTGGAGCAGGACCGGTTCGAGGGTCAGCTTCGATTCCTCCGCCACCTCCTCGGCCATGTCCAGGACGCGCTGGACATCCTCGCTTCGTCCGGCGATGTCGGCGTCGAGCGGGAGTGTCCAGTCGATCTCGACGACGTGGATCGCGATCAATTCGGCGTTCGACGCTCTGGCCATCTCCGCCACGAGACGGACGATCCGGAGGTCGCTTGAACCGCCATTGAGGGCGACCACCGCGCGACGAAAGACTGGCTGTCGGGCATCTGCCATGGCCGGTCACGATACCACCGAGCGGTCCCGTTGGCGTCGGCCCAGTCTGGACCCTCAATCCGACTTCCGGGTCAGGTCCTCGTCAGCTCCGTTGCCCGGTGGCTGGTCGCGTTCGGTCGCACGCATGGCGCCAAGGGCCGACTCGAAGAGCGCCGGATCTTCTCGACGGTAGGGGACGTTGACGACGACGGTATGCGGCCGGCCGAGGAGCATCGACTTGACCCGCTTTGCCGCCTGGTTGTACAGGAGGCGCTCCCACCAGCTGCGGGCGACGTATTCGGGGACGCTCGACAGCGGCCGTCCGAACACGATGGCCCGGGCACGCGCCACGTCAATGTCCTCGTCGGTAGGGAACGTCCGCGATCACCGTATGGTCACGCCCCACGAGTGCGCTCTTGAGTCGTTTGGCGGTCTGGTTGTACAGCATCTGGTCCCACCAGTGGCGACCCACGTATTCGGGCAGCACGACGACAGTGATCGGTGCCTCCTTGTCGGGCGGCCAGGCCTGGTCGAGGACATCGAGGTAGGCGACGACCGGCGAGATGATCGCCCGGTACGGCGATTCGACGACGACCAGGGGCACGTCCGGGAACTGCGCCTCCCAGCGGACCCGCATCGCCTCAGCCGCTTCGAGGTCATCGGTGACGTAGACCGCCCGGATGTCCGCAGCCAGGCCACGCCCGAAGTTGACGGCATGGACGATCGACCGATTGATCGCGTTGACCGGGATGATCACCCGCTGCTCGCGGTGCGGTCCGGGCAGGACGCCCACGTCCGGAACGCTGAGCTCCCGCTCGTGTGCCTCGTACTGGCGATGGACGAATGACATCATCGTGACGAAGACCGGGATCAGGACGAGGACGAGCCAGGCGCCGTCCCAGAACTTCACGTAGATGACGATCACGGCCACGATCCCGGTCAGGGCCGCGCCGAACGCGTTGATGCTCAACCGGCGACGCCAGCCCGGTGACCGCTCCCGCCGCCAGTGCCGGATCATGCCCGATTGGCTGATCGTGAAATCGATGAACACGCCGACCGCGTACAACGGGATCAGCAGGTGGGTCGAGCCCTTGAAGATCACGATCAGGAGCGCCGCCAGCGAAGCCAGCATGATGATCCCGTACGAGAACGCGAGTCGGTCACCGCGCAGGGCGAACTGGCGCGGCATGTAGCCATCGCCGGCCAGGATGGCCAGGAGGCGGGGGAACGCGTTGAAGCTGGTGTTGGCGGCCAGGAACAGCAGGACGGCCGTGAACGCCTGGAAGAGGTAGAACGCGAGCCCGTCGCCGTAGACCGTCCGGGCGACCTGGGCGATGACCGTCTGCTTCTCCGGGAACTCGATCGGGATGATCGCGTAGCGAACCGCCAGGAATGTGATCCCGATGAACAGGATCGCCAGCAGGGCCGCCATCACGGCCAGGGTCGTGGCGGCGTTCCTCGCCTCTGGCGGCTTGAACGCCGGGACTCCCGTTGCGATCGCTTCCGTGCCGGTCAGCGCGACGGCACCGGCGGCGAATGCGCGCAGCAGGAGGAGGATCGTGATCGGCTGGACCGTATCGGTGAGTTGCTGGGTGACCTGCGGGCCGTAGCTCTCGCCCTCGCCCAGGACGAGGATCCGGAAGGCCCCGACCGCGATCATCAGGAGGGCCGACCCGACGAACAGGTAGGTCGGTGCGGCAAAGATGTTGCCGGCCTCGCGCAGGCCTCGAAGGTTGGCGATGGCGATCAGGCCGATCGCGGTGACGCCGATGAGGACGCGCTCGTCGAACAATGCCGGAAAGGCCGACACGATCTGCTCGACGGCCGAGGAGGTCGAGACCGCGACCGTCATCACGTAATCGATGAGCAGCGCGGAGGCCGCCACGAGACTGACCGTGCGCCCGATGTTGCGCCGTGACACGGTGTATGAGCCGCCGCCGTTCGGATAGGCGACGCAGATCTGCCGGTACGAGATGGCGACCGCCACGAGCAGGATGGAGATCGCGGCACTGACCCACACACCGAGCGTCAATGCAGCCGCGCCGCCGAGGATCAGGACCCGCAGGATCTCCTCTGTCGCGTACGCCGACGAGCTGATCGCATCGGAACTGAAGATCGCGAGCGCCTTGGTCTTGGACAGACGTTCGCCGAGTTCCGCCTCGCTGGCGAGGGGCCGACCGAAGAACACGCCGCGCATGGAGGCCAGACCGCGGCCGACCCGCGTGGTCGGAGCACTCGCGGCTTCCTTGGCCGTGAGCTGGCCGCGACCCGTGTATCGGAAATACGGCGCGTGCGGGCGGTCCACCCGTACTCGACGGTCCCCCGGCTTGCGTCCTTGAAGCGGTCGTCTACCGCCGATCATCAGGCGCCGACATAGAGCCGGTCTGCGAGACGGGTCGGCAATCCGGCGGCGCGGATCATCTTGACGACGGCGTCGATGTCATAGTCGGCGCGACCCCAGGTCGCGGTGCCCGCGTCCGTGTCGATGACCATGTAGCTCGCTCGGGGATCCCCGTCGCGTGGCTGGCCGACGCTGCCCGGGTTCAGGAGCGTCCGGCCTTCGCCAAGGGCGACGGTGTTGCCCGCCCTTGGCGCCAGGGTGCGCATCCGCCCGTCGACCTGGGTGAATGCGACCGGGACGTGGGTGTGACCGTGCAGGCCGTGCTCGGTCGAGATCGCCGAGAGCCCGGCGCGGGCGAGCGCCGCCGAGGTCACGTATTCCCAGATCGGATCGCGCGGGCTTCCATGGACGAGCGTGAAATCGCCGTCGACCCGGCGCTGGGGCAGTGCCTCGAGCCACGCCCGGGTCGATCCGGAGATCGTCTCGCGCGTCCACTCCATCGCCGCTCGGGCATCGGGATTGAACCAGTCGATCTCGTTCCCCCCGGCGGCCGCGGCGTCGTGATTCCCACGCACGCCGGTCGCACCGAGCGTGGACAGGCGGTCGACCACGGCATCCGGTTCCGGTCCGTATCCGACCACATCGCCGAGATGCCAGACGGCGTCGACAGACCCGACCTTGGCCAGCACCGCGTCGAGCGCGATGAGGTTGCCGTGGATATCCGAGAGGATGGCGACTCGCACGGGACCGAATCTAGCAGTGCGCCGGTCACCATGACCGGCGTCTGCGCGTGGCTGGGTCACGCGGGTATCCGGCTGGGGTCCGTCCACGCACGGTCGCGACGACCAACCGGTGGTCACGGAGACCGGGAACGCCCACCGGGCGGACCTCCAGGGAACCGCCGCCCAGTGCCGTCATCGCGCGCTCGGCTGCGGCGAGCTCGTCCGCCAGGTCACCCCGCTTCCAGGCGATCAGGCAGCCACCCGGCGCCAGCAATGGGAAGGCGAGTTCGATGAGTTCCGCGAGCGGCGCTACGGCCCTGGCCGTGACCGCCGGCCAGCGTCCGCGATGCCGTGGGTCTGTCGCCATCGCCTCGGCCCGCATCGGCACCGACTCGAGGACGTCGGCCAGACCGGTCGCCGCCGCGGCAACGGTGAGGAATCGGGCCTTCTTGGCGACCGGCTCGAGCAGGACCGATCGAGTCAGTGGCACGGCGGCCGCGATCGGGATCCCCGGATAGCCGCCGCCGGATCCGAGGTCGAGCGACTGATCGACGCCCCGTTCTCGGAGCACTTCGACGCCGCTCAGGCTATCGACGACGTGGGCGAGGGCCACCGCCGCGGGATCGCGGATGGCGGTCAGATTGATGGCCGTCGTCCATCTGAGCAACAGGCGAGCGTGACCATCGATGGCCGCCCGGGCGGCCGCCGTCAGATCCAGGCCCAGCGCATCGAGTCCGTCGTCGAGCGCCGTCGAATAGGCCGGAGGCAGGGGGGCCGTGTCCTGAACGCGCGTCGGGAGTGGCTCACGCGGCCGGTCCATGACACGCCTCCTGTGTCTGCGTGCCATCCGCCCGCGCGGCGCCACTCCCGGCGTCGACATCGTCTCGCACCGTTGGCGTGCGTCCGGTCTTCCGCAGTCCGTCCGGTTCGCGGCCGAGTCTCCTCGAACCCCTCGCGGACCGCGTTACCCTCGTGCCGGCCCCAGTGCGGATGCTGGACGCTACCGGCCGGATCGCATCTGCGTCAACGGGGTTTTCCACGAATCGAGGACGTCGACGTGGATTGGTGGATAACCGGCCGGGATATCAAGATGAACGGCCGGGACTCCGAACGGGGCGACCGAGGGTCCGGCGGACGACATCGATGACCTCGTCAACGTACGCGTCCGCCTGGCCCTGCTCGGCCGCGGTTCGGACACACCCACTGACGTGATCCTCGAGGACCACGATCGACAGCGCGTCGACAGCCGCCCGCAGTGCGGCAGTCTGCTGGAGGATGTCGATGCAGTACTCCTCGCGCTCGATCATCCGGGCGATCCCGCGCACCTGCCCCTCCATCCGCGACAGGCGGCGAGCGAGGAGGGTCTTGTCCTTGGAATAGCTGTGGCGGAAGTGGCTCGGGTCGGGCGGTTGGGCCGCTCGACGTCCGGTGGTCGGACTCATCGTCGGTCAGGACCTCGCGGGATCGGCGCACATCTGGCGACGCTTCGCGGCATCATACCCCCTGGGGGTATCGTTGTCAGCCCGCATCGTATCGCGAACCGGCCCGCTCCGCTAGACTTCGGGCCGATGGATCCGCGCGATCGTCCACGCTTGCTCCCCGACGGCGCCAGGTGCACCGCCTGCGGGGCGACCGTCCCGGCGGGCCGGATCCGGGTCCTCGCCGAGCGGGAGGATCTCGTCTTCGTCGAACTCGACTGCGACGCTTGCGGGAGCACGGCGCTCGGATTGCTGGAGTCCACCTCCGATGGGCGGCCGCGGCTCGACGTCGCCGCCGAGGGGCCGGCGGCAGGACCTGATCCGAGCCGATCCGGTCAGCTGGTCAGCCTCGCCGATGTCGAAGCGATCCGGCGCGACCTGGCGACATGGAACGGTGACCTCGTGCGCTGGCTTGCGGCCATCGATCCCGGTCGGGTCGATGCTGGCGGGGAACCGTGAGGGCTCCATTCGCCCACGCCAGCGAAGCCGAGCTGTCACGCATCCTCGATTTCTACGCCGTTCGATGGGAGTACGAACCGCATACCTTCCCGATCCTCTGGAACATGGACGGCGATGTCGTCGAGAGCTTCTCGCCGGACTTCTACCTGCCCGATCTCGACCTGTACCTGGAGATGACGACGCTTCGCCAGAAACTGGTCCGGAAGAAGAACCGCAAACTGCGCCGGTTGCGCGAGCTGTACCCGGATCTCAACATCAAGCTCTTCTACGCCCGCGACTTCCGGGCTCTGATGCTCAAATACGGCAAGCTCGCCCTCGTCGCCGGACTGTCCGGGACGTCGGGCCAGGTGGCGATGCCGTATCGCGATGATGGAAGCGAGACTGGATCGACGGGCGCTGCCCCCCATCAGGGATCCAGCGGACCGACGATCCAGGCCGCACCGGGGCCGCCATCCGGCCGGGACCCCGACCGCCGGCGGCGGAGCTCCGATCCGGACACCGTGACGGAAGGGAAGGCGACGCACGCATGAGCGAGACGGACCGATGAGCGACGAACGGGACCTTCACGGCGACGTGGCGGCGATCCTGCTGACCGAAGACGAGATCCAGGCCAAGGTCCTGGAGTTGGGCCAGCGGATCACGGCCGACCACCTGGGGCGTCCGCTGACCCTCGTGTCCGTGCTCAAGGGGTCACTGCCGTTCATGGCCGACCTGATGCGGGCGATCGACCTGCCGGTCCGGATCGATCTGATGGAGGTGAGCTCGTATGGTGGCTCGACGACCGAATCGTCGGGCCTGGTCCGGATCCTGAAGGATCTGTCGGCGAGCATCGCCGATGAGGACGTGCTCATCGTCGAGGACATCATCGACACGGGGCTGACGCTCAACTACCTGGTTCGATACCTGCGCGGCAAGGCACCGGCGAGCCTGCGGATCTGCACGCTCCTGGACAAGCCGGCACGACGGCTTGTCGAGATCCCGGTCGACTACACCGGCTTCACGATCCCCGACCAGTTCGTGGTGGGGTACGGTCTCGACTATGGCGAGCTGTATCGCAACCTGCGCTACGTCGGTGTCCTGAAGCCGGAGGTCTACTCGGAGGTCGCCGACGGATGACGATGCACCGTCGACCGCTCGGGCGCGGCCGGACCATGGCCGCCGTTGCGGGCCTGCTCATCGTGCTCGGGTGCATCCTGCCCTGGTGGCAGGTGGGTGGCACCCCCGGGATCCCAGCCGAATCGGGTAATGGCCTGGCGGGCAGTGGGATCCTCGTGTTCCTGGTCGGGGTCACGACCCTCGCCCTGGTGGCGCTCCCCTACGCCGCCGGTGATCGGCCGCTTGGGGCCGACCGTTGGCTCTCCTTCGCGATCCTGGCGGTCGCGGGCTGGATCGGGCTGGTGTGGCGCATCGTGGAACTCGCTTCCATCGGCGCCTTCCAATTCCGATCGCCGGCCGAGATCGTGACCAACGCGCCGGGTCTCTGGCTGGCCGGGATCGGTCTGGTCGTGTTGTCTCGCGCCGCCTGGGTGATCTCGCGCGAGTCCGCCTATTACCGCTGACCGCGCAGGTGGTCCCAACTTATCCGGCCGGCGGACTCGACGCCACCCGGATCTCCACGCCGAACCAGCGTTGGTAGCCCGACCCGACGACCGCGAAGACGTAGCGCCCGGCGGCCCAGGTGTCGTCGGCCGTGGCCGATCGGTCGCTCGGCACGTAGACCGGGACTTCGATCGTGACCGTCGGGTCGAAGACGGCCGCCCGGAGCGCGACCGGCCCGGCCGGGCTTTCCCTGCCGTCGTCGGAGCGTCGCCAGGCGTCGAGGATCGCACCGGCAGGGGGCCCATCGACGTCGTCCGGGGGCGGGCAGTAGCCGATCCCGGAGATCCGCTCCGAGAAGATGGTCACGAACGGGATGCTGGGATCGTCCGGGCCGTCTGCCGCCGTCGACGGGACGATCTCCAGCCATCGCCGAAGCGGGTTTCCGATGTCCATGGTCGGAGCGGGGCGTAGCGTTGCCGATGGCGACCCGGCCGTTCCGTCGCCGCCCAACGGATCGGGGAGCCCGACCGCGAACACCCGCCAGGCTGCCGCGAAGGCGCACTCACTCGGGACCTCAGCCGTCGGGGAGGGCGTCGGCGTGGAGGTCGCGACCGCGACCGGGCCCGATCCGACGCTGTCCGGCCGTCCGACAGGTGCAAGGAACAGGTCCCACGGCTTGATGAGCGCGACACCGAGGAAGATGCCGACCACGAATGTCGCGATCGGCAGGAACCGGCTGGGTGGTCGGTCGCCGACCGACCGGACCTTGAATTCCTTCTGTGGGTCGTTCATGTCGCTCGGTCGGTGCCCGTGCGTCCGGGAGCGGGTCAGATCTCCCCGAGATAGGCGCGCCTCACATCGCCGTTGGCCGCCAGGACCTTGGCGTCGTCGGACAGGATGACCCGGCCCGTCTGGAGCACGTAGCCTCGGTCGGCCACATCGAGCGCCTGCAAGGCGTTCTGTTCGACCAGCAGGATGGTCGTTCCCTGGGCGTTGATCTCGCGGATGATCGCGAAGATCTGCTGGATGAGGATCGGGGCCAGTCCGAGCGATGGCTCATCGAGCAGCAGGACCTTGGGTCGGGTCATGAGGGCGCGCCCGATCGCCAGCATCTGCTGCTCACCGCCGGACAGCGTCCCACCCTTCTGGCCGGACCGCTCATCCAGTCGCGGGAACAGTCCGAAGACATGCTCGATGTTCTTGGCCACATCCTTGCTGGACTGCGTGTAGCCGCCCATCTGGAGGTTCTCCAGGACGGTCAGCCGGGAGAAGATCCGGCGACCCTCCGGCGCGTGCGAGATCCCGTCGCGAACCAGGACATGGGGGGCCGTCTTCGAGACGTCCTTGCCCTGGAAATGGACGCTGCCCGAGCGCGGATGGAGAAGCCCGCTGATCGTCTTGAGGGTGGTCGTCTTGCCGGCACCGTTCGATCCGATCAGGGTCACGATCTCGCCGTCGCGGACCACGACGTCGATCCCCTGCAAGGCATGGATCTTGCCGTAGTAGGTCTGGACGTCGCGCAATTCGAGAACGACATCGCCGATCGTCCGTTCAGCGGTCACGACGCACCCGTCCCGAGATAGGCCTCGATGACCCGCGGGTCGCGACGGACTTCCTCGGGGCTGCCCTCGGAGATCCGTTCTCCGTGATCCATTACGAGGATGTGATCGCTGATGCCCATGACCACCCGCATGTCGTGTTCGATGAGCAGGATGCTGAGACCCATGTCGCGACGGAGGCGACCGATCAATTCGGTCATCTCGCCGGTCTCGTTCGGGTTCATGCCTGCGGTCGGCTCATCGAGCAGGAGCAGCGCAGGCTTGTTGCCGAGGGCGCGCGCGAGCTCGAGACGGCGCTGGTCGCCGTAGGGGAGGTTCTTGGCCAATTCATTCTCGCGTCCGGCAAGGCCCACCAGCGCAAGCAGCTCGGCGGCTCTCGCGGTCGAGGCATCCTCTTCCCGCTGCTGGCGCCGCGAGGCGAGCACGTGATCGACCATGTTCGAACGCAACTGGAGGTGCATCCCGACCAGGATGTTCTCGAGCACGGTCATGTTCTGGAAGAGGCGGATGTTCTGGAACGTCCGACCCATCCCGGCAGCGACGACGTCGTTCGGTCGGGCACTGCGCAGGATCCCGAGCCGGTCGAGCAGGCCCACGTACCAGCCCGGCCGGATCGTGGCCACCACGAGCGTCGCCACCAACGCCCCGACGACCGCCGAGGCGGTCAGGACCAGGCCGTCCTCACCGGAATCGCCGGCGCCCAGCGCGAGCGCGAGCGCGGCGACGAGGATCGCCGGCACGATCCACAGAACGGATTCGAGCCAGACGCGGCGGGGCCGGCTGATGAGGGTCTGGCCCTTGAACGAGACCGTTCCGGCCGTCGGGTCGATGATCCCGGCGATGACATTGAAGAAAGTCGTCTTGCCGGCGCCGTTCGGGCCGATGATGCTGACGATCCCGCCTTCGGGGATGTCGAGATTGACATCGCGGACGGCGACCAGCCCGCCGAACTGCTTCGTCACTGCCCGGGCCTCGAGGATCGGCGCGCCGGTCGTCGTCGGCTGGTCGACAGGGGTGGCCCCAGGGACCTTCGTCTCACTCATTCCGGATCCGCGCCCATCACGTCGCCTTGCTCGCCGAACGCCGCATCTTCCTCGGTATGCAGCTCGCGTTTGCGGCGTTGACTCGGGAAGAGTCCTTCCGGTCGCAACAGCATCATCGCGACCAGGGCGATGCCATAGAGCAGGAACTGGTACTGGAGGAAGTCCACGTCGCTCAGGATCGGGACGTGGACGTTGTCGAAGAAGATGTTCATCTGCTTGAGCAGGACGCTCTGGATCATGAAGATGATGAACGCCCCGACCGCGACGCCCCAGATGTTGCCCATCCCGCCGAGGACGACCATGGCCAGGACGGTGAACGAGACGTCGAAGCGGAACAGGTTCGGGGTGACCGTCTGCAGCTTGGCGGCGAGGAAGACCCCGGCCAGCCCCGCGGTCGACGCACCCAAGGCGAAGGCGAGCAGCTTGGTGGTCACCGTGTTGATGCCGTTGGCCGACGCCGCCAGCTCATCCTCCCGGATCGCCATCCAGGATCGACCGAGACGGGAATCCTGGAGCCGATAGATGAGGATCATCGAGATGATGATCAGACCCAGCATCACCAGGTAGTACGGCCATGGGTTCCCGGTGGTCGGGAAGACGAAGTCGCCGATGCTCGGGGCGGTGATGCCGCCGATGCCGTTCGGCCCCTCCGTGTAGTTGCTCAGGTTCAGGATCGTGATCGGGACGATCTCGCCGAAACCAAGGGTGACGATGGCGAGATAGTCGCCGCGGAGGCGCAACGTCGGCGCTCCGAGCATGATCCCGAAGACCGCAGCGATCACCGCACCGACGATCAACATCGGCCAGAACGAGACCTGGACCCCGCTGAACGGTGAGGCCGCGAGGGCGTACGTGTAGGCGCCGATCGCGAAGAACGCGGCATAGCCGAGGTCGAGCAACCCGGACATGCCGACCACGATGTTCAGACCGAGGGCAAGGAGGATATAGATCCCCGCGATCGTGAAGCCGTCCATCCAGACGCCCTGACCGCTGAAGCTGTTGAACGGCGGGAACAGGACGATGACCGGCAGCGCCAGGGCGAATGCCCCGACGCCCAAGAACACGCTGGCCGACCGATGGCGGTCGCTGAACGTGCGGATCCGATCGCGCAGTCCGCTCGGACGGCGCGTCGATGGCGCGGGTGCCGCGACGTTGGTCGTCATGCTCGCTCACCGAGTTGCTGGCCGAACAGACCGGCAGGCCGGAACACCAGGGTGATGATCAGGATCATGAAGACCGCGGCCTGGGCCCACACGAAGTAGCCGAAGTTGGCCGCCGTGACTTCGACGAACCCGATCATGAACCCGCCGATCGCCGCGCCCGTGATGTTGCCGATCCCGCCGAGCACCGCGGCCGTGAAGGCCTTGAGGCCGGATTGGAACCCGAGCGATGAGGTGATGTTGCCGAAGTACAGCCCCTGGACGACGCCCGCGGCGCCCGCAAGCGCCGACCCGATCAGGAAGGTGACAGCGATCGTCCGGTTGATGTCGACCCCCATCAGCGAGGCCGCCTCCCGGTCGGACGCCGTGGAGCGCATCGCGCGTCCGATCTTGGTGCGCGACACGAACAGCTGCAGCCCGATCATCAGGGCGAGGGCGGTGACGATGATGAAGACGTTGACCCAGCCGATGGTGATCCCGCCAACGTCGATCCTGGCCGTCGGGGGGATGATCTGGGGGGTATTGATCGGCGACGGCCCGTAGATCAGCTGGACGATGTTCTGCAGGATGAACGAGATGCCGATGGCGGTGATCAACGGGGCCAGGCGCGGTGCGTTGCGCAGGGGACGATAGGCGAACCGCTCGATGAACACTCCGAGCAATCCGACGACCGTCATCGTCAAAACGAAGGTGACCGTCAGTTGGAAGATCATCGTTGGCAGATCGGGCGCCGGTCCGGTCGCGCCAAGGATGTTGGTGAGAACGAACAATGAGACGAACGAGCCGACCATGAACACGTCGCCGTGGGCGAAGTTGATGAGCTCGATGATGCCGTAGACCATCGTGTAGCCGAGGGCCACCAGGGCATAGATGGCGCCGATGGTCAGCGCGTTGACGAACTGCTTCGGACCCAGGATGAAGTACATCAGGATCGTCAGCGCGATGATGAACGCGTACGGTCCGGCGCCGCTTCGTTGGGCGACCATGAACGGGTTGGGTCGCGCCTGGGCTTTAACCGTGGAGCTCGTCATGGGGACTCCCAGCGGGCTGGATCCGGCGGCGATTCAGAACGACCGGAGAGCGAGTTGCTCCCCGGTCGTCCCGTTGGTTCGGGTTACTGCCCGAAGGACTGCTGCTCCTTGAAGACCCAGTCGGCGCCGCCGGTGGCATTCACGTCGACGTCGTAGAAGGAGATGAACGGCGACGTGGTGTCACCATTCTGGTCGAACGAGATCGGCCCGAGGACCGTGTCGAACGAGTTGGCCGGGTCGCTCGCATAGGCGCGGACGCCCTCTCGGATCGCGGCCATGTCGGACGCTCCGCCATCGAGGGCTGCCTTGAGCGAGTCGAGCAGCACCACGGCGCAGGCGTTCGCCGGCCCCGAGTAGGCGCCCGGAGTCTTGAAGTCCGAGTCGTTCTTGAAGTGCTCGATGTAGGCCGCATCGAAGTCGGCCTTGCCCGGGAAGTCGCCGATGGCGGCGATGGTGCCGTAGGAATTCGCGGCCGCGTCGGCGCCGGCGATCTTGATCAGCGAACCGTCGTCATTGACGCTGCCGTTGACGATGCCGTCCGGGCCGGTGAACGGCACGGCCAGACCGGCCTGACGGAGCTGCTTGAGGAACAGGCCCGCGCCGGAGGTGACGACGCCGCCGTAGTAGACGCCGTCCGGTGGGTTCGAGGTCACCGCCTGGCTGCTGATGATCCCGTTGAAGTCGGTCGTGTCGGCCGGTGCGCCCTGGCGCAGGACGACCTTGCCGCCGAGCTCCTCGAACTTCGCCTGGAAGGCGTCGGCGACGCCCTTGCCGAAGGTCGTCACGTCATCGACGATCAGGAGGTTCCGGAGGCCCAGGGTGTTGTAGTCGTAGACCGCCATGGCCGGGCCCTGGAGGCTATCGGTGGCGGCCACGCGGATGTAGTTGATCCGCTCCGGGAAGTCCTTGCGGAGATCCAGGGCACCCTCTTCAGGTTTGGTCAGGCCGGTATTCGTGTTGGCCGGGCTGCACTGGGCAAGACCCGCGGAGTTGCTGATCGGGATCTGGACCTTCGCGACCGCGGAGTTGTACGGGCCGACGACGCCGAACACCGCGGTGTCAGCGACGAAGGTCTGCATGTCCTGGGCGGCCTGCTGCTCGTTGTACTTGCCGTTGACAGCATGGTCGAGCGGGAACAGCTTGATGGTGTACCCGCCGATGCCACCGGCTTCGTTGGCCTGGTCGACGGCCAGCTGCGCGCCCTTGAGCGTGGGCTGGCCGTCGGCCGCCGCACCACCCGACAGGGGCAGCGAGACGCCGAGCTTCAGCTCACCCATGGATGCGGGTGCGGACGGTGCGCCACTGGCGCCGCCAGCCGCGCTCGGGGCGGTCGTCGCCCCGCTCGAACTGCACGCCGCAAGGGCCAGCACGCTGACCCCCGCGAGCGCACCGATCTTGTGCAATCTCATTCGGTTCTCCTCCAAGTTGCCGGTCGAACCCGACTGGCACGATCCGGACATGGATCCCACCCGTCGTTCGAGTGCCCTTCGCCCGTCGACGCCGACCCTCCCCCGGGAAGCGATCGCAGGCCATGGTGCACGCTCGGATGACCGCAGCTGGATCCCGCATCCGGACGGCGCACAAGTGGCCGCCGAAGCGATGCCGTATATTACCCTTCGGCGTCCCGAATGCAAGACCGGTCGGCCGCACCCTAGAGACGCGTCGCAAGCGAACGAACGCTCGGCGCGGAAGGGCGGATCGCGGGCCTCGGCCTTGCCTCGCTCGAACCCGATCGAGGTAGATGGACGCCTGACCCTGCGAGGTTGGACCCGTCGGCGTGGAGTATCTGGTCCGAGCAGCCCGTGTCACCGACATCGACCGAGTCGTCGCCCTGAGCGACACATCGGTGCAGACGGCCGGTGGCGAGAGCCCGCTCGAGGCCGCGGATCTGATGCGCCAGTTGGTCTACCTGCCGCAGGCGAGCATCATCGTCGCCGAGGCACAGCGCGTCGTCGTCGGCTGCGCGATCCTCGCGCTCCGACCGTCCGTCAAGGCCGGTGGGTATGTCGGCACGGTCGACCTCCTCGTCGTGGACCCGGGCCACGACGCCGACCGGATCACCGCCGCGCTCCTGGAGGAGCTCGTCAGGTCTGCAAGCAACAAGGGGTGTACCGTCGTCGAAGCCGATCTGCCTCCGGCAGAAGCCCGCATCCGTTGGCAACGGATGGGTTTCGCCGAGACGGGCCCGCGAATCCAACGGATCGTGGCCGCTGCGGGTTCCGCCGCGCGCCGCCAGTCATGAACGTCCGGACCGAGCTGCGCCAGTGCGCGCCGGGCGGGCAAATCCCTCAATCAAGGAGCGAATGTGAGTAAGAACGTCGCCGTCTTCGTTGACGTCGCGAACATCTTCTATGCGGCCAAGGCCGCCGGGGTCGACATCGACTACGTGACCCTGCTCAAGGCGGCGTCGGCTGGTCGAGACCTCGTGCGCGCCTATGCCTACACGGGGCTGGACCCGGACAACGAGAACCAGCGCAACTTCCACGACTTCCTGCGCCGCAGCAACTACAAGGTCGTCAGCAAGGACATCCGCAAATACGGTGACGGCAAGGTCAAGGCGAACCTCGACATCGAACTCGTCGTCGACATGATGAAGACCGCTCGGAACCTGGACATCGCGATCGTCGTGTCCGGCGACGGCGACTTCGCGCCGGCCATCCGTGCCGTCCAGGAGCAGGGCGTCCGCGTCGAGGTCATCAGCTTCCGCGGCAATACGAGTTCGGACCTTATCGAGGTCGCCGACCTGTTCACGGATATCGTCCAACTCGCCCGCGTCGAGAAGGGATCCCGATCCGGACGTCGGGTCGCCGATGACGACGCCGATCTGTCGATGACCGAGGTTCCCGACAAGCTGACCGAGGGGACCGGGGTCGGTCGTGGTCGAGGTCGCGGTCGTGGTCGTGGCCGCGACGCTGAGCCGGCCGCTCCTGCGGCCCGAGGACGGAGTCGTGCCCGGAGTGCCGGCGAGGTGCCGGCCGCCGCGGAAGCCCCGGTCGGTCTCGTGGCCCTCCCTGGCGAGCGCCTGTCTCACGCTGTCGGGACACTCACCGAGGCGGACCTGGCCAGGGCAGAGGTCTTCACCCTGGACGCCGCCGACGACGCCGTCACCGACGCGATCGATGAACTCGATGAGCGAGGTCGCGACGAGGGTCCGCTCGAGGATGGGGCCGAACCCCGCCGACGGCGCCGACGTGGCGGTCGTGGACGTGGCCGTGGTCGCGGACGTGACGAGGACGCTCCGATCGATGCCGACGCCGCAGCGCCGACCCCGGCACCGCGGCCAGCGGCGCCAGCCGTGGACCGGATCCAGGACGAGGACGTCGACGAGCGGCCCGCTGCCCGGAGTCCCAAGGCCACGCCGTTCGGCTCCGTCTGGGATTCGCAACTCGGGACACCGACTGCATCGGCGGCTGCCTCCACTGCCCCGATCCTCGATGACGAGGACTTCGACGAGCCGGAGATCCCGGAATACCTGATCGCCGAGCAGCGTCGCGGCGCCAACCGTGGCGGATCCGGAGGCGGACGGGGAGCTCGCGGTGGACGCTCCGCCTACCAATCTGCGATGGAGCGAGAGCGGTACGGGCGCGGCGGTGGGGGTGGCGGGATCAACCGCTACCCCGACGTGAGTGGTCGGACGGCATCAACGGGACCGGCTCGAGACGACCGATCTCGCGGCCGCAGCACCCAGCAGGAGCCGTCACGGGCGCCCCGCGATCCGAACGAGCCGTGGAGCGATGTCCCACCGGAGCTCGAGGCCATGCTCCGGGCGCAGGTCGCCCAGAAACCGGCCCCGAGTCGTCATCCGGTCGACACCGGTGCTGCAGCCGCTCAGGTCGTTGACGGGTCGGAGGACGTGACCACCGCCCCGAAGCCGCGATCGACGCGTAAGCCGGCCGCCGCCAAGCCGGCCGCCGCCAAACCGGCCTCGACCAAGGCGCCGACCAAGCCGCGAGCCAGTCGTGCGTCGGCCAAGCCGGTCGCCGAGGTGGCCGTGGAGCCGGCCGACGCAGGAACCGGGACCGCGACGGCGGCACCGAAGCCGAGGGCTGCGCGAAAGCCCAAGGCAGCGGCAGCGTCCGACGCTCCGGTTTCGACCAACGAGACCGGGGAGGCGGCGCCAAAGGCACCGGCCAAGCGCCGGACGACGCGCAAGGCGGCCCCCGCCGAGACCGACTGACCCTCGCCGATGGAGGGCGCCAGGACCCGCGGGCAGCCGGTCGCGCTTCGCGCGGTGACCTCGATGATCCGCGGTTCGGGACCGCATGCGGTGATGCTCGTCGGACCCGAAGGGATCGGGAAGACGACCCTCGCGCTCGATCTCGCCGCCGGTCTGCTGTGCACCGCGGACCACGCCGACCGGCCGTGCCGCCAGTGTCGAGCCTGCCGGCTGGTCGACCACGGGAGGCACCCCGACGTCCACCGACTCGGACCGGTCGGTCCCGGTCGGCAAGTCGTGATCGGCGGTCCTGACGCGAGGTCCCGCGGGGTCAAGGATCTGATCGCCGACCTGACCCTCATGCCGGTGGAGGGTGGCGCCCGGGTCGCCATCATCGAAGCCGCGGACCGGATGAATGAGGACGCGCAGTCGGCCCTGCTCAAGACGCTCGAAGAGCCGCCGTCCGGTGTCACCATCGTCCTCTGCGCAGATCAGGAGGCGCGCCTGCTTCCGACGGTACGGTCCCGCTGCGCCCGCGTCAGGCTCGGGCTGGTCGGACCGCGGGACATCGAGGCGATCCTGGCCGATCACGGGTTGGCCGACCCACCGACCGCCGCCCGGCTCGGTCGCCTGGCCGGCGGCCGGCCAGGGATGGCGCTGGCCTATGCCCGGGCGCCGGAGGCCGTGCTGATCCGGGCGGAACTGGCCAGGCTTCTGCTCGACCTCACCGATGCCGGCGCGGCGGTTCGCCTGGCGGCCGCCCGAGCGGCCGTACCCCGAGCCATCAGCCTGGTGATGGCGCTCGATGCTCCCGATCCGGCGGCGGGACCGGACGCTCCAGCTCCGCGTCGGCGCGGTGGCCGGGCGGTCGCGGCCGACGCGGATCGTGACGACACGGACGAGGCAAGTCCCGACGACGTCGATGGTGGCGTGACCAGGGTGCGCACCCCGGCGATCGAACGCCGACGGGGCGTCGAGATGCTCCTGGGCCTGTGGGCGGACGTGGCGCGCGACCTTCACCTGATCGCGGCCGGAGCCACCCGCTCGATCCACGACACGGTCCTCATCGACGAGCTCGCCGCGATCGCCGCGACGGTGGACGATGCGAGCGTCGTCAGCTTCCTGGGTCGGGCCGCCCGATCGGCCGAGTGGCTGGCCGGTAACGTCTCGCCGGAACTCGTCCTCGACTCGCTCGTCCTTGCCTGGCCGCGTCGAGTGGCCGCCGCGTGATCCGGTCGTGTCCGCCGATCTGAGCATCCGGCGGGTGGACGCGGTGGTGGCCGGTCGAGTCCAGGGGGTGGGCTTCCGCTACTTCGTCCTGCGCGAGGCCACAGCATTGGGGCTCACCGGCTGGGTGGCCAATACGTCGGACGGCGCGGTGCGCTGCGTCGCCGAAGGCCCCGAACCCGAACTCCGATCCCTCGTGACCAGGCTCCACGAGGGCCCGCCGGCGGCGGGAGTCGATGGTGTCAGCGTGGCCTGGATGCCGGCGACCGGATCGCTCGGGACGTTCAGCGTGCGAAGCGGCGGGCACCTGGGCGATTGACCTTCGCCAGATGCGGTCGGACCTTCGGCGGTCGTGCCGGGAACGGGTGGGCTATTCCAGCCCGACCGCCTTGACGTCATCCTTGGGACGATGGAGCCGAATACCGCTGCCACGAAACTTCCGGGGCTCTACCGCGACGTCCTCGATCGCGTCGGTGAGCTGTCGGCGTCCGGTCACCGCGACCATGCCAACCAGGTCCGGGCCGAGGCGGTGAAGATCTACTCACGCGCGTGGGACGAGCGTGCCCGGCGTGAGCTCCAGGCCCTGCTGGATCGGAACCTGGACGTGGTGGCAAGCCACCCCGTACCCGATCACGGCCTGCTGCGGCGGTTCATCCGCGCGACCTGAATATCGGGGTTCCGCCGGGAGCGTAGGCTAGTCGCGTGGCTGGCGAGACGTACGGCGAACTGATCGAGCGGGCCCTTGTCGCATATACGGAGCTCGCCGAGCTCGGCGAGACGGTCGAGGACGAGTGGTCGTACGTGAACGACCTGGCCGACGCCTGGCGAACCCGCCTGGACATCCTGATCGAGCATCGCGGCCACGCCGACGCTCTCGATGAAGCCAGCGAAGCCACGGATCGGGCGATCGAGGAGATCGGTCGGATCGACGACCCGCACCGAGCGATCGATTGGTTGTCGACGTTCCCGCAGGTCCTGCTCATCGCTCTCGGGGAGCGGCCGTGAGGTTCCAGGATGCGGCGCCGGACGCGCGGGCGGTCGTGTATGCCGGGATCCAGGCCGATCCGCTGGTCGTCCGGGCGGCGACGCTCCTGGCGACGGCGACGCAAGGGCAGCGCATCCTCGCCCGGGCGGTCATGAACGGCGAGTCGACCGAGCCGGGTCACTGGCGCGCCATGTTCCCGACGCTGTTCGGCTCGACCCCGGGCGATGACGGACCGGCATCCGAGCATTCGGAGGCGATCCTCGCGGCGTCGCTCGCGGTGGCCGACCGCGGCGAGCAGGTCCGCAGCCAGGTCCGTGGGGCGTTGGTCGAAGAGCTGACCGCGCAGCTCCTGGCACGCCGCGTGGCGACGACCGCCGTCAAGCGGGAGCGGCGCATCCTGTTCGATGGCGTCAGGGCGGAGATCCACCCATACGACGTCACCGTCGAGCTGGAGGGCGCGGCCGAGGCATACGACTGCAAATGGGGTGCCCGCGGGATCAACAGCGATGTCCTGCACCAACTCGACGATGCTCGCAGCAACGCCGTCGACGAAGATGAACGACTGGCCACCGCCCTCGTCATCTTCGATGCCCGGCGTTCGTGCGAGGTCAGGCTTGCTCACCAGAGCGCACCGCACGAGTCGACGCGACTCTTCACCATCGGGAACATCGACGAGCTGGCCGAGTCGCCTTCGTGACCGACCGCCCGCCGGAAATCTGCTCCGCGCCGTATCGCGTGAAGTTCGATGAAGGCTCGCCGGATGGCCTGATCCGGACCTCGGTCCTGCTGCGCTATACGCAGGACCTGGCCGGCCGCCACTCGACGGCCTATGGGTTCGATCGGGCGTGGTACCGCCAACGCGGGATCACCTGGCTGGTTCGCGCCGCCGAGGTCGCCGTCGTGGACCGGATCCCGATCGACTTGGAGCTGATCGGGACGACCCGGGTCGTTGGCAGCCGACGGGTCTGGGCGCGACGACGGACGGACTTCGTCGATGCCGCCGGGACCGCGGTCGCCTGGGTCAACATCGACTGGGTGTTACTCGACCGGCGCGGTGCGCCGACCCGGATCCCACCCGAGGTCGACGCGGCCTTCGGGATGTCCCCGGCGGCGGTCACGCTGGCCCGGGTCGACCTTGGCGAACCCCCGGGCCATGCCCAGCGCGGAAGCCTGACCGTCCGACCCCAGGAACTCGATCCGATGGGCCACGTCAACAACGCGGTCTACGCCGATTGGGTGGATGAGTCGGTGATCGCCGCCGGTGACCCGACATCCGTCCGCTCCATCCCACGGCTCCTTCGACTCGAGTACGCCCGAGCGGCGGAGGCGGGCGCGCAGGTGCACACGGTCGCGTGGTCTGATGACAAGGGCGGATGGTCGTGCCGGGTGGCCGACGGCACGGGTCCGGAACTCATCCGCGCGCGACTCGAACCCCTGTGACCGCGACCCGCGACGTCGTCATCGTCGGCGGTGGCGCGATCGGCGGGTCGGTCGCCTGGTTCCTGGCCAGCGACCCCGGTTTCGACGGCAGTATCACCGTGCTCGAGCGCGATCCGACGTACGCGCAGGCGTCCTCGACCCGGTCCGCTGCGTCGATCCGGCAGCAATTCTCGACCCCCGAGAACATCCGGATGTCGAGCTTCTCGTACGGCTGGCTGCGGGACGCCGGACGACATCTGGCCGTCGACGATGGCGGCCTGCCGGTGGATCTCGGGTTCCACGAGGGCGGCTACCTCTACCTCGCGACCCGCGGATCGGCGGCGGACCTTCGCCGGAACCATGCCGTCCAGCGGGCGGAGGGCGCCGCCGTCGATCTCCTCACGACCGGCGAGCTGGCCGAGCGCTACCCATTCCTGGCCGTCGGCGACCTGGAGGTCGGGTCGTTGGGTCGCGCCGGTGAGGGCTGGTTCGACGGTCACGCCCTCGTGACGGGCCTGCGTCGGGCGGCCACGTCCCTGGGTGTCGAATACCAGGCCGCCGAGGCCGTTGGTGTCCGTCGATCGAGCCGGCGGATCGAGGCGGTCGTCCTCGCCGATGGTTCGACCATCGCCTGCGGCACGTTGGTCGATGCGGCCGGTCCATGGGCCCGCGACGTCGCCCGGGCCGCCGGGGTCGACCTACCGGTCGAGGCGCGACGTCGATGCGTCTGGGGGTTCGAGGCCGCCGATCCGATCCCGGACTGTCCGCTGGTCGTCGACCCCTCGGGTGCCTGGTTCCGGCCGGAGGGTCGCGGGTTCATCGGGTCGATCCCGCCGGACGCCAGCGAGGACGTCGACGGTCTGCCGCTCGATGTCGACGCGCGGTTGTTCGAGGATCGCCTCTGGCCGGCGCTGGCCGCGCGAGTCCCGGCTTTCGACGCGATCCGCCAGACGGGCGCGTGGGCCGGCTATTACGAGGTCAACACGTTCGATCACAACGCGATCCTCGGGCGCCATCCCGATCTTGGCAACCTGCTCTTCGCGAACGGATCCTCCGGTCACGGGATCCAGCACGCTCCCGCCATCGGTCGCGCTCTATCGGAGCTGATCGTCCACGCGCGATACGTCACGCTCGACCTGACCGTCCTCGGCTTCGAGCGACTCACCGGTGGACGGCCGGTGATGGAGCGCAACGTCATCGGCTGAGCGGATCAGGCCCCCGAACCGCGCTGGATCATCCCGGCCGCGACCGTTCTGTTCGTCCCTTCGTCGACCAGGACGAAGGCACCGGTCTGGCGGTTCGTCTGATAGGCGTCGACGAACAGCGGCTGGGTCACCCGAAGCTGGATCCGGCCGATCTCGTTGAGGGCCAGCTCCGTCGCGTCTTCCACCCGGTGCAGGGTGTTGACGTCGATCCGATAGGAAAGCTCCTTGACGACGGCCCGGGCCCATCGCGTCGTGTGCTTGATCGCGTACCGACGGCCCACCATCAGCGACGCACTCTCGTCCATCCAGCAGACCTGGGCGTCGACATCCTGGACGACCGTCGGCAGGTTGTGGGGACGGCAGATCATGTCGCCCCGACCGATGTCGATGTCATCTGCCAGGGTGATGGTGACGGCCATCGGCGGGAACGCCTCCTCGACCGGACCGTCGGCCGTGTCGATGCTCGCGATCGTCGATTCGAGGCCGCTGGGCAGGGCCATGATCCGATCTCCCGGTCGCAGGACGCCCGAAGCGACGGTGCCGGCATATCCGCGGTAATCGATGACCTCGGTCGATTGCGGCCGCAGGATGTACTGGACCGGGAAGCGGACGTCGACGAGGTTCCGGTCGCTCGCGACGTGCAATCGCTCGAGGTGGCTCAGGAGCGTGGCGCCCTCGTACCACGGCGTGTTCGGGGACCGGGTGACGACGTTGTCGCCGAGCAGGGCCGAAACCGGGATGAAGGTCATGTCGCGGACGCGAAGGCGGGTGGCGAACTCGCCGAACTCGGCCCGGATGGATTCGAACACCGATTCGGAGAAGTCCACCAGGTCCATCTTGTTGACGCACACGACGAGATGCGGCACGCCGAGCAGGGTGGAGATGAAGGCGTGGCGGCGGCTCTGCTCGGTGATCCCCCGGCGCGCATCGAGCAGGATGACGGCGACATCCGCGGTCGACGCCCCCGTGACCATGTTGCGCGTGTACTGGATATGCCCGGGCGTGTCGGCGACGATGAATTTGCGTCGAGGCGTCGCGAAGTAGCGGTAGGCGACGTCGATGGTGATGCCCTGCTCCCGCTCCGCACGGAGGCCGTCGGTGATCAGGGCGAGGTCGGTGTAGTCATTACCCCGGTCGCGGCTGACTCGCTCGACCGCGTCCAGCTGGTCCGTGAACAGCGACTTGGAATCGAACAACAGGCGACCGATGAGGGTGCTCTTGCCATCGTCGACGGATCCGGCGGTCGCGAATCGCAGCAGTTCCTGGGACATCAGAAGTAGCCCTCGCGCTTGCGATCTTCCATCGCAGCCTCGCTGACCTTGTCGTCGCCGCGGGTCGCCCCGCGCTCGGTGATCCGCACGGCGGCGATCTCCTCCACGATCAACTCGACCGTGTGTGCGTTCGACTCGACGGCGGCCGTCAGGTTGGCGTCGCCGATCGTGCGGTATCGGACGCGCCGGACCTGCGTGAGCTCGCCTGCCCGCAGCGGGATGAACTCGTTGACCGCGTAGAGCATCCCGTCGCGTTCGACGACCTCCCGATCGGCCGCGAGATACA
Source organism: uncultured Chloroflexia bacterium (assembly GCA_963720755.1). Lineage (GTDB taxonomy): Bacteria > Chloroflexota > Limnocylindria > Limnocylindrales > CSP1-4 > SPCO01. The sequence goes on from CAVRGP010000002.1 coordinate 206,230, forward strand.
GCTCGGGGATGGCGATCCGCTCGGACGCGATGTACGTCCAGACGTCCAGTTCCGTCCAGTTGGACAAGGGGAAGACCCGGATCGACTCGCCGGGGAAGACCCGGCCGTTGTAGAGATTCCAGATCTCCGGACGCTGGTTGCGCGGATCCCATTGGCCGAATTCGTCACGGAACGAGAAGACGCGTTCCTTCGCGCGCGCCTTCTCCTCGTCGCGTCGGCCACCGCCGAACAGGGCGTCGAACTTGTAGCGCTCCACGGCCTCGAGCAGGACGCCCGTCTGGATCCGGTTCCTCGATCCGTTGGGCTCCTCCCGCACCAGCCCTCGCTCGATCGCATCCTGGACCGACGCCACCACCAGCTGCAGGCCGAGCTCCTCGATCCATTTGTCGCGGAAGGTCAGGACCTCCGGGAAGTTGAGCCCGGTATCGATGTGCATGATCGGGAACGGGATGCGCGCGGGAGCGAACGCCTTGCGAGCGATGTTGAGCATCACGATCGAGTCCTTGCCACCGGAGAAGAGGAGGCAGGGCCGCTCCATCTCGGCGGCGACCTCGCGGAAGATATGGATGCTTTCCGCTTCGAGACTTCGCAGTTGGGTCAGGACGTGCGTGTTCATCGGCGTGCGTCACGCACGTCATCGAGTCCGACCGCCGCGAGCAGCCGAGTCAGGAACGGGCCGACCGCGGGCTCGCAGACCAGCAGGTCCGGGCTCCACGGGTCGGCCTGGTTGAACTCGAGCATCGTCCCATCCACACGCGTGGCGATCAATCCTGCGGCCCGCGCGACTGCGACCGGAGCAGCGGAATCCCACTCCCATTGACCACCGGCGTGGACATAGGCGTCCACGGTCCCATCGACCACCGCCATCGTTTTGACCCCGGCCGAGCCCATCGGCACGAGTTCGACGGCGGTGATGGCGGCGAGCCGGTCGACGATGGCCGGCGGGCGGCTGCGGCTCACGGCGAGACGAAGCGGACGACGTCCCGCCGCGACAGCCTCCCGATCCGGTCGCGTCCCGGCCGTGTCACCGGATGAGTGGACCCGGTCTCGGGCCGGCAGCGCCACCGCCGCATCGGTCAGGCCCCGGCCGCGTTGCCACAGGGCGAGATGGACGGCGAAGTCATCCCGCCAACCGCCGTCCTCGGTGCGCTCGGCGAATTCGCGCGTGCCGTCGAGTGGATCGATGATCCAGACCCGCTCCGCATCGAGCCGCCGGCGATCGTCGACCGCCTCCTCCGACAGGATCGGATCGCCCGGTCGAGCCGCCGCAAGGGCCGCCGCAAGGAAGCGTTGGGCGCTGGCATCCCCGGCGGCCCGGAGTTCCGCCACCGGCCCGCTGAAACGACCGGACTCCACCTGGGCTCGGACGTCCAGCAGGATCTGGCCCGCGCCGACCGCCAGATCGACGGCCAGTCGGGTGTCATCGGTCATCGGCAGGTCGACCTGGGCGTGGTCGATCACGAGCGCTCGGACGTCTGGTTCACGGGCGGATACCTTGCTGCGGAGTCTGTCGGGAGTCTGTAGTTTGAACGAACGACGTGATCTGGGCACACAGCCGTCCATATAAGCGTCGCAGGTATCATCGCCGCATGCCAGCCACGCCATCACGCGGCCCGATCCGACTGCCCCCGGCATGACCTTCGATGCCCCGTTGGCGGCGGCGGGCCTCCTCATCGGCATCGTCGTTGGTCTGACCGGGATGGGCGGCGGAGCGTTGATGACGCCCGTCCTGGTGTTCTTCTTCAAGATCGACCCTCTGACGGCGATCTCCAGCGATATCGTCGTCAGCCTGTTCATGAAACCAGCCGCCGCGGTCGTCCATCTTCGGCGCGGCACGGTCAATCTCGAGCTTGTCGGCTGGCTCTGCCTCGGGTCCGTTCCGGCCGCATTCCTCGGTGCCTGGTTCATCAGCTTCGTCGCACTCGATGAAGGGTCGAGCACGCTCATCAAGCAGGTGCTCGGGGTGGCGCTGCTGGTCGCGACCGCTGGCCTGATCGTGCGCAGCCTGCTTCAGATGTGGCGCAAACGACTGCCGCTCGGCGAGGGTCCGGCCGTCGTCGTCCGGCCGCCGATCGTCAAGATCCGGCGGGTCCCGACGGTGGCCCTTGGGGCGCTCGGTGGCTTCATGGTCGGGGTGACCTCGGTCGGTGCCGGCTCCATCATCATCGTCATCCTGCTGATGATCTACCCGACCCTGAAGGCATCCTCGCTGGTCGGAACGGACCTCACCCAGGCCATCCCGCTGGTCGCCGCCGCGGCGGCCGGCCACCTGCTCTTCGGCAGCTTCTCGGCGATGGTTGCGGCCTCATTGCTCGTCGGCGCGGTGCCGGGCGCCTGGGTCGGGGCGCAGATCAGCAGCCGCGCTCCAGGCGGGATCATCCGGCGCGTCCTGGCGGTCCTCCTGCTGGCGACCGGCCTGAAGCTGCTCGGGGTCGACACGATCTGGGTCATCGCGGCGGCGATCATGGCGATCTTCCTCGGGACGGTCATCTGGGCGCTGATCCGGTCGCGGGTCGTGCCCAAGCCCGGCCTGGCGCGGAACACGGAGGCGGCGCTTCCCGGCGCTGACGGCGGGCCACGGTGAGCGCGAGCGATAGCGCCGACGACCTGACGCCCTTCGCCGATACCCCACGCCTCGTCCTCGACGGCGACGGCCTCGACGTCCTCGAACTCGCGCTCGGCGGTGCCATCCCCGGGCTCCCGGCGTCGGTCGGCGTCACGTCGGATGGGGAGTGGGTGCTGACCGATCGGGAGAACTCGCCGCTGGCCCATCTTCGCGTCGACCCCGCCGGCGACTCGACCTTGCGTCCGCTCCGTCCGATGCCCACCGGCGTCGGACCGCGATGGGATCCGGCGGTGCGGCGACCGGCCCGGGACGTGCGGGGCGAGCTACGCGACCTGATCGGATCCGGTCCGGTCGTCGGCTTCGTGGTGGACGAGCTCCCGACGGTGTCGGATCTGCAGGCGGTCCTCGAACGCGTACGGGCCAGCGACGCTGCGGCTGTTCTGTGGGCCGTGCCGGTCGCTCGTCACGGAGATGGGCCGGGTCCCGTCAGTGGCGCCGCACTGGCGCGGGCGAGTCGGTCATTGGCGGAGACCCTCGCATCCGACCTCGCCGGCCCGCCGGTGATCCCGTTGATCGTGCCCTGGCCGGGGCGCGGGCGCGACGGCCAGCTCGACGTCATCCCCATCGACGAGGTGATAGCGGCCTACGGCGCGACGGAGACTCGGCACGTGCGCGATCTGCGCAGCCCGGCGACCGACCGGCGCCTGGCGGGCCTGGACGACGCCTTCGAGCGAGACGTAAGCGCCATCTATCCGCCGGCTTCCGCGGCCGAATTCATCGCCGCCCGCGAGCGCCGCGTCCGCAGCGTCCGCAGCGGTGCCGTCATCTTCTTCACCGGGCTGTCTGGCTCCGGCAAGTCGACCATCGCCCGGGCGCTCAGCGACGCCCTGAGGGATCGAGGGTCGCGGGTCACGTTGCTCGACGGAGACGAGGTTCGCCAGCACCTGTCGGCCGAGCTCGGCTTCGACGCGGCATCGCGCGAACGCAATATCGACCGGATCGCCTTCGTGGCCTCACTCGTTGCCGCGCATGGTGGCATCGCCGTGGCGGCGCCGATCGCGCCATTCGCGGCCGGCCGCCAGGCGGCTCGAACCATGGCCGAGAACGAAGGCGTGTTCCTGCTCGTGTACGTCGACACACCACTGGCCGTGTGCGAGGCCAGGGATCGCAAGGGCCTGTATGCCGAGGCTCGGGCCGGTCGCATCCCCGACTTCACGGGGATCAGTTCGCCGTACGAGCACCCGGACGATGCGGATGTCGTGATCGACACGTCCACGACGTCCGTTGAGGAGGCGGTCGCGGTCATCATCGAGGCGCTGGAGCGAGCTGCCGGTCCGGGGCGGTAGGCCCCGTCAGCTGCGGTCGCGACGACGGCCGAGTCGTGTCAATCGGCGGCGGAGACCATGGGCTCGGCGTCCGATGGCCGTTCGGATCCGGACCCACAGGACCACCGCGACCTGGATCGTGGGGATCCCCACGAGCTCCGCGGGCTCACCCGGCACGCGCGAAGCCGACGAGCCTGATGACGTGGATGTGCGCGCAAGTCCACTCGCAACGACCACGCCCATGGCGGTCGCTGCGGCGGTCCGAGGTGAGATGTGCAGCTCTGCTGCGGCGGCCCCTGACGTTGATGCGGGCGGTAGTCGGGTCAGGTTCTCATGGTCGCCGACGATCCGGACGCCTGAGGCGACGATCGCGTCGACCATCTCCCGGCCGACCGCCCCGGCTCGCTCGAGGGCCCATCGCGGTGTCTCCAACCGAGGCTCGCCCGTGGCGGCGGGGTGGGACTTGACGTAGCTCGCGGCCCCGAAGCGCATCACGGTGGTATGGAGCGGCCGGCTCAGGCCCGCATCGAAGAACTGCGCGTTGAAGGCGCGGACGATCTCGATCTCGGGCAGCGTCATCGATCGATTGCTGACGTCGTCCTCGGCGGCGAGGGTTCCCACCCGCAGTCCGAGCAGCTGCTCGAACACCCGCAGGACCATGTCGTGATCCTGATCGTCGAGGGCGACGACGGTGACGTTGTCCGGCCCGACGACCTCGGTCCAACGGGCGACGAGCTGATCGTGGCGGTGTCGACGCCAAAAGACCGGTTTCAGCCTCGACGGGTCGTTGAAGACCGCGTCCAGCCAGTCATCGAACGGCCTTCGCTCGCCGCTCTGCACGAATTGTTGCCACTGGGAGGAGAGGATCCGGCTGAGCGGCCGCAGCGTCACCACGATATGGACCCGTTCGCCACCCAGGTCCTCGACGATCGTCCGGATGGTGTCCGGTTTGGCCTCGGACAGGAACTCGCTGCTGATGACCACCCGCGGCTCGCGCGCGCGTCGCACCTCTCCGACCAGGTGCCGCCACCAGCGCATCGATGGGACCTTGCCGGTGCTCGGGCTCGCATTGCCGACGATCGCCTGCACCGCCGCCACGGGTTGGCGGGTGGGGCCGGCATAGTGGACACCCTGGGCGGAGACAGCCTCGCGGTTGCCGTGGAAGGCGCCCTGCAGGTACGTCGTCCCGGTCTTGGGTGGGCCGATGTGGATGAGCCGGGTGCCCGCGGGCAGGAGCAGGTCGTCCGATCCGTCCGGTCCGGCAGTGGCGGTCATCGGGACCGTCCGACCAGGCGGCGGGTGCGCCGCCCGGCGGCGGTGACGATCCGCCGTCCGACGATGCCGACCATGTCGAGGGTCGAGACCCTGGCCAGGGCGATCGGTTCGACCGATGTGCGGGTGACCTGACCATCGGGATCGGGGACGAGGCCACTGGCCCGCAGGACGCTCATCGCCACGGTCGCCGCAAGGTCCGGGCTGATCTCGGGGTCGGGCTGCACGCCGTCGACGAGCCGGCTGGTCAGGACCGGTCGGAGGTGCTCGGGATCGCCGACGATCCGAACACCCGACGCGGTGATCGCATCGACCATCTCCCGGGCGATCCCGGCGGTCCGGTCGAGCGCCCACTGGGGGGTCTCGATCCGGGCCTCGCCGGGACCCGGCTCGCGGGCCTTCATCCGGGTGGCTGCGCCAAAGGCCATGACCTTCGTATGGAGCGGACGACTCAGGCCCGCGGCGAAGAACTGCTCGTTGAACGCTCGGACGATCTCGATCTCGGCCCAGGTCATCGACCGGTTCGTCCGGTCGCCATCGGCCACCAGCGTGCCTGCCCGCAGCCCGAGCAGCCGCTCGAACACCCGCAGGACCATGTCGTGGTCCCGCTCATCGAGGGCGATGACCGTGACGTTCTGTGGCCCGACCACCTCGGCCCAGCGGGCGATCAGCTGATCGTGGCGATGGGGATACCAGAACCACTTCGTGTGTCGTTCCTCTTGATCCCCGAAGATCTGCTCGAGGAACTGGTCGAACGACGTCCGCAGGCCGGCCTGGACCGTCTGTTGCCATTGAGACGGGATCGACTTGGCCAGCGGCCGGAGGGTCACCGCGACATGGACACGATCCGGACCCAGGTCATCGACGATCGTTCGGATGGTCTCGGGTTTGGCTCGAGCCAGGCGCTCGCTGCTGAGCAGGACCCGTCGCTCACCGGCGTTGCGGATCTCGTCGACCAGATCGCGCCACTTCGCGATCGGTGGCACCTCGCCGGTCCTGGTGTTCGACAGGCCGAGGATGCTGAGGACCGCCGCCACGGGTTGGCGGGTGGGGCCGGCATAGTGGACACCCTGGGCGGAGACAGCCTGGCGGTTGCCGTGGAAGGCGCCCTGCAGGTACGTCGTCCCGGTCTTGGGTGGGCCGATGTGGATGAGCCGGGTGCCCGCAGGCAGGAGCAGGTCGTCCGATCCGTCCGGTCCGGCAGTGGCGGTCATCGGGACCGTCCGACCAGGCGGCGGGTGCGCCGCCCCGCGGCGGTGACGATCCGCCGTCCGACGATGCCGACCATGTCGAGGGTCGAGACCCTGGCCAGGGCGATCGGTTCGACCGATGTGCGGGTGACCTGACCATCGGGATCGGGGACGAGGCCACTTGCCCGCAGGACGCTCATCGCCACGGTCGCCGCAAGGTCCGGGCTGATCTCGGGGTCGGGCTGCACGCCGTCGACGAGCCGGCTGGTCAGGACCGGTCGGAGGTGCTCGGGATCGCCGACGATCCGGACGCCCGAGGCGGTGATCGCATCGACCATCTCCCGGGCGATCCCGGCGGTCCGGTCGAGCGCCCACTGCGGCGTCTCGATCCGGGCCTCATCGGGACCCGGCTCACGAGCCTTCATCCAGGCGGCCGTCCCGAAGCGCATGAACCTGGTGCTCATGACCCTGGTGTGCACGGCTCGGTCCAGGCCCTCGGCGAAGAACTGCGCGTTGAACGCGCGGACGATCTCGATCTCGGCCCAGGTCATCGACCGGTTCGTCCGGTCGCCATCGGCCACCAGCGTGCCTGCCCGCAGCCCGAGCAGCTGCTCGAACACCCGCAGGACCATGTCGTGGTCCCGCTCGTCGAGGGCGATGACCGTGACGTTCTGTGGCCCGACCACCTCGGCCCACCGGGCGATCAGCTGATCATGGCGATGCCGCCGCCAGAAGAGAGATCTGGAGCTGTCGCTGTCCGGGTCCCCGAAGATCTGCTCGAGGAACTGGTCGAACGACGTCTGCAGTCCCGTCTGGACATGTTGCTGCCATTGCGACGGCAGGATCTTGCTGAGTGGTCGGAGGGTCACCACGACGTGCACCGCATCCGGACCCAGGTCCTCGACGATCGTCCGGATGGTTTCCGGCTGCGCGTGGGCCAGGCGTTCATTGCTGAGCAGGACCCGTCGGTCACCGGCGGCGCGGATCTCGTCGACGAGATCCTGCCACTTCGCGATCGGTGGGACCTCGCCGGTCACCGGGTTCCGCATCCCCATGACGGCCTGGACCGCCGCGACGGGTTGGCGGGTGGACCCTGCATAGTGGACACCCTGGGCGGAGACGGTCGCCTGCCCCGAACGAAAGGCGCCCTGCAAGGTCGTCGTCCCGGTCTTGGGTGGGCCGATGTGGATGAGCCGGGTGCCCGCGGGCAGGAGCAGGTCGTCCGATCCGTCCGGTCCGGCAGTGGCGGTCATCGGGACCGTCCGACCAGGCGGCGGGTGCGCCGCCCCGCGGCGGTGACGATCCGCCGTCCGACGATGCCGACCATGTCGAGGGTGGAGACCCTGGCCAGGGCGATCGGTTCGACCGATGTGCGGGTGACCTGACCATCGGGATCGGGGACGAGGCCACTTGCCCGCAGGACGCTCATCGCCACGGTCGCCGCAAGGTCCGGGCTGATCTCGGGGTCGGGCTGCACGCCGTCGACGAGCCGGCTGGTCAGGACCGGTCGGAGGTGCTCGGGATCGCCGACGATCCGGACGCCCGACGCGGTGATCGCATCGACCATCTCCCGGGCGATCCCGGCGGTCCGGTCGAGCGCCCACTGCGGCGTCTCGATCCGGGCCTCGCCGGGACCCGGCTCGCGAGCCTTCATCCGGGTGGCCATGCCAAAGGCCATCACCCCATGATGCATGACCTTCGTATGGAGCGGACGGCTCAGGCCCTCGGCGAAGAACTGCGCGTTGAACGCCCGGACGATCTCGATCTCGGCCCAGGTCATCGACCGGTTCGTCCGGTCGCCATCGGCCACCAGCGTTCCCGTTCGAAGCCCGAGCAGCTGCTCGAACACCCGCAGGACCATGTCGTGATCCCGCTCGTCGAGGGCGATGACCGTGACGTTCTGCGGCCCGACCACCTCGGCCCACCGGGCGATCAGCTCATCATGCTGCTGGCGGAACCAGAAGAGTCGCCTCGATCGGTCGCTGTCCGGGTCCCCGAAGATCTGCTCGAGGAACTGGCTGAACGACGTCTGCAGTCCCGTCTGGACGTGCTGTTGCCATTGCGACGGCAGGATCTTGGCTAGTGGCCGAAGGGTCACCGCGACGTGGACCCGATCCGGACCCAGGTCCTCGACGATCGTCCGGATGGTCTCCGGCTGCGCGTGGGCGAACCGTTCGCTGCTGAGCAGGACCCGCCGGTCACCGGCGCCATGGATCTCCTCGACGAGATCCCGCCACTTCGCGATGGATGGGATCTCGCCGGTCCGTGGACTGGGACGACCGAGCGCGGCCAGGACGGCCTCGATCGGTTGGCGGGTGGGGCCGGCATAGTGGACACCCTGGGCGGAGACAGCCTCGCGGTTGCCGTGGAAGGCGCCCTGCAAGGTCGTCGTCCCGGTCTTGGGTGGGCCGATGTGGATGAGCCGGGTGCCCGCGGGCAGGAGCAGGTCGTCCGATCCGTCCGGTCCGGCAGTGGCGGTCATCGGGACCGTCCGACCAGGCGGCGGGTGCGCCGCCCGGCGGCGGCGACGATCCGCCGTCCGACGATGCCGACCATGTCGAGGGTCGAGACCCTGGCCAGGGCGATCGGTTCGACCGATGTGCGGGTGACCTGACCATCGGGATCGGGGACGAGGCCACTTGCCCGCAGGACGCTCATCGCCACGGTCGCCGCAAGGTCCGGGCTGATCTCGGGGTCGGGCTGCACGCCGTCGACCAGCCGGCTGGTCAGGACCGGTCGGAGGTGCTCGGGATCGCCGACGATCCGAACACCCGACGCGGTGATCGCATCGACCATCTCGCGGGCGATCCCGGCGGTCCGGTCGAGCGCCCACTGCGGCGTTTCGATCCGGGCCTCGTCCGGGACCCGGCTCGCGAGCCTTCACATACGTCGCGACACCGAAGTATGCCCGCACGCCGTGGTGCATGACCCTGGTATGCACGGCTCGGTCCAGGCCCTCGGCGAAGAACTGCGCGTTGAACGCGCGGACGATCTCGATCTCGGCCCAGGTCATCGACCGGTTCGTCCGGTCGCCATCGGCCACCAGCGTGCCCGTTCGAAGCCCGAGCAGCTGCTCGAACACCCGCAGGACCATGTCGTGGTCCCGCTCGTCGAGGGCGATGACCGTGACGGTCCGGTCCGACCACCTCGGCCCACCGGGCGATCAGCTCGTCATGCTGCTGGCGGAACCAGAACGGCGACATCGATATATCGCCATCCCGATCCTCGAAGAGCTGCTCGAGGAACGGTCCCAGGGGTGTCCTCGCGCCCGATTGGACCGCCTGCTGCCATTGCGACGGCAGGATCTTGCTGAGTGGGCGAAGGGTCACCGCGACGTGGACCCGATCCGGACCCAGGTCATCGACGATCGTCCGGATGGTTTCGGGTTTGGCGAGCGATATGCGCTCGTTGCTGAGCAGGACTCGCCGGTCACCGGCGCCGCGGATCTCGTCGACCAGATCCCGCCACTTCGCGATGGAAGGGATCTCGCCGGTCATGGGAGCAGGCATTCCCAGGACGGCCTGGATCCCGGTCACCCGCCGATGGGACAAACCGGCATAGTGGACACCCTGGGCGGAGACGGCCTCGCGGTTGCCGTGGAAGGCGCCCTGCAGGTACGTCGTCCCGGTCTTGGGTGGGCCGATGTGGATGAGCCGGGTGCCCGCGGGCAGGAGCAGGTCGTCCGATCCGTCCGGTCCGGCAGTGGCGGTCATCGGGACCGTCCGACCAGGCGGCGGGTGCGCCGCCCGGCGGCGGTCACGATCCGCCGTCCGACGATGCCGACCATGTCGAGGGTCGAGACCCTGGCCAGGGCGATCGGTTCGACCGATGTGCGGGTGACCTGACCATCGGGATCGGGGACGAGGCCACTTGCCCGCAGGACGCTCATCGCCACGGTCGCCGCAAGGTCCGGGCTGATCTCGGGGTCGGGCTGCACGCCGTCGACCAGCCGGCTGGTCAGGACCGGTCGGAGGTGCTCGGGATCGCCGACGATCCGGACACCCGACGCGGTGATCGCATCGACCATCTCCCGGGCGATCCCGGCGGTCCGGTCGAGCGCCCACTGGGGGGTCTCGATCCGGGCCTCGCCGGGACCCGGCTCGCGGGCCTTCATCCGGGTCGCTGCGCCAAAGGCCATGACCTTCGTATGGAGCGGACGGTCGAGGCCCTCGGCGAAGAACTGCGCGTTGAACGCTCGGACGATCTCGATCTCGGCCCAGGTCATCGACCGGTTCGTCCGGTCGCCATCGGCCACCAGCGTTCCCGTCCGAAGCCCGAGCAGCTGCTCGAACACCCGCAGGACCATGTCGTGATCGCGCTCGTCGAGGGCGATGACCGTGACGTTCTGTGGCCCGACCACCTCGGCCCAGCGGGCGATCAGTTGATCGTGGCGATGGGGATACCAGAACAGTCGCCTCGATCGGTCGCTGTCCGGGTCCTCGAAGATCTGTTCAAGGAATGTCTCAAACGGCGTCTTCACGCCCGATTGGACCGCCTGCTGCCATTGCGACGGCAGGATCTTGCTGAGTGGGCGCAGGGTCACCGCGACGTGGACCCGATCCGGACCCAGGTCATCGACGATCGTCCGGATGGTCTCGGGTCGTGCGTGCGTCAGCCACTCATTGCTGAGCAGGACCCGTCGGTCACCGGCGCCGCGGATCTCGTCGACCAGATCCCGCCACTTCGCGATCGGCGGGATCTCGCCGGTCCTTCGGCTCCGCATCCCCATGATCGCCTGGACCGCCGCAACGGGTTGGCGGGTGGGACCGGCATAGTGGACACCCTGAGCGGAGACAGCTTCGCGGTTGCCGTGGAAGGCCCCCTGCAAGGTCGTCGTCCCGGTCTTGGGTGGGCCGATGTGGATGAGCCGGGTGCCCTCGGGTAGGAGAAGGGCCGCAGGTCTCGAACCTGACGGGGATACGTCGATCGTCTGCGTGACGCTGCTGTCCACCACCGGCCCGAGGATACCGGAGATGCGCCCAGCGCCGCGGTCTCAGGTCACGGGAATCAAAAAGCGGCCCGACCGGTCGGTCGGGCCGCTCAGAGGGTCAGGCGGCGCGGACGTTCCCGGCGCGCGGCCCCTTCGGGCTCTGCTCGATCTCGAATTCCACTCTCTCGCCGCCGCTGAGACGGTCGAAATCGAGTGAACTGTCCATCCCGGCGCGATGGAAGAAGTATTCCTTCTCATCCTCGCCGACGATGAATCCGAAGCCGCGGTCGCTGACGACCTTCTTGATGGTACCGGTGGCCATGATGACCTCCAACACTTTCCGAACACAGATTGCAGATCGCACGGTCTGTTCGAAAAGGGGGTCGACCAGGCGGAGTGTCGTCGCACAGTGCGGCGAGCAACAACAGTAGCACGGATGTTCGGGGTCCCTCGCCTGTGACGGGAGGCTACCGACTGGCGCTTGTATCGATGCGCCCGTGGATCTCACCCTCCAGGAGCTTGCGCGTCAGAGCCAGTCGGATGTCGCGTTCGTCGAGCGCCTGATCCGCCTCGGTGTGGTCACGGAGTCACCGGACGGGTTCGTGCCCGGCGACATCTGGAAGGTCCGCACCCTCCGAGCGATCGAAGCCGGTGGCGGGACGGCGGAGGCGGTCGCGGAGGCGGTCCGTGCGGGACGGGTCAACCTTGACTTCCTCGGCTCGCTCTTGCCGGAGCCAGGCCCGCTCAGCGCTCGAACCTTCCGGGAGTTCATCGCGGCGCAGGGTCCGAGGGGCGACCTGGTAGGCCCGATCCTCGAGATGCTGGGACTGCCACTACCACCCCTCGACCTGCCGATGCGGGCCGACGACGACGCGATGTTGACGCGCTTCCTCGATCAGTGGGCCCAGAGTCCAGAGATCGCGCTGCGCGCGGCCCGCCTGATGGGTCAGACGACGCGCGCGACGACCGAAGGATGGACCGGCCTGCACTACGAGCTGTTCCGCGGCCTGGGCGGTCCGGATCGCGCCGCCTGGACGCCGGAGTTCCGGGCGCACGAGGAGGAGGTCGCTCGCGACGCGATCGCCCTGGCCGCCGCCATGCCAGGCTGGCTCATGCACCATCTCGTCGAGCGGATCCTGGCGGCCGATGTCGTGGAGAACCTCGAGATGGGCACGGATCCCTTCGCCGAACGGCGGCAGGACCTTCCTCCGGGTGCGCGGGTCCCCGCCATCGCGTTCGTCGACGTATCGGGCTTCACCGCACTGACCGAGGAGGCCGGCGACCGGGCCGCCTCCGACTCGACGACGGTCTTCGAGGAGGTCGTGACGCGGGCAGCGGCGGCGCATGGCGGTCGAGTCGTGAAGCTGCTCGGTGACGGCGCGCTCCTCCACTTCGTGGATGCGACCGTCGCGATCGATGCGATCCTCGTCGTGCGGGACGCGCTCCGCCCCCGCGGGTTGCAGTCGCACGCCGGGATCGATTGCGGGCCGATCGTTGAGCGCGATGGCGACGTGTTCGGTCGAACGGTCAATCGAGCCGCACGCCTGGCGGCGTTGGCCCGACCGGGGGAGATCGTCGTCAGTGAGGCGGTCGCCCTGGTCTCGCCTCGAGCGCGTCCGGCGCTGGAGGCGATGGGCCCGCAGGAACTGAAGGGCATCGACCTGCCGCTGGCCGCCTATCGGCTGGCGGGCGACCGCTCGCCCGATCGGTGAGGGCGGCTCGGCGGTCGTGATCAGGTCGCCGAGCTTCCGCCCCGATCCAGCGAAACGGCCGTTCCGCTGACCCGGATCCCGCCAGTCGTCGTCCGGGACCTCGACCTCGATCACTGCTCGGTCGACCCATCTCGACGCCCTGGCTGATCGTGAACCGGGCGGGTGGCACCAACTCGCCGCGCCACCGCAGATAGGCACCGAACGCAGCCGCCGCGGCACCGGTGGCGGGATCCTCGACGACGTTGCCGACGGGGAACGGATCGCGCGCACGGAAGTGGTCGGCGGTCTCGCGCCAGACGAGTTGGACCGTGGTCAGGTCCGCACCCAGCATGATCGAGCGCAGTCGCTCGAAATCGTAGGCGAGCGACGCGAGCCGGGCGTAGTCGGCCGCGGCAAGGATCAGGTGCTCCGCTCCGGCATAGCTCACCGCCGGCGGCAGCGCCGGATCCAGCTCGCCACGGCCCCATCCGAGGGCAGCCAGCGCCTCGCTCAGCAGCTCTGCCTCGGCCTCGCGCGTCCGGGGCGGGACGGACGTCAGCGTCGCCCGGACATGTCCGTCCGGACCCACGCTCCGTATCGAGCGTCACCAAGCCGTCATTCGTCGTCAGGACGAAGTGGCCGATCCCCGACCGCTCGGCCAGGGCGACCCCGGCCGCGATCGTGGCGTGGCCGCAGAACGGGACTTCCGCGGCCGGGCTGAAGTAGCGGACCCGATAGGCGGTGGCCCGCCACTCCCGTCGAGGGCGAGGAAGGCCGTCTCGGAGTACCCGACCTCGGTCGCGATCCGCTGCATGTCGGTCGGGTCGGGCAGTTCGTTCCCGATCCAGACCCCGGCCGGGTTGCCACCGGTCGGATCGAGCGTGAACGCGGCAAGGCGGAGCAGCTCGGCCATGTCGCGATCCTAGCCGATGGCAGCGGTGCGTCGTGTGACCGCGCTCAGATCGCCGGTTTGAAGACTACGATCTGTCGATGCCATCGACGTTGCGCCTGCTCGATCGCCGTCGGGGACTTCGGCTGCTTGTCGTGACGATCCCGTCCCTGGCGGTCGCCACGTTGGTGGTTGGCGCGCTGGAGACCTGGCTGGGCGTACCGAACGCGTCGATCGTCTACCTGGCGGCCGTCGTCCTGAGTGCGATCCTGGCCGGCACCTCGGGCGCCATCTTCGCAGCCATCGGGTCGGTCATCCTGTACGACTTCCTGTTCACCGGCCCCGAGTACACCCTTCGGATCAGCGATCCGGATGAGTGGCTGAGCGTGATCCTGTTGCTCTTCGTCGGCGTGGTGGTCGGTCAGCTGGCGGCGCTCCAGCGGTCGCGCACCGATGAAGCCAGGTCGCGGGAGCGGGAGGCGAGGGCGCTCTTCCGGGTTAGCCGCGCCCTGGCAACGCGTACGTCGACCTCGGCAGCGCTCGAGACGATCGCCGACGTGCTCGTCGGTGAGACGGAGATGTCACGAGTCTGGGTCGTCCTCGACACGGATGGGTCAGAGCGCACCGTCGTGGATACCGATGGTGGTCCGCGGCCCGCGTTGTCCGCCGTTCAGCACGTGCTTCAGCGGATGCCAGGAGACGAGCCGGCGCACTGGCAGCGCGTCCACCAGCCCGCGCGCCCGGCGACTCGCGCCACGAATGACGCTGGCCTCCCTGCCTATCGCATCAGGATCGAGACGGCCGACATGGTCCTCGGGTCGATCTGGTGCACCCGCGATCGCGCTGCATGGCGACCCGGACCAGACCGAAACGCGGCTGCTGGCGGCCGCCGCTGACCAGACCGGACAGGTGATCGCGCATGATCGGCTGGCGGCAGAAGCCCGCGCACTCGAGGTCATCCGCCAGGGCAACGAGATCAAGGCGGCGCTCCTGCAGTCGGTGTCCCACGACCTGCGGACGCCCTTGGCGACCATCCGAGCCGCCGCAGGAACGATGCGACCGGGCCGCCACGCGCGGCCCGAGGATCTGGAGGAGAGCGTCGACCAGATCGACCGCGAGGTCGACTACCTCAATCGCCTCGTCACCAATCTTCTCGACCTCAGCCGGATCGACGCCGGTGCGCTTCGCGTCGACCGAGACGTGTTCGAACTCGACGACATCGTCCGGCGAAACCTCGATCGCATCGCCCCGCGCCTGAACACGCGGCGGGTCGACGTGGACCTGCTCGCGCCGCCGGTGGCCGTCGACCCGGCCCTGTTCGACCAGGTGGTGGCGAACGTGCTCGACAATGCCATCAAGTACACGGGTGACACGACGCTGGTGCGGCTGCGGGCCTCGTCGCTTGACGGTGAGCCGTTCGTGCGTCTGACGATCGAGGACGCAGGACCGGGCGTTCCCGAGGACGCCATCCCGAACGTCTTTGACAAGTTCTACCAGGTCCCCGGCGTCGCGACCGGCTCGCGGTCCGGGACCGGGATCGGTCTCGCCGTCGTTCGCGGCCTCATGGTCGCGATGGGCGGACGGGTCGTCGCACGCCGGAGCGACCTCGGTGGCCTTGCCATCGACCTCGATGTCCCCGTCGCCACGGTCCCTGCCGAGCTCGAACCATCGGGGATGGGTTGAACGCGCCGAACGCCGCCGACGGCCCGTCCATCCTTGTCGTCGAGGATGATGAAGAGACGCGGCGTGCGCTCGTTCGCGAGCTGCAGCTCCGGGGTTACCGGATCGACCAGGCGGCCGATGGACGGTCGGCCATGAGCCGGTGGGAGCTCCACCGGCCCGACGTCGTGCTCCTCGACCTCGGCCTCCCCGATGTGGACGGACTCGATGTCATCCGGCGCATCCGGCGCGACGCGGCCACGCCGATCGTCATCCTGTCCGGCAGATATGAGGAGCGCGAGAAGGTCGCTGCCCTCGAGGGCGGCGCCGACGATTACGTGGTCAAGCCGTTCAGTGTCGATGAATTGCACGCCAGGCTTCGGGTCGCGCTTCGCCATGCGGCTGGTCCGGTCGGCGGGGCGACCGGACGCATCACAGCCGGGACCCTCGTCCTCGATACGGCCCGTCACGAAGTCCGGGTCGGCGCGCAGCTTGTGGAGCTGACGCCGCGCGAGTTCGAGATCCTGCGGGTCTTCCTGACCCACGCCGGGCGTCTCGTGACGAAGGGCCGTCTCCTGCGGGCCGTCTGGGGGGAGGCCTACCAGCGCGAGGACAGCTACGTCTATGTCTACGTCCACCACCTGCGCCGGAAGCTCGCTGCCGCCGATCCGAGCGGGGACCTGCGGGACCTGATCGTGACCGAGCCCGGTGTGGGGTATCGGATCCGCGAGCTCGGTGACCCTGGGCAATTCTAGAGGCGCTTAAGACCGCCGGAGCGCTCGAGCGGACGGCCCTCTTGGGACCGTCCCGCACGCTGGGTTCATGAACGAGGTCAGCGACCGGACGGCCGCCACCGCATCCGCACCCATCGATCACGAATTGCTGCTCATCAAGGAGGCGATCCTCATGGTCGCCTCAGGCCACTCGCCCCGCGTCATCCTGGCGGGCATCCACTTCGGCGAGGCGCTGCTCGATCCTGGTCGGCGACTGGCACACGACGCCGGCGTCCAATTGATCCCTCTCCGGAGGGTGGACAACGCCCGTTCCGACCTCGCGATCGAACGACTCGAGCGTTGATCGGCGGTCGTCGCCTCCTGGCCGGCCGGAAGGTCGCCGATCGGCGGTCCGCCTCGAACGGCCACACACCCGCTACTTCCGCTACGCCGGGCCACGCACACTCGTCGCAAAGCCCGAGGCATCGGCGCCTCGAACGCCGTTCGGGCGGACGCTCGCGCGTGGGAAGGCGGTGCTGTTCGGTCGCCCATTGTCGATCCACGAGGAGATCAGTCAGCGCCTGAATGTCTTCACGAGCCTGTCGATCTTCGCGTCGGACAACATCAGCTCCTCGACCTACGTGACCGAGGAGATCATGCGGGTCTCATCGTCGCCGGCGCGGGCGCCCTCGCGCTCTCCATGCCGATCACGACAGGCATCGTCATCGTGCTCGCGATCGTGGTCACGAGTTACCGGCAGACGATCGCTGCCTATCCATCCGGCGGCGGCTCGTACATCGTCGCGAGCGACAACCTCGTGCAAGTCTCGACGGCGGTCCTGCTCGTCCTCGCTGCGAACACCTCGTTCGCCGACTTCCCTCGCCTGTCCAGCATCCTCGCGCGCGACGGGTTCCTGCCGCGGGTCTTCCAATACCGCGGCGATCGGCTGGCGCAGACGGCTCGCGATCAACGGGATCGGCGCGGTCACGACGGGAGTCGTTGCGGTGGAAGTTGCGTTCTCGAAGTTCCTGCTCGGCGCGTGGGTCGTCCTCATCCTCATCCCGATCCTCATCGCGATGATGCTGTTCATCCACCGGCAGTACAGCTCGTCTGCGGCCAAGCTGACCGTTCGGGCCGACATCCCGATCCCGGCGCCCCGTCGCGAAGAACGTGTCGTCGTGCCCGTCCCGGGCATCGATCGGGCGGTCATCCAGGCCATCAATGTCGGGCGTTCGATCGCCGGCGATGTCCAAGCCGTCCTGGTGTCGGACGATCCGGATGTCGCCGCGCACGTCCGGGAGCGGTGGCAGGTCCAGCTCGCGGAGGTGCCACTGGTCGTGGTCGAGTCGCCGTATCGGGCGCTCGTGGGGCCGCTGCTCGCCTATCTGGACGTGCTCGATGACTCCTGGCCACCAGACAAGGAGGCGCCGATCACGTTCGTGGTGATCCCGGAATACGTCGCCCGAAGCTGGTGGGAGCGGATCCTCTACAACCAGTCGGCGCGGCGGTTGCGGGGCGCGTTGCTCGGTCGTCGTCACACGGTGGTCGTCAACGTTCCGTACCGCCCCGAGGACGTGGATCCGACCAACTCGGCCGCGGCGTAGGACGCGTCGCCTGCGAAGGTCCTCGGAATCATGCCGGACGACCCACCCCTTCGATGCCGGACGACCCTGTGCGTGATCCGTCGCCGACGCTAGAACGTCCTTGCGCTGGATGGCACCCGTCGCGCGCGTGCCCGTCGATGGTGCCGCGCTCACGCGAAGGAGTGGGGTGACATGACGGCCATCGTCGTCGAGGGGCTGGTCAAGGACTACGGAAGCGTTCGCGCGGTCGACGGGGTCTCGTTCACTGTCGAAACGGGCGAGATCTTCGCCCTGCTCGGCCCGAACGGTGCCGGCAAGACGACGACCGTCGAGATCCTGGAAGGCCATCGCCATCGGACGGCCGGCACCGTGTCGGTGCTCGGCGAGGATCCGGGGACGGCCAGCCGCGGGCTGCGCGAGCGGATCGGCATCGTCCTGCAGGAGGTCGGGTTCGACGAGGATTTCAGCCCGCTCGAGCTCGTCACCCTGTACGGGCGCATGTACCCGCGCCACCTGGATGCCGGCGATGTCCTTGACCTCGTTGGCCTCGCGGACAAGCGCGCTGCGCGGGTGAAGACCCTGTCGGGTGGCCAGCGTCGCCGCCTCGACCTCGCACTCGGCCTGGTCGGTGACCCCGAGATGCTCTTCCTGGACGAGCCCACGACCGGATTCGACCCTGGTGCCCGCAGGAAGGCGTGGGAATTGGTCGGGAACCTGCGCGCGCTCAATAAGACGGTGCTGCTGACGACGCACTACATGGACGAGGCGGAACACCTCGCCGACCGGGTCGCCGTGATCGTCCGTGGACACCTCGTTGCCATCGGGACGCCCGAGGAGCTCCAGGCGGCCGACAAGGCAACGTCCGTCCTGTCGTTCCGACTTCCGACCGGCGTCGAGATCAGCGAGCTTCCCGCGCTCGACGGTGCCGTTGTCCACGACGGCCTCCAGTGGCGACTCTCGACAGCGAACCCGACCCAGTCGCTCAACACGCTGACGTCGTGGGCGGTCGCGCGCGGCGTCGAGGTGCCATCGCTGGCGGTCAACCGCCCGTCGCTCGAAGACACTTATCTCGGGCTGGTCGCCGATTCCGGAGCGGACGAGTCTGCGGGCACGGCGGTGCCGCGATGAGCACAGCCGCGACGCTCCACACTCCTCCCGTGCTTGCCGCCGGCCGGCCCGGCCCGGAGCGCCTGCTGCTCGACCAGTCGGTCTACGCGGGTCGGGAGCTGTGGCGGTCGCGTCTCGCCCTGATCTTCACGTTCGGGCTTCCGCTGATCTGGCTCACGCTGATCGGGATCATGGCCGGGAACGACGCCGTCGACGAGACGAGCGGTGTTCGCGTCATGCAATTCGTCACGCCGACGGCCGCGGTCATCGGCATGATGTTCGCGGCCTATCCACCCGTCGCCTACGGCCTGGGCCAGGCTCGCGAACAGGGGATCCTCAGGCGACTCGCGGGGACGCCGCTGCCGTCCTGGGCGTACCTCGCCGGGCGAGCAGTCGCGGCATTCGTGCTTGCCCTCAGCGCCGTGGCGGTCATGCTGCTGGTCGGCGTGCTCGCCTACGACGTCCAGATCATCTGGCGGACGTTCCCGGCAACCATCGTCACCGTCACCTTCGGGATCGTCTCGTTCACCCTGCTTGGACTGGCGGTCGGCGCCGTCGCTCGGTCGGCGTCGGGCGCGCAGAGCATCGCGACGGGCACGGCTGTTGCCGCCGCATTCGTGTCGGGGCTGTTCACGATCGGCCTGCAGCTGCCCGCGACGCTCGAATCCGTGGCGAGCTTCCTGCCGGTGCAACCCCTCGCCATCGCCCTGAGGAACCAGTTCAACCCGTTCATGGAAGGGAATGGTTGGGATGTACGAGCGCTGGTCGTGCTGGCCGTCTGGGGGATCGCAGGCCTCCTCGTCGCCGTGTGGGCGCTTCGCCGGACACCCGTGACCGCACGATCCGTTGCCTCCGCGCCAACTCCGGCCGCAGCCGCCCGAAGCGTGTCGACTCGCCCGGCCGGCGCCGGTCCGCTCGGGATGCTCCTCGACCAGATCTCGTGGGCCTCCCGCGGCTCGCTGCGCGACGCCGGCGTGGTCTTCTTCGCCGTGGCGATGCCGGTGGGGCTCTACGCGCTCATGGCGGCGTCGTATCCGAGCGAAGGTCTCGATGGGGCCGGCAGACTGTTCAACTTCGTCTTCGCCTGCTCGATGGCGGTGTATGGGATCGCTGTCGTCGGGTTCATCAACAACCCCGAATCGGTGGCGACGGCTCGGGAACGACGGGTGCTGAAGCGATTGCGCGGCACGCCCCTTGCGTCATGGCAGTATCTCGCGGGCCGGACCGCGGCCGTGATCTGGATCGGAGCGCTCACCGCGGTCCTCGTCTTCGGCGTCGGGATCACGTTCTTCGGCGTGCACCTCGCCGGACCCGCAGGGCTGGTGACCGCGGCGCTCGTACTCCTGCTCGGGACGTTGACGCTCGCCGCCTGTGGCTATGCCCTGGTGGCGCTCACAACGAGCCGGCGGGCGGTCGCGACGGTCGGGCTCGGCATCTTGCTCCCGCTCGCCTTCTTCTCCGACATCTTCGTCGTCGGGAATGTCCCAGACTGGATGGCCACCGTCGGGTCGCTCTTCCCGCTTCGTCACTTCGTCCACGCCCTGATGGACTCGCTCGACCCTGCTGGAACGTCGGTCAACGGGTCGGACCTCGCCGTTATGGCGGCCTGGCTCGTCGGCGCCTCCGTGGTTGCGATCCGTCGGTTCCGTTGGGAGCCCGAAGGGGGAGGCACGGTCGGGGCCGCCGCCCTCGATGGCGGACCCCGCCATGGGATCCGCTCGCGGTTGGCTGGGCGTCGACGCCACCGGCTCCGAGACCACCTGCGCGGGATGCGACCCAAGTCGGAAGCCTTGGACGATCAGCCGGAGACGCGCGCGGGTCCCTGAGTCGTCAAGCCACCGCGTGACCATCCATGGCCGATCTCGTAACGTTCTCGGGACGATGCATCGGGAGGATAGCGGATACTCACAGGAGCCCTGACGGCACGGCGGCGCGGCCCACTGTCGGTCCTGGTGCGCCGTCGTGAAGTCCTGCGATCAGAGTTCCGTGGGAGCCGCCCCCAGGAGAAGATCCCACGCGTTCTGGGTGCCCACGATGATGTTGACCAGCGCCGCGGCGGCGACCAGCCAGAGGGCCGGCTCCCGATCGAGCGCAAGGCCGACGGCAGCCGCCGCCAGCACCCCCATCGCGACCGTCGGGACCACGAAACGGAAGATGATCCCGCGCGTGCTGTGCCGCCTCCGACGTGCGGCGGCGAAGGCTCCGATGGTGGACCAGCTCCCGAAGACCGCGATCGCCAGGAGCAAGCCGGCCTGGGTCGTCGGCCGACCCTCAGGGATGAGCATCGTCAGCGAGATCAGCAAGGGATAGAACAGGCTCGTGCCCGCCTCGACCGAGAGTGCCCGAACCGGGACCTCGCCGCGCGCCCGCTCGAAATGGATCGACAGGCCGACGAACACGAGCCCGAGGAGTACGGCAGCAGCGCCAGCCAGTGCGACATAGAACTCGCTCCACTCGGCGAGCGCCTCCGCGGTGGTCACGAGGCGGGGCGGCCGACGACGGGGCTGGCGTTCCGGATCATCCGAACTGCCGCATCGATCCCATCGACCCAAGGCTCCCCGTGTCCCGGCAACACGAGGCCCGCATCGAGGCCCACAAGACGCGACAACGATGCGACGGCCTGGGCCGGATCGGCCGTGAACGGCGCGATCCGCGGACCGCGATCACCGGTCGTGACCGCGTAGGTCGCCAAGGCATCCCCGACGAAGAGTGCGCCGAGGCGGGGTACGTGGAGCGCCGCGCTGCCCGGCGTGTGGCCCGGAACCAGCACGACGCGTGGGCTGCCGGGAACGTCCAGCGTCGCTTCGTCGCCGAAAGTGGACACCTCGGTGATGACCGGACGCCGGAGCCCGCCCCGGAGCAGCGAGAACCACAGGAAACCCATCAGCGGCCGCAGCCGGGTGGCGCCCATGCCCTTCGAAGGGTTCGGAACTTCTCCACGTGCCAGAGCGGCATCCGCTTCCTCGATCCAGACCGGGACTCGGTGCTCGCGTCGAAGCCGTTCGGCGAATCCGATGTGATCGCTGTGACCGTGGGTCAGGACGAGTGCCCGAACGTCGCCGATCGAGCGGCCCATGGATGCGAGCTCGGCCTCCAGTTGCCCGTAATAGCCGGGCACACCGGCGTCGATGATCGTGACCTCGCCCGCATCGTCGATGACGTAGGAGTTGACGATGCTGTCGCTTCCGATCCTGTTGATGCCTGGTGCGATCTTCATCGGCTGGTTCCGGACGCGTCCATGCCGCTAGCATGACGAACGTTCGGTACTGTCGTCGGGATGGCCCAGTTCGGTGTGGTCCCGCACGTCCGGTTGGTTCAGTTCCAGACGACCACGAGCGCCACGGCAGAAACATACAGTCCGATCCCATAGACCGTGTGGGTGGCGAGATTCCGTAGGTGTGTCGCTCGAGGATCGGGCGTCCCAGACGGCGCGATGCCAGCGCCCATCCCCGGCTGCAGCACGAACCAAGGGGGACGATCGTGCCCAGACCGATCGCCAACGCCGGCCAGATCGTTGGGGTTCTGGCCCAATCGAGGCTCCAGACCCCGAGCAACAGGAAGGCGAGCGTGACGCCGATCGCATAGTGGGCAAGCCACCCGAGGGCACGCTCTCCCGCGACCGGCCCTATGGACGCTCGAGCGTGTGCGGTCGTCGCTTGTTGCCTCCTATAGTCTATGGAACCCGAACCCGGTCCGTTCCGCGAGCGATGCCTCGCGAAGTCGCGACGAACCCGACGGGGTGACGGTCAAAAGGAGGCAGCGATCACGCGCTGCCCCACGAACAACGGAGGAACGTTCGATGCTCACGCTCATGTCCGGCCTGCCAGATAGCGTGGTCGCCATCGAGGCTTCGGGCAAGGTCGAGGCCGATGACTACCGGACGGTGTTGGATCCCGCGGCGGCGGCGGCGATGAAGGCGCATGAGAAGGTGCGGCTCCTGTACGTGCTTGGCGATGCCTTCACGGGCTACAGCGCGGCGGCGATGTGGGAGGACACCAAGATCGGCTTTCACGACCTGTCCGCCTGGGAGCGCATCGCGGTCGTCACCGACCACGGCGCCATGGCCGATGCCATCCGCGTCTTCGGGTGGCTGATCCCGGCCGAGGTCCGCACCTATCCGACCGGCCAGCTGACCGACGCCAAGGTCTGGGTCAGCGAGCCCTAGCCCTGCGAATGCCGCCGGACGAGCAGCACTCGAACGCCGAGAGCGCGGCGTACAACGACGCTTTTTGGCGTGACTATCTGACCCACCCCAATTCGATGCTTCGGATCGGGCGACGGGTCTTCAGTCGCATCCCGAGCGACCCGCGATGCCATCAATGTGCTGCTCCGTTCACGGGCCCGGGGGCGCCGTTCATGCGCGCCCTCGGCAAAGGGCGATCCCCTGGCAACCCGAACATGTGCAGCACGTGCCATGACTTCATGATTCGCCATCACGGCGGCGCGGAGGTCGAGGCATCGCTCCTGTTCGCCGACGTCCGCGGCTCCACCACCCTGGCCGAATCGATGTCCGCAGGCGCGTTCCGCAACGCGATGGATCGGTTCTACACGGCCGCATCCAGCGCGGTGTTTGCGCACGACGGCATCGTCGACAAGTTCGTGGGTGACGAATTGGTGGCCGTCTTTCCACCCAACCTGAGCGGTCGACGCCACACCGCGCAGGCTCTCGAAACAGGACGGGCGCTCCTGCTGGCGACCGGCCATGCCGATCCGGGCGGCCCGTGGATCCCGGTCGGAGCCGCCGTCCATACCGGCCGGATGTGGTTCGGCGCCGTGGGCGACGGCGGGCACACCGAACTCACCGTCCTCGGCGACACCGTCAACACGACCGCACGCCTCGCCGCGGCTGCTGGCGCCGGCGAGATCCTGGTATCGGCAGAGGCGGCCACAGCAGCCGGACTCGATCCGAACCTTGAGCGCCGCTCGCTGGAACTGAAGGGCAAGGCCGAGGCCACGGAGGTCGTGTCGGTTCGGGTCGCGCCGGCGTGAGGCCGGCCTGGCTTAACCCACCGCTTTCTTCACGAGCTCGGTGATTCGTTCCTCGTTGGCCGTGGTCAGCTCGGTCAGCGCATAGGACGTCGGCCACATCGTCCCGTCGTCGAGGCTTGCGTGCTGGTCGAAGCCGAGCGTCGCGTATCGCTCCTTGAACTTCGACTTGGCCTTGAAGAAGAGGATGACCTTGCCGTCCCTGGAGTAGGCCGGCATCCCGTACCAGGTTCGTGGCACGAGGGACGGCGCGTTGGTCGTCACGATCGCGTGGATCCGCTCGGCCATGGCGCGATCGGGCTCGGGCATCTCGGCGATCTTCGCGAGCACGTCGCGCTCACCCTCGACGCGTTCGTCTCCACCCTTGCGGCGCGACGCGGCCTTGCGCTCACGGGCGCTCTCCTGCATCGCGGCTCGCTCTTCGTCGGTCCAGACGTTGTCGGAAGTCGGAGTGGCGCTCTTCTTGACGGTCTGCTTTGAGTCGGTCATGTGCGATCCCACCTCAGGCTGTCGCCTTCTGGGCGGCCTTGCCCTGCTGGAGGATCCGGATCGGGTTGCCGAACGGATCGCGAAGGCCCAGGTCCGTGCCGTAGAAGTGATCGGTGGGCTCCTGCGTGAAATCGGCCACACCACGCTCCTTGAGCGTCTCGTACAGGGCCCGGGCATCGTCGGTGATGAACACGAGGCCGCCCAGGGCTCCCTTGGTGATCAGCTCCCGCAGCTGCGCGGCGGTGGCTTCGTCGTGCAGGGGCGGACCTGGCCGCTCCAGCGAGACCTCGGTGCCCGGCTCGCCCGGGACCCGGACGGTGAGCCAGCGGTAGTCGCCCTGGCGGACGTCGTTGCCCTTCTCGAGTCCGAGTTTGTTGACGTAGAAGTCCAGCGCCTCGTCCTTATCGAGGACGTAGATCGAGGCGACATTGAGCCTGGTGATCATCGTGTGCGGTCTCCCTGGTGTCGATTTGGACTTCACTCACCGTAGGGCGGCAGCGCCGCGGCCGCTTCTCCAAAACTGCTCGATTGCCTGGGTTCCGCGACGGCCGCCAGCGGCCGCATCGCCGCGAGCTGGACACAGTGCGGCGCGACGATCGGCCCATGGCCAAGGCGGTAGCCGGACGGCGTCTCGCCCACGATCTCCCGGAATGTTCGACTGAACGTCCCAAGGCTGGTGAAGCCGACATCGAAGCAGATGTCGGTCACGCTTCGATCCGTCTCGCGCAGGAGGAACATCGAGCGCTCGACCCGTCGCCGCTGCAGATAGCGGTGCGGCGTCTCGCCAAAGACGGCACGGAAGCTGCGGCTGAAATGCGCTTCGGATAGACACGCCACCGAGGCCACCGCCGCCACGTCCAGGGGATCAGCGTAGGCGCGGTCCATGGCGTCGCGTGCGCGCAGGAGACGCCGGTTCAGGTCTTCGATGTCTCGGCTCACGCTGCAACGCTACGCCATCGACGGGGAAAGGCGCTCCGGTGGCGTTGGCGGCGCCATCGGTCGGTCGCCTCGGACGGGTCGACCTAGCTCACTCTCGCCTCGCCGACCAGCGCCGGGGTTGTCGACCTGGTTCCGGCCTGTCGGCCGGCCAACCGCGTCGCGATCCCATCCACGATCTCGGCGGCGTCGGCACCGACGCCGCCCACAAGTGGAGACAGGAAGCCCGTTTGGAACGGCAGCCCCACGAACGACAGTCCGGGTTCGCCCACGACCGCGCCTCGCTCGTGGCGCGGCAGCCCGCCCGGTCCGAGGATCGGCAGGTGGATCCAGTCGAAGGCGGGGCGGAACCCCGTGCACCAGATCACCGAGTCGATCTCGAGTACCCGTCCGTCGACCAGGACCGGCTGGCCATCCCGCAGACCTTCGACCCGCGCCACGCGCTCGACTCCGGCACGGTCCAGATCCGACGGCCGGACGCGGATGACCGGGGCGGAGCCGTGACTGCCCATCCGGTCACGCATCCGGCGCCCGATCGGCGTGTTGAGCGTGAGCGCCCGCCGCGCGAAGGCGAAGAACGGGGCCCCGCCCCGGATGCGGGCGATCCGCGGCAGGAAGGTGCTAGGGCCGGCGAGACTGACCCGACGACCGGCCTGGGCCAGCTCGAGGGCGATCTCCACGCCCGAGTTGCCGCCACCGACGACGAGGACCGAGGCGCCGGGCGCCGACCCTGGGTCGCGGTAGGCGAGACTGTGAAGCTGCCGGATGCCCGGGTCCAGCGTATCGGCGAACGGCGGCACGAAAGCCGCCGACAGGAAGCCGGTCGCCACAACCACCTCGCTCGCCTCGAACCGTCGGTCGCCGGCGGCGAGCGCGAACGAGCCTGCGGAGCGGTCAAGGCTGTCGACCCGCACGCCAAGCGAGATCGGAGCCTGATTGTGCGTGGCGTACGCGAGGAGGTAGTCGGCCATCTGGTCCTTGGTCGGCAAGCCCGCCGCGGGGAGCGGGAACGGCATCCCAGGCAATCCGTCGATCCCGGCCGGCGTGAAGAGACGCAGCGAGTCCCAGCGGTCACGCCACGTGTCGCCGACCTGGGCGCCGGCATCGAGGACCACGTGCTCGATGCCCGTCCTCGTCAGGTGGTGGGACGTCGCGAGGCCCGCCTGTCCGCCGCCGATCACGACCACGTCGTGCTGCTCCGTCATCGTCGACGTCATGTCAGTCGCCCTCCTTCGTCGCCGGTGCGTAGCCCAGTTGCTGGAACATCCCGAGCTGGTCGGCCACGCCCCAGTGCTCGGCGACGCGTCCGTCCTCGATCCGCGCCAGGTCGAACACGTCGACCGACACACGCTGCCCGGTCGGGGCGAGACCGTTCACCGGCCCGGTGTTCGTGCCGGTCACCAGCATCCGCAGCCACACGCGGTCGCCCACCACGGCGAGGTCCTCGATCCGGAACTCGAGGTCGGACAGCCAGCCGTGGAGTCTGGACACGAACTCGTGAACGCCCGCGACGCCCTGCCCGTGGCCGCGCTGGTGCTCGATGCAGTCCGGGGCGATCAGTTCGTCGATGATCGTCCGATCGTTGTGGGCGAACCCCACCTCGATCAGCCGGTGCATCCGTTCCGCGACGTCGATGGTGGTCGGTGGCTCGAGCATCTGGCACACTCCGTTCTGGGGTCCGTCTCCACATGATAGAGTTCAACTCTAATCTAATAGAGCGGTACTATAGCGACATGCCAGAGTCTGTCAACCCGAGGCCGTCACTTCGCGCCGAGCAGGCCGCGCTCACACGACGACGCATCGCGGACGCCGCTCGCCTGCTGTTCGTCCGCGACGGCTACGGCGCGACCACCCTCCAGGCGATCGCCGACGAGGCCGGGGTCGCCGTGCAGACGGTGTACGCCGTGTTTCGCTCAAAGCCCGGCATCATGCGCGAATTGCGGGACTCGATCGTCTTCCAACCCGAAGCCGACGAGCGCTTCCGGGAGTCGATGGCGATCGGCGCGTCCGGCGACGCCGGAGCCGCCCTCGACGCGTTCGCGGCGTCGATCCGGATCCGCTGGGAGGTCGGGGCCGACGTCGTCCTGGTCGGTCGGGAGGCAGGATCGACCGACCCTGGGCTGCATGCCGAGGGGAACCAGCCGTACGAGCGACGACGCGGCGGCCTGCGCGCCCTGGTCGGGGCGATCGAGCCGAGTCTGCGGCCCGGCCTTGAGGCCGATGACGCGATAGCCGCGCTCGATGCGCTGACGCTGCCCGACGTGTATGTCGAGCTGGTCCGCGGGCTCGATTGGTCACCGGACGCCTACGAGGCCTGGCTCGCTCGTTCGCTCCGCCGATTGCTGCTGGCAGGCTAGGGTCTGCCGCCCAGCGGCGCTAGTCGCTACTCGGCGGAACGCGAAACTCCACATGCCCGCAGGACGAGCAGGCGCGAACCTCGAGGTCGAGCATCCCCTCCCCAAGCTCCGCCCACTCGCCGAACAGCAGCTTCCAGCCGCCGCTCGTCCCGCCAACGCGGAACGCCTCGATCCCCATGGATCGGAGTGGACCGGCGCAGCGGAGACAGGCGTCCGCACCTGGCTGCTCGGCGGGTCCTGGTCCGCTCATATCGCCTCCTTGGGCTCCTGGCCCTTCCATCGGCCCCGATCACTGATCGGTGACGCAGCCTGCGGACTCGGACTAAGGTAGTCGAGCGCTGCGTGAGGACCAAGGATCAAATGCGGATGGCAGACCTCAAGCCCGGCTGGATGGTGGTCGGAAACGACGGGCATCGCGTGGGCACGGTCCGCGAGGTGGGTCAGAACTACCTCCTGGTCTCGACCGGGTTCATGAGCAACATCTACGTTCCCGCGTCGGTCATCGCCAACGTCGAGCATGAGGTCGTGCACCTCTCGGTCGAGCAGGGCGTGGTGGCCGAGATGGGATGGGAACAGCCGCCGCGAGACGACGACGCCCCGGCGACGTCCCCTGAGACCGACCTGCATCGGCACGTCTGACCCCTCGTCCTCGACGGATCCGGAGAGCACCTCCAGAATGTCGTGGTGCGACCCGAGATCTCGTTCGCGACCTCCGCAGACGGCACGCGGATCGCATGGTCGCGTCACGGACATGGCCCCCTGCTTGTTCGCGTCGGGACCTGGCTGACCAATCTCGAGCACGATTGGGCGAGCCCGGTCTGGAAGCATTGGCTCACCACGTTGGGCGAGCGCTTCACGGTCGTCCGCTATGACGACCGGGGGAGTGGCCTGTCCGACCGCTCGCCGGCCGACATCTCGTTCGACGCCTGGCTCGCCGACCTCGAGGCGGTGGTGGATGCCGCCAGACTCGATCGTTTCTCGCTGTTCGGCATGTCACAGGCGGGAGCCATTGCGATCGCATACGCACATGCGCATCCGGAACGGGTCGACAACGTGATCGTCCTCGGCGGCTACAGCCGCGGGGTTTTCGCCCGCGATCCGACCGAGAAGGACCGCGACGAGACAGAGCTGG
The DNA here is from genome assembly GCA_963720755.1 of uncultured Chloroflexia bacterium. Lineage (GTDB taxonomy): Bacteria > Chloroflexota > Limnocylindria > Limnocylindrales > CSP1-4 > SPCO01. Next base: position 235,055 of record CAVRGP010000002.1, read on the forward strand.
CTTGGCAGATGATCAAGGTCGGGTGGGGCCGGGCCGACCCGGTCTATCGTCGCGTCTTCACGACCGCATTCATCCCCGGGGCGACCGAGGCTCAGATGCGATCGTTCGACGAGTTACAGCGGCGGTCGATGACGCCGGACATGGCGCTCGCGAGCAGCCGCGCTCGCTCGACGGTCGACGTCACCTCCGCCGCGCTGGCGTTGACCGCCCGAACCCTCGTCCTTCATGCCGATGGCGACATGGCCGTTCCGTTCGAAGAAGGACGCGTCCTCGCCGGGCAGATCCCGGGCGCCCGATTTGTCCCGCTCCATGGCCGGAATCACATCCTGCTCGCGGACGAGCCGGCCTGGTTCGAGTTCTTGGACGAGTTGACGGCGTTCGTTGGCGAGGTTGCGCCAGCAGATCAGCTGCGGGCCACGGCCCCGCTCACGACGCGCGAGCTCGACGTGCTGCGACTCGTCGCCGACGGGTGCAGCAATGACGAGATCGCGACGCGACTTACCGTCAGCACGAGGACCGTGGAGCGTCATCTCTCGAACATCTACGTCAAGCTCTCGCTGTCGGGCAAGTCCGCCCGGGCAGGAGCTGCAGCTCGGCTCCCGGAGCTCGCGTACCCGCGCGGCCTGAGCTGACGTCCGCCTTCTCCGTATGGGTGGCACCCGGCATGAGACGGTCACCGCGGCACAACCCTCCTGCGCGTTACCACGGATGCGGGCCGGCGCTCGTGGACCGTACGGTGATGGCCTAACCAACCCGTCCCAGGAAGGAACCACCACATGCCGTTCATCAACGTCAAGATCATCGAGGGCGTGTTCACGCCGCCCCAGAAGCAGGAGATCATCCGCAAGCTGACCGACACGATGGTCGGGATCGAGGGCGAGAACATGCGCCCGGTCACCGTCTGCGTGGTCGAAGAAGTCGCCAGCGGCGACTGGGGCATCGGCGGGCAGCCCTACACGACGGAAGACGTCCTCGAACTCGCTCGTCGAGCGCCTGTCGTCGCGTAATCTGCGGCGAGAACGGCGGAGGCGAGACCGAAGCGCTCGCCAGCCAATGAATGTTGCGCTCGTGCTGTCTCAGCGCGGGCGCAACGTCGCGACGCTCCACGACCCAGATGTACCGGAAGGAACCTCCCATGCCAGGTGGCGCGCCCAGCACATCGGCCACGGGATATCGAGCGGTCGAGTTCACGTCGGATGGGGCTACCTTGCGGGGACGGCTGTATCCGCCTGGCGATCGCCCAGCCCCTGTCGTTGTCATGGCGCACGGCTTCTCGGCGACGATCCCGATGAGCATGGACAAATATGCCGAGCGCTTCCAGGAGCAGGGTCTGACTGTGCTCGCCTTCGACCATCGGGGTCACGGGATGAGCGACGGCGATCCGCGGGGCGAGATCAATGTCTGGGTGCAGGCGCGTGGGTATATGGATGCCATCGGATTCCTGCGCGCATCCGGGACGATCGGGAAGTCTCCGATCGCGCTGTGGAGCGACAGCCTCAGCGCGAGAGCCGCGCTTGGTGTTGCCGCGCTCGACGATCGGGTCGACGCCCTCGTCTGCCAGGTGCCGGCGTTCGGAGACGAAGTTCGCGCCGGCGATTCGGACACCACTCGCCTCGACGCGATGCGCGGATTCCTGACGGCCGGTCATACCCGCCGTCCGGTTGAAACGTGGGTGGCGTCGTCGGTCGTCTCGCCGGATCAGGCGGCGAGCCCGTCCGCCCTCGAGCCGCTGAGCGCGTATCGGTGGTTCATCGAATACGGCGGCCGCTACGGGAGCGGATGGACGAACCGTGTGGTCTTCACCGCACCGAGCGAGTCACCGGACTTCGATCCCTTCGCCTGCGCCCCTCGGGTGCGCGTTCCGACTCTGTTCGCGATGTCGCCGGATGACGAGATGCCAGGAGCGAATAGCGACGTGGCGCGAGCGGTGTTCGCGTGCCTATCAGGTCCCAAGGAACTGGTCGACGTGGACGGAGGACACTTCGGCATCATCGAGCACCCGAGCGTCGCGTTCGAGCGGGCCAGCGATGCCCAGGCTGCCTGGCTGGCGGGGACGCTTGGAGCGGGCTCGTGACCCGGTCCATGGAGCAGGTCGAGACATTGGTCGTCGGAGGTGGACAAGCGGGCTTGGCGGTGAGTCATGAGCTCGCCCGCCACGGCGTCGAGCACCTCGTTGTCGAACGAGGCCAGGTCGGCCAATCCTGGCGCGACCGATGGGACAGTTTCTGCCTCGTGACACCGAACTGGTCGGTCCAGCTGCCGGACGGCGCGTACGACGGGAACGATCCGGATGGCTACATGCCCCGGGATGAGATCGTGGAGTACCTCCGGCGCTACGCGTCCCGATCCGGCCTCCCGATCCGGGAGGGGGTGGACGTCGGGTCGCTCGAGGCGTTGCCAGCTGGAGACTTCGCCGCCCGGACCTCGGCCGGTGACCTGCGTGCGCGTCGCGTCGTCGTGGCCACCGGCGCCTACCAGCGCTCATATCGACCCGCGGGTTCCGAGTCCCTTCCCGCGACCCTCCTGCGGATCGATCTGCGCGACTACCACACGCCGGCTGCCCTCCCCCCTGGGCGCGTCCTGATCGTCGGCAGCGGCCAATCCGGCTGCCAGTTGGCGGAGGAGTTGCACCAGGCCGGTCGTGAGGTCGTCCTCGCGTGCGGCAAGGCTCCGTGGGCGCCGCGGATGATCGGCGGCCGCGACATGTACTGGTGGGCCGAGAAGTCGGGTTTCCTGGACGGCACGGTCGCGTCGCTGCCATCCCCCAACGCCCGCCTTGGCGCGAACGTCCTGGCCACCGGCCACGGCGAGCCTCACGACCTGGACCTTCGGACGCTTCGCGCCCTCGGGATCACGCTCGTGGGTCATTTCCTGGGATCCGATGACGAGGAGGCGCGGTTCGCCCCGGATCTCGCGGAATCGGTGGCCTGGGGCGATGCCCGGTACCGCGAGCTCGCGCAGATCTTCCGCAAGACGGCGACGGAGATCGGACTGCCGCAACCCGTGTTGCCCGACCCTCAGCCGTTCGACGGGCAGGCCCCCGAAGTGGTCTCACTGGCGGGGTTCGGCGTTGTCATCTTCGCGGGCGGCTTCCGACCTGACTACCGCTCCTGGATGCCGTGGCCGGCCGCCTTCGACGAGCTCGGGTTCCCTGTCCAGGTCGATGGCGCCAGCACGGTCGTCGACGGGCTCTACTTCGTGGGCGTCCCGTTCATGCGGACGCGCAAGTCGCCGCTCCTCCTCGGCGTCGCCGACGATGCAGCGGTCGTGGCCCGAGCGATCGCCGGCCACGCGACCGGGCGGTAGGCGCCGGCGCGGAGGGATGGCTCGTGGTCGCGGGGCTTGAGCCGCACTAAGGACTTTGGGACCCACGCACCCTCTCGAGCGCGTCGAGGATCAGGTCGAGCCCGTACCCGAATTCGTTGCCGAAGTCATAGCCGGGCTGCATGGCGTGCTCGATCATCGCCACGAGGTTCGGGAAGGCGCCGGGCTCGAACGGCCGGACCATGCTCTGCGCGACAGCCGCAGCCTCGTCCGCGGTCCCGAACGGCATGTTCATGTGCGTGAGCGCGAAGCCGTAGATGTAGCCGTCCAGGAGCGCGTATGCGTGGGCGGCCATGGTCATGTCGAAGCCCCCCGCCAGAAGGCTGCCGATCACCGCATCGTGGTGCCGCAGGTTCGCCGGACCTGGATTGCCCCGCGACTCCATCATGCCGATCGCCCATCGGTGACGGGCCATGGCGTCGCGGACCGAGACCGCCCGCCGGCGCATCGCCGTCTTCCAGTCGGAGCCGGCCGCTGGCAGGTCGATCTCGCCGAAAACGCGATCGACCATGCCATCGAGGACCCGTTCCTTGTTGGCGAAGTGGTAGTAGATGGCCATCGCCTCGACCCCGAGTTCGAGGCCGAGCTTGCGCATGCTGAGTGACTCGAGCCCACCCTGATCGGCGAGCTTGATGGCGGCGCCCAGCACCCGCTCCCGGGTCAGGGGTTCGCGCTGCGCCCGCTCGGTCGACTCCGTAGTCATTGGCTCCTCTCTGCCTCGGTGGGACGTGCCACCGGGGTTGACACTGCGCACTTTACATCGTACAGTCCCGCTAGCAACTTTACACCGTATAGTCGCAACAGGAGATCCACCGATGAAAGCGATCGTTCAGGACCGGTATGGCGCAGCAGAGGTCCTGGACCTCGCCGACATCGACAAGCCCGAGATCGGGGACAGTGAGGTCCTGGTCCGCGTTCACGCGGCGTCGATCCATGTCGGTGACCTGGTCGTCATGATGGGCTCGCCGTACCTCATGCGGATGGTGACCGGACTTCGCCGACCGAAATACCGCGTTCCGGGGACGGATATCGCGGGGACGGTCGAGGCGGTCGGCAAGGACGTCAAGGGGCTGCAGATCGGTGACGACGTGTTCGGGTGGTGCACGGGTGCCTTTGCCGAGTACGTGACGGCAAGCGAGGACCAGTTCGTCCGCAAGCCAGCCAGCCTCACCTTCGAGCAGGCTGCCGCCATCGGAGTGTCCGCCACCGCTGCCCTCCAGCTCCTGCGCGACGACGGACACCTCCAGTCCGGGCAGAAGGTCCTCATCAACGGGGCGTCCGGCGGCGTGGGCACGTTCGCGGTGCAGATCGCCAAGGCGTTCGGCGCCGAGGTGACCGGCGTATGCAGCACGAAGAACGTGGAACTGGTCCGGTCGATCGGGGCCGACCACGTCATCGACTACACCAGGGATGACTTCAGGAGTGGTGGACCGCGCTACGATCTCATCCTCGACAACGTGGGCGACCACTCGATGTCGGTGACGAGGCGAGCGCTCACCGCCGATGGGACGCTGCTCTCCAACGGCGGCGCACACTCGGGCGGCAAGCTCGGGCGCGTGATCCGGACCGGCATCGTTTCCATGTTCGTTCGCCAGCAGGGAAAACCGACCGTCAAGTTCCAGAACCGAGCCGACCTCGTCGCCCTGAAGGAGCTCGTCGAAGCCGGGAAGGTCACGCCCGTCCTCGACGCGACATACCCACTGTCTGAGACCCCCGAAGCGATGGGCCATGTCGGAGCGGGGCATGCCCGGGGCACGGTCGTCGTTTCCGTCGCCCGGCCATCCGATGATGTCGTTGCACCAGCGAGCACGACGGCGCCGGCGATCGCGTCATGAGGGGCAACAAGTCCGGGGAGGATCCATCCGTGCGCGACAAGCGATTGAGCCAGGGGGCGTGCATCGCCCTCGGTGCTGGGATCGGCGCCGCAATCGGGAACGCTATTGGCAACGTCGGCGTTGGCATCGCCGTGGGTATCGCCCTCGGTGCTGCCATCGGAGCCAAGTTGCCGACGTCAGGAGGCGGCAGCTAGCGGCGTGCCGCACGACGTGATGGCCGGATAGGTCGCTCGCTGGACGGGCCGGCGCTGGTGGCTACGGTCTTCGGCTCAGTGTCGGGCCGGCGCTGGTGGCTACGGTCTTCGGCTCAGTCGGGCCTGACGCTGATCACGACGTTGCCCTTCTTGTGGCCCCGCTCGACGTACTCGTGCGCTTCGCGAATGGCCTCGAGCGGGTAGGTCCGATCGATCACGGCTCGTAGCGAATGCGCCTCGAGGAGATCCCGGATGTACCAGAGGTCGGCCAGGTTCTCGGTGGTGCTTGAGCGAACCGATACGAAGCGACCCCCTGGAGCGAGCAGGCGCTTGGCGCGACCCGCCGGCCCCTTGCCGACGGCATCGACGATCACGTCGAACCGGCCAGCGTCCGCGGCAACATCGTCATGTGTGTAGTCGATCACTCGCTCCGCCCCTAGCGACCGCACCAGTTCCACGTTGGCGGTGCTGGACACGCCGGTGACGCGGGCGCCGAGCTGCGCGCCGAGTTGAACCGCATAACTGCCGACGCTTCCGGACGCTCCGTAGACGAGTATCCGCCGTCCCGCACCCTCGTCGGCGCCGCCACGACGGAGCAAGGTCAGCGCGGTCAACGACCCGATCGGGATCGGCGCGACTTCCTCGTAACGCAAGCCATTCGGGATCTCGGCGATGACCCCATCCCCCGGAACGCAGATGGCCTCGGCGTACGCCCCGGATGTCAGTCCCGTCGTCGTGCCGAAGACTCGGTCGCCGGGCCGGTAGTGGGATTCGTTCGCGCCGATGGCCGCGACGACCCCGGCGTACTCGTGGCCCAGCACGCGCTTACGACGGATCCCGAACAGGCGCGCGAGTAATGTCGGCAGCTTGCGCAGAACGACGTCGCCCTGGGTCACTGTCGTCGCGTGGATTCGAACGAGCAACTCGCCCGGCTCCGGCGTCGGGTCCGGCACGTCGCGGAGGACCAGCCCACTCGTGGGGCCGGTTCGCTCAAGCACAACTGCTCGCACGATCAATAGCCCTGCGCGCGGGAGATGACATCGGGGGGCCTGTCGGTCGGCATCGCCGGGAGGACGACGGGCGCCAGGCGCTTGATCGGATATAGGCTCGAATGAGTAGGGGTATCCATGGACGCCTCCACCTCCTGCCGGCGTTGGAACGTGCTTGCACGGACCGCAACCGTGCCCAACGCGCTAGGTGGAGGTCGTCATCCCTTCGGGTGATTCAGGTCAGCCTGGCGCTCGATCCTGGACTTCGATGGTGGCGGGGTGGACATCCCTGGCCGGTGTTCCTACCCTTGTATAGGTGTTCGTCCCCACCGTCCGCGTGGTCAGATCAGCCACAGCGCGCGCGATAGCTCGCCTGGCAAGCGCGTCCCCTCAGGCCCGCAGCCTGCGCTTCGGTTTCCCGGTTGCCGCGGCGTTGGCGTCCGTGGGTCTTGTCGATTCGACGGCGGATGTCCTGCCCGGCGGCGGCGCCTTTCTCCTGCTCCTCCTGCCGGTCATGGCCGTAGCGCTCGGCCTCGGCTTCTCAGCTGGCCTGCTCACACTGGGTCTCTGCGCGCTCGGCGCGGGGCTCCTCGTGCCGTTACGCGGACACCCGTGGCTATCCAGCCCTACGGACCTCATCCGATTGGCCCTGTACCTCGTCGAAGGGGCACTTGTGGCGATCCTGGCGTTTGGACTCCGAGCGCCCGCGAGGGAGGCGAGCAGGAGGCCTCGGCTATCGGATGACTCCGGACTCGACCCGATGACGACCCGTGAACTCGAGGTGCTGACCCTGGCGGCAGCCGGCCTCAAGACGGATGAGATCGCCCGGAAGATCTTTGTGTCCAGGAACACGGTCAAGACGCACCTCGCCCACACGTACGCGAAGCTCGGCGCCCAGAACCGCGCCGAGGCCGTCGCCACCGCACTTCGGATCGGCGTCATCGAACTCGTCCCCGGCGCGCCGACGCGAGAGCCAGGCCCGTCGGACGTTCTCGGGGGCGACCGTCAAGAGCCTCCGGTGTCGATCCGACAAGTCGATCCAGCGACTCGAGGGCCGAAGGTCTAAAGCGCTCGTCGGTTCGATTTCCGAGCGCCGGAAGGCTCGACTCCGCGCGTCGTGATCGCCAAATCACCCGTTCGGGTGACGCCCGTCTGGATCACCGGCTGGCAGGGTGGGACTCTTCCAACCCGCCGATGCCTAAATCGTCGCGCTGCGGATCGCTCGGCAGGCGAGTACTCACGCACCGCAGCGATCGGCCGCGGTCCAACGAATAGGAAGGGCGTCCCGATGCAATCACCCAGGACACTCGCCCGCGTCGCAGGGCTCGCCTATCTCATGGTGGCCGTTGCGGCAGGCGTCGCAGGCTACGCGCGCAGCACCATCGTGGTGTCGGGAGACGCCGCGGCGACGGCGGCCAACATCCGCGCATCGGAGACGTTGTTCCGCGTTGGCATCGTTGCCGACTTGCTCCAGGCGACATTCTTCATGCTGACCGCCATCGCCCTGTATGCCCTGCTCCACCACGTTCACCGGCTGGCGGCGTTCGCCATGGTGACCTTCGTCGCGGTCAGCGTTGCGATGCAGGCGCTGAACCTGGTCCTCCTGGTCGCCGCGCTGTCGATCGCGACCGGCGCCGGGTTCACGACCGCGTTCGGTCCAGCCGGTTCAGATGCCCTTGCGATGCTGTTCACCGACCTGCAGCACGACGGCTTCGTCCTCTCCCAGATGTTCTTTGCCTTGTGGCTCCTGCCGCTTGGCTACCTTGTCGTGAAATCCGGGTACTTCCCCAAGGTTCTGGGCTATCTATTGGTGCTCGCCTGCTTCGGATACCTCGCGGACATGTTCGCGTACCTTCTCGTGCCCGAATTCGAACCGGCCTTCCTGCCCGTCTCGGCCGTTCTGGGCGTGCTTGGTGAGGTGACGTTCATCGCGTGGCTGTTGGTGAAGGGGGTCAGGACGCGACCCGTGGAGGCATCCGTCATCGCCGACGGCCGAGCGGGCGCGCCTGCCGGCCGGAGCGCAGAGGCGTGGCGATGAAGGCCGTGGTGTACCGCGTTTACCAGGGCCGAGCATGAATGTCGTCGAAGTCAGCGAACTCAGAAAGCAGTACGGCAGTCACGTGGCGGTCGACGGCGTGTCCTTCGCTGTCGCCGACGGCGAGATCTTCGGCATCCTCGGCCCGAACGGCGCGGGCAAGACGACGACCGTCGAAACGATCGCCGGTTTGCGCAAGCCCGACGGCGGGACGATCCGTGTGCTCGGCCTCGACCCGCAGAAGGATCGTGACCGGCTGCGCCCACTCGTCGGCGTTCAGCTCCAGGAGAGCGAGCTGCCCGACCGCATGACCGCGGCCGAGGCGGTCGAGATGTTCGCGTCGTTCTATGCCGACCCGGAGGATCCGACAAGGCTGATGGGCGACCTTGGACTGACCGAGAAGCGCCAGACGGAATACCGCAATCTGTCTGGCGGTCAGAAGCAGCGCCTCTCGATCGCACTGGCCCTCGTCGGCAAGCCGAAGGTCGCGATCCTCGATGAGCTGACGACGGGCCTCGACCCGCAGGCGCGCCGCGAGACGTGGCAGGTCATCGAGTCGATCCGCGAACGGGGCGTCACCGTGCTCCTCGTCACGCACTTCATGGAGGAGGCGGAGCACCTCGCGGATCGCGTCGCGATCATCGACAGTGGCCGGATCGTCGCGATCGACACGCCCGCCGGGATCATCTCGCGTCTCGACGCCGAGCAGACGCTCCGCTTCCGCCCGTCGGTGCCGATCGAGGATCGGCTGCTGACCGACCTTCCGGAGGTGAATGAGGTCAAGCGGGCAGGCCCCGTCGTCGCGGTCACCGGTACCGGCAACCTCATCCACGCCGTGACATCGGTCCTGGCTCAACACGGGGTCGTGGCCAACGACCTCCGGGTCGAGCAGGCCAACCTGGACGATGCGTACCTCGCCCTGACGGCCCGCACCGCAAAGGAGCTGGCATGAACGAGATGCGCGCCCTCATCGTTGCCGAGACAAGGCTCCTCCTGCGCGAGCCGATCAGCTGGATCCTGTCGATCTTCCTTCCCACGACGATCCTGTTGGTCTTCGGCGTGATCCTCGCGCCTCACCGCCCGGATCCGATGTTCGGGGGCCTGCGGTTCATCGACGTGTTCGCCCCGTCGCTGGTCGTGATCGCCATGGCGATCCTCGCCCTCCAGATCCTGCCGGTTCGCCTGACGACCTACCGTGAGCGGGGCATCCTGCGTCGCTTCTCGACGACGCCGGTCCACCCCAGGCGGCTGTTAGTCGCCCAGCTCGTCGTTTACTCGGTGACGGCGACCCTCGGCGTGGTCCTGCTGATCGTCGTCGGCAACCTCGCGTTCGACATCCGGATCCCGGCAGATCCGATCGGCTTCGTGGCCGCGTTCGGCGTCGGGATGGCGGGCCTCCTGGCGGTCGGGCTGCTGCTGGCCGCGGTCGCGCCGTCGACCGGCGTCGCCACGGCCGTCGGGGTCCTGACGTTCATGGTCGTGCTTCTGCTGGGCGGCGTCTACGTCCCCCGGGCGATCCTGCCCGAGACGCTCATCAGGATCGGCGAGTTCACGCCACCAGGCGTCCAGGGGCTCCAGGACGCATGGGTGGGTGCGTCTCCGCAGCTCCTGCCGCTGGCCGTGCTGGCTGTTCTGGCCGTCGTCCTTGGCGCGATCGCCAGCCGCACGTTCCGCTGGGAGTGACCGCTCGCATCGGCGCGAATGGACGCAGGCCCGGCGCCACGAGCGAATAGGCGTCCATCACCCTCTCCCGGCTCAGGGACACCGTTACACCGTCCAGACGCAGGGGTCCGGGATCGCTCGGGCCGACCAGCAGGAAGCAAGGAGAAGCCTATGACCGCCACGGTGACAGACCAGATCACGATGAAGGCGATCGTCCAGGATCGGTACGGCTCGGCAGATGTCCTGGAGCTGCGCGACGTCGAAAAGCCCGGGATCGGCGACGACGAGGTGCTCGTCCGGGTTCACGCAGCCGGCGTCCACGCCGGCGACTGGCACCTCATGGCGGGGCTGCCGTACCTCATCCGCATGGGGTTCGGGCTGCGCGCGCCCAAGCAACCTGTCCGGGGCACGGACGTCGCAGGGACGGTCGAGGCGGTCGGCAAGGACGTGACCAGGTTCCAGCCCGGTGATGCGGTCTTCGGCATCGGGGCCGGCGCGTTCGCCGAATTCACGATCGCTCGACAGGACAAGCTCGCGCCGATGCCCGCCAACGTCAGCTTCGATGCGGCCGCGACGGTCCCCACCTCCGGGTCGACGGCGCTGCAGGGGCTTCGCGACGTGGGAAAGCTGCAGCCGGGGCAGAAGGCACTGATCATCGGCGCGGCGGGAGGCGTGGGATCGTTCGCCGTGCAGATCGCCAAGGCTCTCGGAGCCCACGTCACCGGCGTCTGCAGCACGACGAAGGTGGACCTGGTCCGGTCGATCGGCGCGGATGAGGTCATCGACTACACGCAAGAGGATCTTGTCGAGGGCGGGCAGCGCTTCGACCTCATCTTCGATACCGCCGGAGGCCGTTCCCTCTCCCAGCTGCGGCGTGCCCTGGCGCCAAAGGGGACGCTCGTGATCGTGGGAGCCGAAGGGGGCGACCGGTGGATCGGTGGGATCGATCGACAGCTCCGGGCCACGATATTGTCGCCGTTCGTAGGCCAGAAGCTGGGTACGTTCTTGTCGAAGGAGAACAACGAGGACCTGCACGTCCTGAAGGCATTGATCGAGTCGGGAAAGGTCACGCCGGTCATCGATCGGATCTACCCGCTGGACGAGGTTCCCGAGGCCATCCGGTACCTGCACGAGGGCCACGCGCGGGGCAAGATCGTGATCGGCCTTGACCGTGCGACGGCCTGACGAGGTGGACGCCGTGGCCCTTCGACCGGTCGTTGCGCAGGCGAGGAACTCAGGGAGGATGGACACGTGCAGAAGAAGCGATTGAACCAGGGGGCGTGCATCGCCCTCGGTGCTGGGATCGGCGCCGCAATCGGGAACGCTATCGGCAACGTCGGCGTTGGCATCGCCGTGGGTATCGCCATCGGTGCTGCCATCGGAGCCAAGTTGCCGGGCGCTGAGGGCTAGATGAAAGCGATCCGCCGGGACAGGTACGGCCCGCCCGACATCCTGGAACTCGACGAAATCGAGAAGCCCGTCCCGGGGGCCGACGAGGTCCTGGTCCGTGTCCGGGCGTCATCCCTGAACCAGGCCGACCTGGATTACCTCCTGGGCAAGCCATTCCTGACGCGGATGGGCACCGGGCTCCGGACGCCCAGGAACCTTGGCCTGGGTCTGGATGTGGCCGGGCAGGTCGAGGCGGTCGGCCCCGACGTGACCGCGTTTCAGCCGGGTGACGAGGTGTTCGGGGACCTGACCGCGTTCGGCTATGGGGCCTTCGCCGAGTACGCGTGCGCCCCGGAGCACGCCTGGGCACGGATGCCCGCCAGCCTGACTTTCGAGGAAGCGGCGACCATCCCGCAGGCGGCAATCCTGGCCATCCAGGGTCTGAAGCGAGGGGAACAGATCGGGCCGGGAACCAGGGTGCTCGTCAACGGTGCGTCGGGCAACGTGGGGCCGTTCGCCGTCCAGATCGCGAAGGCCTTCGGGGCCCACGTGACGGGGGTCTGCAGCACCGCCAAGATGGACATGGTGCGAGGACTCGGCGCCGATGAGGTGATCGACTACACGCGCGAGGACTACACCAGAAGTGGGCAGCGGTACGACTGGATCGTCGATGTCGCGGGCAACCGATCCATCCTGGATTGCCGGCGCGCGCTGAAGCCCGGGGGCGTCTACGCCATGGTCGGCGGTCCCACGAGCCGCATCTTTGGGGCGCTGGTTCTCGGGCCGCTGATCTCGCTGGCCGGCCGCAGGAAGATGGGTCTGATGATGTGGTGGAAGGTCTTCAAGAAGGAGGATGTCGCCCTTCTGGAAACGCTCATCGAAGCGGGCCAGATCAGGCCGGTCATCGACCGGCGGTATCCGCTGGCGGGCGTTCCTGAAGCGCTCCGGTACCTGCAGGACGGCCAGGCCGCGGGAAGGTCGTCATCACAGGGTGACGCGTCTTGCCCCGCCGACCATCGCCGGGCGGGTCGACGTGGGACGGGTCGATGGCGACAGGAAGCCTGTCCTGGATCCAAATCGAGCGCGGGGCGGAACCCGACCGACGCCGAGCTCCGAGCAGTGGGGCACAGGCCGTACGAGCGACGACGCGGCCGCCTGCATGCCCTGGTAGAGCCGCCCGTTCTCGATGGCCGTGGCCGCTTCGAAGGTGAGCGTCCGGGCGAGGAGGAGGTCGAAGAGTCGCCGCACCTCCACTCGCTCTGTCGCCTCATCCGGGCGTGCAGAGGCAGCTCCTTCGTCCTCTCGCCGGGTCGCGGGGTCCGTGTCGCCCACGTCTACTCGCAGCCCCGGCACCTTGCTCCGATCCTCGTTCATCGATTTCCGGGAGGAGCCGCTCGAAGATGGCCGCTCAGATGGGCAGCGTGGTCATGCCGGGCAAACCGGTCCACGGTGATGATCGGTCACTGGTCGATCAACGTCATGACCGAGCGTCATCTGCCCGCGGGCTCAGGGCCTCATCGCATGACGAACCGTCATGACGTGGCGCCGCCCGGGGTGCCTACTGCAAACAGCGCACTGGCTGGCGAGTCGCCCGGCGGTTGTCATCAGACCCCGCTTCACCGGATGCCGCAGGTAAGGGAGAAACGCCATGGCCATCGATCAAGTCGACCAGAAGGTCGTCACCACCCAGGAACCCACGGTCTCGGGCCAGGAAACGGTGCAGACGGACAGCCGCCGCACCACCACGGCAGGCCCCGGGGGCGCCGAGCTCGCCAGCCGCATCGTGGTCCTCGTGTTCGGGCTGATCCAGATCGTCATCGGGGCGCGTATCGTCCTGCTCCTGCTCGACGCGAGAGAGTCCAACGCCCTCGTTTCGGCAGTCCTCGATATCAGCCAGGTGTTCGTGGCGCCGTTCGAAGGGATCCTGCGAACGGACTCCCTCCATTCGGCGGGCTCCGTCCTCGACGTCACCGCCATCGTGGCTTTCGTCGGCTGGACGATCCTCGAACTGATCGTGCTCTGGGTCATCGGGATCTTCGCCCGCCGATCGACCGTAGCAACCGTCTGACCGCAGCGGACCGGTGATCCTCCGCCATCTATGCGGCCCGTCCCGGACGGGCGCGACACGAAAGGAACAACTCCCATGGGAATCATCGCCTGGATCGTCCTCGGCGCGCTCGCCGGGTTTATCGCCAATCTCATCATGGGCGGAGGCGAGGGCCTCATCATGATGATCATCCTCGGCATCGTCGGTGCCGTGGTCGGCGGCTTCATCGCAGGGTCCCTGCTCGGCATCGCCGACATCACGGGCTTAAACATCGAGAGCCTTCTTGTCGCCGTGTTCGGCGCCATCGTCGTCATCTTCGTCGCGCGGCTCGTGCTCACGCGCGGCGCGAGCAGAGCCCTCTGATGCCCGACCAGCACGTCAAGGGTGCCGTCAATACCGTCAAGGGCACTGTCAACGAAGACGTCGGCAAGCTGACCGACGACAGGAAGCTCGAGGCGAAGGGCAAGGTGCAAAAGGTCGAGGGCAAGGCCCAGGGCAAGTTGGGCGACGTCCAGGACGCCATCCACAAGGACGACCACGACTGAACGCTTGCGCGTCGCCGAGCCCTGCGCCGGGTCGGGCTCTTCCCGTAACGCGCGACCCGCGGCCACAAGGCGCAGTCGCAAGACCATGCGTGCGTATCCTCATCCGTGTCGGGTGTCGTAACGCTAGAACGCCGCGCACCGTGAGCGCGCTACCTGCGGGGAGTCTTCTGAGATGACGTTCAACAAGGGCGCAAGGCTCGATCCATCGCAGGTGGAAGACGTCCGCGGGTCGCGGATCGGCGGGCGTGGCTTGATGGTCGGCGGCGGCGGCGGGATCGGGATCGTCATCGCCCTCATGTGGGTGCCCTGGTGGCAGCCTGCAGACCGGCGAGACGGACGCGGCCTGGTCGACCAGACGATCGGCGGTGGCGTCGAGCAGCCTGGTCCTGCCGGCAGCGCCCTGGCGGCCGAGTGCCAGACGGGGGCCGACGCGAACGCCATCGAGGATTGCCGGATCGTCGGCTACGTCAACAGCATCCAGGCGTACTGGACCGATGAGTTCGCTGCCTCTGGGCGGCGATACGATCTGGCCAGGACGCGCTTCTTCACCGACCAGATCAGCACCGGCTGCGGCATCGCGTCGTCCGCCAGCGGCCCGTTCTACTGTCCGCCCGACAAGTACGTCTACATCGATCTCGGGTTCTTCGACGAGCTCCGCTCCACCTTCGGCGCCCAGGGGGGCCCGTTCGCCCAGGCGTACATCCTTGCCCACGAATACGGGCACCACGTCCAGGATCTCCTTGGAACGCTATCGGGCGGGACGGGCCAGCAGGGAGCGACCGGGCAGTCGGTCCGGATCGAGCTCCAGGCCGACTGCTACGCCGGCGTCTGGGCGGGCAATGCGGCTGCCACAGGTTTCCTTGTGCCACTCACCGACGCCGAGATCGCCGATGCCCTCGATGCCGCGTCGGCCGTTGGCGATGACCGGATCCAGCAGGAGATGCAGGGCCAGGTCAACCCCGAGACCTGGACCCACGGCTCGTCCGCCCAGCGCCAGAAGTGGTTCACGGCCGGCTACCAGGTGGGATCGCCGGAAGGTTGCGACACGTTTACCGGCAACCCATGATCTGGGGCGTGGACCGATTTAGGTACTCGCCGTCCCCGGTTTCCAGGTGAAAGCGGGCGCCTCCTGCGTCGTCGGATCGGCCTCCTCCTCGTCGGCCTGTTCGGCGAACTGCGTTTCATACAGCTCGGCATACAGGCCGCCGGCAGCCAGCAATTCGGCGTGCCGGCCGCGCTCCACGATCCGCCCCTCCAGCAGGACCAGGATCTGGGCAGCTTCGCGAACCGTGGACAGCCGGTGTGCGATAACGAGTGACGTGCGGCCCACCAGCGCCGTCCGGAATGCCATCTGCACGGCGTGCTCAGACTCCGAATCCAGGTGGGCGGTCGCCTCATCGAGGACCACGATGTCCGGCGCCTTCAGGAGCAGGCGGGCGATGGCGATCCGCTGCTTCTCCCCGCCCGAGAACCTGAACCCACGGTCGCCCGCGATGGTGTTCAATCCATCGGGCAGCGAGTCGATGAGCGGCAGGATCTGCGCCGCCCGCAGGGCGCCCCTGATCTCCTCCTCGGTTGCATCGCTCTTCGCGTACATCAGGTTCTCGCGGATCGTCGTGTGGAACAGGTGCGCATCCTGGGTCACGACGCCGATCGCCTGTCGCAGCGACGGGAGGGTCGCGTCGCGGACGTCAACGTCGTTGATCCGGACCGCGCCGCCGGTCACGTCGTAGAGGCGCGGCAACAGCGTGCTGATCGTCGTCTTGCCGGCTCCCGAGGGACCGACGAGCGCGATCATGTCGCCCGGTTGCGCAACGAAGCTGACGTCGTGCAGGACCTGCTGGGAGGGAGCCTGGTCGAGGATCGCAACCAATTCGAGCGACGCGAGGGAGATCTCGGCTGCTGACGGATAGCTGAAGTCAACGTGTTCGAATTCGACCTTCGCGGGGCCACGACGGATCGCCACCGCTTGGGGATTCTCCGTGACCATGGGCTTCAGGTCCAGGACCTCGAAGATCCGGTCGAAGGACACGAGGGCGGTGAGGATGTTGACCTGGACGTTCGAAAGCGCGGCAAGCGGTTGGTAGAGCCGACCGAGGTAGGCGCTGAGCGCCACCAGCGTTCCCAGCTGCAGCGTGCCCTGGGCCGCCAGGACGCCACCCCAGCCGTAGACGACCGCGGTGGTGAGCGACGCGGTCACCAGGAGTCCGGCGCCGAAGAACGCCATGTACATCGCCCGGACCACGTTGATATCGCGGACCCGCCCGGCCTTCTCGTCGAACAGGCGGGTTTCCATGTCCGGCTGGCCGAACAGCTTGACCAGCAGCGCTCCGGCCACGTTGAAGCGCTCGCTCATCATCGACGTCATGTCCGAGTTCAGGTTGTAGCTCTCGAGCGTCAGCGCCTGGATGCGCTTGCCCATCCACCGGACCGGGAGGAGGAAGAGCGGGAAGATCACGAGGGCCACGACCGTGATCTGCCAATTCAGCAGCAGCATCGCTATGAGGGTCACGATCACGGTGATCACGTTGCCCACCACGGATGACAGCACGTTGGTGAACGCACCCTGGGCGTCCGACACGTCGTTGTTCAGGCGGCTGATAAGAGCCCCCGTCTGGGTGCGGCTGAAGAAGGCCAGCGGCATCGTCTGGAAATGCGCGAAGACCTTCGTGCGCATGTCGAACACGAGGCCCTGGCTGATCCGCGATGCGATCCACCGTTCGGTCAGCAGCAGGAGCGCGTCCATCACGGCGAACATGGCCAACACCACCGCCAGCGCGATCACGACCTGCGAATCCCCCGGGATGATGCCTTGGTCGATGATCCCTTTGTAGATGAGCGGCGTGAGCGCACCGATCCCCGCATCGATGCCGACCAGGATCAGAAACACCAGCAGCTTCCATCTGTACCGCGCGCCAAACGTGGCGATCCGACGGATGAGCCCGGGCGAGAGCTCCATGCTGGTCGGCGGGCCGTCGCGCCGAGGTTTGGCGCGCATGGACTTGAATCCGCCGCCCCGGAACCCGCCGGGCAGGCTCACCGTCGGTCCCCGCCGCGATCCGCCCGTCGCCGAGTTGTGCCATGGGATGGGTCGGCCGGATCCGTCGCAAAGTCCAGCGAGGAGTCGGCCCCCGAGCGTGTGATGTTCATGACTCTTTCGTGCTGCACGTCCGCCGAGATCACCGAAGGACCGGCCGCGATGATACAGAGGTTGACGCGATGGGTGGGTTGGGCGCCACGCTGCCGATAGTCATCGGCCGGGACAGCATGATCTGCGCAGTCAAAGCTCAGGGATCGAAACCCGGCTGCCCGAGAAGGCCCTGACCGCGGCTTCCGCAGGTGTGAGCCGCTGACAGTCGGGCGTCAGTCAGCCGGCATCGCGAACAGGGCCGGGTCGCGCTGGTAGGCGCGTAGGAACGTGAAGATGAAGCCCATCCGCTCCCGGTAGTCCTCCCAGTCCGGCGCGTCGCTGTCTGCGGCAGACGAAGGATCCTGCCCGAACCTGGCAGCCAGCCCACGGAGATCCGGGTCGTCCAGAACGACCAACTCCGGCGGGAACTGCGCACCGCCCAGATATGCCGGCGGGGGAACGTCGCGATCGAGCGCCAGCGACGCGTCCGGCAAGTGGATCCCCAGGTGGGCCGTCGCGATGACAGCTACGATCGATTTCCCCGGGATCGCGGCCTTGACGAAGGGGTCAGCCACCACCTGTTCGGCCGCCCCGACCGACACGTTCGCGACGAGCATCCGCTGGGCTCGCCTCGCTGTCGAGTCCGGAGATGTGCTCCGGATCAGCAGCACGTCGGCGTACGCGGCGAATGCCTGCCTCAGGTCATCGCTGTCGCGCAGCTCGGGAGCGTCGGAAAGGGCCTCGAGGATCGCAGCCGCTTCGATCGGGTCGTGCCGGGCCGACGGATGATCGCGAAAGGCGACGATGAACCGGGCGAACGGCCGGCCGACGTCACCGAACACCGCGGCGTTACCACCGGCCACCGCCCGCTCGATCTCACGACCCAGGAACGGACGCGCAAGCCCGGGGATCGATTCGCCGCGGATCGCGCGGCCCGCCTCCGCGCTGGCCCATTGGCCGAACGTGAGCCAGTTTGCATCGGTGCGCCCGAGCAGCGTCGCGACCGCCTCGGAAAGCGCGTGGTACCCGCGGGTGATCGCGCGGTTCCGCTCGACGATGTCGGCCATCGCCACCACTCGCCCGATGGTGTCGAGATCGAGGAACGGGTCATGCAGTGGATCGGCGCCCGGCACCTCGCCTCCCGTCGTCTGCGTGTCGGATCCAACGGCCCCAAGCATACGTCCCGCTCGGCGCGCCCGAGGTCCTCGGCCGGGTGAGCCCAGCGCCGGTCACCACCCGGTTAGACGGGTTGTACCTGCCGGGCGCGCTCCCGTTGACAGCGACCACGGTGACCGACGCGCACGGACCGGGGCTGGAGCTGCCCATTGACCCGGCATTTCCACGCCGCGGATCGTCCTGTCCGTATGGATCGTCGGGCCCCTCAGGCGAGCAGCGTGATCATCAGGCTCAAGGGGTTCGGTCGTCACCTGTTCGACCTTGGCGACGAGGCACTCGCGACGATGCCACGCGGTAGTCTATGGCTTCGCGGCAGCATCGGTCGAGCCACGGGGCACCCTCCGTCGGAGGCACGCTTGCGGCCGAGGCCTACCAGCCGCAGAGTGAGCGGGTCGTGGACACCGTGATCGGCCGCTCCGCGGAGCTTGCCGCCCTGGACTCAATGCTCGGCCACCTCGAAGCGGGGGTGGCCGGCCTCTGGCTGGAGGGCGAGGCCGGGATCGGCACTTCCACCGTCTGGCGGGAGGGCGTCCGACGGGCGAGCGAGCGCGGCTTCGGCGTGCTGCTCGCACGACCGACCGCGGCCGAGGTCACATACGCCTTCGCCGGCCTCGGCGACCTGCTCGGGGGTCTGTACGACCAGGTGAGGGCTGCGATCCCGGACCCGCAGCGGTGCGCATTGGACGCGGCCCTGCTCATCACGGATGCACCCGAGGACGGGATCGATGAGCGTGCGATCGGAGCTGGCCTGCTCTCGCTGCTGCGCGCCCTTGCGCAAGATCGGCCGCAGGTGATCGCCGTGGACGACGTCCAGTGGCTCGATCTGCCGACTCGACGGGCGCTCGCCTTTGCGGCGCGCCGGCTGCGGAGCGAGCGGGTCGGGTTCCTGCTCACGTCGCACAGCGGGGGCAGGTCGGATCCGTCGCTCGACCGCACCCTGCCTCCAGAGGCGGTGGAGCGACTCGAGCTCGGCCCTCTCAGCGCCGGGGCGCTCCACGCCCTGTTCAAGGAGCACCTCGGACGGTCGTTCTCGCTGCCGGTGCTCGGCCGCATCGCCCAGGCGTGCCGCGGCAACCCGCTGTACGCGCTCGAGGTCGCCCGCGAGCTGGAACGGGACCCAAAGGCGAGCCCGGGTCTGCCGGTCCCGGCGGCGCTCGGAGCGCTGGTCGACGCACGGGTAGCACGGCTCCCGGGTGCGACTAGGGCGTCACTTCTTGCGGCCGCCAGCCTCGCGCGCCCGACGGTGGAGCGAGTCGGGCCAGCCGACTTCACTCCGGCGGTGCGCGCTGGAATCGTCCGGATCGAGGACGGCGAGATCCGTTTCACGCACCCCCTGTACGCCTCAGCCGTCTACCGCTCGGCTAGCGATCGAGCGCGGCAGGCGATGCACCGAAAGCTGGCCACCGGCGCGACCGAGCCGGAGGACCGGGCCCGCCATCTCGCCCTCAGCTCGCCCGCGCCCGACGCCGGGGTGGCCTCGCTGCTCGATGAGGCCGCGGAACGAGCGATGGCGCGCGGTGCCCCATCGACGTCGATCGAGCTCCTCGAGCTGGCGTTGCGGCTGACACCGGCCGAGGATGATGAATTGGCGCTCAGGCGGACTGTTGCGTTGACTCGAGGCCTCTTCGATACCGGCGACGGCGCCCGCGCGGAAGCGATCCTCGACCGAACGCTGGAGACCACGCCGCCCGGACCTCTTCGGAGGGAGGCGATGGTGCAGCTCGGCTGGTGGCTCACCGAGCGCGGCGACTGGGCGGCCGGGGTGGGCATGATGGAGATGGCGCTCACCGACGAGAACGACCCACGAGCCGCAGGCCGGACCGAGGTCATGCTCGCGGAGGCGTATCGCCTGAACCTGCCGCTCACGAGGCAACATGCCGGACGCGCCTTGGAGCTCCTCGATCCGGGCACAGACCCCGGGCTGTACTCGAAGGCGCTGCAGCTGGAGGTCGAGGCGCGCCTTTTGGTCGGCGACGGCGCCGACAGCGAGGGGATGGCACAAAGCTTGGCCCTCCAGGAGCGGGCGAGCGGGACCTGGGAGGTCAGCCAGTTCGCGGCTGGCTGGGCCCGCGGGATGGACGATCTCTACGCGGCCCGCGAGCGCTTCAGCCGGTTGATCGACGTGTACGAAGAGCAGGGGTTGGACAGTGAGCTGCCGGGCACGCTCGGCCACCTCGCGACGGTCGAGCTCTGGAGCGGGCGATGGCAGCGGGCCGAGTCCCTCGCGCGGCGGGCACGCGAGCTCGCCGACCAGACCGAGTATCCCGTGTCCGCGTGCCTGGCCCGCTATGCCCTCGGTCTGGTGCTCGTCCAGCGCGGCGAGCTAGACGAGGCGAGGTCGGCGGCGAATCTCACGCTCGAGGTGTTCGCGGACCGGCCCGCGCCGATCCTCGAGACGCAGGCCCGGATCCTGCTGGGAGAAGCTGACCTGTCCGCCGGGGACGCGATGGGAGCGCTCCACCACTTCGAACGCGCCGACGAGCTCCTGGCATCGATCGGCTGGCGCGAACCGTTCCACTTCCGGTATCACGGGGACCAGATCGAAGCCCTAGTTCAAGTCGGGCGCCTCGATGACGCCGCGACTCTCGTAACGCGCCTCGAGGAGAGCTCGGCGAGGATCCCCAGGCCGTGGATCGCCGCCGTCGCGGCCCGCGGCCGGGCCATGGTCCTCGCGACCCGCGGGCAGCTGGAACAGGCTACCGAGGCGTTCGATCGCGCGCTGCAGGCGCACGAGGTGGCTCCTGGATCGTTCGAGCGTGGGCGGACGTTGCTGGCCATGGGCCGCATCCAGCGTCGGGCACGGCAGAAGCGACTTGCCCGGACCTCCTTGGAAGCGGCCCTTGGGGTGTTCGATGAGCAGGGTGCCGTTGGCTGGGCCGAGCAGACACGCAGCGAGCTCCGCCGCGTGGCGACGCGCACCACGCCGGCGGACCTGACGGCGACGGAGCTGCTCATCGCTCGCCTGGCAGCCTCGGGCCTGACAAACGACGAGGTCGCCGATCGGGCGTTCGTCAGCCCCAAGACCGTCGAGGCGAACCTCGCGCGGGCCTACGTCAAGCTCGGCATCGGCCGTCGCGCCCAGCTCGCGCACGCGCTCGACGAGCGGGAAGCCGCGGCGATTTCATAGGGTTCCCCCCACTATCGGGATCCGGCGCCCGACCGTAGCCTCAGCGCCGTGGACACCACCACGTATGTCGTCGAGTGCTTCTGGCCGGGGGTCGATACCGCCGACCTGGACGCGCTCGACCGGCGCGCGATCGCCGCGGTCGCTGCGCTCGACGCAGAGGGGATCCTGGTCGTGTACCGCGGCTCCTGGCTGATTCGCGAGGACGAGGTCGTCCTCTGCTTCCTCAGCGGGACCCGGACCGACGTAACCGCTGCCGCTCGACGGGCGGAGATCCCGTTCGAGCGCATCCACGAAGGCGTGCGGCCGGCCCGCGTCCCGGGCGTCGCCATCCACATCGATCAGGCGGATCACGACCGGGCGACGGTCGACGGTCCGACACCAGGAGGCTGACCATGCTCCGTGTCCCGAGGCTCGTGACTCTTGCATCATGTCTGGTCATCGTGGCCGCCTGCAGCTCCTCGACGGGCAGCTCGGCGTCGACCGCACAATCGTCCGCTCCCGCAGCATCGACGCCGGCCGCCGCGGCGACTGGGACCCCTGCGGTGAGCGGCGGTACCCCGCCTTCGGCGTCACCGGCCGGCGGTGGCGGAGGGAATGCCACCGGGACTCCGGTCTCCTCGGCGACTTCGTCCGACGAGGCTGGCAGCAGCACAGGACCGACGCTGCTCGCGAACGTCTGCGACATGCTCGACGTGCCAACAATCGACTCGGTCACAAGTCTTTCGGTGAAGGCAGGCAAGTCCATCGCCGCCGACCCGAGCAAAGGTGATCTCGGCAGCTGCCTCTGGGCCGCAGGGACAACGACCGGGGTCCAGATGACCGCTCATTCCGAAGAGCGGATCAAGGCGCTCCTCCTCGCTCCTGGTACCGACGAGCCGGGAGTGGGGGTGGCGGCAAAAGGCCGCACGGCAACGATCAGCGGGATCATCCACGCCAGTGTTGCCGTCGACTTCGGGACATTCGGCGTCCAGATCGTCACCGATTCGCCCGCCGCCACGCTCGCGATGTCGGTCGCGCTCGCGAAGGCGATCACGTAGCTCGGCCCCGGCCACGACCAGGTAGCGTGGCCTCCTGGACGCGACGAACATCGTCTGGGTACAACGTGACAGCTCCGGTCGGATGGCGGGCCGGGGGAGTTCGACGATGTGGCGGAGGCTGCCAAAGCCCGCAACGAGGCCCTGAGATGAGGGTCAGCCGGGTTCGGGACCGTCGACATTGACGGTCACCGGCCCCTCGCCGACGCGGACGATCACGCCGTCGTTGGGCTCGGCCCCGGCGTTGCCCTCGCGGTGGACGACGCCTTTCGGGATGAGCACGAAGTCCCCCGGCTCCATCTCGACACGCTCGTTCCCACCGGGCCCGAACTCCACGAAGAACCGGCCCCGCGTGACGTGCCCGTACGTGTCGTGGCCGGGATGGACGTGCCAGCCCGACGCTTGGTGGGCTGCATTCTCGACGCGCCCCACCCAGACGCCCTCGTCCGCGAACGCCTCGAAGCGCGTGACGCCCGGCGTCGGCGTCGGCTCGCCGCGGAGTTCGCCGTTGCTGACCACCTTCGGCCGATCCACAACCCACCCTCCTGAGGATTCGCCGGCTCCGGGAGCGCCGACGGCTGACGGCCAACACTACGCCACGCCCGCCGCGCGCGAGATCACAGGACCGAGCGCCAGCACCCTGTTCCCCGGCAAACCACCACGTCGGCGTTCATTTCGAGTCATGGCTCGGTCAACGAAGCTGTGTCTTGTCGTCGATCAGGGCACTGTCCATACTCCCGTTTCCGAACCGGTGGGCGTCCCTGCCATCAGGCAGTCGAGACGCGCCTCCCAAGGAGGGGCAGGAATGCCGAAGATCGTGGTCACCGCGGCGGTCAAGGATGTCGAGGCGTGGCTGAAGTTCAAGACGGACATGACCGCCGCGTTGTCGGCGGTCGCGTCGGACGGGTCCAGCTACGTTGCGATGGATGGCAGCAACCAGGTGGCGAGCACCTGGGACGTCCCCGATATGGAGGCCTTCCAGGCAGCGCAGCGGTCCTTCCCGCCGGAATTGGCGGCCGCGGCGGAACGAGCCGGGATGATCCCACCTGTGATGATCTACATCAAGAAGTAGCTCGGTCGCTGGTTGCCGGCGCCCCGCTGATTTGCGGGTCACCCGCCCGATCACCTCGAACCTGCACGAGTAGCGCGTAACGTGAGGCGCAGGGGCCTGGTCATGGTGCGCCGCGGGTGAGTCCAGGGAGGGGTCATGTCGAAGTCCGATGATGCGGTCGATCAAGGCCGACTACCTGATCCAGGGGGGCGGCGCCGTTGGGATGGCCTTCGCCGACTCGTTGTTCACCGACACCGACGCGACGATGGTGATCGTCGATCGGCACGACCGACCGGGCGGCCACTGGAACGACGCATACCCGTTCGTGCGGCTGCACCAGCCCGCCAGCTACTACGGCGTGAACTCGCGGCCGCTCGGCACAGGCTCGATCGACAGATCGGGCTCAACGCCGGGTTCCACGAATTGGCGTCGGGGCACGAGGTCGTGGCCCATTTCGACGCCGTGATGCGGCAGCGGTTCCTGCCGTCGGGCCGGGTCACGTTCCTGCCATCGAGCGAGGTCGGCGACGACCGGGTCGTGACGTCGCTGCTATCCGGGCGATCGGCGCCGGGTGGACGGCGGCCGCTTCGTCGACGCGACGCACTCCAGGATGCAGGTGCCGTCGACGACGCCACCGCCGTACGCCGTGCGCCGACGACGTGACCTGCGTTCCGGTCGGACGGCTGCCCGCGGTCGCTGCCGCGGTTCGATGACTTCATGGTGGTCGGTGCGGGCAAGACCGGCATGGACGCGTGCATCTGGCTGCTCGAGCAACGGCGCCGACCCGAGCAGATCCGCTGGATCGTGCCTCGCGACTCGTGGGTGCTGCGCCGGGGCAACTTCCAGCCGGGCGCCGAGCACTTCGCCCGCTTCTGCCAAGAGCATCGCGGACCAGGTGAGGCCGTCGCGAGTGCGATCGGGATCGACGACCTGTTCCTGCGGCTGGAGGCGGCCGACGAGCTCGCGCCGCGTCGACCCCGACAGTGACGCCCGAGGCGTACCACTGCGCCATCCTCAGCGACGGCGAGCTCGCCGAGCTGCGCCGCATCGACCGATGTCGTCCGACTCGGACGGGTGCGCGTCGATCGATCGCCGGCGAGATCGAGCTCGAGCAGGGCACCATCGACGGGCCCGACCGACGCTGCACGTCGACTGCTCGGCGGCGGGCATCCCGACGCACGGCCATCGACCGATGTTCGACGGCGACCGCATCACGCTCCAGTGGGTGCGCACGTGCCAACCCACGTTCAGCGCCGCGTTCATCGGTTTCGTCGAGGCGACGTTCGACGACGGACGAGAAGAACCGCATCTGCCGCCCGATCGTGCCGCCGACGGTGCCGCTCGACTGGCTGCGGGTGATCGCAGTCGAGCTCGACAACCGACGGGCTGGACCGACTATCCCGCAGCTCGACGACTGGATGGCCGGTACGCGGCTCGACCCCTTCACCAAGACGGCGCGCGAGCGCATCGGGCGTCGACGACGAGGCCACCGACAGTTCCAGCGGTACCTCGCCAACGCCGGGGCCGGCGAGGGCCAGGCTCGACCAGCTCCTGCAGCGGAGCTGGAAAGCGCGAGGTCGAAGCGATGGACGAGCTGCTGGTCGACAACGGCGACATCACGCTGCGGGTCGAGGTGACCGGCGACGGGCCGACGGTGCTGTGCGTGCCCGGCTGGCCGGAGCTGGCCTCGTCGTGGCGCCACCAGGTCGCGCACTTCTCGGAGCGTGGCTACCGGGTCGCGGCGCTCGACGTGCGCGGCTACGGCGGCAGCTCGCGCCGCCCGAGGTCGAGCGCTACACGCTGCGCGAGCTGGCCGGCGACGTGGCTGCGGTGGCGGCCGCGCTCGACGACGAGCCGGTCGTGCTGTTCGGCCACGACTGGGGCGCGCCGATCGCGTGGCACGCCGCGATCCGCCACCCCGACCGGGTGCGGGCCGTGGCCGGGCTGAGCGTTCCCCACACGCCGCCGCTGCCGCTCTCGCTGCTCGACGTGTTCGACCAGCTCTACGCCGACCGGTTCTTCTACATGCTCCGCTTCCGGAGCCCGGCGTGATCGAGGCGGAGTTCGACGCCGACCTGCGCGACGCGCTCGAAGCGTGTCTACTTCGCGCTCTCGGGCGCCGCCCCGCCGACAGCCTGCTGCCGGACGGCCCCGCGGACGCTGCGTTCCTCCCCCTGCTGCCCGAACCGCCGGACGGGACCGCTGGCGTTCATGTCCGACGACGAGCTCGACGCCTACGCGCGACGTTCGAGCGCACCGGGATGGTCGGCGCGTTCAACCGCTACCGGGCGCTGCGCGCTCGACGGCGACGCCGACGCCGACATCGTCGGCGCCACGCGTCGACCAGCCCTCGTGCTTCATCGCCGGCGAGCATCGACCCCGTCCGGGCCATGCTCCCCGGCGTCGACTCGTACGCCGACCCCGGCGCCGGCTGCACCGACTTCCGCGGCGCGACCATCGTCGCACGGGGCCGGCCACTGGGTGCAGCAGGAGGCCCCCGCCGCCGTCAACGCGGCGCTCGACGCCTTCCTCACCGGACTCTGAGCCACCGCGGAGGCCGCGTGCGAGCGCATCGATGTCCAGGGGTGACCGACGACACCTTCACCCTGACCGCCCCAAGCGTCGTCCGCGGGAACGAAGGTCAGTCTGGTCGGGGCGAGAGGACTTGGGCCCACGGAACCTACCTCATCAGGCGCTGCCAGGGATGCGTCAGCCTCGGCCGAGTACCACGTCGAGGCCGGCGAGGACGAGCTCGAGGTTGGATGCCGAGAGGCGGCCGGCGCGCTCGGTGAGCGCCGTCCGGTCGATGCGTGACGAGCTGGGACACGTTGGCAACCGACGGCTTCGGGAGGCCAGTCGCCCGTGCGGGTAGGAGCACGTTGCCGGGCGCCTCGCCCCACTTGAGGTTGCTCGTCAGCACGACGCAGACGACGGTCCGCAGGGAGCTCGCGTTGAAGGCGTCGCCCTGGACGACGACCACGGGCCGCGAAAGCCCGGCTCGGAGCCGGCAGGCTCGCCGAGGTCGGCCCACCAAACCTCGCCCTGGGCGATCACCACTCGTCGGACTCGAGGGTCCGGCGGGCGGCGCGGGCCGAGAAGTCGGCGCTCTCGCCGTCGCCCGCTTCGGCCACGACGGCATCAAGCCGCGCCGTCACCTCATCGGGGGCATGCCGGGCGACGTACTCGCGCAGGGCGGCGCTGTACACCTCGCTCCTCGAGCGGCGCGAGCGGCGGGCGAGGCGGTCCACCTGGGCGAACAGGTCGTCGGGGACCGAGACGGCGGTCTTCATACCCGGAGTATAACGCCGTGCTCGGCCGGCCGAGCACGGCGAAG
This sequence comes from uncultured Chloroflexia bacterium, assembly GCA_963720755.1. Taxonomy (GTDB): domain Bacteria; phylum Chloroflexota; class Limnocylindria; order Limnocylindrales; family CSP1-4; genus SPCO01. Next base: position 261,927 of record CAVRGP010000002.1, read on the forward strand.
CGCCACCTCGCGGACCTGCCCGCAGGTCAGGCAGCCGCAGCGACCCGTGATGCCGGTGTCGGCCGATGCTGCGCTTCGCCCGTCTGGAACCCCTTGGCGAGGAGCCAGCCCGCGAACACCATCTCCTGGAACGCGATCGGCATCGCCAGGAGCATGTATGGCGAGCCCATGCCAGTGTCGAAGCCCAGGATGCCGAGCAGCCCGTACGTGAACACGCCGATGCCGCCGATCAGGCCCCAAACGGACAGCCAGTGGGGCACGAGCCGCGATCGGAAGAGCACGACATTGAGGGTCAGGCAGCCCAGACCGAAGAAGATCAGTGTCCCGATGACGACCGACCACGTGTGCCACGCCGCCAGCATCGCCCCGAGCGCGACCAGGTCCGCCGGCGCTGCCGCACCGATCGCGTCGTCCTGGCTCAGCGTCAGCATGACCAGGATGCTGATCGCGCCGGCCACGTAGAACACGTTCTCGAACGCCCGCAGGCCGACGTAGCCAGCCGCAAGGCCCTCGCCATGGGGCCGCAGGATCGGGAACAGCAGGAACGAGGTCGCAAAGGCGCAGGTCGCCGCGACCAGGAAGCACAGCACGGCCGCCGTCACGCGACCGGCCTCAGCGGACAGGCCGGCCAGGTAGTCCGGTCCATCGAGGGCCGAACCGAGGACGACCGAACCCAGGATCGAACCCGCGGTCGCGACGATGAACAGGACGCCGACGACGGCCGCCGTCCGTCTCTCCGACTGCATTCGAGACCTCCATCGTTGAGGTTGCCACGGCAGCCGCCGCGAGGCGGCGCCCGCAAGTCTCGGAATAGCGCACGACACGGACCTGACGCGAGAGCCACAGCGACCGAATCGCCGGGCCCCTGGGCAGGTTCGTTCGGGGGATCCGAGGGTCGAGGGATCCGGCGCCGATCAGCCCGAGCCTGCCGGCCAGCGAGACGGCAGCCGCAAGCACCCCCGGCCGCGACCGCCATGGCCGCAGCGACGATCGGGTGCTCCAACGCGCCGACCTTCTCCGTGGTGACGAGCCCGGCCTGCTCCAGCCCCTCCTTGACTCAGCGATCTCTCAGCTTCGTGGGCCGGGCAGGCGGGTGGCTCCTCGTCCCGAGTCTGGAGCCCGTGGGAACGCCTGCTGGCCGACCCAGTGGGTTCGATGAGAGGCTCGGGCCTTACGCCACGGCGACGACCACGTTGCCCCGCTTGTGCCCGTTGTCGACGTACCGGTGCGCCTCGACGATGTCGTCCAGGGCATAGGTGCGGTCGATGACGGGCCTGATCTCACCCTTCGTGGCCAACTCCCCGAGCAGCACCAGGTCCTCGCGACGAAGCTTCGGCCTCCCGTCGTCGACCGAGACGCAGGCTCCGCCGGGAGTCAGCACCTGCCGGCATCGTCGGAGCGCGGCGGCGCTCTTCCGCTTGCCCACGGCATCGAAGATCAGGTCGTATCGCGTTGCCCCATCCGTGAAGTCCTCGCAGGTGTAGTCGATCACCGCGGTCGCGCCGAGCGACGCCACGAGGTCCACGTTCGCACGTGCTGCACACGCCCGTCACCTCCGCACCGAGGTGCCGAGCAAGTTGCACGGCGGATGTGCCCACCGCCCCCGAGGCCCCGAAGACGAGGACCCGTTGTCCCGCCCGGACGCCCGCCTTGCGCAGGAAGGCAGAGCGCGAGGAGGCCACCGTACGGAATGGCCGCGGCCTCCTCATCGGTGAGGTTCGCCGGTCGCGTCGCCAAGAGTCCGTCTTCGGGCCAGCACACGTACTGCGCATACGTTCCGAAGCGGCGCTGATCGAAGCCGAATACCCGCTGGCCCACTTCGAACGACGTGGCGTCTGGTCCGACGGAGTCCACCTCCCCTGAGAGCAGCATGCCGAGCACGGGTTGTCTGGGTGCGTTCCAGCCGAGGGCGAGTCGCGCCATGATCCGGTAGGCGGGGCTCAGGTCGAGCCCCCGGACGTAACAGTCGCTGGACGTCACCGCGGTTGCCAGGATGCGGATGCGCACCTCGTGCTCGCGGGGAACCGGGGTCGCGAGTTCCTCGAGCCGCAGAACGGTCTGGCGGTCCATACCGCGTGCAGACGACGGCCTTCATGCCCGAGCGCCCTCGGCCTGCGGATCCGCGGGCCGCTTCCCAGCCGGCAGGTCCTGCCTCGGAGTCGACGACCTTCACGCCCTTGACCAGGAGCCACAGTCCCAGCCCGACTTCCGCGACGAAGCTCACGGCGAGCCCGGGGTAGCGGATCGCGGGGTAGTCCGGCAGCAGCAGGGCCTGGAGGAACCAGATCAGGACGGCGATCCCGTCGAGCACCAGGAGGACGCCCAGGAACCGGGGAAGGAAGCCGGACTTGTAGACCAGGTAGCCGAGCGGGAACAGCCACGTGCCGAAGAACAGCTGGGCCGTGACCCAGCCCGTCTTGTAGACGTTGATGGACAGGTACGCCAGCCCCTCGAGCTGCGCCGCCGAGTAGGCCTGCATGTGGCTGGCCGCGTCTCCCTGGAGCATGCGCGGATACCAGCGACAACATGCTCGCGCCCTGGATGGCGACACCGACGGCGTTGAGCAGCAGGAAGAGCAACGCCAGGTCCTGATTGACCGGTCGCAGCAGGACGTAGAGACCCCACGCGGCCATGAGGAACAGGAACCCCGTGATCAACGCGACGACCAGGCCCAGGCGGAACGACCCCTCATTCGTGACGATCGCCTGGTAGACCTGCTGCGCGTCGCCCAGCCCGATACTGCCCCAGCACGGTGGCAAGCACGGAAGCCAGGATGTAGGCGAGGTAGAAGCCGCCCGTGATCCTGGCCACCTTGCTCGGTGCCAGGTGATCTCCGCCCGTATTCATTCCTTGTCTCCTTCGTTCGAGACGCCCCAACCCTCATCGCCAACCGCGACCGGACGGGTAGTGAGGCTCACCACCTCGTGACCTCGCAACGCCTCGAGGAATGGTTGAAAGCTGCCGCACACCAGGCAGCGCACGATCGGACCGTCGACCTCCACCTCGCTAACTCCGGACGCCCGCTCTAGCTGCCGAGCCGGAGGAACGCCGACGAAGCTGACTTCCACTCGTTGAGTCGGTAGCGCCCTGGTCATGCTCGCCAGCCTATGGAGGCGCACGGGAGCCAGCATCGATGGGATTCGTGATTGGGTAGCGAGTCGACCGTCCGCTAGTGGCTCGACGACGCCATCCAGGCGACGTGCTCGTCGTCGGCTACTTGCGCTCCCTGCCATCGCCTTGGGCGGGTCAGGGCCCGATGCGCGCCAGGCGCTGGCGACATCGCTGTCCGCGCGCACGGACGTGCTGGGATTCGAGCGGATGGAGTACGAGCTCACGCCCGATGCGATCGAACTGGGCCTCGACGCCGCGCTCCTGGCCGTGTTGGAGATCGGGCAAGTGCGTGAGTTTGGTCGGGGCGAGAGGGCATGCGCCAACACTATCCAACGGTCGGTGAGGATCGCCGGCGACGGAGTCCAGGCCGACGTTGATGCCTCGTCGGAGATCGCGCTGGCATCCCTCCGTCATGTCGGGAGACCACATCACCGCGCCCCCGTCAGCTCGGACCGCTGGCCGCTCGCGGCCGGATCGCAGGGCCAGGGCTAACGCCCGCGCCTTGATCTAGCTGTGGTTCACGAATAGGTTGTTGACAAGCGAGAGCCTCCCGAGGCTCGGTGTGGGTATCCAGCTCACAACCGACGGGAGACTCTCGTGGCACATCGTAGGGCGAAGCTGACGCTGCTCGGACGGCGTCTGCTGGTCGATCGGATCCTCATCGACGGGATGGCGGTGGCGCACGCCGCCGACATGGTCGGGGTCAGTCGTCAGACGGCCTGGAAATGGCTTCGCCGGTTCGAGGCGGAGGGACTCGCGGGTCTGGAGGACCGGTCCTCACGGCCGCACAGGTGTCCGCGGGCCCTGCCCCGGGCCACGGTCGATGCGATCGTGGCGGCTCGGCACGAGCACCGCTATGGACCCCATCGCCTCGCTCCCATCGTGGGCGTCCCGCGTTCGACCATCGGGGATGTCCTGATGCGTCTCGGGTTGTCCCGGCTGCGTGACCAGGATGGTCCGAGCGGCGTCCCGATCCGCTACGTCCGCGAGCGGCCCGGCGAGCTGCTCCACATGGACGTCAAGAAGCTGGGCCGGATCCCCGACGGTGGTGGACACCGGTTCCGTGGCCGGCAGACCGGCACACCGCGTTCCCGCGGAGCCGGATACGACTACCTGCACGTCGCGATCGACGACATGAGCCGCGTCGCATACGTCGGGGTCTTCGGTGACGAACGGGGCACGACGTGTGCCCGGTTCCTGCTCGACACGGCGGCGTTCTTCGCCGCGCGCGGGGTCCGGATCGAGCGGGTCCTGACCGACAACGCCAAGAACTACACCCGGTCCCGGGCCTTCGCCGCGGCGATGTCGGAGATCGGGGCCCGGCACAAGCACACCCGGCCGTTCCGGCCCCAGACCAACGGCAAGGCCGAGCGCTTCAACGGCACCCTGGTCCGCGAGTGGGCCTACGTGCGACGCTACGACACCAATCGGGCCAGACTCGATACCCTGTCCGACTTCCTGACCAACTACAACGAGCGACGCCCCCACGGATCGCTGAACGGACAGTCACCCATGACCGTCCTCGTCAACAACGTGTCCGGGAATCACACCTAGCGACCCCGTATCGCCCGAACGAGCACCAGCCCGTACCCCGCGGCGATCCCAAGGAAGATCGCGAGGAAGCCCCAAGCGTTGAGCGAGGTCGCTGACTGGGAGTCCGTGATGATCATCACCGCGATGAACAGGACCGTGAAGAGCGCCCAAGCCCCGCCGGCCATAGCGATGAGCGCCGCAACGACCCGCCCGAGCAGGCCACCGGTAAGAAGACCGACGGCGGCGACGACGCCCAGTCCCGCGAGGACGAACGGAAGGACCTCGATCGGGTTGCCGGAGATGTCCTCCATATGCCGTCGGCCCAGCGCCAGCCAGTACAGCCCGATGGCAGCGAGCGCGGTCAGCCACAGGGGCGGCCAACGTCGGCGGCGCTCGTTCGACCCATCCACCAGATACACCCCAGGCGAGGTCCCCGACTCTGTTCGGGCTACATCAACCTACCTTCGGCTGCTACGGGGGAGACGCACGAACGCATCGGTCCGTCACGGGCGCGGCTGGCGCGGACCGCTGATCACATGTAGCGGGTCGAGGACCGGGGCCACAGCCGAGAGCGAAGACTCAGTAGCCGAACCCCGGGCCAGCCGTCGTGAGGCCCGAGCGCGCCCGGAGCCACAAGCTCGGCGGCGTCGCTAACGGATCCCCCAGCGGCAACGAACGCCGCGAGCGCCTCGATCTGACGCTGCGTCGCCTTCGGCGATCGAGCCGGACGTCGCGAAGCGCGTAGACCAACGCGCGATGCCGATTAGCAATACATCGTTGTTGTGCATCTGCTCAACCATTGTATTGCTGCCCACGTTGATGCGGTCCGTCTCGGACAGGGTCTCGTCGAGGGTGTGCTGGCCGACCACCTTGCGCAGGGTGGTCTGGGCGATCTGGTTGATGGCTGCGTTGACGTTCTCGATGGCCACCACCGATTTCACTGCGTCGATCACCCGGAAATAGGCCACCGCGGACACATCGACGCTGACGTTGTCCCGCGTGATGATGCCCTGTGACTGGATCGGCATCGTCACGATGCGCAGCGAGACCCGGTGCAGCACATCGACGAACGGGATGATGAACCGCAAGCCCGGCTTGCGGACGCCGATGACTCGACCGAATCGGAACAGCACCCCGAGTTCGTACTGCTTGACGACACGGACGGCAAGTGCGGCAATGATCGCCACCACCGCAGCCACTCCGAGAACGATGATCCAGGTGTTCATGATGATGCTCCTCGGAAACGACGGTGAGTGAGCATCGCCGGCGCCTCCCGGTGACCGAGGAGCGGAGCGATCCGGGCGTCGACCCGAGCTCAACAGGCATGGTGTGCCCTCGCTCTCCACAGTCGCCGAGCAGCTGGATCCTTCACAGGGGCAAAGGTCCTGACAGCTCGGCCACCCCGGCCGGCCACCGGGTGGTCACCCCTGCGGCGCGTTCCGGCCCCGGCCGGCCCGGCGGCCGGCCGGTGGCAGCGCGTGCAGTCGCAGCAGGGCGGCCTCGAGGTGCTCGACCGACAGCGCCGGAACGGACAGCGGTGTCGGCGTCGGCCTGGACACCCGGAGCCCGTCGATGACGACGCCGAGCATCCGGCGCCAGAGCTCAGGCTGATCGGGGCCGGCGAAATCGGCGGCGGTTTGCACCGACATGGTCAACAGGGGCAGATCGGTCGCCTCGATGTCCGGACGCAGCACCCCCGCCAACTGCGCCCGTCGGACGAGATCAGCTGTCAATGAATGGATCTCACTCCGAATCTGGGCAACCTGAGCGGTCAGCCGGTGCTGCCTGTCGTTGGTCGCGCAGGACGGCGTTGGTGTCCCGCGCAGCACCAGATCACGCAGTCCGTGATCGCCGACCATCATTGCGGTGGTCTCCTCCAGGAAGTACACCAGCGCGCGCCACGGGTCGTCGATGGCGGCGGCCGCGGTGGCCACGCTCACCACCTCGGCGAGGCGGGAACGGAAGAGTTCTTCGATCAGTTCGTCCTTGGTCGCGAACCGGCGGTACACGGTGCCGACACCGACACCGGCCTGCCGCGCGACGTCGGCCAGTTTCGCGTCCAGGCCCTTCTCGGCGAAAACGACCTTGGCGGCGGCGAGCACCCGGTCCAGGTTCGCCCGGGCATCGCTGCGCAGGCGCTCCGTGTCCCGCTGCGCACCGGCGGGCTCGGACGTCGTTGTCGGCATGGTCACAGGATATCGCACAACCGGAACAAGCAGTTCCGTTTGAGGCTATGCTCTATTCGGAACCGCTGGTTCCGCTTACTGCCGGACGGCGTTGTCGGCCACCCCACGTACACCCCGAGGACGGATCCATGACTGACATCGACCTGCGGCAGGCCCCGGCCGCCCCCGCTTCCGGAAACCGGCGCTGGCTGATCCTGGCCGTGCTGGCCATCGCCCAGCTGATGGTGGTGCTGGACGCGACCATCGTGAACATCGCCCTGCCACAGGCCCAGGAGGCGCTGGGCTTCACCGACGGACAGCGGCAATGGGTGGTGACCGCCTACTCGCTGGCCTTCGGCAGCCTGTTGTTGCTCGGCGGTCGGATCAACGACCTCTTCGGACGCAAACGCTCCTTCATCGTCGGGCTGGTCGGATTCGCCGTCGCGTCCGCCATCGGGGGCTGGAGCCCGAACTTCGAGGTGCTGGTGACCGCCCGCGCCCTGCAGGGCGTTTTCGGTGCATTGCTGGCCCCCGCCGCCCTGTCGTTGATGACCGTGACCTTCGCCGGCTCGCCGGACGGTCCAAGGCCTTCGGCATCTACGGCGCCATCTCCGGCGCCGGGGCCGCAGTCGGCCTGCTGCTCGGCGGTTTGCTGACCGAGTACCTGTCCTGGCACTGGTGCCTGTACGTCAACGTGGTGTTCGCCGTCATCGCCCTGGTCGGTGCCGCGCTGTGCCTGCCGCGGCACGAGAAAGACGCAGAGGCAAAGACTCTCGACAGGAAGGGCGCCATCCTGGTGACCGCGGGGTTGTTCTTCCTGGTGTACGGGTTCTCCAGCTCGGAATCCAACGGCTGGGGCGACGCGCTGACCGTGTCGTTCCTGACGATCGGCGTCGCGCTGCTGGCGCTGTTCACCTGGGTGCAGTCGAAGGTCGCCCACCCGTTGCTGCCGCTGCGGATCCTGACCGACCGGATGCGTGGCACGTCCTACCTGGTGATGCTGATTTCCGCGATCGGCATGTTCGGCATCTTTCTGTTCCTGACCTACTACCTGCAGTCCACACTGGGTTACACCCCGATCGAGACCGGCCTGGCCTTCCTGCCGATGGTCGGTGCGTTGGCGAGCACCGCGGCGGTCTGCGGTTCGGTGCTCGCCGCCCGGGTCAGCCCGAAGATCCTGGTCTCCGCGGGGCTCGCGGTGGCCGCACTCGGGATGGTGCTGCTGACCACGATCGCCGTTGACAGCAACTATTTGACCGGCATCCTGCCGGGGCTGCTGGTCGTCGGCGTCGGGCTGGGTGCGGTGTTCTCCAACGCGATGGGGCTGGCGACCCTGGGCGTCGATGCGGATGACGCGGGCGTCGCCTCGGCGACGGTCAACACCGCGCAACAGGTTGGCGGCTCGATCGGCATCGCGCTGCTCAGCAGCGTGGCCGCGTCCGCCGCGACCGGCTACGTCGCCGACAACCCGCCGACGGCCGAGCAGCTGGCCGCGGCGGGTGGTCAGAGCGCGTTCGCCCAGCAACTGGCCGACGGCGCCACGATTGCCAGCTACCACACCGCCTTCTGGTGGGCCGCGGCGTTCTTCGCCGTGGGTGCCGTGCTGGCCGCGGTGCTCTACCGCAACGAGATCCCGGCCGCCGATCCGGACGCGGTGCCCGTGCTGGCGCACTGATTGCGCCGCAGGAGGCGCTGACCCGGGCGGCCCTTACCCGGCGCGGGTCAGCGCCCCTGCACTGAACGCGTCGACGACCATACCCAGCACGATCACCGCGCCGGCCTTGTCCAGGGGTTGGTTTCCGTTGCCGCACTTGGGGGATTGCACGCAGGACGGACAGCCGGATTCGCACGGGCAGTCGGCGACCGCGCGGCGGACGGCGTCGAGCCAGTCGCGCAACACCGCGTGGCCGCGGTCGGCGAATCCGGCGCCGCCCGGGTAGCCGTCATAGACGATGACGGTCGGTTCCCCGGTGTCGGCGTGGGCGGCCGTCGACAGTCCGCCGATGTCCCACCGATCGCAGCCGGCGAACAGCGGCAACAGCCCGATCGCGGCGTGCTCGGCGGCGTGCAGCGCACCGGGCACCCTGGCCTCGGCGACACCGGCGGCGATCAGCGTGTCGAGCGCGATCGTGTACCAGACCGCTCTGGTGTGCAGGGTGTGCCGGGGCATGTCGAGCCCGATCACGTCGAGCAGTTCACCGTCCGGTCGGCGCCGGAGGTAGCCGACCACCTGCTCGGTGACCTCGACCGGACCGACCCCCACCCGCACCCCGCCCGGGTACCGGTCCTCGCGATGCACCGAGGACATCGACACCGTGGAATGGGAGCGGGCGATGGTCGACCACTCGGGGCGCTCCGGCCGGACCAGCGCGACCCCGGTGTGCAGGTCCAGGTCCTGCACCACGTAGCTCTCGCCGCGGTGCAGGTGCACCGCACCGGAGTGCACCGCCGACGGGGCGCGGTGCAGGTCGACGGTGCCGAGCAATCGGGCGGTGTCCTGGTCGACGATGGCCACCTGGCCGCCACCGCCGCCGCGCAGATTCACCGCATCGGCCGGGTGACCCGGTTCGGCCCAGAACCAGCCCGTCGGCCGACGCCGAAGCACCTGACGGTCGACCAGATCGTCCAGCAGTGGTTCGATCGCCGGGCCACCGAACTGGCCGAGGTCGCCGGGCGTCAGGTGTCGTTCGGCGGCGGCGCAGGCCAGGTGCGGTCCCAGGATGTACGGGTTGGTGGGGTCGGTGACGGCCAGCTCCACCGGGCGGCCGAACACCGTCTCCGGGTGGTGCACCAGGTAGGTGTCCAACGGATCGTCGCGAGCGATGAACACCACGAGGGCGCGTTCCCCGGAATCGGCCCGCCGGCCGGCCCGGCCCGCCTGCTGCCAGACCGAGGCCAGCGTCCCCGGGTAGCCGGCCAGGATCGCGACGTCCAGCCCGGCGATGTCGATCCCCAGTTCCAGTGCATTGGTCGACGCGAGTCCGAGCAGCTCCCCGGAATCCAGCGCACGTTCCAGCTCCCGTCGTTCTTCCGGCAGATAGCCGCCGCGGTAGGCCGCCACCCGGCCGACCAGGCCGGGTGCCAGCTCGGCCAGTCGGCGTTGCGCCGACAGGGCGGTCTGCTCCGCGCCGTGCCGGGACCGGACGAAGGTCAGCGTCCGAGCCCCGGCCGCGACCAGTTCGGCCATCATCCGGGCAGCCTCGGCGGGTGCCGAGCGGCGGGCCTGGCTCCCGTCGGAACCGGCCGGGCCGGTGCCCGGTTCCCAGAGCACGAAGTCGGCGCCCGCCCGCGGAGCCCCGTCGTCGGTGATGGCCTGCACGGGCCGGCCGATCAACCGGCCGGCCGAGGTCTGCGGGTCGGCGGTGGTCGCCGAGGCCAGGATGAACACCGGCTCCGATCCGTACATCCGCGCAAGCCGGGTCAACCGGCGCAGCACCAGTGCCACGTGCGAACCGAAAACACCGCGGTAGGAATGACACTCGTCGACCACCACATAGGCCAGCCGGCGTAGCACCCTGGCCCAGCGGGCGTGCCCGGGCAGCAGCCCGCGGTGCAGCATGTCCGGATTGGTCAGCAGCCAGTTCGCGTGCGCCCTGGCCCAGTCCCGGTCGGGCATCGAGGAGTCCCCGTCATAGACCGCCGGCCGGAGGCCGGGCAGTCCGAGCGACTCCAGGGACTCCAGCTGATCGGCGGCCAGCGCCTTGGTGGGGGACAGGTACAGCACGCAGGACTTCGGGTTGTCCAGCACGGCCGCGAGGCCGGGAAGCTGATAGGCCAGGGACTTCCCGGACGCCGTCCCGGTCGCCAGCACCACATCGTGACCGGCGTGGGCAAGCTCGGCGGCCTGAGCCTGATGGGTCCAGGGGCGATTGACGCCCCGGGCCGCGAACACCTCCCGGGCGGCCTGCGGCACCCACTCCGGCCAGGGGGCGGACCGGCCGGGACGCCACGGCATCTGCTCCACATGGGTGATCGACGGTGTGACTGACATCACTGTGGGGGCGCTGCACCGATTCAGCACTTCGAGCAGCCCGCGAGGATCTGCCCAGGCATCCGGTGACGTCACTGTTCCATTGTCCCGCCGCCCACCGACAAAGGATCGCAAGCGCCTTCCGCGGGCCGGTACGGGCGCGGTCGGTAGGAGGCGGCTGATCGGTGCTTTACAGTACGGATCGTCACGTCGGGTCACCGGCGGGCGACGCGTTCGACCAGCGCCGGTCCGCAGCGAGTTGACCGGTCCGAGTAAATGCCCCTCGCATGGATCAGGAGCTCGATGTCAGTCCAGAGTGCCGCCGAAATTGTCGTTACCGGCAGTGATCAAGCAATCGTCATCGGAGTGGCCGTCATCGCGTTGATCGCGCTGGTCATTGCGTTCGTGCTGCGGGCCGGGGTACTGGCCGCCGGCCAGGGCACCCCCAAGATGCAGGAGATCTCGGGCGCCGTCCAAGAGGGTGCGGCCGCCTACCTGACGCGCCAGTTCCGCACCCTCGGCATCTTCGTCGTGATCGTCTTCGTGCTGCTGTTCGCGTTGCCCGCGACGAACACCGGCGAGCGGATCGGCCGGTCGATCTTCTTCCTGGTCGGTGCGCTGTTCTCCGCCACCATCGGTTACCTGGGTATGTGGCTCGCCACCCGGGCCAATGTCCGGGTGGCCGCAGCCGCCAACGGCGACGGCGGCCGGGAGAAGGCGATGCAGATCGCCTTCCGCACCGGCGGCGCCGTCGGCCTGGCCACCACCGGCCTCGGCCTGCTCGGTGCCTCCGTCGTCGTCCTGGTCTACGTGGCCGAGGCGCCGAAGGTGTTGGAGGGCTTCGGTTTCGGCGCCGCGTTGCTCGCCATGTTCATGCGGGTCGGCGGTGGCATCTTCACCAAGGCCGCTGACGTCGGCGCTGACCTGGTCGGCAAGGTGGAGAAGGGCATTCCGGAGGACGACCCCCGCAACGCCGCCACCATCGCCGACAACGTCGGTGACAACGTCGGTGACTGCGCCGGCATGGCGGCCGACCTGTTCGAGTCCTACGCGGTCACCCTGGTTGCCTCGCTCATCCTGGGGAGCTCCGCGTTCGGGGTGAAGGGCCTGATCTTCCCGCTGATCGTCCCGGCGATCGGGGTGCTCACCGCCATCGTCGGCGTCTACATCACCAAGGCCAAGGTCGGCGAGCCCGGCCTGGTCACCATCAACCGGTCCTTCTACATCTCCGCCGCCATCTCCGCCGTGCTCTGCGGGGTCGCCGCCTTCAGCTACCTGCCCACGACCTTCGCGGCCCTGAATGTCGAAGCGGTTGCCGGACAGTCGGGCAACCCCGCGCTGATCGCCACCATCGCCGTGATCATCGGCATCGTCCTCGCCGGCGTCATCCTGTGGCTGACCGGCTACTTCACCGGCACCGAGACCAAGCCCACCAAGGACGTCGCCAAGTCCTCGCTGACCGGCGCCGCCACCGTCATCCTCGCCGGCATCTCCGTCGGCTTCGAGTCGGCCGTGTACACCGCGCTCGTCATCGCCGCCGCCGTCTACGGCGCGTTCCTGCTCTCCGGATCGATCCTGGTCGGGCTGTTCGCCATCGCGCTGGCCGGTTGCGGCCTGCTGACCACCGTCGGCGTCATCGTCGCGATGGACACGTTCGGGCCCGTCTCGGACAACGCCCAGGGCGTCGCCGAGATGAGCGGCGAGGTGTCCGCCGAAGGTGCGCGGATCCTCACCGAGCTCGACGCGGTGGGCAACACCACCAAGGCCATCACCAAGGGCATCGCGATCGCAACCGCCGTGCTGGCCGCCACCGCACTGTTCGGGTCGTACTCCGACGCCATCACCCAGGCGCTGATCTCCGCCGGCGACACCGCCACCCTGGCGGCCAGCGGGATGAACTCCTTCATCACCACGGTGGTCTCGCCCGGAACCCTGGTCGGCATGCTGCTCGGGTCGGCCGTGGTGTTCCTGTTCTCCGGGCTGGCGGTCAACGCGGTCGCCCGGGCGGCGGGCGCCGTCGTGATGGAGGTCCGCCGGCAGTTCCGGGAGATCCCCGGCATCATGGAGGGCATCAACAAGCCGGAATACGGCAAGGTCGTCGACATCGTGACCCGCGACTCATTGCGCGAACTGGCCACGCCGGGGCTGCTGGCGGTCTTCGCGCCGATCGCCGTGGGCTTCGGTCTCGGCGTCGGCCCACTGGCGGGTTACCTGGCCGGCACCATCGCGACCGGCACCCTGATGGCAGTCTTCCTGGCCAACTCCGGCGGGGCCTGGGACAACGCGAAGAAGATCGTCGAGGACGGCACGCACGGCGGCAAGGGTTCACCGGCGCACGAGGCCACCATCATCGGTGACACCGTCGGTGACCCGTTCAAGGACACCGCCGGCCCCGCGATCAACCCGCTGCTCAAGGTGATGAACCTGGTGGCGCTGCTGATCGCGCCGGCCATCGTCGGACTGTCGGTGGGTTCCTCGGAGAGCGGACCCATCCGATACGGCATCTCCGCGATCTCGGTGCTGATCATCGTTGGCGCGGTGATCGTCTCCAAGCGGCGGGAATCCTCCCTGCACGCCGAGGAACCGCAGCACGCCTAGTCGGCCGCGACGAATCGTCTGCCGGCGGAGGTCGCGATTCACGGCAGCGGCGGGCCGATAGATGTCGTGATGTCCACTGGCGAGGGCGCCCCATTCGGGGATTGCCCTCGCCACTGGCGTTTTCGGCGGGGTGAGACGCCCATCTGGGCGGTACCGTCAACCGGTCCGGGGGACGTGCAGGGAGCGGCTTTCGTCGCGCCGACTGCGCGCCTCGGCGACAGGGGGCCGAATTCGCGCAGGCCTGTGCCGTTCAACAGCGCGGCCAGGGCCGCGCCCAGGGAGGACAACCGGATGAAGCGCAGTGTTCACCACCCCAGCATTCAGGACCGCACCGTCGTCAACCGCAGGGTCGTCAACCGCACCGTTGTTAACCGCACCGTGCTGACCTCGGTGATCGCGGCCGGGGTGCTGCTCGTGGCCGGATGCAGTTCCAGTGACTCGGGCGGCACTTCGACGGCAGCGGCGACCACCACGACATCGGCGGCGTCCTCGATGGCCCAGGACTCGACCGCAGCCTCCGATGAGACATCCGCGGGGACGTCCGCCGGCACTGGGGACGCCACCGCGCTCGATGCCCAGTCGACGGCCTGGTTCGAGACCCTGTGCAACGGCGTCGCGCCGGTGGCCGAACTGGCCCAGACGGCTGACACCAGTGGACTGTCCGATGCGGCCGCTCAGCAAAAGGGTGTCGAACTGATCACCGAGTTCGGCGCTGCGCTGTCCGACACCGGGACGGCGCTGGCTGACGCGCCGCCGCCCACCTTCGAGGGCGGGGAGGAATTCGCCGCCACGATGACGTCCGGGTTGACGGAGTCCGGGGCCCAGATGGCCACCCTCGCGCAGTCGTTCGGGGCCATCGATCCGACGGACACCGCTGCGCTGAAGGCGGCGGTCACCTCGCTGTCGGATGATTTGTCCACCGCGGTCGCGCCACTGTCCGCGATCGGCGATCTGGATCCGGCCATTTCCGATGCGGCACAGCAGATCCCGGCCTGCGCGGCGCTGGGCTGACCACGGGTCGGGGAGAGGCGGGAACGGGATGAGAAGGACGGCGTTGCTGACGCTGGCGACGGCTGCGGTGCTGGCGGTCAGCGGTTGCTCGTCATCGGTTGACGGCTCACCACAGGCAGGATCGCCGGCGGCGACGACCGGCAGTACGGCGGCGACCTCATCGGCCCGGACCAGCACCTCGCGGGAGACCGAGAGCTCGGAGGAAACCGAGAGCTCGGAGGAAACCGAGAGCTCGGAGGAAACCGAGAGCTCGGAGGAGTCGACGCCGGTGTCCGGACTCGACCCCGACACGGAAAACTGGTTCGTCACTTTCTGCACCCAGGCAGCTGATTTCCAGCAATACGCCTCGCCGGACACCACGGGGCAGACGCTGTCCGAGGCACAGGCAACTGTCGCCGAGGCCTACAGCAACCTCTCGATCAGTGCCTCGACCACCGTCGGCGTGCTGCAGGCAACCCCGCCGGCGCCCATCGACGGCGGCGACGACCTGCAGACCGGCCTCATCGAGCGGTTCACCGCCTTCTCCGACGTCTACGGCCGCGGCGCGTTGACGATCCTGGCTCTGACCCCCACCAGCGAGTCCGACCTGGTCGACGCCATCGACGCGATCGAGGCCGAGGCGGGTGCCGCCACCGCCGACGTGATGGCAGATGTGGACCCCGCGGTGGTCGACGCGGCCCGCGATCTACCGGAATGTCAGGGCGTGCTGTAGACAGGGCCCTACGCTCCAGAGCGCCCGACGTTGCGGCCGGTGCAGTTCGAGCGGCCCGCTCGGTCGAGATCGGCGGTCGCCTTTCAGGCTCGACCATGGTCGGGTGTTGCCGCGGGCACGGGTCGACGTGCGATCGAGACAGGGGGATCAGTGAGCCAGCTGTCGCTGTTCTCGGCCGATCTCACGCCACCGCAGCTGGACGACCTCGGCGGTCTGCTGGCCGCACACGCGCACGTGGCGGGCGGGCCCGGCGGGTTACGGCTGTCCATCCTGCTCCCCGAACAGTGGCGGGCGCGCGCCCTGCTGCGTGAGTGCCTGGTCCGGGACCTCCCGGCCGGGATCGTCGAAGACGACACGCAGGCCGACGACGGGTCGCCCACGGCGGTGCTGCTGCGCACGGATCGATCCCCGCTGCTCCATGCGATGGCCGATCGGTGGAACCGCGGCGGCGTCAAGTCCGTCCCTGCGGACATCGTCATCACCCCCGGTTTCCTGCGCTGCTGGACGATCGCGGCGGGTAGACCCGCCGACATCGGGTTCCTGCTCGGCGTCGATCCGCGGGCCGCCGACACGCACGAACCGCTCGCCGCCGCCTGTGCCGCCGCCGGGCTGACGGGGTCGCTGCTCGGGGTCCGCGGCGGCGGGCCGGCGGTGCGTATCGTCGGATACCGACGGTGCTCCAGGCTCGCCGAGATGATCGGTACGCCGCCGCCGGAAGCGCCACCCGGCGCCTTCCCGGCCCTGAGCCACCACCCCTGAGATACCCGTCCCTGGCAACCACCCGCTGGCCCGTCCGGTCACATGCCGGACGGAAGTGCGGGCACACTGTGGCATCCTGCTCGCAAGCGCCCCCGGCGCAGGCGTAGCTGGTTGAGCGCGCATATATAAGGAGTACGTGAGAGAAGATGGCCACTAGCAGTAAGGCGGGTCCGGGCTCCGGCGTGCGCCTGGTGATCGTCGAGTCCCCGAGCAAGGCCAAGACCATCTCCGGATTCCTCGGGAGCGGCTACATCGTCGAGTCCTCCGTCGGCCACATCCGCGACCTGCCCCGTGGTGCCGCCGACGTGCCGGCCAAGTACAAGGGCGAGCCGTGGGCCCGCCTCGGCGTCAACACCGAGAACGGCTTCGAGCCGCTGTACGTCATCTCCCCGGAGAAGCGGGCGCAGGTCGCCAAGCTGAAGTCCCTGCTCGAAGGCGCCGACGAGCTCTACCTGGCGACAGACGAGGACCGCGAGGGCGAGGCCATCGCTTGGCACCTCCTGGAAACCCTCAAGCCGAAGGTCCCCGTCAAGCGGATGGTCTTCCACGAGATCACCCCGGCCGCGATCCGGGAGGCCGCGAACAATCCGCGGGCACTGGACGACAACCTGGTCGACGCCCAGGAGACCCGCCGCATCCTGGACCGGCTGTACGGCTACGAGGTCTCGCCGGTGCTGTGGAAAAAGGTGATGCCGAAGCTGTCCGCCGGTCGCGTGCAGTCGGTGGCCACCCGGATCATCGTGCAGCGGGAACGGGAACGGATGGCTTTCCGCGCCGGGACCTACTGGGGCCTGGACGCGTCCATGGCCCCGACCGAGCCCGACAGCCAGGCCTTCAAGTCGTCGCTGGCAACGGTCGAGGGGCGCCGGCTCGCGAGCGGCCGCGACTTCGACCCGGCGACCGGGGCGATCAAGGCCGGCACCGACGTGCTGCTGCTCGACGAGGACGGTGCCCGCACCCTGGCCGCGCAGCTGACCGGCGGCAGCGCCACCGTCAGCTCCGTCGAGGAGAAGCCGTACACCCGCAAGCCCTACCCGCCGTTCATGACGTCGACGATGCAGCAGGAGGCCGGCCGCAAGCTCGGTTTCAACTCCGAGCGCACCATGCGCACCGCGCAACGGCTGTACGAGAACGGCTTCATCACCTACATGCGGACCGACTCGACCACGCTGAGCGCGACCGCTCAGGAGGCCGCCCGGGCGCAGGCCCGGGAGCTCTACGGCGCGGAGTACGTGCCGGCCACCCCGCGGCAGTACACCCGCAAGGTGAAGAACGCGCAAGAGGCCCACGAGGCGATCCGGCCGGCCGGCGAGACCTTCCGCACCCCCGGCCAGGTGGCGCGGTCGATCAGCGGCGACGAGTACCGGCTGTACGAGCTGATCTGGCAGCGCACGATCGCCTCCCAGATGGTCGACGCCCGCGGCCTGACGCTGTCGTTGCGGATCACCGCGTCGGCTGATGGTCGCGAGTGCGTCTTTTCAGCCTCCGGCCGGACCATCACCTTCCCCGGTTTCCTCCGGGCGTACGTCGAGACGGTCGACGCGGAGGCCGGCGGTGAGGCCGACGACGCCGAGCGCCGGCTGCCGAACCTGACCGTCGGGCAGCAGTTGGACATCCGGGAGCTCATCCCGGCCAGTCACGTCACCACCCCGCCGGCCCGCTACACCGAACCGTCGCTGATCGGCGCCCTGCAAGACCTGGGTATCGGCCGGCCCTCGACGTACACCTCGATCATCCGGACCATCATCGACCGCGGATACGTATGGAAGCGGGGCCAGGCGCTGGTGCCGTCCTGGATCGCCTTTGCGGTGATCGGGCTGCTGGAGACCCATTTCGCCCGGCTGGTCGATTACGACTTCACCGCCGCGATGGAGGACGAACTCGACGCCATCGCCGACGGCCGGATCGGCCGCACCGACTGGCTCGGCGCGTTCTACTTCGGTGGCGACCTGGGCCCGGAAGGGTCGGTCGGTCGCACCGGCGGGCTGAAGAAGCTGGTCGGCGACCGGTTGGAGGACATCGACGCTCGCGAGGTCAACTCGCTGCCCCTGCTCACCGATTCCGAGGGTCGGCAGGTGCTGGTGCGGGTCGGCCGGTACGGGCCGTACCTCGAGCGGACGGTGACCAAGGACGACGGCGAGGATGGCGACGGGGTCGGCGTGCAGCGGGCGAACCTGCCCGAGGATCTCCCGCCGGATGAGGTCACCGCCGATGTGGCGGAGGAACTGTTCGCCGCCGCCGGTGACTCGTCGGAGAACGAACTGGGCCTCGACCCGGTGTCCGGGAACATGATCGTGGCTCGGGACGGCCGGTACGGGCCGTACGTCACCGAGGTGCTGCCCACCGTGGAGGAGCCGGCCGCCACCGCGGACGCGGCGACGAAGAAGGCGGCGAAGGCGGCGAAGGCGCTCAAGCCGCGGACGGCGTCGTTGTTCAAGACGATGACGCTCGACACCGTCGACCTGCCGACGGCGCTGCGGCTGTTGTCGCTGCCGCGGGTGGTCGGCGTCGACCCGGCCGACGGCGGTGAGATCACCGCGCAGAACGGCCGGTACGGCCCGTACCTGAAGAAGGGCACCGACTCCCGGTCACTGACCAGCGAGGACGCGCTGTTCGACGTCACCCTGGAGGAGGCGCTGGCGCTGTACGCGCAGCCCAAGACCCGGGGGCGGTCGGCCGCCGCGGCGCCGCCGCTGCGCGAGGTCGGCACCGATCCGGTGGGCGGCAAGCCGATGGTGATCAAGGACGGCCGGTTCGGCCCGTACGTCACCGACGGGGAGACCAACGCCTCGCTCCGCAAGGGCGACGAGGTCGAGTCGCTGACCGTCGAGCGGGCGGCGGAACTGCTCGCCGATCGGCGGGCTCGCGGTCCGGCACCGAAGCGGACTCCGGCCAAGAAGGCGGCGCCCAAGACGACAGCAGCGAAGAAGCCGGCGGCAAAGCGGGCACCGACGACCCGGGCCAAAGCCGCCGGCAGCACCCGCGGCGCGTAGGTGGGTGCCGGCCGCCCGGAGGGCGGGTGAGCGCCGGGTCCGGGGTGGTTGACGGCGCCGCCCGTCAGGGTGATCCCCGGAAACACCCTGGGATTCTCCGCGGGAAGGGGATGCTGTCGGTGTCGCGGCCTACCATTTGTTCATGACGGCGCCCTTCGACGCCGCGCAGGTGGCCGGTCAGACGTTCACCGATGCGCTGAGCGGGTCAGACGGTACGGCGGATCCTTCCGTGCTGATGCCCGTGCTCGACGCGTACCCCGATGCTTTGTCCGCTCCGATGCCGGACGACCTGCTCCCGGTCCTTGTCCCGCCGGCGATGGCCGGTGCGGATCGACCCGTGGTTCGCCTCGAGCCGGTCCGGGCACCCGCCGCGCCGCTCACCCCCGCCCAGCAGCGCCTGGCCCAGCAGCGTCAGGCGCAGCAACGGCAGGCCCAACAGGCCAGCCCGCCGACCGGCCCCGCAGCGTCCGGCAGCCCAGCGTCGCGGCGCCCGGGCGCAGATCCCGCCGGTCGCTGCTCCGCACACCGGCTGGCAGGGGGTGGCAGCCTCCGCGAGCGACGTCGCCGCGATGTTCCGGGCGAGCATGCCGGGCGCCACCGGCGAGGTCGACCGGCAGTCGTATCAGGCCACCCACCCGCAGTCCACGGGCAGTAACGCCCCCGCCGGGGTCGCGCCCGCGGCGCCGATGGCTTCGCAGTACTCCGGCCGCGGTCAGTCCCGCAATGACGCCCACGATCGATCGCAGGAGCGTCGGCGCCGGACAAGCGTTCCGACCAGAAGGTCCGGCAGTGGCTGGGCGGTGTTCGTGTTCATGGCGGTCATCCTGTTCGCCACCGGCATCGGGCAGCGGATCATCGAGGCGATCACCGAAGTGTTGAACCGGTGAACCGGCCACCGGCCCATCGGGTCAGCGTCGTCCGACGGCGTGGCGGCGGTGGCGCGACGTGAGCCGGAAGCGCGGGCCAAACTCCGTCGGGGTGCTGCTCAAGATTCCGGTGTTCCGCCGGCTCTGGGCTGCCATCGCCATCTCCAGCCTGGGTGACTGGCTCGGCCTGCTGGCCACCACTTCCCTCGCGGCGTACCTGACCAAGGATTCGTCCAACCTCGCACAGGGCGCGGCGGTGTCCGGTGTCCTGCTCACCAGGCTGCTGCCCGATCTGATCCTCGGCCCGATCGCCGGTGCCCTGGTCGACCGGTTCGACAGGCGCAAGGTGGCGGTCGATCGGCGACACCCTCGCCGGGCTGCTGTACCTGTCGATCATCCTGAGCGGCAATCTGCTGTGGCTGCTGGTCGCGCAGTTCCTGGTGGAGGCCATCGGGCTGTTCTCGACTCCGGCCAAGCAGGCCATGTGGGTCAACATCGTGCCCCGTGAGCGGCTGGCGGTGGCCAATCAGCTCAACTACGTGTCGGTGTACGGCATGGTGCCGGTCGCCGCGGCGCTGTTCGCGCTGCTGTCAACCGTGGCCTCGTTCTTCGGTGTCCCCAACGTTTCCGACGACAGCAGCGCACTGATCAGCGGCGCCACCAGCACCCTGGCCATCAACATCGCGTTGGCCATCGACGCGTGCACCTACTTCTTCTCCGCCGGCATGGTGTTCATCTCGCGGCGGCTGATCCCGGCCTTCGTGGGGGACCGCAGCACCTCGAAGAACATCTTCTCGCTGATCGCCGAAGGCGTCTCCTTCGTCCGCAAGAACCGGTTGATGCGATCGGTCTACATCGGGATCCTGGGCGCCTTCGGGGCGGGTGGGCTGGTCGCCGGCGTCGCGCAGGCCTACGTCGCCACCCTGGGCGCCGGCAACGCCGGCTACGGCATCCTGTTCGGGTCGGTGTTCACCGGCTTGGCACTGGGCATGCTGATCGGCCCGCGGGTCTTCCCCACGGTGCCCCGCCGGATGATCTTCACCCCGGCGATCGGTGCGGCCGGGATCTCGCTGATCGTGATGAGTGTCCTGCAGGACTTCATCGGCGCGGTGGTCGCCGCCGCGGTGATGGGGGCGTTCGCGGGGATCGCCTGGATCAACGGTTTCACCATGATCGGGCACGAGGTGTCCGACCAGCTCCGTGGCCGGGTCTTCGCGTTCGTCATGTCCTCCGTCCGGATCATGCTGTTGATGACGATCGCCGCTGGGCCGATCCTGGCCGGTGCTATCGGGTCCGTATCAGGTCACGGTCGGCGACTTCCGGTTCGACATCACCGGCCCGGCGATCGTGCTCGCGGTCGGCGGTGTCATCGCCTTCGGGGTGAGCCTGCTGGGCGGGCCGGCAGATCGGCGGCCTGACGTCCGAACTCGTCCGCCGGATCTTCGGCCGGCGGGGCGTCAACATCTGGGACGAGACGGACGACCACGCCGGGGTGCTGATCGCGGTGGAGGGCGCCGACCGGGAGGCGACCGGTGAGTACGCCGAACGCGCTGGAAGGGCACCTGAGGGCCGACGGCTGGCACCTGGTGCGTGGTGCGAGCGGTCACCGGCCGGGCGCTGAATGCGCCGATCGCGGACTGGACAACCCGGCGGAGGCGCTGCGTGCATCGGCGGAGCTGGCGGACCTGGCCAGCCGACGGGTGCGGCCGCCGTTGGATTCCGGGGCCGTGGTGCTGTGTGAGGGCTTCGTCGACGCCACCATCGTCCGGTACCGGACGGCCGGGGTGGAGGAGCAGCGACTGGCCAGGGTGGCGCAGTGGGCCGTCAACGGGCTGAAGCCGGACCTGACGGTGCTGGTTGACGGTGTGCTGCCGGGCGCCGGTGGTCGCTGTTGCTGCGCCGCCAGCGGCGGCACCGCACCTCGGGCCCGCCGGCGATGGAGCTGCGCCCGACGAAACGAGTCCGTACCGCGCGACACTTCCGAGCGCCGCCGGGCGCTGCGCCGGCGCAGGCTGCGGGCGACCCGGTCACGGTGTCCCGCCGAGACCGCGGCCATGGGGACCCTGGCCACCGCGCGGATGCGGAGGTGCGACGCCGCCGGATGTCAGGGAGGAAGAGGAGGCCGTCGACCCGGTGCAGGCCTACCGGGACAGGGCGTCCTACACCCCGGAGCGCTACCTGATCGTGCGGCCGCTGGCGGAGGAGGGCGGCATCATCAACTCCGAGGTGGTCGAACGCCTCCGGTCGGTGCTGCGGCAGCGGTCACCGCGGCTGGCCGAACAGCCACCTGTGCGGCCGCCCGGTCACGGTGCCGGAGAGCGAGCCCGTGGCCGCGGCGGTGCCGCTGCCGACTCGCTGACCGATCGCCGCGCTGCGGGGAATTGGGCTCAGCCCAGCAGGTCCGTCAGCGGCACCTCCGGGTCGGCCAGCGCGGCCAGGTCCACGGTGTGCGCCCGCCAGCCCCGCCTTGACCAGGGCGCCGATGGTCTCCGTCACGTCCCAGACGTTGGCGTTCATCCCCGCCAGCACCGCACCGTCCCGGACCCAGAACGCCAGGAATTCCGGCGCGGCCACATCCGGTGCCGGACCGACCGTCGGATCGCCGCGGAACACCACCTGGTCGTAGCCGCCCGGCGTCACCCAGCCGGTGTACTCCATGCCCAGGTCGTACTGGTCGGAGAAGAAGTAGGGAACCGGTGCGTACGGCGTCGGTCGCGCCCAGCATCGACCGGGCCGCCGCCGGGCCGCCGTTCAGCGCGTTGGCCCAGTGCTCCACCCGGAGCCGCCGGCCCAGCTGCGGGTTGAACGAGGACGCGACATCGCCGCAGGCGTAGACATCCGGGTCGGACGTCCGCAGGAGCTCGTCGGTGACGACGCCGTTGTCGACCTCCAGGCCGGCCGCCACCGCCAGCTCGACGGCGGGCTCGATACCGATGCCGACCACCACGAT
This sequence comes from uncultured Chloroflexia bacterium, assembly GCA_963720755.1. Taxonomy (GTDB): domain Bacteria; phylum Chloroflexota; class Limnocylindria; order Limnocylindrales; family CSP1-4; genus SPCO01. The sequence continues at coordinate 284,595 of CAVRGP010000002.1, forward strand.
GTCGGCGGCAACCTCCCAGCCGTCGTCCAGCAGGACACCACTGACCGCACCGTCGGTCCGGCCGAGGATCTGGGTGACACCGGCCCCGAACCGGAAATCGACACCGCGGGCGGCATGCAGATCCCGGTAGACGCCGGCGACCTCGTCGCCCAGCACCCGGCGCAGCGGCAGCGTGTCCTGCTCGACGACGGTGACCGCGCAGCCGTGCTGGCGGGCGGCGGCAGCGGTCTCCAGGCCGATCCAGCCGGCGCCGATCACCACCACGTGCTGGTGCTGCTGGAAGGCCGCGAGCAGTTCGTCCGACTGATCCAGGGTCCGCAGGTACCGCACGCCGGCGAGTTCGGAGCCCGGAGCGGTGAGCCGGCGCACCCGGGAGCCGGTGGCGAGCAGCAGCTTGTCGTAGTGAATGGTCTCGGTCGGGTGCAGCTCGACGGTCTTGGCGGCCGTGTCGAGCGCGACCGCGACGCTGCCGGCCCGCCACTCGATGTCGTTCTCCAGGTACCACTGCGGCTCGTGGACGATACGCCTTCTCGCGCGGCTTCGCTCCCCAGCAGGTAGCCCTTGGACAGCGGCGGTCGCTCGTAGGGCGGCTCGGTTTCCTCGCCGATCAGCACAACCCGGCCGGTGAAGCCGTCCGCCCGGAGGGTCTCAGCGGCCTTTGCCCCGGCCAGCGAGGCTCCGACAATCACAAATGTCTCATCACTCATGCCGCCCAATGTCCTCCCCTTTTCGGTGGTCTCGCGACCACGGCCCGCAGGTGGCCGACCGTCCGGGCACCGCATCGGTGCCCGGGCGATGCTCGACCGGTGACCGCGGTCGATCTCCGTTCCGGGCACAAAGAGTCTGTATCAGTCGCTGCCGACAGAGGCCGATCCGGTCACGGCCGGAGCTTCCGCCGGGGGCTGTCGGCGTTCGGTGGGGACTGTCGTGGTGGTCGGTTACCGTGACCGGACCAAACCCATCAGGAGGTGCAGCGGTGTCGGACATCGCGAACGGCAGTCGACCGCGTGGGCGGCACCGGCCGTCGCGTCGCGGGCCGCGCTGGGCGGCGGCCGACACCGAGCCGGTGATCTGCTGCGTCTGCGGCGTTGCCGGGCGGTGCGCTGTACTCCGTGCCGCCGTTCGGGGTCGTCCGGTGTCCGGTGTGCACGCTGGTGTTCGTGTCTCCGCGGTTGACCTCCGCGGCGCTGCAACGCTTCTACGACGAGCCCGCCTACTTCGAGGGCGGCGTCTACGGGCAGGGTTCGGCCAGCTGTCGCCCGCGATGGTGCTGCAGCGGACCTGGACCGGCGGCCGGCTCGCGGTGATCGCCCGGCTGCAGCCCGCGCCGGGCCGGCTGCTGGAGATCGGCAGCGGCTACGGGTACTTCCTGGCGGCCGCCAGCGCCGCCGGGGATTCGACGTCAGCGGGGTCGAGCTGTCCCGCACCGGGTCCGAGCACGCCCGCCGCGAGCTCGGCGCTCGAGGTCTTCAGCGGTCAACTCGCCGACGCGCCTGCGGAGCTGGCGCGACGTCGTCTGTTTCTGGGACACCCTGGAGCACGTGCCCGATCCGCTGGAGTTCCTCCGGCAGGTGCGCGCCCGGTTGGCGCCGGGCGGGGTGTTCGCCCTTTCGGTGCCGTCGTTCGCGTCGGTGCCGGCGCGGCTGCTGCGGGACCAGATGGTGGACGCTCAAACCCGAGCAGCACATCTGGCACTTCACCCCGGCGACTCTGCAGCTGGTGGCCGCCCGGGCCGGTCTGGTGATCACCTCGGTGATCACCTCCCCGCTGAGCCGGGCCAACGCCGGCCGCACCGACTCGCTGGTCGCGCGTCGGCCGGGCGCATCCCCGAGCAGGACGCGGTGATGCGCGAAGCAGGCGGCAGTGTTCGACGACGTCATCGGGCAGGGCGCGGCCATCGAGGTGCTGACGGCCGCGGTCGCGGCGTCCCGCGGCGAGGCCGGCGTTCCGACCGCCGCGATGACCCACGCCTGGCTGTTCACCGGGCCGCCGGGATCGGGTCGGTCGGTGGCTGCCCGCGCGTTCGCCGCCGCTCTGGAATGCGAGTACGGCGGCTGCGGGCAGTGCTCGCACTGCCGGACGGTGCTGGCCGCGACCCACGCCGACGTCCGGACGGTCACGCCCGAGGGCCTGACGATCTCGGTGAAGGAGATGCGGGCGGTGGTGCAGCTCGCGGCCCGGCGGCCGGCGACCGGCCGGTTCCAGATCGTCCTGATCGAGGACGCCGACCGGCTGACCGAGGGCGCGTCGAACGCGCTGCTCAAGGCCGTCGAGGAGCCACCGCCGCACACCGTGTTCCTGCTCTGCGCGCCGTCCACCCACCCCGACGACGTGTCGGTGACCATCCGGTCCCGGTGCCGGGTCATCTCGCTGCGCACCCCGTCGGCCGACTCGATCGCCGAGGTGCTGGTCCGCCGGGACGGCATCGACGAGCAGATGGCGCGCTGGGCGGCGTCGGTGTCGGCCGGTCACGTCGGCCGGGCGCGGCGGCTGGCCCGCGACCCCGAGGCCCGCGAGCAGCGCCGGCGGATCCTGGCCGTTCCCGGGGCGCTGCGCAGCATCGGGGACGTCTTCGTCGAGGCCGACGAACTGCTGTCCACCGCCGAGGGCGAGGCGAGATCGCAGTCCGGCAGCCGGGACGCCGTCGAGCTGGAGGAGCTCAAGACGGCGCTCGGCGCAGGCGGCACCGGAAAGGGCGCCGTCGGCGCGGCCCGCGGGCACCGCCGGCGTGGTCAAGGAAATGGACGCCGGCAGAAGTCCAGGGCCACCCGCACCCAGCGGGACGTGCTGGACCGGGCGCTGGTCGACCTGTCCGGCTTCTACCGGGACGTCATCGCCCGGAGCCTCGGCTCGACCGCCCCCCTGATGAACCCCGACGTCGAGTAGCGGACGTCGACGTGGCCGCCTCCCGGCTCGGGTCGGTGGGGGCGCTGCAACGGCTGGACGCGGTGCTGGCCTGCCGGGAGGCGATCGAGCTGAACGTCAAGCCGCAGATCGCCGTGGAGGCGATGATGATGGCGCTGTTCGCCGGTCCGGTGAAAGGCTCCTGACCCCGACCCACTCTGACGAACCGCTCGGACACGGCACGGACGGCGCCGCTCAGGACGACGGCCGCACATGGGGCAGTGGCTCGCCCGCGTGCCACACCTCGCGGATGGTGACTGTCACGAACCGCCAGCCGTCCGGCGTTCGGCGCAGTGTGCAGTCGTACCAGCCGGCGCCGTCGGCGTGCCGGGAGGTGTCCTGGCCCAGCAGGTGCACGCCGAGCAGGTAGGAGCGGGTGCGGGCCAGGTCGCCGTCGATCTCGATCGCGTGGTTGCTGCTCAAATGCCAGGTGCCGCTGTATTGCCCGAGCGCCCGCGTACTTCCGGTGCGCATCAGTTGTTCGTGCCCCTCCAACCGCAGGCCCGGTCCCGCGGTCAGCACCCCGTCCGGCACGTAGAGCGCGGTGTTCCCGGCCCAATCCTGCTCGTCCAACGATCGGGCGAACTCGACCAGCAGGTCGCTGATCCGGGCCCGGTCCACCAGCCACTGCAGCTGGTCGATCGGGTCGGTGGGCGCCACCGGGTGGATGGGCGCTGGGGTCGTGGAGGTCGTCATCGCGGTCCTTCGTCGGTCGCGTCGTGAGAGGCAGGTGGGTGGTCGCCGGCCGGCTGGGTCCGGTCGCCGGGCGGGGCGAGGGTGGCCGCGGCCTCCCGCAGCAGCGACTGCAGCCACCGGTGCCCGGGGTCGGCGGCGCGGGACGGATGCCACCACATCGCCTCGACCAGTTCCGGCAGGTCGAGGTCCAGGTCCAGCAGCCGCACACCGGCGGAGGCCTGCAGGGTGCGGGCCAGTCGTTCCTGCAGCACCCCCACCCGGCTGGTGCCGGCCAGCAGAAACGGCAGCGCCAGGAAGTTCTCCATCACGACGTCGATATGTCGTTCGACCCCCGCCAGCTTCAGGTGGTGGTCGGCGGGGGTGAACTGGGTCGGTCCGTTGTAGGTCAGTATCCACCGCAGCGGGCCCAGGCAGTCGCGGTGATCGGATCGCACGGCACGTCGTTGGCGGGAGCGGCGCAGCCCGACCCACTTGTCGCGGAACAACTCCTGGGAGGGCAGGTCCTCCAGGAATCCGAAGGGCAGCACCATCAGGTCGACCGACCGCAGGGCTCGCGGCGGCGTCGTCCACCCCCGCCCGGTCGACCTGCCGGATCCGCAACCGCACATCGGGGGCCCGTTGTTCGAGCAGTTCCAGGACCCGGCCGCCCAGCACGGTCAGCGCGTAGTCGGACATCATCAGGGTGAATTCGCGGGTGGAGGACTTCTCGTCGAAGACCGGGCGCGCCGCGAAGGTGTGCGACACGTACGCAGTGCGACCTCGGACTGGTCCAGCAACGAGGACGCCGAGCGGGGTCGAGGATGAAACGTTGCCCGTCCCGGGTGAGCAGGTCGTCGCCGAAATGCCGGCGGAGCCGACCGAGGGCGGCGCTCATCGCCGGCTGGCTCAGCCCGATGCTCTCGCCGGCCCGGGTGACGTTGCGTTCGGTGAGGAGTGCATGCAACGCCACCAGCAGGTTCAGGTCGATTCCGGGTAGGTCCATCCCGCCGACCTCCTTGTCGCCGCCAGCTGTGTCCCGCCCACCATGCCCGAGTTCCCCGGTGCGCGCCGTCGATCGTGACACTGTCAGTCGTGGGTGCCGTCGAGTCGCTCGGTCGTGCGCCGCAGTGCCAGCAGGGTGACGGCGGCCATCACGGCCGCGCCGATCCCGAGCACGCCCAGTGCCGGCTGGAGCCCACCGGCTCCGACGGCGATCGCGGCGATGATCAGTGGGGAGAGGAACTCGCCGACGAACAGGGTGCCGGTCCACAGACCGACTCCGCGGCCGCGTTGCAGGAAGGTGAGCCGGTTGACCGCCCAGGTCAGCAGGGTGGGCAGCAGCATGCCGGTGCCGAAGCCGGTGAGCGACGGCGCCGGCGGTGATCACCGGCACGCGACGTCGGTCGCGAAGGTCAGCAGCAGACCGATTGCGGTGAGGGCGAACTCGGCGGGCAGCAGCACCCGGGGGGAGAGCCGGGACAGCTTGCCGAACACGATCGCCCCGGCCGCGGTGGCCAGGGACATGGCGGCGCTGATGCGCGCCGATGGTGGCGGTGGAGGTGATGCCGACCTCGGTCAGGACGAACGACAGTTCGACGATCAGCGCGTAGAACACGATGCCGCCGAACAGCGTGACCAGGCACGGGCCGAGCAGCTTGCGCCATGGCACGGGCTCCAGCCGTCGGCGCCCTCGACCGGTGCCGCGGGTCGGGCCGGCTGCCACAACAGCGCGGCCATCGGGATCACCAGGAGCAGCGCGACGAGGTACAGCCAGAACGGCGTCCGCCAGCCGGACGCGCCCAGGATGCCGCCCAGACGCCAGGAAGACGGTGGCGGACAGCGCGGCCACCAGGGTCTGCAGGCCCAGGTACCGGCTGCGCTGCGGCCCGGACCAGTAGTCGCCGATCAGCGTCGTGCAGCAGGTCATGATCGCCGCCTCGCAGACGCCGACCAGCACCCGGCTGCCGACGATCGCGCCGAGCGAGTTCAGGTACAGCGGCGCGGTGCCGAAGATCGCGTAGGCGATCATCGCGACGAGCAGCAGCCGTTTGCGGTCCAGCCGGTCGACGATGACGCCGGCGAACGGCGCGGTGAGGCCGATCAGCAGCGCGGGCACGGTCAGCACGATCGGCACGAGCACCTCGACTCCCGGGGTGCCGGCGAAGGCTGCCGTCATCTGCGGCAGGACCGGTGCGATCAGCACCGCGCCGAGCACGGACATGCAGCTACCGGCCAGCAGCAGGATCAGCTGCGCCATCCCTGGGGTGCGGCTGGGCGCGCCGGCACGCCCGTTCGGTGAGTCGGGTGACCCGGCAAGCGGGGTCACGGGGGTGTTCAGGACGGTGTCCTCGGACATGGTCATCACCTGGTTCGTCGTTGGGCCATGGCGGATATGGGGTTGACAGTCATGAGTCGCGGCAGTGGCCGCGACGAGCGGGAAAGACGGTTTCAGCCGGCCGGGATGGCGGAAGAGCCTGGATGGCGCCAGAGAGAAGTCAGTGCCCGGTGGGTGGTCCGGCACGTGCCGGCACACCTGCCGGTGGCCGAGCCGGAGCGCCGGGCAGCACCATCGACCAACCGCCGTCGATGACGAGATTCGCTCCCGTCATGTACGACGACTCGTCGCTGGCGAGAAACACCGCACAGGGCGCGATGTCGTCGGGCTCACCGATCCGGCCGAGCGGGATGTGGTCCGCGATGCCGTACATCGGATGCTCGGGGTTGCCGAAGATGTCGTCCCGGGTGGCGGGCGTCATGATCATTCCGGGGCTGATGCAGTTGACCCGGATCCCGTGCGCGGCGCCCTCCGCGGCGAGTTGCCGGGCCAGTGCGACGATCCCGCCCTTGGTGACGGTGTGCGCACTGCGCATCAACGTCATCGACCCGGTCAGTCCGGCCGTGGAACCCACCAGGATGACCGAGCCGCCGCGTTGTTTCAGGTGCGGCCAGGCGTGCTTGGTGGCCAGGAACACCACATCGAGTTCGTTGCGCAGGGTGAAGTGCCAGTCCTGCAGGATTCCGCCTCGATCGGGGCGAAGCGGGTGGCGCCGGCGTTGTTGTACAGAACGTCGATCCGGCCGTATCTGGCCGCCGCGGCGTCGACCCAGTCGCGGACGGCGGCTTCGTCGGTGAGGTCGAGGGGGTGGCTGCTGTCCATCCGCCCGCCGCGTTCGGTGACGGCCTGAACCGTCTGCTCGGCCCCGTCCGGTTTCAGGTCGCAGCCGACGACGATCGCGCCCTCGTCGGCGAACCGGATCGCGGCGGCAGCGCCCTGCCCGCCGCCGGTACCGGTGATCAGCGCGACCTTCCCGGCTAGCCGCCTCCGACGAAGTCGTGAGGCGCCATTGGACACGGCGAGAGAGTCTCCCCGTACTTTCCAGACACGCTCCGCCTGCCCGCCCGTCGGCATCAGGCGGGCCGGCTGATCAAGGCGTTGACCCGCCCCATCAGCCCGGCGACGTCGGCATGGCGGTCACCGGCGAGCAGCCACCCGGTGAGCTGCAGGGAGCCGGCCACCACCGCCGACGCGCGGGCCAGCCGGCGGTCGGTGAAGGCGTCGAACAGGTTCTGGTCCAGCACATCCCGCTCCAGCAGCAACTCGGCCAGCACGGCGGCGTCCTCCAGGGCCATGGCCGCGCCGAGGGCCAGCGTCGGCGGGCAGGCGTGCGCGGCATCACCGATCAGCACGACCCGGCCCCGGTTCCACGCGCCGTCGATCAACAGCGACTCGAAGTGCGTGTAGTTGATGCGCGCCGGGTCGGTGATGTCCTCCCGGATGGCGTCCCACGGGCCGTGATATCCCTCGGCCAGGGCGCGCATCGCCGCGACCTGTTGTTCCGGGGTGTCCTGTGGCCGGTCCTGGCTGCGCTCCACCAGGTAGGCGTAGAGCGTGTCCGGCCCGGTGGGGCAGTAACCGGCGATGAAACAGGGTCCGTCGTAGATCAGATCCGTGCGAGTGACCTCCGCGGGCCGCTTGGCGTGCACCCGCCAGATACCCATGCCGACCGGTTCGGGCTGGACGTCGATACCCAGCTGGGCGCGGGTCCGGGACCTGATGCCGTCCGCCCCGACCAGCAGGTCGTAGCGGCCGGTGCCGCCATCGGAAAAGACGACGTCCACGCCGTGCTCGTCCTGGCGGAACGATTCCACCGACGTGTCGAGCCGAACCTTGGCGCCGGCATTGACAGCGGCCCTGGCCAGCACCTCGGCCAGTTTCGGCCGGTAGGCGCCCAGGGTGGCGGGCAGGTCGGGGCCGCCGGTGCGGGCGTCCGGGAGTTCGGCGAGCAGCTGCCCCCCGGCCGACCGGATGCCCAGGGAATCGAAGGGGTAGCCGTCGCGACGCAATTCGTCCCAGACCCCGACGTCGCGGAGCACTCGCAGAGCCGCCCCCTGCAGGGTGATCCCCGACCCGTAGACGGTGAAATCCGTCTTCTTCTCGACGATCTCGACGGCGACGCCGGCTCTGCCGAGCAGTGCCGCAAGGGTGCAGCCGGCGGTGCCGCCGCCCACCACAAGGACGTTGTGAACGCTGGTCATCGTTGACTCCTGAATTGATCTTAAGGGTTTGGCGGCGCTGCCAAGAACCGAACCACGGCCGTTCCCGGTGCGGAAATAGTTTGTCGACATGAACGGCATCCATCCGGCAAATACCTGCTGACCGTGCCGTGCGGGGCACGGCGGGTGATGGGCCCGGCACCGCGACTGACCTGCGGCGACAGCGCCCGGCCGAACGCGTGGGTAGGCAGCGCCTGGTCGGCCGCGATTGCGCATTCATCGGGCTGATAGCCGGTATATCGATCGACGATGCGCGGCTGGCGAATTGCCCGCTAGGTTGGCCGATATCGCTGAACAGGAGGGTTTTCGTTGACGACAAACAATGGTCGGGAACATTCCGGGATCAGGCCGGTCCTGCACCGATGACGGATCCAGGCATCAGGCAACGGGGCGGGGTCCAATCTGCCGCGGGAACCGTCGGGACCGGCCGGCTCGCCGGCAAGGTCGTGGTGATCACCGGAGCCGGGCAGGGCCAAGGCGCCGCGCAGTCGGCCTCCTGCCGCGCTGCCGGTGCGAGGGTCATCGGCCTGGACATCGTGCCCGGTGCGGGCCTGCGGCGGCATGACGTCACGTCCGAGAGCGATTGGGCTGCACTGGCTGCCGATCTCACCGACCGGTTCGGCGTCGTGCACGGACTGGTCAACAACGCCGGCATCACGCACCGCGCGAGGCTGCTCGAGCTCACGGCGGCGGACCTGAACCGGGTGCTCGCGGTGAACCTGAGCGGCCCGTTGCTCGGCGTTCAATCGTTGGCACCGCTGATGGGCCACGGCGCGTCGATCGTCACCATCGGGTCGGTGGCAGCCGTCACCGCGCACTACCCGGCGGCGTACACCGCGAGCAAATGGGCGTTGCGCGGGCTGATGCAGGTCGCCGCGATGGAGCTCGGACCGGCCGGCATCCGGGTCAACACGATCCATCCGGGCTTCATCGACACTCCGATGACGGCGTCCGCGTCGCCGGCCTTCCTGACCGCGAACCTGGCCGCCACCCCACTTGGCCGGGCCGGGCAACCGGGGGAGGTGGCCGACCTGGTGGTGTTTCTGCTGTCCGACGCCGCCGCGTTCATCAGCGGCGCCGAGATCCCGGTGGACGGTGGCCAGACCGGGCACGGCGGCGCCAAGTCGATCTCCGATGCGCTACGGCCGCACACGGACCCGGCCGCGAGTCCGCCGTCAGATGTCACCGCGCCAGCGGCAGGGGTGACCCCAGCGGGCTGAGGGTGCCCGGCACATTCCGGCAGACCGCGTACCGTCACCACCCATGGGCATGCTCTGCGCGGTCACCTTTACCGCAAACGGCCAACTGCACTACGCCGATCCGGGCGAGTTGCGGCCCGAGGTCGGTGACATGGTGCTGCTGCCCACCGATCATGGTGCCGTCGCGGCCCGGGTGGTGTGGGCGTCGGAGTATTCCGGTGAGGACACCGAGGGATTCCCGGTGCTGTTGGGGCCGGCGACCGACAAGGATCTCGCGGTCACCGAGCAGATGCGCAAGACCAAGGCCCGCGGAATGGTCGCCAGCCGCCGGCTGATCCGGGAGCACGGGCTGCCGATGAAAGTGTTGGCGGTGGACCCACAACCGGCCGGCGGCAAGATCGTCATCTACTACTCCTCGCCGGAGACGGTGGACTTCCGGTCGCTGCTGCGGGACCTGTCCGCGACCCTCGGGCAGCGGATCGAACTGCGCCAGCTCGCCGCTCGGGACGCGGTGCGGGTGACCGGTGCGATCGGCTCCTGCGGCCGGGACACCTGCTGTTCCACCTTCCTCAAGGACTACGAGCCGATCACCCTGGCCATGGCCCGCGACCAGGACCTGCCGGCGAACCCAATGCGGATCTCCGGTGCCTGCGGTCGGCTGATGTGTTGCCTCAAGTACGAGCACCCGCTCTACCAGGACTTCAAGGCCACTGCCCCCGCCATCGGCGAGGACGTCGACTCACCGGCCGGGCCGGGACGGGTCGTCGGACATTCGGTGCCTGGGGATTCGGTGGTGATCAAGCTGGCGGCGGACGGATCCAAGCAGGTCTGCCCGGTCGCCTCGGTCTGCGGGTCCCGCAAGGCCTACGAGGAGCGGCACCCCGACCGCTGACGGGCGGACCACTCTCTGCCGCACACGGTACTGATCCCCAGGCGCCCGGTGTCCGGGGCTTTGCCACCCCGGTGCGGCGCTGTGCGATCGCCGTGTCCCCTCTGGGGAAGACGCGGTGCCCGCAAAAGAGTCCGGAACGACGGCAAGGGTGGGGCTGGGAACGGGCGGCGAGGCCAGGCTCCCCACCAACGGAGATGGATTGCGCGGCCACCGCCTTCATCCTGAATTCGATCTCGTTTTGATAACGAATCTGTGATTCACCTGATAATTGCGTCACAGCTGGGTAACGGTAAGGACGGCCGGAGGAATTTCCGGCTGCGCCCCCACAAAGGGTGCAAAACGTCCTGTTCGGGAGGCAAGAGTGCGAAGAAGCACAATGCTGGTGACGGCGATCGTCGGCGCGACGATGCTGGTTCCGGTGGGTTCGGCGGCGGCGGTCGACGACGTCAACACCCAGAAACTGCGCAACGCCGTGACGGTCAGCGGGATCCTGAAACACGAACGAGCACTGCAGCAGATCGCCAACGCCAACGGCGGCACCAGAGCGTCCGGTACCCCCGGCTTCGACGCGTCTGCGGCCTACGTCATGGGCAAGCTGCAGAAGGCCGGCTACCAGGTCTCCCAGCAGAGCTTCGAGTTCCCGTTCTACGAGCTCCTGGGCGACGCCTCCCTGGCTCAGGTTTCGCCGACCCCCACCGACTACGAGACCTCGACCGTCGACTACTCGGGCTCCGGCGACGTGACCGGCACGCTGGTTGCGACGAACACGATCATCATCCCGCCGACTCCTGCTCCCAGTTCGACGTCGGGCTGCAGTGCTGACGATTACGTTCCAGCGTCCGCGACCGAACCTCAGGTCGCGTTGATCCAGCGCGGCACCTGCACCTTCGGAGAGAAGGTCGCCTTCGCCGAGGCTGCGGGTTATGACGCCGCAGTGATCTTCAACGAGGGTCAGCCGGGCCGTGACGCCCTGCTCGACGGCGTGACACTCGGCGCTCCGGCGGGCATTCCGGTCGTCGGTCTGAGCTTCGCCGACGGCGCGGCTCTGTACGCCGCCACCCAGGCCGGTGCCGTGACGATGGCGGTCAGCACCCAAACCCTGTCCGAGGTCCGCACGACCTCGAACGTCATCGCCGACACCCCCGGCGGCGACCCGACCAAGGTCATCGTGGTGGGCGCGCATCTGGACTCGGTCAACGAAGGCCCGGGCATCAACGACAACGGCAGCGGCACCGCCGTCAACCTGGAAACCGCGATCCAGATCAGCAAGCTGAAGGCGCAGCCACGGCAGCAGATTCGCTTCGCCTTCTGGGGTGCCGAGGAGTCCGGGCTACTGGGTTCGGAGTACTACGTCGCCAACCTGGACGGCGACGCCCTTTCCAAGATCTACGCGAACCTGAACTTCGACATGCTGGGCTCGCCGAACTACGCGCGCTTCGTCTACGACGGCGACGGTTCCAGCGGTGATCCCGCCGGCCCGCAGGCCGGTGGCCCTCCCGGATCGGCCCAGATCGAGCAGGTCTTCACCGACTACTTCGCCAGCCAAGGCCTGGCGACCGCGCCGACCGCTTTTGACGGGCGTTCGGACTACGGCCCCTTCATCGCCGCCGGCATCCCGGCGGGTGGCCTGTTCTCCGGTGCCGAGGGCATCAAGACCGATCAGGAGGCCATCGACTTCGGCGGCATCGCCGGTCAGCCTTATGACGCCTGCTACCACCAGGCCTGCGACAACATCAACAACCTGAGCACCAAGGCGCTGTTCGAGTTGGGCGACGCCGCGGCGGACGCAGTGTGGACGCTGGCTCGTAGCAAGAGCGGATTCTTCGAGGACGGCAGCCGGATGGCCGCCCGTTCCGCAGTCTCGATGGATCAGTTCGACTACAAGGGCAGCCACCTGGTCCGCTGACCTGAGTGCTGCTCCACCACGCCGCGGCCCGGCTTCGACCCCTGCACGGGGTCGGAGCCGGGCCGTCGGCTTTGACCCGCCGATGACTCACCGGAGCCGGAAAATCGTTCGATGCCAGGGCTTCTCGGCCACTCCTGTCAGGTCCTGCATGACGTGCTTGACGGCGGTGTACTCCTCGAAGGAGTACGCCGACATGTCCTTGCCGAAACCCGACCGCTTGACGCCGCCGTGTGGCATCTCGCTGATGATCGGGATGTGGTCGTTCACCCACACGCAGCCGGCCGCGATCTCCCGGGTGGCCCGCAGCGACCGGTAGACATCCCGGGTCCAGGCCGAGGCGGCCAGGCCGTACTCGGTGGCGTTCGCCATCGCGATGGCCTCGTCGTCGGTGTCGAACGGCTGGACGCTCAGCACCGGGCCGAACACCTCGTCGGTGACGATCTCGCTGCCGGCCGGGGCGCCGATCACCAGGGTGGGTTCGTAGTAGGCCCCCGCGGCGAGGTCCCCGCCCGGCGCCCGCCCGCCGACCACCACCTGGGCGTCGCGGCGGGCCCGGGCCACCATCGCCGCCACCTTGTCCCGGTGCTGGAAGCTGACCAGCGGACCCAGGTCGGTGTCCTCGTCGGCGGGCGGACCCAGCCGCACGGCGGCGAACAGGTCGGCCACCCCCGCGACGAACTCGTCGTGCAGGGACCGGTGCACGATCGCCCTGGTGGCCGCCGTGCAATCCTGCCCGGAATTGATCAGACTGCCGGCCACCGCCCCGTGGATCGCCGCTGGCAGGTCGGCGTCGTCGAACACCACGAACGGTGCCTTGCCGCCGAGCTCCATGTGCATCCGTTTGCCGGTGACCGCGGCCGCCGCCATCACCCGCCGCCCGGTCGCAGTCGATCCGGTGAACGACACCATCGCCACGTCCGGATGCCCGGTCAGCCGTGAGCCGGCGTCGCCGCCGCGACCGACGATGACGTTGACCACCCCGTCCGGTACGCCGGCATCGGCGCAGACCTGCGCGAACAACAGGCTGGTCAGCGGGGTGATCTCCGCCGGCTTGAGCACGATGGTGTTCCCGGCCGCGATGGCCGGCAGAATCTTCCACGCCGCCATTTGCAGCGGATAGTTCCAGGGGGCAATCGATCCGATGACGCCGATCGGCTCCCGCCGGATCGAGGACGTGTGGTCGGCGGAGTACTCGGCGGTGGCCCGGCCCTCGAGCATGCGGGCGGCGCCGGCGAAGAAGTCGATGTTGTCGATCGTGCCCGGGACATCGAATTCGCGGGCCAACCGGATCGGCTTCCCGGTCTGCCGGCTCTCCAGCTGGGCGAACTCCTCGGCCCGCTGCTCGAGCAGCCGTGCGGCCCTTCCCAACACGGCCGAGCGTTCCCCGGGGGTGGCCCGCGACCAGTCGAACCAGGCCGCGCGGGCTGCGTCGACGGCGTCGTCAACGTCCGCCGCGCCGGCCATCGTCACCGTTTCCACCACGGCAGCGGTTGACGGGTCGATCACGTCGAGGGTGTCGGTCGAGGTCGCGGGCCGCAGCACCCCGCCGATGAATTGATGACTCACGTCTCACTCCCCGTCCGGGTTGCCGGGCGCACCCCTGTTCCCGTCGTATCCTGCACTGGTTGGACGCGCGGGCTTCTGGTGCGTCGGACCACACCGCGGGGGATTGTTGAGCAGCGCGAAACGCCGTGCCTGCTGCAATTGGTGGGGGATTGTTGGCGGGATCATGGGAGTGGGGTATCAACGCCCGGCCCGGTCACACGTCTGTTCTATCGGCACTGCTGCTATTCCGCGGGAGGAGTCAGCCCGTTCACGATCTTCGGAGGACCACATGCAGTTTCCTGGCCCGAGGCCCGCTCGACGGGCCGCGATGGCAGCCGTCATCGCCGGCATGTTGATCGCGACCGCGGCCTGCTCCGGCTCCACCGGCACGATATCGGCCGTCTCGACCGTCGGCGGCGTCGCACCGGCGGGAGTGACGACTGCCCAGCAGAGTCCGTCCGGCAGCAATTCCACCTCCGCCACCTCCTCCGGGTCAACCGCGGCGGCCACCTCGTCGGCGGCGCCGCGGCCGACGGTCGCGGTCACCTCGTCGCCGGCCTTCGGCGACGAGGAGCTGTCGCCGTCCGAGCCCGTCGTCATCTCGGTGGCTCGCGGCACCATCGCGCAGCTGACGTTCACCAATCCCGAGGGCGTCCAGGTCGACGGCACCCTGAGCGCGGACAAGACGTCGTGGACGCTGGCCGAACCGCTGGGGTTCGGCCGCACCTACACCGTGACCGGCACCGCGACCGGCACCGACGGCAGGCAGGTGCCGATCGAGGGCAGCTATACCACCGTCACGCCGGTCGACCAGATCACCACCAACATCTCGCCCGGCGACGGGGCGGTGGTCGGTGTTGCGGCTCCGGTGATCGTCCGGTTGGGTTACGAACCGGCTGACAAGGCGCTCATCGAGAGCCACGTCACGATCACCACCACCCCGGCCGTGGAGGGTGCGTGGGCGTGGATCAGGCACGACGGCGACAAGTACCCGTCGCTGGACTGGCGCCCGAAGGAGTACTGGCCGTCCGGCACCGTGGTGCACGTCGAGTCCGACATCTACGGTCTGGACTTCGGCGGCGGCTACTACGGCGGCGACAACGTCACCAGCGACTTCACCATCGGGCGCAATCAGGTGGTCAAGGCCGACGCCAATGCCTACAACATCGTTGTCCAGCAGGACGGGGTCACGGTGGCCACCTACGACGCGTCCTATGGGAGCGGAGACATCATCGGCGACCCGAACCGGGTCACCCGCTCCGGCGTGCACGTGGTGATGGACAAGCAGGAAACCACCAAGATGAGCAACCCGGCGTACGGGTACACCAACATCACCGAGCACTGGGCCGTGCGGATCAGTGACAACGGTGAGTTCATCCACCAGAACCAGGGCACCGTCGGCGACCAGGGCGTGGACAACGTCAGCCACGGCTGCATCAACCTGTCCGCGGAGAGCGCCGAGGCGTACTTCAACTCCGCGATCTACGGCGACCCGGTCGAGGTGACCGGAACCAGCGTGCCGCTGTCCGCCGCGGACGGCGACATCTACGACTGGGCGTACAGCTGGGACGAGTGGCAGGCGCTGTCGGCGCAGGCCTGAGTCGCCCGGGAAATGGCGAGCCTCACGGTCGGTGCGTCCGGTGGGCGGCGCCGGAGCGGTTAGACTCTTGCACGCCGCCGCTGTAGCTCAGTTGGCAGAGCATCTCACTCGTAATGAGAAGGTCTGGGGTTCGATTCCCCACAGCGGCTCGTATCGACGCAGGTCAGGGGCGGTTCCCCGAGTAGCGGGCCGCCCCTGCTGCATTCGGCCGGTAGTGCGCGGCCCGTCGGGTCCGCATGCTGCGGCCTTACAGCTCACTGACGGGCAGCGAACCTTCGCAACCTGGCAACCGCTCCGGGAATCCACCACCGCTGCGGAGGGTGTGACTCCCCGGGGCCGTTGTGAGGTAGATGCTCTCGCGAGAAAAGTCGACAGGCCGCGAGTTCCTACCGCGCCAGCAGCGGAAGGAAATTCTGCTCCACCAACTGGGCGAAGGATGACGCGTCGAGAGAACCCTGCGGGGGACCTCGGCGTCCGTACAACCGCTGCGGGAATCCACCACAGCTGCAGACGGTTCGAATCCCGGCAGGTGTTGGCCGGTGGCCCCGGCGAGCGCGGCCTGGACCCGGATTCGATGGCGACCGGGGCTCAGCCGCCGTCGCTGGCACCAACCGCTCCGGGCCCCAGGGCCCCGAGGAGCGTCGCGCAGATGTCCTCGAAGTTCTCCAGCTGCTGCTGGCTCAACGGGTCGAACATGATGGACCGCACGGTCTCCGCGTGACTGGGAGCGACCTCGACCAGTCGGTCGAAGCCGGCGTCGGTGAGTTCGGCGATCTGGCCGCGACGATCGCCGGGTGCCGGAATTCGGCGTACCCAACCGGCCTCCTCGAGCCGGGAGATCGCGTGTGACACCCGCGACTGGGACGCCTTGACCACGTCGGCGAGTTGGTTCATCCGCAGTCGACGGTCCGGTGCTTCGGAGAGCATGGCCAAGATCAGGTAGTAGGCGTGCGGCATTCCCGCCGCCTGCTGCAGGTCGCGCTCGATGCGTTCGTTGAGCTGCGAGGACAGCCGCAGGAAGGATCGCCACACGTGTTGTTGCTCGGCAGAGAGCCAGGGTTCGTCGGGCACGGGAGTCAGTATCACCATCGCAGGTCACAGAAAGCGATACTTGAACGCTCAACTACTTTGGGATAGGCTGTGAAGAGTGCTCCATCACCACCGTCGAAGTTTGCGAATCGAGTCCTCATGGCCGTCGAATCTCCTGCCGCCACCCGTCCGAGCGCTGAGCGGATGCCCGTCCTCTACCTCTCGCACGGGGCACCGCCGCTGGCCGACGATCCGACCTGGACAGCGGAGTTGGCGGCCTGGAGCAGTGATCTGCCCCGGCCCACTTCGATCCTGGTGGTGTCGGCGCACTGGGAATCCGCGCCACTGACCGTCGGGGCCACCGACCAGGTGCCGCTGACCTACGACTTCGGGGGCTTCCCGCAGCGCTACTACGAGGTCACCTACCCCGCACCCGGCGCACCCGCACTCGCGCAGGACGTCGCGGCCCTCGTCGGGCGGCCGGGCCAGGAGGTCTACCAGGATCCGCACCGCGGCCTGGACCACGGCGCGTATGTGCCGCTGGTCGAGATGTTCCCCAATGCGGACATCCCGGTGCTGCAGGTGTCGATGCCGACGCTCGATCCGCGCCGGCTGTTCGAACTCGGGCGGTCACTGGCACCGCTGCGCGACGCGGGGGTGCTGATCATCGGGTCCGGCTTCACCACGCACAACCTGCGGGAGGCCCGCTTTGGCGACACCAGTGGCACCGGTCCGGCCTGGGGCCGGGAATTCGACGCCTGGGCGAAGCAGGCGGTGGAGTCCGGCGACATGGACGCGGTGCTGGACTTCCAGCACACCGCGCCGGCGGCCCGGATCGCCCACCCCAGGACAGAGCACTTCGCGCCGCTGTTCGTCTCGCTCGGAGCGAGCGCGGACACCTTCTCCGGTGCCCGCAGCGCGGTCGACGGGTTCTGGTACGGGATGGCCAAGCGGTCGTTCGAGATGAACTAGGACCGCACTTCTTCCTCCGATGGCGCCTCACCACCCCGTCGGAGGCGACTAACCCACGCGCGTCGGGTTCGGCGGCACGGCAGGGTGATCGATCGGTGCTGCTGGTCGGGCAGCGGGCCGCCGGGCAATGGCGACACCGACCAGCGAGATCACCCCGCCGACGACGGCGAGCACCGCGGGGACCTCCCCGAGGAAGATCCAGCCCAACAGGATCGCGATCGGCGGCACCGCGTAGGTGGTTGCGCCCAATCGCCCGGCATCTGTCCTGGCCAGGGCGTAGGCCCAGGTCAGGAAGGCTGTCGCGGTGGGGACGACACCCAGGTAGACCATCCCCAGGGTGGTGCCGGTCGAGGCCGCCCGGACATCGCTGAGCAGGGCCGGGACGAAGGGCAGGCAGGCGACGGTGCCGATCAGGCAGGCCAGCCAGGTCACCTGCAGGCCCGGGATCCGGCGCAGGACCACCTTCTGGGCCACCACCGCGGCCGCGTAGACGACGGCCGCGAGCAGCACCAGCAGCACCCCGCCGAGGTCGGCATTGCCCGTGCTGGTCGCCACCCCGATCAGGATCGTGCCGCCGAAGGCGACCAATCCGCCGATCACCAGCATCCGGGGGAAACCCTCGCCGAGCAGCAGGCCGGCCAACACGCCGATCAGGATCGGGGCCAGCTGGATCAGCATGGCCGCCGTGCCCGCGTCGACGAGTTGCTCGCCCGCATTGAGCGCGACGTTGTAGACGCCGAACCACAACACCCCGATCAACGTGACCAGCGCCCACTCCCGGCCGCTCATCGGGACCCACACCCGCCGCACCGCCATGATCGCGGTCAAGCACAGCGACGCGATGGTGAGCCGGCCGACGCTGAGCCCGCCGGGGGAGTACTCCTGGCCGACAAACCGGATCACCACGAAAGCGGACGCCCAGGCGAGCACGGTGAACGAGGCTGCGGCGAGCACTCGCCAGGAGGTGGTGGAGGCGGCGGCGGCCGGCGCGGCCGAGGGCGGAGAGGAAGGCACCAGGTCAGTATCGACGTCTCCCATCATCAGCACCAGCAATGGTTTCTGGCCCCAAAACAGCAGTTTTCCTGATGTATCCGCGCCAGGGTCGAGCGCAGGCGGGTGACTGGCAGGACGGACACTGGACCGGTGACCGCATCGCAGCTCTGGCAGCCGGAGATCGCCGCCCTGCACCGAGCGGTCGCCCTCGCCGATCGGGGAGCCGGCACCGCGCTACCCAATCCCGTCGTCGGCTGCGTGCTGCTGGCCCCTGGCGGCTGGACCGTTGGCGAGGGCTTCCACGAGCGGGCCGGCGGTCCGCATGCGGAAGTGGTGGCGCTGCGGGCGGCCGGTGCCTGGGCCCGCGGGGCGACGGCCGTCGTCACCCTCGAACCGTGCAACCACACCGGACGCACCGGGCCCTGCTCCGAGGCGTTGTTGGCCGCCGGGGTCGCCCGGGTGATCGTCGCCGTCCGCGACCCGTGGCCGACCGCCGCCGGCGGGATCGGCCGGCTGCGGGCCGGTGGCGTCGACGTCATCGATCTTGCCGAGGCCGGGTCCGAAACACTCGAAGCGGGTCAGGGTGTGGCTGCCGCCGAGGACGTCAACCGGGTGTGGCTGACGGCCACCAGGAAGAGCCGGCCGTTCGTCACCTGGAAGACCGGGATGACGATCGACGGCCGGGTCGCGGCCGCGGACGGCACCAGTCGTTGGATCACCTCGGCAGCCGCCCGCGCCGATGTGCACGCCCTGCGGGCCCGGGTCGACACGATGATGGTCGGCGTCGGCACCGTGCTGGCCGACGATCCGCAGTTGACGGTCCGGGACGCGGACGGAGTAGCCACGGGTCGCCAACCACTCCGTGTCGTGGTCGATACGCACGGCAGAACACCGTCCGACGCAAGGGTTCTCGATGATGCTGCCGACACCTGGCTGGCCACGGCGGCCGAGGTGGGTGGCGACCCGTCGGGTCGGGTGGACCTCGGGGCCCTGCTGCGCAGGCTGTACGAGCGGGGCCGGCGGCATGTGCTGCTGGAGGGCGGCCCGACGGTGGCCGCCGCGTTCCTGGACGCCGGCCTGATCGACGAGGCGCTCGTCTACATTGCCCCCACCCTGCTCGGCGCCGGCCGGTCCGCCCTGTCGGGCGGTTCGGTCGCAACACTGGCCGACGCGCATCACGCCGAGTTGCGGGAGCTCACCAGGATCGGCCCCGACGCCAGGCTGCGGTACGCGCTGAATGGTTCGCCCACTGCGAGTTGACCGCCACGGCTGATGTCCTGCTCCACAGCCGTCACTCGACCTGCCCTCGAGGCTTCCCCCGAACGGATGGTGTCTCGTGCACGACATTGCCGAGTGCGAATGAATGGTTCATCATTCTCGTTGAGAAACGGGCAGGAGTGGTACCGGTCGAGTATTTCGGGGCACAGAGTGCGCGATCCGGCGATCTTAGCGGGTTTCCTACGGTAATATCGTTGATTCCCGACCATCACCGAATGCCAGGGGTTTGCCACGGGGCACGAAATTCGATATTCGAGATTGCCGTTCGGACATGCGGACCTGCGGGGAGAGTGTTGATATGGGGTGCCGTGGAGGTCGTCGGACGGCCTTGTGGAAATGGCGGCAGCTGGCGGCCGGAATGGTTGCCCTGCTGATGGGGATCGTCGTCGTCCCAGCCGCATTGCCCTCTCCCGATGTATCTGCCGCTGTCGCGGAGTCGACCGGCGTCTTCGCCGCTTCCGGCGTGCAGGTCACCGACGGTTCGACTATTGCGGGCGGCGTGCTCTCGCCGCTCACCGTCCGCACCACCGACCCAGGCGTGACGAGGGTGAAATGTGTATTCGACGGCGTCTATCTCGGCATCGACAATGCCAGCCCATATTCTTTTGTTGTCGCACCTGCACTCGGTGAGCACACGTTGCGGTGCACCCTCCTGCGGTACAACGGTTCCTCGTCCGGAATTCGCCTGCGTTTCAGCGTCAAGGCGGCGGCATTGCCGCCAACCAGTTCGCCTGGTTCGCCATCGCCGCAGAATTCCGCGAGCACGAGCGTGGCGGCCTCGTCGGCCGCGGTCGGCCAAGAGAGCGAAGATGTCGTGGTCACTGACGCTGCCGGCCTGCAACTTGCCCTTCGCAATGCTCGCCCCGGCATGACCATCACCATGAGAGACGGTTCCTACAAAGGAAACGAGGTCAGGGACACGACCGGCAAAGAGCCCGGCCGCTTCGTCGCCGCCGCGTCCGGCACCGCGACCGCACCGATCATCCTGCGGGGCTCACGTGCGGCAGTGCTCGACGGCGGCGGCGCCGGGGGAGGCTACGCCCTGCATTTGACGGGTGCCAATTACTGGAGCCTTCAGGGTTTCACGGTTTCGGCGGCTTCCCGAGGAATTGTGCTGGACAGATCGAGCCATAATATTATTGAAGGTGTTCACGTGACGAACATCGGTAACGAGGGTGTTCATTTCAGGGCGTTCTCGAGCGATAACCTGCTGACAAACAGCGTGGTTGACACCACCGGTGCCTCCTCTCCGATCTATGGAGAGGGAGTTTACATCGGATCCGCTCGCTCGAACTGGGGAACCTACAGTGGCGGCGCACCGGACAGATCCGATCGCAATCGGATCATCAATAATTCGATCGTGGACACCTCCGCCGAGAACATCGACATCAAGGAGGGATCATCGGCCGGCGTCGTGCAGGGCAACGTCCTGGGCGGTGACAAGATCGCCGCCAAGAACTCCGCCGACTCCTGGGTCGACGTCAAGGGCAACGGGTACCTGATCGACGCCAACCACGGCGTCACCGCTCCGCGACCGGGCACCACCACGTGCGGTGACCCGATGCAGGACCCCCATTCGGTCCAGAACCCCTTCTGCGATGGCATCCAGGTGCACGTGGTCGCCAGCGGTTGGGGGCAGGACAACACGTTCAGCAACAACAGACTGGAGGTGAACGCGCCAGGGGTCGGCATCTGGCTGCAGAACACGGCAGTGTCGTTGAACAACGTGATCAGATGCAACAACAGTGTGACCGGCGCCGGCGCCGGATCCTACGCAACGAACAAGTACAGCCTCCTGAAATGTGCTCCGTGACAACGACGCTGTGACCTCTTCTGAAGACCTCGGTCAATCACTTGCAGTGGCCGCCGTGGTGCCCGCGACTATTGCTTCTGATCAGCGATCAGCAATCAGTGGCCGTTGGGCCACCTGCCGATCTATTCCGGGTAGGGCGTATTTGCCGCGACGCGGTAAATATGGCCCGCTGGGCAGATGGGTTGCCCCAAAGGAACCTCCACACGTTCGCCGGGTCTCTCGGTCGATGGAGGCTGTTGCCGTGTCAGCACCGATAGGGATCGTCCGCATTCTGGACAAGCGGTCTTCAGTCGTCTGTTGCCACTCATATCCGCCCCATTTACTCTCGCAGCGCTCACCCACGTCGGAGTAAGCGAGATTTCCGAACTTCGCATCTGCAAGCAACCAGCCGTCGGGAGTCCGGACATCCTCCGGGGGAGAGGCTATCGGGCCCGCGGGACTAGGGCGATCGTCAATGCGGGCTGAATCCAACGGGAATTCAGAAGACAAGTGCAGCGCACTTGACCCGCCGACCAATCGGGATTGAGGACGGTCCACCGGGTTCGGGCTGGCGCCGGCCCGAACTTCGGCGGAGCATGTCGGGATGGCCGTGTCGATGTCACAGCACCAGATGGCGGTACTCCCGCAACTGCGCTACCAGCCGACACCCAAGCATGTACGAGTCCGGCTGGGTGACGATCTGGTCGCCGACAGCACCGGGGCGGTGCTGATCTGGGAGCCGCACCGGGTGGTCGCGTCGTACGGGATACCGGAGGCCGACATCTCGGCGAACCTGACGCCGACAGATGGGGGCCCGGAGCCCGAGTATCGAACGATCGGGTTCGGCGCCGCGGGCCCGCCCCTGCTCGACCCCAGCGTGCCGTTCGCCGTGCACACCGCGAACGGTGAACCGATGACCGTCGCTGCCGGGGGTAGCAGCCGGGAGGGAGCCGCGTTCCGGCTCAGCGACCCGGACTTGGCCGGTCTGGTCGTGCTGGATTTCGACGCGTTCGACTGGTGGGAGGAGGACGAACAGATCATCGGCCACGCCCGGGATCCGTTTCACCGCATCGACGTTCGGCGCACGTCACGCCGGATCCGGATCGAGTACAACGGCGTCGTATTGGCCGATACCGAGCGGGCGCGGGCCTTGTTCGAGGGCACCTTTCCGGTCGTTCGGTACTACCTGCCGGCCGAGGACGTCCGGGTCGTGCTCACGCCGAGCGCCCTGCGCACCACCTGTGCCTACAAGGGTCACGCGACCCACTTCACGGCGGAGGTCGGCGACGAGGAACTGCCGGACATCGCCTGGTCGTACCCGGAACCGCTGGCGGACGCCGCCGAGGTGGCCGGAATGATTGCGTTCTACCAAGAACGCCTGGACGTGTTCATCGACGACGAACCGGTTCAGCGAGTCCGCACGCCCTGGTCGTGACGAGAGACCTGCACCGACGGCGGTTCGGGGCTTCGTTCGAGCGCCTGACCGTCAGCCATCCGACTTCGTCAAGGCCGCCGGCTTGTGCACCGCGTCCTTGCCGGATTTGTCGCTCTCCACCAGGTACTGCGGATGGCCCTTGTCTGCCTTGACCTTTCGGCCGCCGGCCACGGTGTCGGAGGTGATCTTCTCCTGCACCGTGCCCTCGGTGGTCGTGCCGTGCGTCTGCCAGGTCACCTTGTTGCCCGGGCGAAGTTCCTCGTCGTTTGCCATGGCTGCTTGATTCCCACTCTCGGCCGAGCCAACCCGCACCCGGCCGCCGGCTTGCCACCTGCGACGCAGGTGGTGGGTCAGGTGGGACTCGACTACTCAGGCTGCAACCGGGCGCGCACAGCGTCGATCACGAAGTCGACGAACGCAGCGTCCAGCGGCTCGCGGGAGTACCAGCGTCGAAAGTACAAGGGTCCGCGCAGAGCCGCCACGGTCGCGGAGTGGTCTGTCCCGGAGGGTATTTCTCCTCGTTCGGCCGCTCGGTGGAGGGCAGCCCGCAATGGCGCCGCGTGCCATCGCTGGAGCGTGCTGTGCAGCTCGGCAATTTTTGGATCGCGCTCCGCGGCATCGACGATGGAGGGCAGGATGCTGGCCCAGCGTGCCGTGGACAGCAGTTCGGCCAGTTCCATCAGGATCGCGCGGACGTCGCCGTCGAAGGACCCGGTGTCAGGTGGGGCCTCGTCACCGTCCGTCATGCGCAAGCACGCGTCGACGACGAGATCCGTTCGTTCTGGCCAGTGTCGGTAGATGGTGGTCTTGGCGACCCCGGAGCGCTTGGCGACTTCGTCGATGGTGAGTCCGCCCACGCCGGTCTCCATCAGCAGGTCGAGGGTTGCGGTGAGGACCCGCTCACGCGAGACGGCTACCCGTGGATCGGTCGAGGGCTGGCGTCGCTGGCGCGCCGGCTCCAGGACGCCGCGACGTCGGTCGCCGGCTGAGCCGCTTGGTGACATTTCTCGGGTCCTCCTTTGAGCTGTTCGCTACGCTACTGTAGCGTAGTGAATCTGTTGACAAGAAGGAGAGATCGATGGACCTCGCATCCGTTCGCCTCATCACCGACAACCTGGAAGAGATGGTTCAGTTCTACGAGGTCGTCACTGGTGTGACCGCCGACCGACCTGCTCCAGTGTTCGCCGAATTCCGCTTCCACTCCTGCACTCTCGCCATCGGCCACACCAGCACGGCCCAACTGTTCAACAACGCTGCCCGGCCGGCCGACAACCACACGGTGATTCTGGAATGGATCGTCGAGGACGTCACCGCAGAGTACGAACGATTGGCGTCCATCGTTGCCGCCTGGGAGCAGGAACCGACCCTCATGCCATGGGGTAACCGGTCGATCCTCTTCCGCGACCCGGACGGCAATCTCGTCAATCTCTTCACACCGGAGAGCGATGAGGCGAAGAAGCGCTTTGTCCGTGCGTAGCGCAGGTGGTGCGGCAGCGAGCATGACCCGCACTGGTCGAACACCACGGGGTTCACCGTCACCGTCCTCGACGTACCGAACGGGACGGTGCGCGGCAGCGCCGGGACCTGGCGCAGCCGGGGCCTTTGCTGTTCGAGCATGGTGGTCAAGGTGCTGACCAACAGTGACGTGGGCCCCGTGGGACTCGAACCCACAACCCGCGGATTAAAAGTCCGCTGCTCTGCCAATTGAGCTAGAGGCCCCTTCCGGGGTAATGCTTGACTCCTCGGCCAGAGGTTGACCAGGAGTCGCCGGAGACGGTCCACCCGCACCCGTCGGCACGTCGGACCATGTCCGCCCATACCGTACGGCCTCCGGCCCGAAGTGCCGAACGCGGTCCGCGACGACGACGAACTCCAGGGTCAGGAGTGTCGGAGTGTCTCGGGGCCGGCGAGGTAGGGGAGGGTGATGTGGTGGATGCAGAACGGGCGGAGCGGTCGGCTCGGTTGTTCGGTTTGTTGGCTCTCGTTGTTCATCGGACATCGCAGGACGCCGCCGCCATCTTGCGCCGGGAAGGGCTGAACCCAGCTCAATTTCAATTGCTGCTGGCGATCCGCAACCATCCCGGGCGGTGCCCAGCGAGAATTCGGTGAGCGGTTTGGGGTCACCGGCGGCAACGTCTCCATGTTGGTGTCCAAGCTGACAGCTGCCGGATTGGTGCGCAGGGAGGCCCGAGGTGCCGCGAATCGGATCTGGCTCACTGCAGCCGGAACGGACCTTGTTGCCCGGCTGGAACCGCAGCAGGACGCATTCATGGCTGATCGCTTCCGAGGACTGACCGACGGCGAAATCGGCGAGATGGAGCGGCTTGCAGAACTCACTGTGCAGGGCTTGACAGCCTGATATTCAGTGCTTAACATTGCGCATATGTTAAGCACTGAATATTCGTGGTCTGCCCTCCGACGTGGGCTCGGCCACCGAGCACTGGTGGGAACCGCGGCGGCCGTCATAGGGATCAGCGCCTGCTTCGCCATCGCGTCGATGACCGGTGCGGCCCTGACGGTTGCCGTCCGCGACGCCACCGCGACCCCGGTGCCGGTCGGGGCGGGCGTCGTCGCGACTCGCCGCGGGCGGAGGCGCCTATCTGTTCGCTCGGCTGGCAGGCCGGGCCGGCCGTCCGCGACGGGTCTTCCTCCTGGTGACCATGGCCGGCCTGCTGGCCAGTGCGGTGCCGCCGCTGCAGGCGGCGACCACCGCCTCGACGGCGAGCTGGTTGTTGGTGATGCACGCTGTCGCGGCCCTCGCGCTGGTGCCGGTCGTGGCACTCGGACTGCCATCGATCCGGCCGGACGGTGGGCACGCTCCGCCCGCGGGCACCCAGTTCGCCCGCCGATCAGGCGGACGGCCGGTGACCGCGGCCGCCCGGCGAGCCAACCGGGTCAACCGGGTCCACCGGGTCAACCAACTATGGCGAATGGTCACCGGCGATCGCTCGCGCCAGGTCCTGACCCTCACGGCGGCCGCCGCCCAGGTGCTGCTCCCCACCTTGTGGGGTCCGCATTCGCCGAGGATGAGCAGCCGCCGAATGTTGTTCAGCCCGCGCCGTACACGTTCGCCGTGTGGTTGCCGATCTTCGCGAGCTCCCTGGGATACGCGGGCCTGCAAGCGCGGGAGAGCGGCCGCGACGATGAACTGATGCGCGCCATCGGGTGGCCACTGGCCGGGGCATTTGCCAGCACAGGTGTGTGGGCACCGTTGGTCAGGACAGGGAAGTACTGGTCGGCCCAGGCCGCGCTGGTGGGGATCGCGGCAGTTGCGGAGACGGCTCGTCGTCGCGTCGGACGAGCCGGGCCACCGACAACAGATCGGGCCGTCGACGCCGCGAGCACGCTCACGGCCGGAATGTTGGCGGCGTGGGGAGTCACCGCGACGGGGGTCAACCTCGCCTCCATGCTGGCCAGCAAGGGAGTGACTCCCGGCTGGGAGCCGCCGAACCGGCGCTGCTGTGGGATTGCTGCTGGGCCTGGGTGTCGCCGGCGCGACCGCGATCAGGTCAACCGGGGCCGGCCCGGTCAGCGAGGTGTACGCCGGCACCCTGATCTGGGGCCTGGCCGGCGTCATTGCCGGGCAACGGAAGCGATCACCGATCGCGGCGATCGCCGCCGGCACCGCCATGGTTCCGATCGTGGCCGCCGCAATTCGTCGGCCGCCTTGGACACAGCAAACCCCGCGGGGAGAACCTGCAGGGTGAGCGGAACGACGCGACCCAGCGAGTGGGTTTTTCCAGGTGACCGTCCCGTGATCAGTGCTGAGGATCGGAGCCGACGATCACCACCGGGCAGCCGCTGTGGGTGATCAGGGCCTGGCTGGTGGAACCCAGCAGCATGCCCGCAAACCCACCCCGGCCGCGACTGCCGACCACGACCAGTTGAGCGGTCCGGCTGTGGTCCAGCAGCGCCGGGACCGGCCGACGACGGACCACCTCTTGGTGGATCTTCACCTCCGGGTATTTCTCGCCCCAACCAGCCAAACGATCGGCGAGCAACACACGCTCCTGCTTTTCGATCGCGGCCGGGTCCACCCACACCGGCTGAACCGGGAACGCACCATTGCTGACGGTGTCATTCCAGGAATGCACCGCGATCAGATCCGAGTGACGCAGTGCCGCGGCTTCGAAGGCGAACGCAACAGCTGCGTCACTGGTGTGGGACCAGTCGACGCCGACGACGACAGGGCCCGTTGTCTTCGCGATCTGGCCCGGGCCGATCACCGCGACAGGGGCCGGATTCATACTGGCGAGCGCCAAAGCGACGGATCCGAAGATCACACCCGTCACTCGACTCGCCGCATGTGCGCCGATGACAGTCAGTCGGGCACCCTCGGATTCCTGCCGGAGGGCTGACACCGCGTCGCCTCGGGCCAACACCATGCTGAGTTCCAGGGCCGGATCGGTTGTCCGGAGTGCGCTGGCCACGTCTGCCAGCATTTCCTTTCCCTGTTCGCCGAGCAACGTATCGAGATCATCCAGAACCGGGCCGACTTTCCAGTACCCGGTGACGGGCACCGCGTGCACCAGGCGCAGCGCGGCATGCCGACGACCGGCCTCCGCCGCTGCCCACTCGACGACAGCGGGCGACATCTCTGATCCGTCCAACCCGGCGACGACCAGATTTGGTCGCCACCCTTTCGCCGCACTGGCCGCCGCTGGTGATTCGGCCGAAAGACCCTCCGCCGTGCCGGTTCTGCCGCCCGTCGAATCATTGACGTCAAAGGGGGGTGGGGACGATTGACCTGCTGTCGCCACGTCTGTCGCGTGACCGGCGTGCTCAGCCGCGACCAGGTACCGCTGCAGTGCCATCTCATGGATCGAGACCGCGGCGAAGGAGCTACCCGCTGCGTCACGAGCATCTACTGCGGCTCTGTGTGCCTCATAGCCGGTCATCGTGAGTCCTCTCCGCCGAACATGCGGTGCACTGCCAAGGCGAGCATCATCGGGCCGGCCAAAGGTCACCAGAGGCGAAAGACCCGGCCGATGGAACGCGCGCGGCGGGTTGATTCCTGAAATGGCTCAGCCCGGTCACGCGTCGAAGTGACTGACAATGTTCACCTTGCCGGGTGCAGGACTTCCCGCCCGGGCATCGTGGACGGGCGTGATCCGGACCCAGTTGTTCCGCTCAGCGAGGTCGGCCCACGGTGACACACCCAGCAGGTTCAATCGCTTCACCTCTTCCTGCCCCTCGACCCAGCCGGCCGTCCCGCGGATCAGCACGCTCGAACCCGTACGCAACGCCGCGTCGTACTCTTCGACTTCGAAGGCCATCGCCAGCTCGCCGTCGGCGGCGGTGAGCTTGGCGCCCGGCGCCGTTCGAAACACCACTGCATCGCCGTCCAGTCCGTGGTTGACGGGCAGAATCACCAGTTCGCCGTCGTCGATGTAGGCGATCCGACCGACCGCTGCAGCGCGAACCCGGCGTAGGCATTCCGCCGGCGACAGGATGCCGAGCCCTGATCGGTCCAGCGGGAGTGATGTTGACACGGTCGACCTCCGGGAAGTGGGTGACAGCACCGGTCGTGCTGTGCTGTGTTGCGAATTCCTCCGGGAGAAATCCGCTGGTCCTGTGGCGCGAATGGTGAGAAACGCCTGCCGCCCCGTCGTCAAGAACCCTCACAATGGTGGTGTCCGTGGCAACCCGCGAACCGCCCCCGAAAGGTCCGCGGACACCTCACGTGGCCGCTCAGCACCCGATACCGTCGGCCGCCGGGTGAATCAAGTGGTGGGACTCCAGGTGCGCGTCCGGCGGGGGAAAGACCACCGAAACGTGGTCGTCGTCCAGCCAGCGAACGCGGAACGGCGGCGTTCCATCCGGATGCATCAGGGCAACGACCTGCCCGCGGCGGCTGTGGCTCTCCCCGGGCGCAGGCGGCACCACGAGCCAGTCACCCTCCCGTGCATCGGTGATCATGAGTTGCCGACTCGGATTTCATGGATACGCATCGACCGATGGTGACGGTAGGGCTCGGCCGGGAGTGGGGGCTTATGGCCCGTCTCTCACAACCTCGGTCTTTGCTTCAACGGGAATCGCCCGGGCACCCACGTCAGGCGGCAGGTGCGCCGGGCCGCCCAGTGCCTGTCTGCGGGCACCGCACCCGCTCGACGAATCGTGCCGGGCTTCCGGGAGACAGGTTTGCCGACTCATTCCGTTCATCTATCAGAAGTATGCTCGAAGGACCTGCCGTGACCGGCTCCGTCGCTCACTGCAGGTAGTTCCGATTCGGCTGCGCCTCGCTCCGAAAGCCCTGCATCGCAACTCGTTTGGCACGTGCACCCACCGGACGGCGGCGGGAGTGTCGGATGGCCCAAAGATTTCCTCTCTGGTCGGGGCCAACAGCTTTCACGGGTGAGTGCTCGGCGAAATACGATGGTTTGTGAGGGTTGAGATGCGTATCGATGTGGAAAACCTCAATGTCTATTATGGGGATTTTCTGGCGGTCGAGGGGGCCGAAATCTCCATCGCACCGCAGACAGTCACCGCCTTTATCGGACCTTCCGGGTGCGGGAAATCCACCGTGCTGCGGACCCTGAACCGGATGCACGAGGTCATCCTCGGTGGGTGGCTGACCGGAGCCGTGCGCCTGGATGGCAACGACCTCTACGGTCCGGGGGTTGACCCCGTCAACGTCCGACGGACCATCGGAATGGTATTCCAACAACCCAACCCCTTCCCCACCATGACCGTGTACGAAAATGTGGCCGCCGGGTACACGCTGGCCGGGACCAGAAAATCCAGGAAAGACTTGGACGGCATCGTCGAAGAGTCCCTGAAACGGGCGAACCTGTGGGAAGAGGTCAAACACCGATTGCACAGTCCCGGTGCTGGCTTGTCCGGCGGGCAGCAACAACGGCTGTGTATCGCCCGGGCGATCGCGGTTGAACCCACAGTGCTGCTGATGGACGAACCCTGCTCCGCGTTGGACCCCATTTCAACCCTGGCGATCGAGGACCTGATCGGGGAATTGAAGGCCAGCTACACCATCGTCATCGTGACCCACAACATGCAGCAGGCGGCCCGGATCTCCGACCAGACCGCGTTCTTCAACCTCGCAGGCGTCGGCGAACCCGGTCATCTCATCGAACACGACGACACGAAAAAGATCTTCTCCACCCCCCGGATCCAGGCCACCGAGGATTACATTTCCGGACGCTTCGGCTGACACCTGTCCGGCCCTGAAGGCGTTCCGGGTGCCAGCCGGAACCATCGTTCTGGGCGACCGCCGCGCGACAACAGGCAGACGTTCACCCAGGAGGGCAAATGCTCACAGGTATGAACGGCGGTGATACCGCCACGGTCACCGGTCGCGTGTGGCGCGACGGCAACATGGTGATGGAGAACTGCGCGGCCGAGCTGATCCCGGACCTTCTCGACGAACCTGGCTGTCTGGTGCTGACCGCATACGCCACCCGGCTGCAGGCGAACGATGACCTGCTCGAACATGGGGTCCAGCGCCGGACCTATCAGGTCCGCACGGACCACCGACCGGCTGTGATCGATCCCTGCTGCCGCTGGCCGAACCTGAGGGAGCAATCGTATCCTCTGGGCGCGAATCTGTTGCATCGCAGTTCATCTCCATCTACGACGCAACCAAAGGCCAGCCCGGTCGGCCATCTCCAGGGGTTCGATCATCGCCGCGGCGATCGGACGGGACGGTGACAACCCGGCAGGTGTTGGGCCTGCCGGACCAGGTGCGGGCGTGTCTGTTTGATCTCGATGGCGTGCTGACGCAGACGGCCTCGGTACACGCCGCAGCCTGGAAGGAGATGTTCGACGACTTTCTGCGCAAGCGCTGCGGGGACACGTTCCAACCCTTTGACGCTGTCGCTGACTATGACAAGTACGTCGACGGTCGGCCGCGGGCCGATGGGACCCGGTCCTTCCTGCTATCGCGTGGGATCGGGCTGCCCGAAGGTTCGCCCGCTGACCTGCCGAAGTTGTCGACCGTGAACGGCCTGAGCAACCGCAAGAACGAGTTGGTGCTGCATCGCATCGATACCGATGGTGTACAGGCATTTCCGGGATCGGTGCGGTACGTGCAGGCGGTCCGTGCCGGCGGTCTGCGCACCGGAGTGGTTTCCTCCAGCGCAAACTGCCGACAGGTGCTCCTGGCAGCGGGCATCGGGGAACTCTTCGACGTCCGGATCGACGCGCTCATCGCCTCTACCGAGGGTTTACGGGGCAAACCAGCACCGGACACCTTTCTCGCTGCCGCCCATGCCTTGCGGCTGCGGCCCGACGAGGGGGCCGTCTTCGAGGATTCGCTCGCCGGGGTCGAGGCCGGACGGACCGGTGGGTTCGGGTTCGTCGTCGGAGTCGACCGGGTCGGCCAAGCGGACGCGTTACGCCGGCACGGCGCCGATGTCGTCGTCATTGACCTGGCGATGCTGCTCGGCAGAAGCTGACCGGACGCTCCCGCCGCCGGGGGCATCCCATTTCATTGGGCGGGCATCCAGGGATCTATCAGGATCCCGGCGCGCCGGGGCGCGGCCGTGGGGTTGGGTCGGGGCAGCGAGCGTCGCAATCCGGGGAATCGGTTGGACGAGGCGTTCCCCGGCTGTCAGGACGATCGAATGACCGAAGTGGAAAACCGTCAGCGGTGGACCCTCCAACAACAAGTAGGCCGCCGCCGCCGGGGTGATCTGGACAAGTAGGCGTCGTCCGGCGAACCGCATGCGGAAAGCCAGTCCGGTCAGCGCCTCCGGCAGCCGAGGTGCGAATCTGAGTACCCCGCCGTTGGCGCGCATTCCGCCGAAGCCCGCGACGAGAGCCGTCCACACGCCAGCCAGGGAGGCGATGTGCAGGCCGTCGCGGCTGTTGTGCTCGAGGTCGCCCAGGTCCATCAAAGCAGCCTCGCCGAGATAGTCATGGGCCAATTTCAGGTGGCCGACCTCGGCAGCCATCACCGCCTGGCTGCACGCCGAGAGCGACGAGTCCCGCACCGTGAGCTTCTCGTAGTAGGCGAAATTGCGCGCCTTCTGCTCGGTGGTGAACGCCTCCGGGAAATGTTGCATTGCGAGCACCAGGTCGGCCTGTTTGACGACTTGTTGACGGTACAGATCGAAATAGTGGAAATGATGCATCAACGGATAGTGCTCCGCCGGGGTAGTGGCAAAGTCCCAAACCCGATGTGTGGTGAAACTTTCGGCCTGTGGATGCACCCCGAGCACCTCGTCGTAGGGAACGAACATCGCGTCCGCCGCCGCTTGCCACCGGGTCAGCTCCGCGTCGTCGATGCCGAGTTGTCGAGCGCGGTCGAGGTGCCGTTGACCGGCCTCGGCGGCGGCGCGGAGGTTCTGCTGCGCCATCAGGTTGGTGTAGACGTTGTTGTCCGCCAATGCGCTGTACTCGTCCGGACCGGTCACCCCGTCGATCCGGAAGCGACCTTGTCCGTTGTGGTATCCCAACGAGCACCACAGCCTCGCCGTCTCCGCCAGGAGTTCGAGTCCGACGTCCCGTTCGAACTCGACGTCGCCGGTGGCCTCGACGTACCGAACCGCCGCGGCGGCAACATCTGCCCCGACATGGAAGGCAGCTGTGCTCGCCGGCCAGTACCCGGAGCACTCCTCTCCATGAATCGTTCGCCACGGGAACGCCGCACCCGCCAGACCCAATTCCCCGGCGCGCTCCACTGCCAGTCCCAGGGTGCTGTGCCGCCATCGCAGCGCGTTGGCCACTGTCTGCGGAAGGCTGTACATCAGGACCGGCAGGACGAAAGACTCGGTGTCCCAAAAACTGTGACCGTCATATCCGGAACCGGTCAACCCTTTCGCCGGGATCGCTCGACCCTCGGCGCGCGCGCCCGCCTGCAGCACATGGAACAGCGCGAACCGCGCTGCCTGCTGGACCTGCGGGTCGCCGTCGATCTCGACGTCCGCCCCGGCCCAGTAGTCGTCCAGGTAGACGCATTGCTCCGCCACCAAACCTTCCCAGCCGGTGCGCATTGCCGCTGCCAGCGCCGCCGCCGCTTGATCGCGCACGGCACCCGACGAATGCGCACCCGACCAGCTGTGCGCGACGAACTTGACCAATCGCAACCGTTGGCCGGGCTGCAGGATGGCCGACACCGTGACCCGACCCAGGTCGGGAAGCGCTTCGGAGCGCACTTGCAGGGGTTCTGGTCCCTCGACCACGTGGTCCATCGCCACCGCGACCCGCAAACCGCTGCGCCGGGTGCGGTGCACCAGGCCCGCGCTCGTTGCCGTGGGCGCGGAGTATTCCTCGCCGACCAACGCTGTCTGCAGCCAGGCCGTCGCCCGCGGGTCGCCACCAGCCGGTGGGAGTTCTTCGTTGGCCACCAATTCCGACTGCAGCACAATCCGTAGCGGGCGGTTGACCGCCTCCACCTGGTAGCGGATGGCACCGATAGACCGCTGGGTGAGGGACACCAGCCTGGTCGAGGTCACCCGGACGGCCCCACCGGCCGCGGAGACCCAGTCGGCCGTGCGGTGCAGCAGCCCGGTACGGAAATCCAGCCGGCGTTCATGTCCGGACAGGGTGCCGTCGCGGACGTCGAAGGGTTCGTCGTCGACCAGTAACCTGATCAATTTGCCGTTCGTCGCGTTGAGCATCGTCTGACCCGATTCAGGGAAGCCGAACCCGGCCTCCCCGTAGGGCAACGGGTGTAGCTCGTACAAGCCGCTCAGGTACGACCCGGGCAGCCCGTATGGCTCGCCTTCATCCAGGTTCCCCCGCCAACCGATGTGCCCGTTCGACACGGCGAAAAGTGACTCGGTCTGCGCCAACAGATGGGGGTCGAGGCCAGTGGCCCGTAGGCACCACGGTTCGACAGCGAAGGCTGGATGACTGATCACAGGTCAGCGACCGATCTTCAGCGGAACCGGACCTCATCGGGGTGGCGATGATGGGACGCCGGGCTTGGACAGCGGGTCCAGCCGCCATGAATGCAGGGGCCGCAACAGGGCATTCTTCTTGTCGTGGTGACCGGTCATCCGGTCCAGGATGTCGGCCAGGGCCGCTACCGCATCCAGAATGTATGGCCCTTTGTTCAGCATGACACACTCGGCCCGCACGCCCATCGCCGCGTCGGTGATTTCCGCCCGCGACGGCTGACCGGTACGCGCGAGCTGGTCCAGCACCTGGGTCGCCCAGATGACCGGTAGGTGCGCGGCCTCGGACAGCCACAAGATCTCTTCCTGGAGTTCGGCGAGCCGCTCGTAGCCACATTCACCGGCCAGGTCGCCACGGGCGATCATCACCCCGGTGTGCGGGCGGCGCATCGCAGCGAACAACATCGCCGGCAGGTTGCGGAAACCCTGTGCGGTCTCGATCTTCAGGACGATACCCAGACGATTGTCATTGACCTCCTCCAAAGCCGTCAACAGGTCCTGCACGTCCTGCGGCGTACGGACGAACGACAACTCGACGAGATCGGCCTGCGCAATGATGAAGGGCAGGTTCGCCCGGTCTGCGGCGGTGAGAGCTGCGACCGGCAGCACGGTATCGGGCAGATTGATGCCCTTCGCAGCCCGCAGCCGAGAACCATCGACCGCAGCGTGGGTGATCTGGACAGTGAATTCATCATCCCCGGTGTCGATCACTTCACCGATCATCTTGCCGTCGTCGAGGTGTACAGCGTGACCGACCTGCACCTGACCGAAGGTCTCCGGCAGCGTGCACCCGATGCGCGGAACACCGCCGGCGGGGATTGGTGCGGGTGTGCAATCGCGAGTCAGAATCAGACTGTCCCCGCGGCGCAAAGTCAGGAACTGTTCGATCGCCGGGACCGAGTCGACGGTGGCCCGATCCCCGCCGCGCGTCCGCAGTACGGTCCCGGTGGCGATGTAGGCGGTCTGCCGGGCGGAGACCAACGCGCCACCACCCTGGGTTGATTCGACGGTCACATGGCGCCGGGAACCCCGGGTGTCGGCGAATTCGATTCTGTCGGCCGGTGACAGACCTGCGACCCATCTCACGGGCACTGGCAGCACCGGCATACCCGGAGTCGGTGGCGGGACAGGGTTCTCGACCGGGCTGAGCCAGCACCACGCCGGGGTGGTCACCCGGCCGAGGGTGTCCCGGGTGGGACGCAGTTTCAACACCCGCGGACCGTCTTCCAGCGGCCCGGTCCGCAATTTTGGCCCCGGCAGGTCCATTGCCACCCGGCACACCCGGCCGGCAGCCGCGCTCGCCGCACGGACATTGGTGATCATCGCCGCCCACGCCGCTGGGTCGTCGTGGGCGCAGTTCACCCGGGCAATGTCCATGCCCTGCTCGACGAGACCGCGGACCAGGGCTTGATCGGTCGCAGCCTCCGGCGGCAACGTCACCATGATCCGGGTCTGCCGATCAGCCGGCTCCGGCCCGAGCAACTCGACAGCGCGACGCCGCAGCAGGCGCGGCCCTTCGCCGAAACCGGCCACATCGCGGCGAGGCGCACCAGGGTGTCCCGCCAACGCCTCGATGGTCGCGGCGATCGCCTCGACCGTGGCTCGCACGTGCGGTTCCGAGCGCCCCAGCGAAGACAGACCCAACGCCGCCAGCTGCTGCTGCAGTTCCCGCAGATCGGATTGCCGGATCGCCCAGTAGTGCGCCAGATTCACTGCACTGCTGAGGTTCGATTCGTCAACTCCGGCGATCTGGACCGCCCATTGCGCCTCTGCTTCGACCAACCCCGCCTGCAACCGACGGACACGCTCGCCTACCACAGCCAACAGATCCTGGTTGGACGGTTCATGGTCTTCATCGACAGCAGCACCCGGCACGATACTGCCGGGCGCCTGGGGAATGTGTACTTCGCCATCGCCTACGACGGTGCTCACCGCTCTGCGCTCTTCATAGTTCGCGCAGTACATCGGACGAAGATGAACAGCCGGGGCGAGAATGCCTCCTGCGCAGAGCAGAGATGCGCCAGCATCGGGACTTTCGACCCTGACCCTGCCCTGGTGGAGAACCTAATGTCTGTTAGCGATGGTGACGACCGAAGGTCTGCCAGGCGCACGAGAGCGGGAGAGTCCATGTTCGAGCCGAGAACTCCGGCACGCATCCAGCAGCTGTGTGCGGTGATGGAGAACAACGCCGGCACTGCGGACCAGCGGAGTCGATCGCTGATGGTTGCCGAGCTGTATCTGCTCGCGGAGGACATGATCGGCCGCGAGTCAGCGCATGATGTGGCGCTGAAAGCGCGGATCCGCCGGCTGATCGCGAAGATGTGATCCTTTATCGCCGATAACCGGGGGACATTTGCCTCTCGACAGGGTCCAAAGACCCTGATGCCGACGCGGGGTGGTGGCGAAAGCTGCGACATGAAGGCGCTGTCGTCATATCTCGGGGGCGAGGCCATTCGAGTCGAAGCCCGCTGCGCACGTCGCTGACAAAAACGTCATGGAGCAGCAGACCATCCCACCCCGGAACGAACAGCACCAATTTCCAGGAGCGACATGTTGGGGACGAAGATTTCAACGAAGTTCATCTACTTCTTCGGCGCATTTGGAGGAATCCTTTTCGGGTACGACATCGGCGTCATGACTGGCGCCCTACCATTCCTCATTGAGGACTGGAGCCTTCAGGGCGACCCCGTCACCATCGGCTGGATCACCTCATCGGTCCTGCTCGGCGCCATCTTCGGCGGCGCGCTTTCCGGTCAGGTGGGCGACCGGCTCGGTGGGCGCCGGGGGATCCTGATCGCAGCCGTGATCTTCGTCGTTGGATCGATCCTGTCGGCCCTCGCACCGCACGACGGCACGATCTACCTCATCATCTCCCGCACCTTCCTCGGCCTGGCCGTAGGAGCGGCGTCGGCCTTGGTGCCGGCGTACATGGCCGAGATGGCACCTGCCCGCCTGCGCGGTCGGCTGTCCGGCCTGAACCAGACGATGATCGTCACCGGAATGCTCGCGTCGTACACCGTCGACTTTCTGCTCAGGGATCTGCCCGGCGCCTGGGCATGGCGCGTCATGCTGGCCCTGGCCGCGGTGCCGGCCGTCATCCTTTTCCTCGGCGTGATGCGCCTGCCCGAGTCGCCGCGATTCCTCGTGCGGACCGGCAGTATCGGTGACGCGCGGCGGGTGCTCACGATCATCCTTCCCGAGGAATCTGTCGACGCGGAGCTCGCGCAGATCCAGCAGACGGTCGACCACGAGGCGGAGATCGGGGCCCACACGTCGTGGGCCACCCTCCTCGAATCCAAGTACCGCTACCTGTTGATCGCCGGCGTCGGGGTGGCTGCGTTTCAGCAATTCCAGGGCGCCAACGCGATCTTCTACTACATCCCCCTCATCGTCGAGAGGGCCAGCGGCGTCTCCGCAGGCTCGGCCTTGAAGTGGCCGATGATTCAGGGCGTGATCCTGGTGCTGGGGTCGCTGCTGTTCCTGGCCATCGCGGATCGCTTCAAGCGCCGCACGCTGCTGACTGTGGGCGGAAGCGCCATGGGTATCTCGTTCATCCTGCCCGCCATCATCAACTGGATCGACCCGACCGCGAACCCCATGCTCATCGTGGTGTTCATGAGCATCTACGTCGCCTTGTACTCCTTCACCTGGGCGCCCCTGACCTGGGTGATCGTCGGAGAAATCTTCCCGTTGGCAATTCGCGGCCGCGGCGCCGGGCTCGCCTCTTCCGCGAACTGGATCGGGTCGTTCCTGGTTGGTCTGCTGTTCCCCATCATGACGGCCTCGATGCCGCAGCCGGCAGTGTTCGCGATCTTCGGCGTCATCTGCCTGCTCGGAGTTCTGTTCATCCGCACCCGAGTTCCCGAGACCCGCGGCCGCAGCCTCGAGGAGATCGAGGCCGAAGGTTTGCGCTCACCGGCGTCTCGGATCGGGACCACCGTCACCGCTGCATCCCCAGTGCCGACACCTGCTCTCTCAGCGAGCGTTTCGCCACCAAAGGAGTCAGAGTGACCATCGTCCTCGACCTGCTGGCGGAGGCGACCCGCCGATCCGTTGCCCAGACGCGGCAACGCGTGTCCGATCTGCACGCCGAACTGCTTCGGAACCGGCTCGTCGTGTGGACCGCCGGCAACGTGTCCGAGCGTGTGCCCGGGACCGACCTGTTCGTGATCAAGCCGTCGGGCGTCTCCTACGACGAGCTGTCGCCGAAGGTGATGGTGGTGTGCACGCTCGACGGTGAGAAGATCGCCGACGGCACGCCGGACGCTCTGCAGCCGTCCTCGGACACGGCCGCGCACGCATACGTCTACCGCCAGATGGATGCCGTCGGTGGGGTCGTGCACACGCACTCGACGTACGCGACCGCATGGGCCGCCCGCGGCGAGGCGATCCCCTGCGTGCTGACGATGATGGCCGACGAGTTCGGCGGCCCCATCCCGATCGGGCCGTTCGCTCTCATCGGTGACGACTCCATCGGCCGCGGCATCGTCCAGACCCTCACAGGTTCCCACTCCCGCGCGGTCCTGATGCAGAACCACGGTCCCTTCACCATCGGCAGGGACGCACGCACCGCCGTGAAGGCCGCCGTCATGTGTGAGGAGGTCGCCCGCACCGTGCATATCTCCCGCCAGCTGGGTGAGCCGATCGCGATTCCGCAGCACACGATCGATGCCCTCTTCGAGCGCTATCAGAACGTCTACGGACAGCACGAAACGAACCGTGATGCGGGGACGCCCGACAACGACAGCACAAATTCGCCGAAGGAGACGTGAATAATGGAAAATCCATTCAACAGCCGTGAGATCTGGTTCCTCACCGGGAGCCAGGACCTGTACGGCGAGGAGACGCTCGAGCAGGTCGCCGAGCAGTCCCGGGGCATCGTCAAGAGTCTGAACGCCACCGGCGCCATCCCGGTGCCGATTGTCTGGAAGCCCGTGCTGAAGGACCGCGAGGCAATCCGCCGCGCCGCGCTGGAGGTGAACTCTCAGGACAGTTGCGTCGGCGTGATCACGTGGATGCATACCTTTTCGCCCGCGAAGATGTGGATCTCGGGGCTCGACGCGCTGGCGAAGCCGTTGCTGCACTTGCACACACAGGTCAACATCGCGCTGCCCTGGGCCACCATCGACATGGA
Organism: uncultured Chloroflexia bacterium; assembly: GCA_963720755.1. Lineage (GTDB taxonomy): Bacteria > Chloroflexota > Limnocylindria > Limnocylindrales > CSP1-4 > SPCO01. The sequence goes on from CAVRGP010000002.1 coordinate 323,359, forward strand.
CTTCATGAACCTCAACCAAGCCGCTCACGGCGACCGCGAGTTCGGGTACATCGCCACCCGACTCGGCGTTCACCGCAGAACCGTGGTGGGGCATGCGACCTCGTCGCTCGTACAGCAGAAGATCTCGCACTGGGCGCGCGCTGCCACCGGGTGGGCGGAGCTGCACTCGATGCGGCTCGCGCGCTTCGGCGACAACATGCGCAACGTGGCCGTCACCGAGGGCGACAAGACTGAAGCCGAACTGCGGTTGGGGGTCTCGGTGAACACCTGGTCCGTCAACGATCTCGTCGAAGTCGTTGACGGGATTGCCGATGCGGCGGTGGACGAGCTGGTCGCCGAGTACGAAGCGAGCTACGACATCGTCGCCGAGCTTCGCGCGGACGGCGAGCGCCATGACTCCCTGCGCTACGGCGCCCGAATCGAGTTGGGCCTTCGCTCATTCCTCGAGGCCGGCGGGTTCACCGCCTTCACCACGAACTTCGAGAATCTCGGCGGCCTTCGCCAGCTGCCCGGCCTGGCGGTGCAGCGCCTGATGGCCGACGGCTACGGGTTCGGCGCCGAGGGCGACTGGAAGACAGCGATTCTCGTGCGGGTGGCGAAGGCGATGGGCCATGGCTTACCCGGGGGAGCCTCGCTGATGGAGGACTACACGTACGAGTTGGAGCCCGGCCGCGAGAAGATCCTTGGCGCCCACATGCTGGAGGTGTGTCCAACGCTGACGACATCTCGGCCCTCGCTCGAGATCCATCCGCTGGGCATCGGCGGGCGCGATGACCCGGTGCGTCTGAAATTCTCGGCCGATCCGGGGCCCGCCCTGGTCGTCGCACTGATCGATATGCGGGAGCGCTTCCGCCTGATCGCCAACACGGTGCACATCGTCGAGCCCGACGAGGAGCTGCCCGCCCTGCCAGTCGCGTGCGCTGTCTGGGAGCCCGCACCGGACCTGTTCACCAGTGCCGAGTGCTGGCTGACGGCCGGCGCCGCCCACCACACCGTCATGACCTCCGCCGTGCCACTCGAGGTCTTCGAGGACCTCGCCGACATCGCTGATCTCGAGCTCGCGATCATCGACAAGGACACCCGTGTGCGCTCGTTCCACCGGGAGCTGCGCGTCAACGCCACCTATTATCGCCTCGCCCAGGGATTCTGACCGTGCAAGGAGGGCTGACGAACATTGCGCCAGCGACGGCCAAACCTTCGCTTCACTGTGCAGCGTCTGACCGCTGTCAAATCTTGACATCAATGATCCTGGAATTGGCAGATCATCATGAGTAATGCACACGATCGTTTCCATAGTGACGAGGAAACATCGAGGAGGAAGCCGAGCCGGAGGGAATCTCGCGGTCGACCCGGGGCAGCAATCGGAGCGTCGGTCGCAGCTGTCCTGCTGTTGGCCTCGTCGGCCTGTTCTAACAACGACATATCATCTACATCAACAAGTTCGGTCTCTCAGGTGACTTCTGTGACGTCAAGCACCGGGTCTGGGGTCACCAGTGCGTCCTCGTCGGCGACGCTGTCACCGCAAGCCGCAAACATGTTGATCGCGAATGCGGCCGCGGGCACCGCGTTGGCCACCCTGGGATCTTTGATCGTCAGCGATTCCGACGAATCCGTCGTCTATGATGCTGCCGCATTCGGTGCCGAGTGGGCCGACACCGACAACAATCAGTGCGATACCCGGAACGACATCCTGGCACGTGATCTGACGAATATCACCGTCGACGCGGCATGCGTTGTGCTGACCGGTCAACTGGTTGATCCTTACACCGCGAGAACGATCTCCTATTCATCGTCAGTCATCCCGAGCTTGATTGCGGTGGACGCACTCGTGACGACCCAGGTCGCGTGGTCCAGCGGCGCACAATCCTGGGATGCCGCACAACGTCAAGGCTTCGCCAATGACCCGTTCAACCTGCTGGCGGTGGACGGTCGGAGTTCGAGCCTCCGGAATGCCGGTGATGCCGACTGGCTGCCGCCCGATGGCGCCTTTCGTTGCGGATACGTCGCTCGACAGATCGCGGTCTCAGCGAAGTATGCCCTGACGGTCACCGCGGCAGAGAGGATGGCCGTCGCCGATGTGCTCGAGTCCTGCCCTCGGCAGATGCCGCCCGAAGACACCGCTGCTATCAAGGCGGCGGCGGACAGGCAAGCTGCGGACGCTGCAGCAGCGGTTGCCGCCCAGGCGGCGGCGGACAAGCAGGCGGCCGACGCTGCAGCAGCGGTTGCCGCCCAGGCGGCGGCGGACAAGCAAGCCGCGGACGTGGCGGCAGCCCAGGCAGCGGCCGATCAGCTCGCTGCGGAACAAGCAGCGGCTCAGGAGGCAGCGGATCAGGCGGCAGCAGCTCGGGCGGCCGCTGACAGTGCAGCTTCCCAGACTGCGGCGGTTCCTCCGCGTGTCACTGCCCCTTACTACGCCAACTGCGATGCGGTCAGAGCTGCTGGAGCTGACCCAATCCTCATCGGCGAGCCCGGGTACAGCAGCAAGCTGGACCGCGACGGTGATGGGATCGGCTGCGAGAACTAGACGAGCCTCGCATCGAGAGGATGCCGCTCGATCTCGAATAGCCCGATCACGCCAAGCGGTGGACATCCCGATCGCGCCTCTGCGGGGGCCGGACCCCGGGTAGGGGCTCTGCCCCTTCGCAATCAGCGGGGCGCCCAGATTCGGCGTGGGCCGGCCCTGCCCACGCGTGGTTGGCACACCGGTCTACAAACCTGAAAGGCACGTCGCACCTCCCGAGGCAGACAATGGCTCGGCCGCTCCCCGATAGCGCGAAGAGCGATGTGCGACAGACGGCAGACTCCACGACGGCCCTGACAACCATTCGGATCGGTCGAACGCGCCCGCGAAATGCCAATGGGCCGCTCCAGCGGGGCCAGACCCCGCCCGCAGTTGCTAGGGTCCCGCGTGAGCGGCGAGGCCCAACCGGAGCGCGGGGACGGGTGTAGCGGGCCGGCGGGGGCTGCGTTTCCCGTCGCGGTCCTGGTGGGCGGGCAGCACCGGGCGGCCGACCGTCCGCGGGATCGGTGACCTCACGGAGACCGGAATCGTGGGGTGGCGGAACGGCCCGGCTGCGCGGGATCCGTCGGCGTTCCGATTGGATGACACCGAAGAGCACTGCCGTTCGGTGCGACTGTAAGGGGACAGGCGATGGGCAAGCCCGAGGACGAGCGCGAGTTCGACGACACCACGGTCACGCACGGGGGTGCCCAGGCCTGGTCCGCAGTGAACCCGCCGATGGACGGCGAGCCCGCCATCAGTGGCGACACGCCGGCCGAGGGCTATGCGGGCGGGTCGGCGCCGGATTCCGGTGCCGCCGACACCGACGCCAGCGTGGTGGTCGACGGATCATGGTCCGTTGCTGAGCCGGTCCAAGGCCCGGTGACCGAAATCCCCGCCGATCCGGCGCCCGGGGCTGCTGCCAACCAGGCACCCGCCGCCCCGCAACTGGAAGGCAAGGGACGCCGTCGCGCGGGCCGGGTCGCCAAGCCGGACAAGGCCGCCAAGCCCAGCCGCGCCGGCCGGTCGAAGAGCGAGCCCGTCATCCCCCCGGGGCCGGTGCTGGTTGCCACCGGACTCGGCCTGCTGACCGCCAACGGGTGGGTGTTCAAGGACATCGATCTGACCCTGCGGCCCAGTTCGGTGGCGGCCATCGTCGGGCCGGCCGGCACCGGCAGGTCGTGCCTGCTGCTGGCGTTGAGCGGCCGAATGGCCGCCAACACCGGCACTCTCACCGTTGCCGGGCATGCGATGACGGACAAGCCGGCTGCCGTACGGGCCCTCACCTCGGTCGCCCGGATCAGCTCGCTCATCGCGCCGGAACCCGGGTTGACGGTGCGTCAGTCCATTGACGAGCGGTGCCTGAGCGATGACGTGGACATCCGGGTCGGTCGGCTCCGGTTCGGTGAGGCCTGCGCGGCTATGCGAGTCACGTTCGAACCCACGGCGCTGGTCGGTTCGATGGTGGGGGATCAGGCGACGCTGCTGTCGGTGGCGTTGGCCTGCGTCCGGGTCAGTGCGCTGATCGTTCTGGACGACCTGGATCGGGGCGTATCGACCGCCGTCCAGCAGACGATGCTGGACGCCCTGATCAGATTGTCGAAGACGGGGCCGACGGTCGTGCTGTCGACCACCGATCGGATCCCGGTGATGGCCGCGGATGTGGTGCTCGATCTGACGCCCGCCGAGGGCGCCGCGATGTGGCGACTGGACGCACCGCTGCCCGGTTCACAGCGACTCGCGCTGGACCCGATGAGCGAGGCCGATCGCGCCGTGCAGGGTCAGCTGGAATCCGGCCCGGACGGACCCGACGACGAATCCGGCGACCCGCACGCCAGGTGGCGACCGGACTATCCCGGCGACTCCGACCCCGCGGCGGCCGGCGCTGACCCGGTCGCAGACGCCGGATCGCCGGGCAGCGACGAGCCCTACGGCCAGAGCCGACCCGCCGACCAGGCCGGGCCGTACGACCAGGGACCGTACGACCAGGGACAGTTCGGGCAGAGCGTGTACGACCAGCGGCCCGACAACCAGAACCCGAACGACCAGGGCGGGCCCTACGACCCGGGCCGGCCTTACGACCAGGGTGGGGCCGGCGGGGCCGGCCGGCCGGCCGGCTATCAGAACCAGCGCGATGCTCCGACGGAGGACCCCCGATGATCAAGACCGTCAAGCTCGCCGGCTACGAGCTGCGCCGGCTCAAGGGGCCGGCGCCCATCATCGGCCTGATCTTCCTGGTGCTGATCCCGACGATCTGCGGGGCGATGTACCTGTGGTCGAACTGGGATCCGTACGGCCGGATGGATCGGGTCCCCGTTGCGGTGGTCAACCAGGACATTGCGGTCGAGGTCGAAGGTCAGAGTGTCAACGCAGGTGCGCGGCTGGTCGCCGAACTTCGTGCGGACACCATCTTCGACTGGCAATTCGTGGACGAGCAGCAAGCCGCTGACGGTCTCGCCGACGGCGCCTACTACATGATCATCACCATTCCGCCGGATTTCTCCGCGAATCTGATCAGCGGCTCGGGTCCGGACCCGGAACGGGCCGTCATCAGCCTGCGTCGCGACGACGCCAACGGCTACTTGTTCGACCTGATGGCCGACTCCGTGCAGGACGAGCTGGAGTCGGCGATCGACCGGGCCGCGATCGGGGCCTATCTGGACTCGGTCTTCGCCAACCTCGGCACCATCAAGACCGAAGTCACCCAGGCCGCCACGGACGCGACTGCCCTGGCGGCGGGCTCGGCGACCACCCTCACCACCGCCAGCGACCTCTCGACGGGAATCAGCACGTCGGTGCAGGACTCGGCAGAGGTCACCTCCGGGCTGGCCCTGGCGAAGGAGCAGTCCACCCAGCTGGTCACCGGCATCACCCAGGCGCAGACCGCGTCGGCCTCGCTGGTCACCGCGATCACCCCGTTGGAGTCGACGGCCTCCCAGGTGGCCTCCGACGCCGATTCTGTTGCCTCCGGCAACGCCCAACTGGCCAGCAGCCTGACGCCGGCGATCGGCGCGGTCACCAGCGCGGTGCCGCCCCTCGGCCAAGCCACGGTCAACACCGAGGCCGCGACCAGCGACATGGCGTCCCTGGTCTCCGGGCAGCTCAATCCCGACGTCGCAGCGATGGCGACCGCCGTCGCTGCGGTCGCCTCCGGCCCGCTCGACCCGGACAAGGTGAGCAACCTGCAGGAGGCCCTCGCGACCCTGCAGGCCACCTCGGCGCAGCTGACCGGACAGTCCGCGACAGCCAGTCAGTCGGCGAGTTCGGCATCGTCGGCCTTCAACACCCTGGACAGCGCCGCCTCCGACCTATCCGGCTCAGGCAGCGACCTGACCTTCCTGGCCACCACGTCTGCGCAGGTCGCGACGGGTGCGACCGACGTCAGCGAGGGCATGAGCACGGCCTCGTCCAACGCCAGCAACGTCGATGGCACGGTCGCGTCGCTGGCCGCCAGTGCCACCGACCTGGACACCGGTATCGCGAATCTGCAGATCACCGCCCAGCGGCTCGTCGACGGCCTGGGCACTGCGGAGACCCAGTCGGCAAGCGTGGTGACGGGGGTGACCGACCTGGACACCGGCGCCAACCTGCTGGCCGGTGACCTGACAGCGATCGCCGATCGGATTCCTACCCTCGCCCCCGATGAGCAGGCCAACTCCGAGCAGGTGATCTCCTCGCCGGCCAATCTGGAGATCACCGTGGACAACCCGGCCACCTTCTACGGCCGCGGACTGGCACCGTTGTTCTTTGGTCTGGCCATCTGGATCCTGGCCATTGCGGTGTTCCAGGTGCTGCGGCCGATCACCGGGCGCGCCCTGGCCGGCCGGGCGTCCTCGCTGCGGATCACCATCGCCGGCTGGTTGCCGGTGCTGGGTATCGCGGTGCTGGGGTCGCTGTTGCTGCTCGGTGTGGTGTGGGTGGGGCTCGGCCTCGATCCGGTGAACGTCGGCGGCGCGTTCGGGGTGGTGCTGCTGGCCGCCGCCTGCTTCACCGCGATCGCGTATCTGCTCCGCACCTGGCTCGGCGGAGTGGGCACGGCCATCATGTTGATCCTGTTGATGATCCAGTTGACCGCATCAGGCGGCCTGTACCCGGTGCAGACCACCCCGGCGCCGTTCCGGGCGGTGCATTGGTTCAACCCGATGACGTACCTCGTCGATGCCCTGCGGGTGGTGTTCACCGGCGGCCCGACCGATCATCTCTGGCGCGACGTCGGGGTGCTGTCCGGGTTGACGATCCTCGCCATCGGATTCAGCTGGCTGGTGGTCCACCGACGTCGGCGGTTCCGAGTGGGAGACCTGCATCCGGTGCTGGTCTGATCACTCCCGACTGCACCGGCTGACGGCCCGCCCACAACGGCCCGCCCACAACGGCCCGCAGCGGGCGCGTCGGCTGATACCCGCCCCGGCCGGCGGATCGGGCCGACGTGATCGAGAGCACTGCCCGGTACGAACCCTGCCGCTTGCCGTTCCGCCATCCGAGGTGCATGCTTGCACACGGAAACTAGTTGCGGATCGCAAGCAACTGGTTGTTGGGGACATGCAAGGAGTGCATCATGAGCGAAACGCTGACGGGTGTGAGTCCGTCGACACACGATCCCGGCCTCGCCGACCGCGAACCCGAGCTCACCGAATCCGCCGAGCAGATCGCTGAAGCGGTCATCGGGATGGTCCGGCAGTTCAGCGCCCTGAAGTCCAGGGTCTCCGGGCCCGATGGTGAGACCTCGCCGCAGTTCCTGCTGGTCAAGTTGGCCCACTTCGGGCCGATTCGGGCAGGCGAACTCGCGGAGCGGGTGTGCGCCGACCCCTCGACGGTGTCCCGGCAGGTCGCGCAACTGGTCAAGTCCGGTCTGGTGGAGCGGCGCGCCGACCCGGACGACGGCCGCGCCTCGATCCTGGTGCCTACCGAACTCGGGCTGGACACCGTCGGCGAGCACGTCCGCCGCCGCGGTGAGGTACTTCAGCCGGTCATCGCCGATTGGTCGCCACGGGACCGCGCCGACCTCGTCCGGCTCGTCACGAAATACACCGCGGGCATCGAGGCCCACCGCGAACAGCTCATCAACGGCATGTTGCAGCACAGGAAGGAATCCTCCTGATGTCCACCACGGAATCAGCGCAGACCTCAACGGAACCGCAGTCGGCACCGCCGACAGGACCGGTTGCGACGACCGAGTCGCCGGCCGGTCTGACCCACGCACAGATCCGGACCATCCTGATCGGGCTGATGGCCGGCATGCTGCTGGCCGCCCTCGACCAGACGATCGTCTCGACCTCGATCCGGGTGATCGCCGACGACCTGCAGGGCCTGTCCGCGATGGCCTGGGTGACCACCGCGTACCTGATCACCTCGACGGTGACCACCCCGCTGTACGGCAAGCTGTCCGATATCTACGGCCGCCGCCCGATGTTCATCACGGCGATCAGCATCTTCATCTTCGGGTCCCTGCTGTGCACGTTCGCCACCTCGATGTACGAACTGGCCGCCTTCCGTGCGGTCCAGGGCATCGGCGCCGGCGGTCTGTTCTCGATGGCACTGGCGATCCTGGCCGACATCGTGCCGCCGCGGGAGCGGGCGAAGTACCAGGGCTACTTCCTGGCCGTGTTCGGCATGTCCTCGGTCATCGGACCGCTGGTCGGCGGCTTCTTCGCCGGCGCTGACACGATCTTCGGTGTCACCGGCTGGCGCTGGGTCTTCCTGATCAACGTCCCGATCGGCGCCATCGCGCTGGTCATCGTCGCTATCACGTTGCACATCCCGCACATCCGCACCGACCACCGCATCGACTGGTGGGGCGCGGCCGCGCTGATCCTGGGCATCGTGCCGCTGCTGATCGTCGCCGAGCAGGGCCGGATCTGGGGCTGGGGCTCCGCCGGTGTCCTCGGTCTGATCGCGCTGGGCATCATCGGTGTGATCGCCTTCATCATGATCGAGTTCCGGATGAAGGACGAAGCGCTGATCCCGATGCGGCTGTTCACCAGCCGGGTCTTCAGCATCGGCCTGTCGGTCAACGTGTTGATCGGTCTGGGCATGTTCGGTGCGCTCAGCACGCTGCCGCTGTACCTGCAGCTGGTCAAGGGTGCCACGCCGACCGAATCCGGGCTGCTGCTGATCCCGATGATGATCGGCATCATGGGCGGCTCGGTGCTCTCCGGTCAGCTCACCGCCCGCACCGGCAAGTACAAGATCTTCCCGGTCTTCGGCACCGCACTGCTGGCCGTCGCGTTCTTCGCGATGTTGACCGTCACCGTCGACTCGCCGTACTGGCTGCTCGACATCTACTTCCTCGCCATCGGGCTCGGCCTGGGCCTGTGTATGCAGACCCTGCTGATCGCGGTGCAGAACACCGTGCCCGCCAAGGACATGGGTGTTGCGACCTCGTCGGCGACGTTCTTCCGGCAGCTCGGCGGAACCCTTGGTGTCGCGGTGTTCCTGTCGCTGCTGTTCAACTCGCTGCCGGACAAGGTGCAGGGCGCGCTGCAATCGGCCGGGACCACTCCGGAGTTCCAGTCGGCGGTCGCTGCTGCTGCCGCCGACCCGAACAGCCCGAGCCACGCGACGGCGCAGAGCCTGATCGCCGCCGCGCAGGGCGACACCTCCGCCGCGGCCGGTATCGGTGACGCGCTCAGCACCGACTCCTCGTTCCTGAACACCCTGGACCCGGCCATCGCCCGGCCGTTCCAGGTGGGCTACGTGGATTCGACGCACCTGGTGTACATCATCGGCGGCATCATCATGGTGCTGGCCTTCGTGCTGGTGCTGGTGATGAAGGAGCTGCCGCTGCGCACCAAGTCCGCGCTCACCGAGCGGCTGGAGGAGCAGGCCGCCACCGACGCCGCCGAGGCCGCCGACCTTGCGGCCGGTCGTCCGGTGACCGCCAAGAGCGTTGCGGCGGAGGAACTCGCCGCCGAGGCCGAGGTGGAAACCAGCGAACCCGATCGATCCCGGTCACACACCGAGGTCGGCAGTGCCGGCGGGCGGGCGTCCGACGGTGAGGTCCTGCTGAACGGTGTCGCCGTCTCGCCCGAGGCGGGGACCGGCGAGAACCGCGGACGTGGCAGGCACCGCGCCGACGTCTGATTTCCTGACAGCGACAGAACCGCCCGCTCCCGGTCACTCCGGGGGCGGGCGGTTTGCTGTCTGTGGCTGTGGATCTCGAGGCGGGGTCAGCGTTGCCAGGGTGCGATCACCGGCAGGGTGCGGTCGTCGACGGCCGGCACCGGGCGCCCGTCGACCAGCACGTATCGGCGGCGCGGCCCGCGGGCCGCGATGGACTCCACTGCGGCGACCAGGCGCTGCACATGTTCGGTGGTGGTCCCCAGCCCGACCGAGGCCCGCAGTGCCGTGCCGGTGCCGTCCTCGACAACGCAACCAGCCGCCCCCAACAGCTTTCGGACAAGCGGGTGCGCGCAGAACGCGCCGTCCCGAACCCCGATACCGTGCTCGGCGGACAATGCGGCGGCGATCACCGACGCCTGCTGTCCGGCCACCGTGAAGGTCACCACCCCGATGCTGTCCACCGCGCCGCCGAACAGCGAATGCACGGTGACACCGGGGATCTCGGCCAACCCATCGCGCAGGGTGTTCGTCAGGGAGAGCTCGGCACGGGCCAGCGCCGCCCGGTCGGCGGTGGCCAGGGCGTGGCAGGCAGTCGCCAGCGCGACCGCCCCCGGCACGTTCGGCGACCCGGCCTCATGACGGTCGGGCAGCGGCTTCCAGGTCGTTTCCTCGTCGGTGACGCTCGCGGTGGCGCCGCCGCCGATCAGGTACGGCGGCGCGGCGGCCAGCCAGTCGGCGCGGCCGATCAGGGCGCCGGCACCGTAGGGCGCGTAGAGCTTGTGCCCGGACAGCGCGACATAGTCGACGCCCAGTTCGGCGATCGAGAACGGCCGGTGCGGCGCGAGCTGTGCGGCGTCCAGCGCGGTCCGGGCGCCGCGGGCGCGGGCGATCGCGGCCAGGTCGGCCACCGGCCACAGTTCACCGGTGACGTTGGACGCCCCGGTGATCACCAGCAGCGCCGGGCCGGGGGAGCGGCGGCGCAACGCGTCATCGACGCTGTCGATCGCCTCCTGGGGCGTTGCCGGGGCGGGCAGTCGGATCACGGTCTGGCCGCGGCGGGCGTCCCGGGCCCACGGCAGCAGCGCGGCGTGGTGCTCGGTCTCGAACACCACGATGGTCGTCCGGGCCGGTAGGCAGTGCGCCAGCAGGTTGAACGAGTCGGTGGTGTGCCTGGTGAAGATCACCGCGTCGTCGGCGCCGCCACCCACGAAGTCCCGCACGGGTTCCCGGGCACCCTCGTACAGGGCGGTGCAGACCTTCGAGTGCCAGCCGGCGCCCCGGTGCACGCTGGCGTACCGCTCCAGCAGCGCGTCCACGGTGTCCCGGACCACCCGCAGCGCCGGGGCCGAGGCGCCGTGGTCGAGGTTCGCGTAGGAGATCCGGCCGCCGCCGGCCAACGGCACGGAGGCGTCGGCCCCGACGATCTCCAGGCCGGGAGCGTGCGGGTGGCACACCGGTCCGGCGCAGGGTCCGATGATCGGGACCTCATGGCGCTGTGGTCGACGAGGGGTCAGTGCCGAGGCCAGGTCGGGGCGTTCGAGAAGAATGGTCACGTCGTTCTCCTACGGTCCATCGGACCCTCAGGAGACCTGTGGCCCGCGCTTGCCGGACGCAACACGCGCCCAACCAGGTCTTCACCCGGGGCACCCCACCGCGGTTGGAGGGTTGCCGGCCAGCAAGCCGGGGCTATCTGCTGGCACTCATGACCTTGACCGGGACACTAACAGGGTCCAGATGAGGCTGTCACGACTCTCGGGGGAGTGCGCTGCGTCACAGCTGGGTCACGGTTGACAGCGGTCAGTGGCGATCCGTCAGGTCGATCAATCGCCGCAGGCCCGGCGGCTGGTACGGCGTCCACCGATCCTCCTGCCGCAGTTCTGCGGCGATGTGTGGGTCGGACAGCCGTCGTCGCGCGCGTTCGTACAACGGAGTGTGCAGGCGGCGGACGAGGTCGACGAACGAGTCGATGTCGGCAACCGCAACGCCCGGCTCCGTCGGCCGGCCCGGCCCGGCGGACAGGTAGGCCAGCAGCAGGGTCAACCCGGCGGCGCCGAGGTGGCTGCGCAGGTCAATGGTGACGACGTCATCCGATGACGGTAGGCAACCCGCCGCGTGCACGATGCGGAAGTCCGTCACGAGAAATGGCTCGGTGGAGAGGGTTCGGGAACTCACCACGCCCTGGTCGGCGGTCACCTGGTCGTCGCAGGTGTCGCAGATCCAGGCGCACGGTCCCTCGTCAGGCATGCCGGCCGGTCGGGGGTGGGCGGCCGATTCGGCGCCACCCCCGACGCTCATCAGCACGTCCCGTCAGCTCTCGGTGGCGGTGGTTCCGGCGAGCCTGAGCCAGACGGCCGACGCCCCGTCCAGCACGCCGGCGGCCGACGCGCCGCTGGCCAGCAGCACCGTGGCATCGGCCAGCTCGGCCGGCAGTCGGCATCGGCTGATCGCCGTAGTTGACGACGCAGGCGAAGTCGGTGCCCCGGCGGAAGGCCAGCACCCCATCGGCGATGTCGATCCAGTCGATCGGACCATCACCCAGCGACCGCTCGGCCCGGCGGACGAGCAGTGCCGACCGGTAGAAGTTCAGCGTGGAGGCGGGGTCGCCGTCCTGTGCGGCAACGCTCAGCCCCGCCCACGAGGCCGGTTGCGGCAACCATGGCGTTCCGGCCGGGCCGAACCCGAACGGCGTGACGTCGCCGGACCACGGCAGCGGCACCCGGCAGCCGTCCCGGCCGGCCCGCTCGCCGCCGGTGCGGCAGAAGATCGGGTCCTGACGCAGCTCGCCGGGAATGTCGAGCACCTCCTCCAGGCCGAGCTCCTCGCCCTGGTAGATGTACGCGCCACCGGGCAGCGCGAACATCAACATCGTCGCGGCCTTGGCGCGACGAAGTCCGAGCTCGCCGCCGCCGAAGCGGGTGGGGTGCCGGGTCACGTCATGGTTGGACAGCACCCAGGTCGCGGGGGCGCCGACCTCGCGCAGCTCACCAAGGGTCCTCTCGATCGCCTTGCGCACGGTGCCGGCATCCCAGGGGGCATCCAGGAAGTTGAAGTTGAAGGCCGTGTGCAACTCGTCGCCGCGCAGGTACTGGGCGAACCGGTCCGGGTTGGGCACCCATGCCTCGGCGCAGAACACCCGGTCGCCGGCGTACTCGTCGATGACGGCCCGCCAGCCGCGGTAGACCTCGTGCACCTCGTCCCGGTCCCAGTGCGGGTGGTCGTTGGTGTGTGACGGGGTCAGCAGGTGACCCGCCGCGCCGTTCGGCAGGTCGGCCAGGTCGGGGTCCTTGGCCAGGCCGTGCGCAACGTCGATGCGGAAGCCGTCGACACCCAGGTCCAGCCAGAACCGCAGGATGTCCTGGAATTCGGCGACCACCTCCGGGTTGGTCCAGTCCAGGTCGGGCTGCTCGGGGGCGAAGATGTGCAGGTACCACTGGCCGTCCGCAACCCTGGTCCACGCCGGTCCGCCGAAGTTCGACACCCAATTGTTCGGCGGCAGCTCGCCGGCCGGGCCGCGGCCGTCGCGGAAGAGGTACCGCGCCCGCTCGGGGCTGCCGGGGGCGGCAGCCAGCGCGGCCTGGAACCAGTCGTGCAGATACGAGGTGTGGTTGGGGACCAGGTCGATGACGATGCGGAGCCCGTGCTCGTGCGCCTCGGCGATCAGCGCCTTGCCCTCGTCCAGCGTGCCGAAGACGGGATCGACGTCGCGGTAGTCGGAGACGTCGTACCCGGCGTCCGCCTGTGGCGAGGGGTAGAACGGGCTCAGCCAGATCGCGTCGACCCCCAACTCGGCCAGGTACGGCAGCTTGGAACGGATGCCCGGCCAGGTCGCCGATGCCGTCGCCGTTCGCGTCGGCGAAGCTCCGTGGGTAGATCTGATAGATCACCGCAGACCGCCACCAAGCTGGGCGGTGGCGGTCGACGCATCGGCCGAGTCGGACTTGGCTGTTGGACTGGAGCGCGGACTGGAGGGCGGACTCGATGGCCAACGGAACCTTCTCTCGGGCAAGGGGGTGGACCCGACGCTGTTCGTACCGACGGGCGGGAGGGGCGCGGGGTGGTGCCACGCGGGCGCGCCGTCGACGACGCGGCAGTCCGGGCTGATCTCGACAATTCAAGCGGTTAAATCGGACCACGTCAAGACGCTTGTCGATAGTGACCGGATGACAGACCTGTGAGCTGCGTCAACAAGCAGGCGCACTGATGACCCTGCACTGCTGGTTTAACCGTTAACTTCGCTCTAGGATCGGCGAATGACGCGTCGACAGGCTGATCGGCCCTCGCTGGCGACCGTGGCCGAGCGGGTTGGGGTGTCGACCGCGACCGTGTCGAACACCTTCAACCGGCCGGAAAAGGTCTCCCCTGACGTGGTGGCCCGGGTGCTCGCAGAGGCGGAACGGCAGGGTTACGCCGGCCCGGATCCAGCGGCCAGGCAACTCAGTCGTGGCCGCACGGACACGGTCGGGCTGCTCTTCACCGACGAGCTGTCCTACGCGTTCGGCGACCCGGCCGCCGTGGCGTTCATCGCGGGGCTGGCGACCAGCTGCCAAAGCGCCGGGTTGAACATGTTGCTGATCTCCACCGAGTCCACCGGCGGCCGGAGCACTGCTGTCGGCAACGCCGTCGTCGACGGGTTCGTGGTGTATTCGGTTCCTGCCGACGACCCGCATCTGCGGCGCATCCTCGAACGCCAGCTACCGACCGTCGTCGTCGATTCCCCGCCGGAGCCGGCCGGGGTCGACTGGGTGGGACCCGACGACCGGGCCGGCGCCAGGTCCCTGGGGGAGATGCTGGTCGGGTTGGGCCACCGAAGGATCGGGGTGATCACCGGGACAGGGCGGGTGCGGTACTCCGGGCCGACTGCGTTCTCCTCCCTGCTCGACGAGCCTCCGTCGGTGCACCGCAACAGAATCCTGGGCCTGCACGACGCGCTGGCCGCGGTCGGTGTCGACGACCTGCCGATCGAGGAGCGCCCGGAGAACACGGCGGCGGCCGGCGCGTCGGCGCTGCACGCCCTGCTGGACCGCCGGCCCGACCTGACGGCGGTCTGCGCGCTGATGGATCGGCTGGCGCTCGGTGCGCTGACCGCCGCCCGGGAGCGGGGCCTGGCGGTGCCCGGTGATGTGAGCATCACCGGCTACGACGACATCCCGCAGGCCGACGCGGCCGGTTTGACCACGGTGCATCAGCCGCACGCCGACAAGGGCCGGATCGCCGGCGAGCTCTACCTCAGCCACCGGCCCGGCGATCCGCCGCGTCGCCGGGTGCTGCCGACCCATGTCCGGGCCAGGGCCACCACCGGCCCGCCGCGTCCGGAGTACAAAACCCTCGACGGCGCCCGGCCATTCTGATGGCCCCTCACGACTTCGTCGGAGCGACTGGGCCCGCTCAGCGCAGTGGTACTTGCGCTGGCCGAGGGTGCGTCGCTGCCGGAGGAGGCGGTCGGCAAACTCCGGGACATCTGCCGGGAGATCCGGGACACGAAGGATTCCTACCGGCACGGCGCGGCGCAGCGGGCGCATGCGGCCCTGCAGGAACCAGCCGACCACGACCCCGATGCCCTGACCGTGCTGCTCACCGAGTTCGCCTCGCGACCGGCCGGCGGGGTCACCTGACCGGCGCACCTCCGCCGGTGCTGTACGTTTTGGAGGTCTCCTCCGGGGTGCCGTATGCTTTCCAAGCTCCCAACGGCAAGCCGTTGGAGGCGGGTTTCAAGGCCCAGCCCCCATCGTCTAGCGGCCTAGGACGCTGCCCTTTCAAGGCGGTAGCACGGGTTCGAATCCCGTTGGGGGTACACGGTTCTCGAACCGGGTACGGTAGGAAAGTCGGTGCCAAGGCCCCGTAGCGCAGTTGGTTAGCGCGCCGCCCTGTCACGGCGGAGGTCGCGGGTTCAAGTCCCGTCGGGGTCGCTGTGCGGGCCGGATCCACGAAAGTGGGCCGGCCCGTTGTAGTGGCCAGGTAGCTCAGTCGGTACGAGCGTCCGCCTGAAAAGTGGAAGGTCGCCGGTTCGATCCCGGCCCTGGCCACCACGATCGGCAACAGGTCAGAGGGCGCGAGCCTTCTGACCTGTCGTGGTTTCCGGGCACGGCGCCCTGACCGAGCTGGTGGTGGCGCCGATCGATCACCGAATGAGGATCTCGACCTGGCGTCCGCGGCAGCACGCCCGAACTCATTCCGGCCCGTGCCAGCGGAACTTGACTTCAGGTTGGCCTAGGTGCCGAACGGCGGAGCCCCTGGCCTGTTCGGCCAGATCGGTGATCCGCGCCATGATGAGCTCGGTCGCCCGCCGGTGGCCGTCCGGGGAGTCAGCCCACTCGCTCAGATCGAGTGGTTCACCGACCACCAGCCGCACGGTGTGTCGATGCCACAGATGCCGGATGCCCGGGCGCGGCCCCCAGAGCCCGACCGGGATCACCGGGACCTGCGGGTGTGCCGCCGCCAGTCGGGCGGCGCCGGTCTTGCCCGGCCCCGGGCGCAGATCGGGCGCCGTACTGAACCGGCCTTCGGGATACAAGCAGACGACATGCCCGCGGTCGAGCTTCCGGGCCGCGGCGGCCAGCGAATCGGCGGCCCGGTCGGACCCTCGCACGACCGGGATCTGCCTGGCCGCCCGGAGCAGGCGCCCGACGACGGGCCAGGTGAACACCTCGGCCTTGGCCAGGAAGTGCGGGAACCGGTGGTGTCCGGTCACCAGCCGCGCCAGCGCCAGGGTTTCGGTGGACGAAAGGTGGTTGGCCACGATGATCGCCGGACCGGTGGCCGGAATGTGGTCGCCGCGCTCGTACCGCACGCGATGCACCACGGCGGCGCCCAGGGCGATGCCGAGAAATCCGATGATGGTGCGAACCGGCCGCTCCCGCGGCCAGCGCGCACGGGCGGGCGTCATGCGCCCGATGATGCCGCACCAGCGGGTCAACCCGTGGCCGGAGGCGCTCGCTCCACGACCTGACGCCGACGGTAATCTTGGCCTGCTCGAAAACCTGGAGGCTTGATGTCTGGACCACTCACCGACGCCGGTGAGACCACTGTTGCCGAGCTCGCTGCTCGCTACCGCGTGAGCAAGGAGGCCGTGCGGGCGCTGCTGGATGCGGTGATCCGTGGCCGTGGCTCGATGGCCCAGTTCTCCCATCCTGACCTGGGCGGCAGCGGCCAGTGGATGCGCGGCGGCATGACGATGGTCGGCGACATGTTCAACCCGGGCCTGCAATCGGCCGTCAGCGGCATCTGCTCGGAACTGTCGTCCCAGCTGGCAGAGGGTGCGGTGCTTGTCACCGAGCCCAGCCGGGGGGCGGTGACCGATTCAGCTGGCGACCAGCGGAGCCGACGTGGCTCGAGCACGGGTGGCAGTGACTGGTGGCCGTCGGAGTTGGGTCGGCCGAGTTCCTCCGGTGGCCAGAACGACGACGCCTACGCCTATTTCCCGGGCACCCGCCGGTTGGCCGTCCGCCGCGGCGGCGCCATCACGATCTACGACACCGGCGATCACCAGATCTCCGGGGTCCAGCAGCAGCAGGGTTCACGGGGGACGCAGGAGTTCACCAGCCAGCGAGGGACCTTCACCGTCGACAGCCTGCCGGTGGTGGAAGACGCCGGGCCGGGCAGCGCCGCCGCCGCTCAGCAGCCCCAGTCGTTGGACGTCCGGTCCCCGGACCGGATCGGGTCGCCGTCGACCCCGCGGCATCCGTCGTCGGAAGCTGCCGCCGAGGACGTCACGACGACTCCGTCCGCCCCGCCGGCCCACCGCCCCTTCACGTCGCCGACCGCAGCCACGTCGCCGCCGGAATCCGGACCGGTTCCTGCCGCGTCACACCCGGTGCAGTCATCGGGTACCGCCGGCCGGGCGTCGACCCCGGCGGACATCGGCGCGGCCATCGAAACCCTGGCCGGCCTGCGGGACAAGGGTTTTCTGACCGACGAGGAATTCAGCGCCAAGAAGACCGAGCTGTTGGCCCGGCTCTGACGTCATGATGTCGTCCGGTTCCGTCGTCCACGCGGTGGTGGATTCCCCGGTCGGTGAGTTGACGCTGGTCGGCCGCGACGGAGCACTGGCGGGCGTCTACTTCCCGGAGCATGTGCGTCGTCCCGACGAGGCCTCGTTCGGCGCCCGGGACGACGATGCCTTCGTCATCGCCGTGGAACAACTCACGGCGTATTTCGCCGGCCGCCGCACGGTGTTCGAGTTGCCGCTGGACCCGGTGGGAAATGCGTTCCAGCGCAAGGTCTGGGCGCAGCTGACGCTGATCCCGTACGGCCAGACCCGCACCTACGGGGAGCTGGCCGTCGCCCTCGGCGACCCGAGGCTGGCCAGGGCGGTCGGCGCCGCGAACGGGCAGAACCCGCTGTCGATCATCGTGCCGTGCCACCGGGTGGTGGGTTCGGACGGGAAGCTGACCGGCTACGCCGGCGGGCTGCCACGCAAGCGGTTCCTGCTCGACCTGGAGACACCGGTCGACCAGCGGGCCGACGCACTGTTCTGAACGACCCGGGCTCCCGCCGGCGGGGCCCGCGACCCGCCACGCGGTCGCACACTCTCCCGCGTCGCGACTGAACCGCCTCAACCGTTCCACGCCCGGTTCTGGTCGAGCGTGGTTCACCCGGCACGCCTGGGTGGCCAGCTCGCCCGCGATCGCCGGGCGTCAGGTTGACAACGGTGCGATCCGCAGCGATTGTCGAAGCATGCCCGCAGCGTGTCCGGTCCCGGTCCGGGCCGAGCTGCATCCTGACCCGTTGTCGCTACGTCGACAACATGCGGAGTTGCTCCGCCATCTGTCCCGTTTGCCGCTGAAACCCCGCGTCGCGCCATCGCGACGTCGTCGGGATCCCGTGTGTCGCCCCATCGCGGGGGTGACAGCTCACCCCCACGCGACTCGAACGCGGCCGGTCCTGCCACGCGGCCCGTACCACCGAACCCCAGCACACCTCGCCCATCATGAATGAGAAGGAAACACCCGATGTCCGTCACCGACGAACTCCTGACCAACGCCGAGCAGTACGCCGCATCCTTCGACAAGGGCGATCTGCCGTTGCCGCCCGCCAAGCACATCGCCGTGGTGGCCTGCATGGATGCCCGGCTCAACGTCTACGGACTGCTGGGCCTGAGCGAGGGCGACGCCCATGTGATCCGCAACGCCGGCGGCATCGTCACGCAGGACGAGCTCCGCTCGCTGGCCATCAGCCAGCGGCTGCTGGGAACCACCGAGATCGTGCTGATCCACCACACCGACTGCGGCATGCTGACCTTCACCGATGACGCCTTCCGGACCTCGATCGAGTCCGAGACCGGAGTCAAGCCGACCTGGGCCGCAGAGGCGTTCACCGACCTGGATGCCGACGTGCTGCCAGAAATCGGCCGGATCCAGGCGGAGACCGCCATCCCCGTCAAGGATTCCATCCGTGGATTCGTCTACGACGTCGCGACCGGCGTCGCTGCGAGAGGTGAAGTGCAAGATGCCCTGTCCAAGGTCCTGACGTTCCCGAACCCGGTCAACGAGTACGCGGCGCGTTCGGTGGCTGCGATGGTGGTGGTGTTGTCCGCCGCGACCGTGGTGTTTCAGACGCCCTGGCTGCTCTGGCCGCTGGCTCTCGGGTTTCTCGCGAGAGTGGCGTCAGGACCACGGTTCTCGCCGTTCGGGCTGCTGGCGACGAAGGTGATCGCCCCTCGCCTGGGGCCGCCGAAGCTGGTCCCGGGCCCGCCGAAGCGGTTCGCCCAGGCCATCGGGGCAACGTTGTCGGTGGCCGCGCTGGTGGCGTTCTACCTGGGTGCGCCGACGGTGTCCTGGGTGCTGGTCGCCCTGATCACCGTCGCCGCGCTCGCTGAATCGGCGCTCGGATTCTGCCTGGGCTGCGCCATCTTCGGCCGGCTGCAGGCGATCGGCGTCATCCCGGCGTCGGTGTGCGAGGCCTGCAACGACATCCGGCTGCGACCCAGGGCCGCCAGTTCCGTGTGACCGCGACAGGTGCCGGACGGCGGGCCGGCCCGGCGGACTGCGCTGCGGGCGAACGCAGTCGGTGGCGGGTGGGGGTGGAACGGTCAAAGCCCCCACACCTGCAGAAGCGGCCCGGCGTCCTGCAGGGAGTCAAGGAGCACCTCCGCGCCGAGCGGGGCCATCGACTCCACCGAATGCCGACCGGTGCCCACCAGTGCGCAGGGCAGTCCCAACGCGCGGGCGCAGCGAAAGTCCCGCGGGGTGTCGCCCACGATCCAGCAGTCCCGCAACGCGAACCCGCCGCCTGCCGCGGCCAGCCGATCCAGCGCGAGCTGCGCCACGGCCACCCGATCCCGGCCACCGTCACCGAACCCGCCGAGGTCGGGGACGATCGGCGGGGCGAGCCCGGACGCGGCGAGCTTGATCCGTCCCACGACGTCGATGTTGCCGGTGACAACGGTTTGTCGTACTCCCGCGTCGCCGAGCAGCGCGACCAGCGACCGCACCCCGGGGAGCACCGCCACCTGCTGGTGAAAGTCGTCGACCCGCTCGGCCGCGATCTCCCGGAGCCTGGCCAGCACCGGTGACACCAGATCCTTGTCCGCGCCGATGGAGGCCAGCAGCGCGGCTGCGATCTCGGGGTCGATCCGGCCACCCAGGTCAAGCCCGCGGCCTTCCGGCCGGACTGCCGTGACCTGTTCGACGGCGTCCAGGAACGCCGTGTACGCAACGGTTCCGGACGTCAGCAGGGTGCCGTCGATATCCCACAGCACCGCCGCGACCCGGCTCACCGGTCCGCCCGAAGCCCGGACGGCAGCCGAGCGCCCGGTGTCAAACCTGCGGCACCCGCTGCAGCAACCGCGGCGGTCAGCACTTCCCGCGGCGGGCGGCCACCGGTCAGTGCCAGCGCAGCGATGTCATCGAACTCCGGGGTGGCCTGCACGATGAAGCCGCCCCGGTGGGCGATCTTGATCGGCACGGAGCCGGCATCGATGGCCACGTCGACCCATCCGCGGGGGAGGGCGTACTTGCTGCACCGGGTGCTCGCGCAGCCCGATGGTGCTGGTCCAGTCGAAGATCACCGCGCGCAGCGCGGCGGCCGACTCCGGGGCGCAGAGCACGCACACGGTGTGTGCGGGCCGGCCCTTCTTCATCAGGATCGGCACCAGCCAGGCGTCGTCGGCTCCCACCCGGAGCAGCCGGTCCAGCACCCCCGGCCAGAGCCGCGGGTCGAGGTCATCGACGTTGGCCTCCAGTACCACCGCCGCGGTCCCTGTCGGCGGCGGTGTCCGGTCCGAGTGAGCCGGGGTGGTGGAGCCGAGCACCACCCGGGTGACGTTCGGCCGTCCCGGGACATCCTTGGAGCCGGCGCCGACCCCGACCGCCCGCACAGTCAGTTCGGGCAGTTCCTCGCAGGCGTCGCACAGGGCCGCGACCATTGCCATCCCGGTAGGAGTGGTGAGCTCGCCGTCGCCGCCGGCGAACACCGTCCATCCGACCGCGAGCTGCGCGACAGCGGGGACCGGGACGGGGATCTCGCCGTGGTCGGCCCGAACCCGGCCGGACCCCACTGCCACCGCGCCAGCGGACATCGTGCCGACCCCGAGGTCGGCCAGCGCTGCGCACACCCCGACGATGTCCGCGATCGAGTCCAGTGCGCCGACCTCGTGGAAGTGCACGTCGGCCGCGGGGATGCCGTGTACGGTGCCCTCTGCTTCGGCCAATCTCGAGAAGACTTGCAGCGCGCGGGATCTGACGGAGTCCACCAAGTCGGCCTGCGTCAGCAGGTTCGCGATGCTCCGCCAGGTGCGATGTGGGGGATCCGCGGCGATCACGTCGACATCGAGCTTGGTGGCGCGTAACCCGGCCCTGGTCACGGTCGAGACCCGCAGTGCCACCGCGTCGGAGATCACCGCCCGCACCGCGTTGTCCACCGCATCGAGATCGGCTCCGGCATCCAGCAGGGCGCCCAGCAGCATGTCGCCGGCAACCCCGGCCGAGGCATCGATCCAGAGGTGGTCGGTCGCCGTCATCCCGGGACGTCGCGATCGGGGGCGGCGATCTGCGCAGCCAGATGTCCGGCACCATAACCATTGTCGATGTTGACCACGGCGACCCCCGGCGCGCAGGCGTTCAACATGGCCAGCAGCGCGGCCAGCCCTTCGAAGGCGGCGCCATAACCGACCGAGGTCGGGACGGCGATCACCGGAGCAGAGACCAAACCGGCCACGACACTGGGCAACGCCCCGTCCATGCCGGCGGCAACCACCAGAACCCTTGCCGCGCGGAGGTTGTCCAGCTGACCGAGGATGCGATGCAGGCCGGCGACGCCCACGTCGACGACAATCTCGGCGGAGCGGCCGAGATACCGTGCGGTGAGCAGTGCCTCGCGGGCAACGGCCAGGTCGGAGGTGCCGGCCGCCACCACCAGCACCGACCCGCCGGTTGGCTCGGGCACCGCGGGGGGCCAGGCCAGGAAACGGGCCTCCCGGTCGTGGTAGGCGTCGGGTAGTTCGGCGAGCACGGCCGCGGCATGCTGCTCGGACGCCCGGGTGAAAAGAGTGACAACGGTGGGATGATCGCGCACGGCCGCCGCGATCGCGGCGACCTGCGCTGCGGTCTTTCCCGCGCAGTAGATGGCCTCCGGGTAGCCGCGGCGGGCGGTGCGGTCCAGGTCCAGGGTGGCGATGCCGGGAATCGCCCCGGACGATGGTGCGGCCGAGGCGGAATCGTCGGCAGCGATGGAGCCATTGGTGACGTCAGCCTTGGCGGGATCTGCAGAACCGGCGGCGCACGCACCATCGACCCGCATCCCGGTGAGTGCCTCAGCCATGCCCGACCCGGACCAGCGGCAAAGTGAAGGCGCCCGACTGGATGCCGCCGAGATCGACGGCGACGAAACGGAAACCGGCCCGCTGAACGGCGTCGCGGACGGCGCCCCGAGTGGGGTCGGTGACGGCGCGGAGCAGATCGTCGGCGGTCAGTTCCACCCGCGCCACCTCCCCGTGATGCCGCACCCGCAGATTCGAGAAGCCCAGCCGGCGCAGCGCTGATTCCGCATCATCGATCTGTCGCAGCTTTTCCGGGCTGACGCTCTGATGATGCGGAATCCGCGATGCCAGGCACGGGGCGGCGGGCTTGTCCGCGCAGGGCAACTGCAGCAACCGCGCGATCCGCCGGACCGCTGACTTCTCCAGGCCCGCAGTCGCCAGCGGTCGCAACACGGAATGCTCAGCGGCGGCCCGCGACCCGGGGCGGTCCGGACGCACGGCGTCGTCGGCGTTCTCGCCGTAGGCCAGCGCGTCCAGCCGGTGGGCTGTCAGCACGTCGTCATCGATCCGGGTGAACAGTTCGTCCTTGCAGTGAAAGCACCGGTCGGGCCCGTTCGCCCGGTATGCGGCCCTTTCGGCTTCGCGGGTCTGCACCTCGACGAGCTGCACCCCGATGAACGCGGCGAGATCGTGGGCTGCGGCGAGTTCGTCCCGGGCCAGGCTGGGGGAGACCCCCAGGATCGCGATGACCTGGTCCCTGCCGAGGACCCGGGCGGCGAGTGCCAGCAGGGTCGCGGAGTCGACCCCGCCGGAGAAGGCAACACCGAGCCGCTCGACCCCCGTGAGTTGGGAGCGCAGCGAGTCGCAGGCGACGTCCATCAGCTCGGCGTCGGCGTCGGCGTCGACGTGCGTGGTCATCGATGTCCTCCACTGCGCTCTGTGATGCTGCGACGAGCCGACGTCAGGCAAGTGTGCACTGCGTGCGGTCGGGTCATCCGGTGGGGCATTGCCCCGTTGCTCCTGCGGCCAGTGCAGTCCACGCCGAGAGCCTTGGCAAGCGGTTGCCGAATGTTGCCGACCACCCGGCCAGGGAGCTGTGAAAGCGGCGGCGGTTCGCCAGCAGTCGGGAGTTGGCCGTCACCACATCACCCGCGCGTGGAGTCGGCGCGCGCGGTCGACCGCGATCTGGCGGGACGCTTGACAGATGTATTTGTCAAGGCCAGAGTGAACCGCATGGACCAGGTCGAAGTCATCTCCGACGGCGTTGCCGCGTTGGCTGCGCTGGACCCGATCCGGGCCCGGCTCCTGGCCGAACTCCGTCTTCCCGCGTCCGCCACCGAGCTGGCGCGCCGCGTCGGGTTGACCCGACAGCGGGTGAACTATCACCTGCGCAAGCTGGAGGATCAGGGTCTGGTGGTGGCGGCCGAGACCCGGCAGTGGGGCGGGTTGACCGAGCGCCGGCTCGTCGCGTCCGCCGCCGGTTACCTGCTCTCACCAGCCGCACTGGGCGTGGCCGCCGCCGATCCCGGACCGGTTGGGGACCCTCGGTCCGCCGGCTACCTCACCGCCCTCGCCGGCCGGGTGATCCGCGAGATCGGCGGCATGCTGGCCGTTTCCGTTGCCGGTGCTGCTCGGGAGCCGGTCCCGGTGCTCGCGCTGGATGCCGAGGTGAAGTTCCGCTCAGCCGCCGACCGGGCGGCCTTCGCCGACGAGCTTGCGGCCGGCGTCATCGGCCTGATCGCCCGCTATCACGACCAGGACGCACCGCAGGGCCGCTGGCACCGGGTGCTGGTCGGCGTCCACCCTGTCCCCGCCGACGTCCCCGTCGGACCACCGACCATGCCCGCCGCACAACCTGCCGAGGAGAGCCCATGAGTCACTACAACCCCGACGACCCGACCGCCCGGGTCAGCGCCCACGAGGTGCAGGTGCCCGGATCGCCGGAGCAGGTGTGGCGGGCCATCGCGACGGGCCCCGGGATCGCCACCTGGTTCGTCCCGGCGCAGGTGCAGGAACACCCGGGCGGTCGCATCGTCACCGACCACGATCCCTACGGCACCTCGGAGGGCGTCGTCACCGACTGGGAACCTCCGGTCAGGTTCGGCTACGAAGAGCCCCATTGGGATCCGACCCGACCGGACGCCCCGACCTGGGCCACCGAAGTGTTGGTGGAAGCGACGGATGGCGGCACCTGCATCGTGCGTCTGGTCAGCGGTTTCTTCTCCGGCGGTGACGGCTGGGAGGACAACCTGAAGGGGACCGCCGAGGGCTGGACCGCGGCCCTGCGCAACCTGCGACTCTCGCTTACCCACTTCCCGGGGCTGGCGGCCGCAATGATGGGCGTGCACGGCAAAGTCACCGATCGGAGTCCCGACGAGGTCGGCACGCAGTTGTTGACCGGGCTTGGCCTTGCCGACGTCAGCGTCGGCGAGCAGGTCCGGCTCGCCGTCGGCCCCTCCGCCGTGACAGGCACCGTGGTGGACACTGCGGGACGGTCCGTGACCGTGCTGACCCAGCAGCCGCATCCGGGAATCCTGGAGATGGGCGTCTTCGATCACGGCGGGGCCGCCGTGGTGATCCGCTGGTACCTCTACGGCCCGGGCGCGGACGACGTGGCGGCCGCCCGGTCGGGACCGTGGAGCGAGTGGATCCGGCAACACATCCCCCGCGTCCGGGTGCTGGAACATCAACGGCAGTAATGGGTTTCGCTGAGCCCGTTTCGCTGGTCCGACCCGGAATGGTGTTGCCCTGAGGCAACACCAGGCAACCGATTGCCGCCGCCCCCGTGTCCGGCCACCGAGTTCAAGAGCGCCGGGCACGACCTGGTGACCGCCGCCGACAAGGCGTCAGAGCGGGCGATCCTCACGGTGCTCCGCGGCGCCCGGCCGGACGATTCCATCGTCGGCGAGGAGGGTGGATCGCACGAGGGCACGTCATCGGTGCGCTGGCTGGTGGACCCGCTGGACGGCACCGCCAACTTCGTCTACGGCCGGGCCGACTACGCGGTGTCGGTCGGCGCCACCAGCAATGGTCGGCCGGTGGCGGGCGCCATCATCCGCCCCGCGGATGGGCAGTGGCTCGCCGGTGGGATGGGTGGGTTCCACGGCACTGCAGATGATGACTGGGCCGGCGTTCGCGCCGGCATGCCGTCGACGACCGCGGAACGCATCGCGGTGCTGCCCGCCCGGGTCGGCGGCCTGGCCGAGGCGTTGGTCGCCGTCGGACTGCCTTACTCGCTGCCTGAACGTCAGCGGGTCATGGGGTTGGTCGCAAGCCTGATGCCGCAGGTCCGTGGGGCGCGGGTGATGGGGTCCGCGGCCGGGGATCTGGCCGCCGTCACCCTGGGGCAGTGCGACGCCTTCCTCGGCTTCGGCCTTGCCGAGTGGGACACCGCCGCCGGGCACGCGCTGGTGCTGGCCGCGGGCGGCACCGTGCGTGTGGTGCACCCACTGAACGCCGCCGAGGTGTTGGTCGCCGGCGGATCGGCGGACGTCGTCGATGCCCTCGCCGGGCTCATCGACCGCTGATGCGTGCCCACAACCGCCCGCGCCGGACCGGCGGCCCTTCATGGGGCGTTTGACGGTGCTGCGCGCGGCACCGTCGATCGGGCCGAACAGGGTCCGCATCCGCCGAACAGGGCGTCGAGTCGCTGAGGGATTGTTCGGAGACCCATTCCCAGCAACAGGGTGCTGGTCAGCGGCGCAGCAGGTCGGTCGAGACCGCCCACAGGCGCGTCGCCAGCCCTGGATCGATTGCCCATTGCTTGACGCCATGGGGGTGCTGCGCGAGGTCCGCGTCGTTCGGCACGGTGTAAGCCTCTCGCGCGTCGTCGAGATAGTGGCCGCCGGAATGGGCGAACTCCGGGGCGACTGCGGCGACGATGCTGGTGGCGGCCCCCTGCTGGACCGTTTTGTAGGTGAAAACTCCAGCGGCCTCGGCCGCGTCGAGCGACTCCCGCTGACTGGCGGTGAAGTGTCGCTGCAATCCGGTGGCGACACCGCCGGGGTTGACCGCGTTCGCCACGATGCCGTCGGACGCCCAGCGACGGGTCGCCTCGACCGCGAAGAGCGAGTTCGCCGTCTTCGACTGGGCGTAGGCAATCTGGGGGTCGTAGTGTCGACGGTCGAAGTGGATGTCGTCGAAGTCGATGCCGGCTCGCATGTGCGCCGTCGAACTGACGGACACAATCCGGGCTCCGTCGTGTTCCGACGCGCCCCTGGCCAGGGCGTCGTGCAGTCCGGTGGTGAGGGCGAAGTGCCCGAGATGGTTGGTGGCGAACTGCAATTCCCACCCTTCTGCGGTTCGTTCCAGGCCGGCGGTGACCAGTCCGGCATTGTTGATCAACAGGTGCAGCGGGCCGCCCCAGTCCTCGACGAATCGCGTAACGCTGTTCCTGTCGGCAAGGTCGAGTCGGGCAACCCGGGGTCGAATTGCCCCGGTTGACTTTTCGATTTCCGCGGAGGCGGACTCACCCGCGGCCGGGTTCCGCACAGCAAGGGTCACCTCGGCGCAGGCGGCGGTCAACGCACGGGCGGTTTCGATCCCGATGCCAGAGGAGCTGCCCGTCACGATTGCCCGGAGGCCGGTGAGGCTGACGCCGGCAAGCACGTCATCCGCTGTGCTGGCGGCGGTGAAGGCCGTTGAAGTGGGTGGGGAGAGGCTCATGTCCATCGACTATACGCTCAAGTCAAAATGTGTATAGCTAATCTACAGCCCCGTACCATTGCGTGCATGAGCGAACCTGAGGTCGACCATCAGTCGTTGGATCAGCCCGCGACCGATCGCCGGACCGCCGTTCTGGACTCCGCCCTACTCACCTTCGCGCGATTCGGATACCGGAAGACCTCGATGGAGGAAATCGCCCGGGCTGCCCACATTTCCCGTCCGGGCCTGTATTTCCTTTTCACTTCCAAGGAGCAGTTGTTCCGTGCCGCGGTCACTCAGGCCCTGGAAAGGGATATCGCCGCCGTCGAAAAAGTGCTGCGGACAACCGACTTGCCGCTGCGGATGCGACTGCTCGAGTCGTTCGATCAATGGGCGGGTCGATATGTCGGCCCGTTGGCAACCGATGTGGAAGCGGTGATCGCGGAGAATCCGGACATCCTTGGAGCCATTGTCGAGACCGCCCCCCAACGCTTTGCAGAATTGATCACCGCAGCAATCCTCATCGGGTCGGAGCGCGCGTCGGCCCACGACGTGGCACAGACGATGATCAGCGCTTCGATCGGCATCAAGCACCAGGTCACCTCCCGCCGGGCGTACCGCGAGCGGCTGGAAGTGGCCGTGGATCTCCTGCTGCGTTGAGGCCGGCCCGACGAACGGACCGTCGATCCGACTTCTGTACCGCGTGGTGCGTTGGTGATAGGCGTACCGCTCCTTCATCAGCCAGCCCTCGCTCACCAACGCGGGAGCGTCGGCGACGGGCATCACCGGCGTGGAGGAGTGCCGGTCCTTCGGTCAGCCCGCGTTGGCCGAACGGTTCGACCAGGCAGCGCTCGACGGCCAGCTCCCGGCCGGCGCCGACACCACAGCCCTGGCTCGCTTCCCGCGATCAACTCCGACGTGCGGCAGATGCAGCGATACCCGCCCGGCCGGCACGTAGATCCTCACCAGCTCGGCAAACACCGCCCGATCGCGTTTCTCGCGGTCAGTGGTGGTTGCCAGGCGGTCCAGTGCGCGCTCAGCGACCGCCGCGGCCGGAGCCGGAGAACATCGAGCCGGAAAGCACCGAGGGCAGCGGTTCCCGGACGGGATCCGGGGCTCCCGCTTGGCCGCCCTCGTCATGGATGACGCGGATCGCGGTGGATGACTCGGCGACGATCTCCCGCATGGCCTGTTCGGCGCCGGCGGGGTCCCGGGACTGGATGCAGGAAGCGACGGACGCCGTGCAGCCGGACCGCCTCGGGTTCGGCGACCCTGGGCATCAGCGAATGGCGGGTGCGGCCGGCCAACACCTCGACCACGACGTCGGCCAATCCGGCCAGCATCGGGTTGCCGGAGGCGAGCAGCAGCACCCGGTGAAAATCCGAGTCGTGGGACAGGTAGGACCCGGCGTTGGCCGAGCGGGCGGTCGACGGACATCCCGATCACGGCGGCGGTGAGGGCACCGCACTGCTCCGGGGTGGCGTTGTCGGCGGCCAGGCGGGCCGCCAGCGGTTCGATGGCAGACCGCAGTTCACTGAGCGACTGCAGGTGACGGAGCCGGTCCGGGCCGGCCAGTCGCCAGCGAATGATGTTGAGGTCGAACGGGTTCCACTTCTCCGGCGGCAGCACGGTGATGCCGACCCGGCGGCGCACGGTGATCAGGCCCATCGAGTCCAGCACCCGGACGGCCTCCCGGATCACGGTGCGGGAGACGCCGAGCTGGGTGGCGGCGTCATCGGCGATGATGCGGGTGCCCGGCGGAAGTGCCCCGGAAACGATGTCCCATCCCCACCGCTGCACCACCGAATCGTGCAGCTGCTGCTGCGGTGGCGGTTCGTCGTCCATGGTTTGCAGTATGCCCGACGATCGCAAAGACGTCCCATGTGTAATGGAGTTCTGTAGCCAATCGTATGGTTTATGGCTGGAGCTGCGCGGTACTGCCCTGACCCGGGCTGCTGCGCTGACCCGGCCGGCGGCGCTTCGTAGCGTTGGCACCACCCTCGGCGCACCTCTCGGTGCCCGTCTGGTTTGGTCGCACCCGAACAGTGCATCCATCTGGGTGAAACATAGTATTTATGACGGCAACATCTTGCAATCATGATTTACATGCACCACTCTCATATATGTCATATCCACAGGAGTGAGTCGGCCTTTCCTGGGTACCCACACATCACGGACGTGACATCGGCGCAGCCAGCGCCGCCCTGCTCGGCACCGGGCAGGTACCCACACCAGCTCCAATGACGGAGGCTCGATGGTCCCCGATGACTGGTCGCAGACGCTGACTGCGACCCCACTCCTGCTGATCGCCGCCGCGGCGATCGCCCTGCTGCTGTTCCTGATCATCACGCTGCGGCTGCACGCTTTCCTGGCGTTGATCCTGGTCAGCTTCCTCACCGCGATGGCCACGGGCATTCCGTTCGGATCGATCGTGCCGGTACTCACCACCGGTTTCGGCAACACCCTGGGAACCGTCGCGTTGCTCGTCGGGCTGGGCGCGATGCTCGGCCGACTGGTCGAAACCAGCGGTGGCGCAAAGGTTGTCGCGGACACCCTGATTCGGGCGTTCGGGGAGAAGCGGGCCCCGCTCGCGCTCGGCGTCGCCTCGCTGATGTTCGGCTTCCCGATCTTCTTCGACGCCGGCCTGGTCGTGATGCTGCCGGTCGTGTTCTCGGTGGCACGTCGACTCGGTGGGGGTGTGCTGCTGTACGGCCTGCCGGTGGCCGGTGCGTTCTCCGTCATGCACGTCTTCGTTCCGCCGCACCCGGGTCCGGTCGCGGCCACCGAGCTGCTCGGCGCCAACGTCGGCATTGTCATCGCCGTCGGTCTGCTGGTCGCCATCCCGACCTGGTACTTCGCCGCCTACCTGTTCGGCGTCTGGGCCGGCAAGAAATTCGTGCTGCCGGTTCCGGAGCTGCTCGGTTCCGCTGACGACGAGGACGTCGAGGACCCGCCCGCCTTCCGCACCGTCGTCCTGCTCCTGCTGCTGCCGCTCGTGCTGATCTTCATCAACACCGGGTTGGACATGGCGGCGGCGGCCGGACTGGTCAGCCGGGACGACACCTGGGTCTCCGTGCTGCGTGCCATCGGCACCACCCCGATCGCGCTGCTGATCGCGGTGCTCGTCGCCGCGTTCGTGCTCGGCACCCGGCGCGGCAAGGACAAGACCGCCCTGGAGAAGACGCTCGACTCCGCGCTCGGGCCGGTCTGTTCGGTCATCCTGATCACCGGTGCCGGTGGCATGTTCGGCGCCGTGCTGCGGGCCTCCGGCATCGGCGACGCTCTCGCCGAGGTGCTGGACGGCATCGGCCTGCCGGTCATCGTGGCCGGGTTCGTCATCGCCCTGGTACTGCGGGTGGCGCAGGGTTCGGCCACCGTCGCACTGATCACCGCCGCCGGTCTGATCCAGCCCGCCGTGGACGCGGCCGGCCTCAACGGGGTGCAACTCGCCGCTGTGGTGCTCGCCGTCGCCGCCGGCTCGGTCTGCCTGAGCCACGTCAACGACTCCGGGTTCTGGCTGGTGGGACGATTCTTCGGGATGGACGTCAAGACCACCCTGAAGACCTGGACCGTGATGGAGACCGGCATCGGTGTACTGGCCTTCGGTCTTGCCTCGCTGATCTTCGTGATTGCCTGACCCGGTTGCCGGCCGGCCCTCACCCGGTCCGGCCGGCACCGTCCTGCACACCCGCTCGACCACTGCCGACCACTATCGCGATGTGAAGGAACACAGATGGCAGACAACGACGTCCCCCAGCAACCCGTCCTGGTCATCATGGGCGTCTCCGGGTGCGGGAAGTCCACCGTGGCGGGCATTCTCGCCGGCCAGCTCGGCTGGGACCTGGCCGAGGGAGACGACCTGCACCCGCCGGCCAATGTCGGCGAAGATGGCCGACGGAATCCCACTGACCGACGAGGACCGTTGGCCCTGGCTGGATCTGGTGGCCGACTGGATCTCCGATCACACCAGGGCCGGGATCCCCGGCGTCATCACCTGTTCGGCGCTGAAGAGGGTCTACCGCGACCGGATGCGCGGCGAGAACGTGGTGTTCGTGTACCTGGCCGGGAGCAAGGAGGTCATCCAGCGCCGGCTGTCGGCCCGGCTGGACCACTTCATGCCGACCACCCTGCTGGACTCCCAGCTCGCCACGCTGGAGCCGCCGGGGCCGGACGAGAACAGCCTGGTCGTCGACCTGGGGCGGTCACCCGCGCAGGAGGCGGCGGAGATCATCGTTCGACTTCGACTGCGCGCCGAGAGCGGCTCCACCACCCTGGGCTCCCTCTACCCGGGGGCGTCCTCCGCCCCGGCACTGGGCGACCTGTGGGCGGACCAAGGATCGACACGAGCCCTGACGAACGGGCTCCCGGCCCCGCAGCGAGTGCTCGCTGCGGGGCCTCGGCCCATGATCTAGGCGGTCTCGTCGGTGGGGGATGCCTCGGTCTCGTCCAGCACGCCGAGGGCAATCCCGTACGGCACGAACCGCACCCGGCGGTCGCTGTCGGTGTTGTGCTTGTTGGCCCGCAACGCGTCGAGCTCGCTGGCGAAGATCTGCTCGACCCGGGCGCCACCGTCCCCGTTCACGGTGTAGATCACCCACACGCCGTCACCGGTCTCGCCGGTCGTCGGCGGCTCCGGTGCCGGACGGGCGCGGCGGGTTGACCCGTCGAACTGCCCGGCGCCGTTCAACATGCGGCCGAGCTGTCCCAGCGCACCGCGCAGTTGGTCACCGGCTCCCGGGAAAAGGCGATCCAGGTCGTCCGGATCGAAATTGAAACCTTCGTTGGCCACTGCGGTCCTCCTGCTGACATGAGCTGTGGTCGTACTCGATGAACCCAGTCTGCGCCTCCGCCGCACGGCACGACAACGATGCAGACCCTGATTCCGCACTGAGCGGAGTGAATCGGAAATCAGGGACAAACCCGATGTCTTTCGGGGTGGGCCGTGACCTACCGTCATTGCCGATACCCACGCCGGTTCGCAGTGGCATCGGCCCGGTCCTGCTCGACAGGGCCAACGCGCAATCACCGCAGGAGAAACCAGATGACGCATGCCGCCCCCGATTCCGTGACCGCGCACCGGCGTCACGCCGACGCCGATCCGGTCCCGCCGCCGCCCGGGCCGTTGACCTGCGCAAGGTCTACGGCATCGGGCGACACCCAGGTCGCCGCCCTCGACGGGGTCACCGTGGAGTTCTGGCCGCGGCCAGTTCACCGCCATCATGGGCCCGTCCGGGTCCGGCAAGTCGACCCTGATGCACTGCCTGGCGGCGCTGGACGACGCCACCTCCGGGCAGGTCTTCATCGGCGACGCCGACCTGACCGACGCTGGGCGACAAGGAGCTCACCCGGATCCGCCGGGACCGGATCGGCTTCGTGTTCCAGTCGTTCAACCTGGTGCCGACGCTGACCGCGATCGAGAACATCACGCTGCCGATGGACATCGCCGGCCGCAAGCCCGACCAGGACTGGCTGGACACGGTGATCAAGACGGTCGGGCTGGGCGACCGGCTCGAGCCACAAGCCGAGCCAGCTGTCCGGCGGGCAGCAGCAGCGGGTGGCCTGCGCCCGGGCGCTGGCCGGCCGGCCGGACATCGTCTTCGCCGACGAGCCGACCGGCAACCTCGACTCGGTGGCCGGGCGCCGAGGTGCTCGGCTTCCTGCGCGGCTCGGTACGCGAGTTCGGCCAGACCGTCGTCATGGTCACCCACGACCCGGTCGCCGCCGGCTACGCCGACCGGGTGCTGTTCCTGGCCGACGGCCGGATCGTCGACGAGATGCTCGAGCCGACCGCCGACCGGGTGCTGGACCGGATGAAGGGCTTCGACACCGTCGGCCACTCCGGCGGCCCCGCGCAGCGACGCCGTCACCCCGGTGACCTGAGATGTTCCGCGCAACGCTGAAAAGCCTGCTCGCGCACAAGCTCCGGATGGGGATGAGCGCGTTCGCGATCGTCCTCGGGCGTGGCCTTCGTGGCCGGCACGTTCGTCTTCACCGACACCCTGGGCAGCAGTTTCAACGATCTGTTCCGGCAGACCGCGCCGGACGTCACGGTGCGGCCCGGCGCAGGCCGCGGCCGCCGCCCGGCGGCTTCACCGGCGGCGACACCCGGACGGTGCCGGCCGATGTCGTCGACCAGCTCGCGGCGGTCGACGGGGTGCAGCGGGCCGACGGCAACGTCACCGACCAGGGCACCTTCATCATCGGCAAGGACGGCAAGGTCGTCGGCAGCGGCGGCGGCGCCCCCGGCATCGGCGGCAACTTCAACGATGCGCCCGGCCGCCGACGGAACCCGATCGTCACCATCACCCAGGGCGAGCCGCCCAGCGGGCCCGGACGAGGTCGTCATCGACGACGCGTGCGGCCGCCAAGGCCGGCTTCCAGCTCGGGGACACCGTCCGGCTGGTCACCTCCGGTGCCCAGCCGTCGGTCACCGGCACGCTGGTCGGCACCGTCCGGTTCGGCGAGTCGGGCAACCTGATCGGCGCCACGCTGGCGCTGTTCGACACCGCCACGGCGCAGCAGCTCTACCTCGGCGGTGCCGACGCGTTCAACGACATCGCCGTCACCGGCGACGGTTCGCGGCCAACGCCGAGCTGCGCGGACGCGGTCGCCGCGGTGCTGCCCGCCGGATCTCGAGGCCGTTGACGACGTCACCGTCGCCGACGAGAACTCCGACCAGCTGCAGCAGGGCCTGTCCTTCATCACCACGTTCCTGCTGGTCTTCGCGGCGGTCGCGCTGGTGGTCGGGACGTTCCTGATCCTCAACACCTTCTCGATCATCGTCGCGCAGCGGACCCGCGAACTCGCGCTGTTCCGCGCGCTCGGGCGCCTCCAAGGGCCAGGTGACCCGGTCGGTGCTGCTCGAGGCGCTGGTGGTCGGCCTGGTCGGGTCGACCGTCGGCCTGGCCCTGGGCTTCGCGCTGGCGGCCGGGCTGCAAGGCGCTGTTCGGCGCCATCGGGCTCGACCTCGGCGCCGCCGGCCTGGTCTTCGAGCCCCGGACCGCCATCGCCGCCTACACCGTCGGGGTGCTGGTGACGCTGCTCGCCGCCTATCTGCCGGCCCGCAAGGCCGCCAAGGTGCCGCCGGTCGCGGCGATGCGGGACGACGTCTCGATCCCCGAGTCGTCGATGCGCCGGCGGCTGGTCGGCGGCGCCGCGCTGACGGCCGTCGGTGCCGGGCTGATGGTCTGGGCGCTGGCCTTCGACGGCGGGCTGCAGCCCCTCGGTGGCGGCGTGCTCGCCGTCTTCATCGGGGTGGCGCTGCTCAGCCCGGTGATCGGCCGCCCGATCGTGACGGTGATCGCCGGCGGCTTCCCCCGGCTGTTCGGCACGGTCGGGTTGCTGGCCAGGGAGAACGCCCGGCGCAACCCGCGGCGCACGGCCGCGACGGCGTCGGCGCTGATGATCGGGCTGGCCCTGGTCACCACGATGGCGATCCTGGGTCAGTCGACAAAGGCCAGCGTGGACGAGTTGGTCAGCTCCGACCTGAAGGCCGACTACATCGTGTCCAATGCGGTCCAGGCGCCGTTCTCCGCCGCCATCGCACCGCAGATCGCCGCGTTGCCGGGGGTGTCGTCGGCGGTCCCGTTCCGCTTCAGCATCGTCGACAGTCGACGGTGAACAGAGCTTCGTCGCGGCCTTCGATGCGGCTGGCGATGAGCCAGCTGGTGGCCATCACGGTCGAGTCGGGCAGTCTGGACACCGGCGACAACGGCGCCTGGTATCGACCACTCGTGCCGAGGCGAGCCGGTTGGACGGTCGGGGACCCGATGAGTGTCGGGCTGCCCGCCGGCCAGGTGCCCCTGACCATCGGCGGGATCATCGCGCCGAGCCAGCTGATCGGCGGTGACATCGTGTTGCCGCTCGCTGCGCTGGAGGCTGGTGGTGTCTCACCGGTCGACTCGACGGTCTACGTCGACCAGGGCGCCCGGTGCGGACTCCGCGCAGGTGCTCGCCGAGATCGACGGCGTGTTGGCCGATCTGCCGACCGTCACCGCCAAGGATCAGGGTGAGTTCGCCGCGGAACAACGGGCACCGATCGACCAGTTGCTGGCCATCATCTACGCCCTGCTGGGCCTGGCGGTGATCATCGCGGTACTGGGCATCATCAACACCCTGGCGCTGTCGGTGATCGAACGCACCCGCGAGGTGGGCCTGCTGCGCGCGGTCGGGATGAGCCGCCGGCAGCTGCGGTCGATGATCCGGCTGGAGTCGGTGGCGATCTCGGTGCTGGGCGCGGTGCTGGGCATCGGCCTGGGGTTGATCTTCGGGATCAGCCTGCAGCGGGCCATCTCCGGGCAGGGGATCAGTGTGCTGAGCGTGCCGGGGCTGCAATTGGTGATCTTCGTGCTGCTCGCCGGGGTGGTCGGCGTGCTGGCCGCGGTCTGGCCCGCCCGCCGCGCCGCGCGGATGGACGTGCTGCGGGCGATCACCGCCGAATAACCCGCCCACTGACCGGAAACGGACCCTTCCCGCACGGCGGAGGGTCCGTTTCGGTCAGTCGAGCGGCGGGCGTCAGGCGTGCATGTCCTCCAACTGCTTGCCCTTGGTCTCCTCGATGAATTTGAGCACGAAGAAGAACGACAGCAGCGCGAACGCCGCGTACAGGCCGTAGGCCAGGCCGAGCCCGATGTCCTTGAGGGTCGGGAAGCTGACCGTGATGACCCAGTTGGCGACCCACTGGGCGCCCGCGGCCAGCGAGAGAGCAGCGGCGCGCATCCGGTTCGGGAACATCTCGCCGAGCAACACCCACACAACGGGGCCCCAGGACATGCCGAACGCCACGACGAACAGATTGGCGGCCACCAGTGCGATATTGGCCGAGGCCGACCCGAACAGCGCGGTGCCGAGATCCGGGGTGCCGTCGACAACGGTGGCGGTGCCGAAGACGAGCGCCATCGTGCCAAGGGTGAGTGTCATACCCGCAGAACCGATGACCAGCAACGGTTTTCGACCTATGCGGTCGATGGTGGCGATCGCGATGAGGGTCGTCAAGATGTTGATCGTCGCCGAGATGACGGTGATGACGAAGGACTGATCCTCGGTGAAACCGACAGCCTCCCAAAGAATGTTCGAGTAGTAGAAGATCACGTTGATGCCGACGAACTGCTGGAAGACCGACAGCGCCAGGCCGATCCAGACGATCGTGGCGATCTTGCCGGTCGCCGGGACCTTGAGGTCCTGCCAGGACGGTTCCTGTTCCCGCTCCATGGACTTGCGGATTCGCTCGACCTTTTCGTCGATTTTCTTCGGTCCGAGCAGGCTGGTGAGGATTGCCTTCGCCTCGGGGACCCGGTGCTTGGCGATCAGGAATCGCGGCGACTCTGGGATGGTCAGCGCCAGCAACCCGTAGGCAACGGCGGGGACCACCATCGCGATGAACATCCACCGCCAGGCCTCCAGGCCCAGCCACCAGTCCGCGCTGGAACTGCCGGCCACCGAGGCGATGATGAAGTCCACCAGCAGCGAGATGAAGATGCCGGTGACGATCGCGAGTTGCTGCAGAGAGCCGAGTCGGCCGCGCAGCTTCGCAGGGGCGATCTCGGCGATGTACGCGGGTGCGATCACCGAGGCGATGCCGACACCGAGGCCGCCGACGATACGGAAGATGACCAATATCGTGAGGTTGGGCGCCAGACCGGTACCGAGGGCTGCGACGAAGAACAGGATCGCGGCGATTCGCATCACCATCAATCGGCCGATGCGGTCGGCGATCCGGCCCGCGATCAGCGCACCGGCAGCGGCGCCGAGCAGGGCCGACGCGACAGCGAAGCCAAGTGAGGCGGCATCTGCGTTGAACTGCGACTCGATCGCCGAGTTGGCGCCGTTGATCACCGCGCTGTCGTAGCCGAACAGGAACCCGCCCAGGGCCGCTACCGAGGCTATTCGGACAACGCCCTTGCCCTCGTCTGTGTCGTCATAGATCGATTCACCACTGAACGACGCGCCGTGCTCACCCATCGAAGTCCCCTTTCGCCGACGCTGGCCACGGGAGAGCATTCCACTCCTGCGGCCATTCGCATCTCGAAAGGGGAAATCAGTCCGATGTTGACCCGTTTGCCCAGTTCACGGCGGGTGAACATGATCACGAAATGATCTCGACGGGAGGGGTTGAATCCATTCCCGAGCATGGAGCAGGCTACCCCCGGGGTGCGTCGGCGGCGGAACGGCCGTCGTTAGGGTGACCCGGTGACCGCAACGGACAGCGACGACATTCAGGTTCGCGTCGAAGGCCAGGCTCGGCCACCTCACGCTGAACCGGCCACGGCAGCTGAATGCGCTGACCCATCAGATGGTGCACGCCGTGCTCGATGCGCTCGACCGCTGGCAGGACGACGAGCAGGTCAGCATGGTGTTGATCGATGGCGCCGGGGACCGCGGGCTGTGTGCCGGCGGCGACATCAAGTTGCTGCACGCCGGGATTGCCGGGCAGGCGGCCGACCCGGCGGTGTTCTGGATCGACGAATACCGGATGATCCGCCGGCTCGCGGGCTACCCGAAACCGGTGGTCGCGGTGATGTCCGGTCTGACGATGGGCGGCGGCGTCGGCATCTCCGGGCATTGCCGAATCCGGGTGGTCACCGAAACCTCCCGGATCGGTATGCCGGAAACGGCGATCGGGCTGAGTCCGGACGTCGGCGGGCTGTATCTGTTGGCGCGAGCGCCGGGCGAGGTGGGCACCCATGCCGCGTTGACCGGTGCCAGATTCGGCCCGACGGACGCGATCACCGCCGGGCTTGCCGACCTGTTCGTCCCGTCGGCGCAGCTGCCGAACATGATCGACCGACTGCGCCGCGGCGACTTGCCCGAGCAGCGGGAGGAACCACCGCAGGGTGAGTTCGACCCCCAACGCGGGTGGATCGACGAGTGTTACGCCGGCGATGACGTCGATGCGATGGCGGCAGCGCTGGCCGGGCACCCCGATCCGCGGGCCCGGGCAGCGGCGACGACGCTCGCAAAGATGTCGCCGACGGCGGTGAAGGTGACGCTGCGGGCGCTGCGCAACGCCGTCGCCATGACCTTGACCGAGGTGCTCGAGCAGGACCTGTTGGTGGGCCGGCACTTCCTGGCCCATCCCGACCTGTCGGAAGGGATCCGAGCGCAGGTCATCGACAAGGACCGGCGGCCGAACTGGCGGCCACCCCGGCTCGATCAGGTGACCGACGCCGAGGTGGCAACCTTCTTCACGCCGCTGGCCTAGATGCCGCTGCCCCCGGCTCCGCACCGGGCGCGGTTACGCGTCGGGTGCCGCGGTGAAGGTCGCGATCGGCCGGTCGGGATCGACGATGTAGGTCGAGAGCATCTGACCGACCTCCGGACCCAGATCGGTCGCGTTGTGCGGTGTTCCCGGCGGGATGAGAAAGCCGTCGCCGGCGTTCAGCGTCAGGGTTCGATGGCCTTCGATCTGCATTCGTACGGTGCCCTGCACGATGTACCCGACCTCTTCGCCGGGATGGGTGTGCCAGCCGGAACTGACGCCGACCGGGATTTCGGTGCGGACCTGCACGATCTCCCGGCCGGGGATCGAGGAATCGCTCCGCTGGATCTCGGTGCGCTTGAGGGTCGCGGCCAGCGCGTCGCCGGTCCCCGTGGTGGTGGTGACACTCGTTGTCATGGTTGCCCTTTCGAAGTTTCAGTGGTGGTCGCAGTGCCGGTACCGACCGGGTGCCGCGGGATGAGCGCGATCAGTTCACGGGCGACTTCCGCTGGTAGGTCCTCGACCAGGAAGTGCGTCGCGTCGAGCCCGCGGCCTCGAACGTCGCCCGCCCACGGGCGCCACACGTCGAGCACGTCACCGTAGAAGCGCGGCAGTGCACCACCGGCGCTCCACAGCAGCAACAACGGGCAGGTGATCCGGCGGCGGCCGAGGTCGGCGTCGTCGTGCTCGCGGTCGATGGTGGCGCCGGCGCGGTAGTCCTCGCAGATCGCCTCGACCGTGGTGACGTCGTCCAGCAGGTCCCGGTAGGCGGCGAGCAACTCCGCCGGATAGCGGTCCTTCCGTTTCCCGATCCCCAGCGCCCGCACGTGGTAGTCGAAGAATGCGTCGGGATCGGCGCCGATGAGCCGCTCCGGGAGCGGTGCCGGCTGGGCGAGGAAGGACCAGTGCCAGTAGGTCAGCGCGAGGGAGGCGTCCGCCCGCGCCCACACCTCACCGGTGGGGACGACATCGAAGGCGGCTACGGCGCTCACCCGGTCCGGGTGGTCCAGGGCCATCCGGTAAGCCACCCGCCCACCGCGATCGTGGCCCGCCACCATGAACGATCGGTGACCCAGCGCGTCCATCAGCTGGATCAAGTCGTCGGCGATCGCCCGTTTGGAGTGCGGCGCGTGAT
Source organism: uncultured Chloroflexia bacterium (assembly GCA_963720755.1). GTDB lineage: Bacteria > Chloroflexota > Limnocylindria > Limnocylindrales > CSP1-4 > SPCO01. Next base: position 362,588 of record CAVRGP010000002.1, read on the forward strand.
CCGGCGCCGGGGTTGGCCGGAAAGACCCGCCGTACCCGGGAAGGTCGACGACCACCACGGTGAAATGCGCTACCAGCAGTTCCGCGGCGGCGTGCCACATGAGGTGGGTTTGCGGGTAACCGTGCAGCAGCAGAAGCGGGGGCCCCTGTCCGCCGACCCGGGCGTAGATGACACCCCGGCCGGTCGGCACCCGATAGTCCGCAAAATTCTCGAACACGGTGCGGTCATCCCGCTTGCGGGGCGGCATCGCCCGGCTCGGCCAGGAAGCTGAGCAGCTCCCGGTTGACCTCCGCCGAGTGGGTCACGCACAACACGTGCGGTCCACCGTCGATCTCGACGTACTTGGCGGCCGGGAGAGCGGCGTGCAGACGCCGGCCCTGGCCATCGATGGGCAGGATGCGGTCGGCGGTGCCGTGAATGATCAGCGTCGGCACGTCGACCCTGGTGATGTCACTGGTGAAGTCCTCCAACCAGCCTTGCGGGCAGGCCCATGTCGCGTACGGGGATGCCGTCGAGCCGGCGTTCCAGAGGGCCCGCACGGTGTCCTCGCTCACCCGCTTCCCCAGGTAATCCTCGAGGTTGAGGAAGTCGTTGAGCAGCCCGGTCCACCAGGCATAGCGATCGTCGAGGATGGCCTGCTGCACCCCCGCCACGCCGGCAGCGTCGACGCCCAGCGCGTTCCCGGTCGCCTTGGCGAACGACGGTGCCAGCGACTCGATGAACACGCAGCTCCGCAGCCGGCCGGTGCCGTGGGCGCCGATGTAGCGGGCAAGTTCGCCGGTGCCCAGGGAGAAGCCGACCACTGTCGCGTCGTGCAGGTCCAGCTGAGTCATCAGCTGGTCGAGATCGGCTGCGAGGGTGTCGAAGTCGTAGCCGAAGGTGGGCCGGCTGGACCGACCGAAACCACGGCGATCGTAGGTGATGACGCGGTACCCGGCGGCGAGCAGCGGATGGACCTGCAGCTCCCAGGACTGGCTGTCAACGGGCCACCCGTGCAGCAGAACAACGGGCCGGCCGCTGCCATGATCTTCGATGGACAGCTCGATGGGCCATGAATTTTCATGGCCGACGGTGATGGTTCCCATTCGGGGCCTCCTCGGGTCGGGGTGATGATCCAAGGCTGCTGCTGGGCGGGCGACGGAACCAGACCCGTTGACCGGAGAACTGTTTCCGGCTAGCCCTACCCCCCTGGCGGGTTGTCCGCCCGGTCCGTTCCGGTGTCGTCGTCGGCCGGTTGACAGGACCGTCGCAGGTCGGCGTTCTCGGCGCGAAGCGCCTCGAGCTCCTGGCGCAGCGCGCCCAGGTGGGGTTCCAGTTCGGCGACGGTGTAGCGCGGAGTGATGTGCTGGGGACAATTCCAGTCGTAGGCATCAACGGTCACGATGACGCCGCGTTCGACGACGGCGTCAGCATCGGGGACGGTCAATTCGGCCACCCGAGCCGGGTCGTCGCTGGCATGGATGACGGTGGCGTGCCCGAAGATCTTCAGCCGCCGTCGATGCGGGTAGTCCATCAGGAACATGGCCACCCGGCTGTCGGTGGTCAGATTGCCGGTGCTGATGTATTGCAGATTGCCGCGATGGTCGGCCCACCCCACCGTGGTGTCGTCCAGCACCCGCAGGAATCCCGGCGGCCCGCCGCGAAACTGCAGGTACGGCCAACCGGTGTCGCTGACCGTCGCCAGATAGAAGCTGTCCCGGCCCGCCAGGAATTCGCGGACGTCGGGCGTCATCGGATCCGGCCCCGTCGGTCCTCGGGTGCGCGCCTGGTGCCGGTCGTAGAAGTCCCGGCTGCCGTAGTGCTGCTGGACGGCCCGCACGGGGTCGGTGAACGCGATCTGACCGTAGTGTCCGCTCATGTCGTTGCCTGCCGCATCTCGATTCCTCACGCCATCGTCGGGCACCGGATGGTGCAAGTGACGGAAATGCCGGAATACTGTCGGTTGGAATCCGCTACCGCCAGCCCCGCCAGCTGGGAAAAGTTTCCGGGTAGCCCTACCCCCGGTGATGAGCGGGTGATGCGATCCTGACGGGATGGCCCGCGCAGTGTTGATCGTTGACGACGATGCCGCCTTCGGCGACCTTGCCGCCAGGATCGTGACCGGTTGGGGCCATCAGGTGGTCGGTCAGGCGGGCACGGTCGCCACCGCGCTGCTGAGCGCCGAGCAGTTGCGTCCTGATTTCGTGTTGGTCGACATCGGACTTCCGGACGGGGACGGGTTTTCGCTCGCCCAGCAGCTCGTGGCCATGCCGTGGCCGATGCGCGTCGTGCTCATCTCATCAGATTCCGACCCGTCGAACGCGTCCGCTGCCCGTCGGGCGGGCGCAGCCGGATTCATCCCCAAGGACGAACTGGCGAGCACCGAGTTGCGCAATTGCATCGAACAAGGATGAGGGCTGATGGACGTCACGACCCAGGTCACGTCGCCACTCCGGGTGATCATCGGAGAGGACGATGTTCTGCTGCGCGAGGGTATTTCGCGAATCCTGGTCGGTGCGGGGCTCGACGTGGTGGCGCAGGCGGGTGACGCCGACGAACTGCTGAGCAAATCCCTGGCATTTCGCCCGGACGTGACGATCGCCGACGTCCGGATGCCGCCCCGCCGCGAGGACGACGGTCTGCAGGCCGCGATCGAAGTCCGTCGGCGGCTGCCCGGCACCGGTGTGCTGATCCTGTCCCAGTACTGCGAGCCGAGTTTCGCGATCGACCTGATCGACAACGACCCGGCCGGTGTCGGCTACCTGCTCAAGGAACGGGTGGGCGACGTGCCGACCTTCATCGATGCCGTGCATCGGGTCGCCGCCGGCGGCAGCGCGCTGGACCCGGAGGTGATCACCGTGATGCTGGGGCGTCCGGCACCGGGTGATGCGTTGTCCCCGTTGACACCGCGGGAACGCGAGGTGTTGGCCGCGATGGCCGAAGGCAGGTCCAACCTCGGCATCTCGCAGTCGCTGCTGGTCAGCCAGGCAGCCGTGGAGAAATACGTGACGTCCATCTTCCGCAAACTGGAGATCCCGCCGGTGGGGACGGACCACCGCCGGGTACTGGCGGTGTTGTCGTACCTGCAGCACAAGGATGGACGATGAGTGCGCCTGCCACCGGCACGTCAACGCCGATGGTCCCGATCGCGCCGAGCACACAAGAAGGCGACCGGTGAGCACCCGCCGAAATCGAGCTCGGCCCGGCTCGCTGGTCGAGCGCCCGACGCCCCGTCCGCGCCGACCGAACGGCGTTGGTGCGGCGGAGGATTCGGCCCTGGCGCTGGCCGAGCAGTACTACTCCGCCATCAACGCGCGTGATCTTGACAACTGGGTCGAACTGCTGGACGAGGATGTGGAGGTGGTCGTCGACGCCGGTGTCCTGCGTGGCCGATTGGGTGCCCGCGCCTACCTCAACGGCGTCCTGCAGGCCTGTCCCGGTGTCGTGGTGGTTTCCCGCCGGGTGGTGGCCGCATCCCGGGACGCGGTGGTATCCGAGTTCCACCTGGCCAATCCGATGGCGGCAGTGGCGCCGAATCCCGCGGCGAGCGACGATCCGGCCCTGCCGTGGCGGCTGGACGGCGTGACCTGTGAGGTCCTGAGGTTGCGCGACAACAGGTTGGTGTCACTGCACAGCTACTACTCGCCGCGCCCGACCGACCGGACGCCGACCGCCGAGGTGCCGTCCCGGGCCGAGGCGGCCCGGATCGCCAACCGGCAGGCCGCCCTCGGCCAGGTAGCGACCCACGCCGCCGGTGGGGGGTCGGAGCGGGAACTGGTCACGGTGATCAATCAGGTCATCGCGGAGTTGGCGGGCGTCGACATCAGCCTGATGATCCGGTTCGAAACCGTTGACTCTGCGGTGGTGCTCGCCGCGTCGGGTTGGGCCGACGCCCCCGACCTCGTGGGCAGCAGATTGCTCGTCGACGACAACCTTCGGGCGGTGCGGCATCTTGGCCGTGCGCAGCGCTTCGCCGCGCAGGCCTGGCCGTTGCGCGATCTGCTGGGCGGGGCGGTCGGCGGTGATGATCTTCGCTGGTACGTCGCCATCCCGATCTCCCTGCACGGAAGCATCTGGGGCGTCAGTGTTCTCGGCTCCACTCGCGAGGAGACCTTCAGCGACGGGGTGGAAGAGGGGATCGCGGCCTTCACCCAGTTGGTGACCTCGGTGCTGGCCAATGCGCGGGCCAACGACGAACTGCGCGAACGGGCCCGCGAGCAGGCGCAACTGCTGGAGGTGGCCGAGATCGCGGCCGGCGGGGCCGAGCCGGCGGAGGTCTTCGCTGCCATCACCCGTTCCGCGTCCGCCCTGGTCGACGGCGTCGCGACGATGTTGCTGAGGTTCGTCGACGAACAGTCGGCCGACATGCTCGCGGTGCACGGCTTCGACAGCGACATCCCGCCGGCCGGTCGGCGGGTCACCGTCGACCCGGACGGAGTGGTGGCACAGGTGCAACGCACCGGTGAGACCGCACGGATCGACGACTATCGCCTGCCCCCGGGGAATCGGCTGGCGCTGCAGGTCGGCATCCGCGCGTCGGTGGGTGTGCCGGTCGCCGTCGGCGGCCGTCCCTGGGGCATCCTGCTGGCAAGTTCCGGCGAGGACCCGCTGCCGGCCACGGCCGAACATCGGCTGTCGCTGATCGCCGGAACCGGTGCCGCCGCAGTCGCGGGCGCCCAGGCCCGCGGCGAACTGCTCGCGCTGGCCAGGGAGCAGGCCGCATTGCGCCGGGTGGCCGAACTGGTCGCTCGGGGTATCAGCCAGGAACAGATCTTCGCGGCGCTCACCGCCGAGGCAACCAACCTGATCGATGAGGCCACCACCCTGATCCGGTTCGAGCACGAACGGAGTTTCACCGTCGTCGCCACCAGCGGCGGCCCGGATCCCGTCGGTACCCGGGTCGAGATCAGCGCCGACGAGCAGGGTCTGGTGGCGAAGATCCTGCGCACGCGGCGGCCGGCCCGGATCGACGCCGGTGAGCGGCCCGGACGGATCGACGGTCGCCAGGACGGCGAAGAACATGGCGGCACGTCGGCGGTGGGCGTACCCATCATGGTCGGTGCCCGGCTCTGGGGGGTGCTGGGCGCGTCGAGCACGGACCGTCGATTGGCGACCACGGTCGAGGACGGTCTGCTGCAGTTTGCCGGGACCATGGCTGCGGCGGTGGCCAACGGTGAGGCTCGCGGACAACTCCAGGATCTGGCAGACGAGCAGGCCGCGCTGCGCAGGGTGGCCGAACTCGCGGCCCGGGACGCCCAGGCGGCGGAGGTGCTGGCGGTCGTCGCCAAGGAGTCCTCCGTGCTGGCCGGCGTTGACTTCGGGATGGTGCTGAGCTACGACGATCCCGACGGCGGCAGCCGCATCGTGGCGCTGGACGGCGCGCCCGCCGAATTCGTCATCGGGATGCGTGCACCCGGAACGGGTGACGGTGCGGTACAACGGGTCTGGCGATCCGGCCGGGCGGCCCGGATCAACGATCTCAGCACCGTCGGTGGGCGCTGGCCGCGCATGGCGCACGCCCTCGGTTACACCACCAGCGCCGGCGTGCCGATCGTCATCGGCGGCAAGGTCTGGGGTGCACTGATCGTGGTCGGACGGCATCGGGTTTTCACGGCCGACATCGAGGAGCACCTGACGCACTTCGCCGAGCTGGCCGGGACCGCGATCGCCAGCACGGAAGCGCGCCAGAAGCTCCGGAACCTCGCGGACGAGCAGGCGGCACTTCGCCGGATCGCCGAGCTCGCCGCCCACGAGGCGCCGGCGGAAGAGGTCCTCGGGGCTGTCGCGGAGGAGGCGTCGACGCTGGCCGGTGTGGATTTCACCGCGATGCTGCGTTTCGAACCGGATGGCAGCACCTCGATCGTCGCCCTGGACGGCGCTCCGGACGGCATCGTCGTCGGCATGCGGGCGCCGGGGACCGGTGATGGTGCGACGCAACGGGTCTGGCGGACCCGCCGACCGGCCAGGATCGACGACCTCAGCCAGATGTCCGGCGTGTGGCCGAAACTGGCCGCCGCCAACGGGTTCGATGCCAGCGCGGCGGTGCCGGTCGTCATGCATGGGCGGTTGTGGGGGGTGCTGGTCGTGGTGGGACGGCTCGCGGCTTTCCCGCCGGCCATCGAAGAGCACCTGGGCAACTTCGCCGATCTGGCGGGTACCGCGGTCTCGGCCGCCGACGCGCGTCAGGAGCTCAGGCTGCTCGCCGACGAGCAGGCGGCGGTGCGCGGGGTGGCAGAACAGGTCGCCCGCGGCGCCACCCTCGACGAGGTTTTCGCCGCCGTCGCAGCGGAAACCTCCGCCCTGGTCAACGACCTGCCCACCGTGGTGGTGCGGTATGACCAGGTCGCGGGCGAGGGCGCAGTCGCTGACGGAGTCGCGGTGGCGGTCGCCCGGGCGAATGACGCCACCCCGATCGGGCTGCCGTTGGTGATCGCCACGAACGATGACGTGCTGGGCGAACTCCGCCGGTCCGGGCGCGCCGTCCGCTTCGATACCGTCACCACCGTTGTCCCGGCGGGCTTTGCCACCGACTTGGCGGTCCGCGGCGGGGTCGCGGTGCCGGTCACCGTCGAGGGGCGCGTGTGGGGGGCGTTGGCCGTGGGCACGCCGGACCCGCCACTCGCCGCTGGGACCGAGGAGAGGCTGACGCCGTTCGCTGAACTGACCGCCGTCGCGATCGCCAACGCCGACAACAAGGCCAAGCTCACGGCGTCTCGCGCGCGCGTCATCGCCACTGCGGACGAGACCCGGCGGCGGGTGCAACGCGACGTCCATGACGGCGCCCAGCAACGGCTCGTGCACACGATCATCGCGCTGAAGCTGGCCCGGGATGCGGTGCAGGCCGGCCAGTCGCCGGAGGATCTTCTGCACGAGGCGCTCAGCAATGCCGAGCGGGCCAGCAAGGAACTGCGGGACATCGTGCGCGGCATCCTGCCGGCGTCGCTGACCCGCGGCGGGTTGCACAGCGGCCTGGAGTCGATCGTGGCCGACCTTTCGCTGCCGGTCGAGCTTCGGGTCGACGCCCCCCGGTTGCCGGCGGACATCGAGACGACCGCCTACTTCATCGTGGCCGAGGCGATGACGAACGTCGTCAAGCACGCACAGGCCACCCGGGCGATCGTCGACGTCCACGTCGACCGCCGGACGCTGGTGATCGAGGTCAGCGACGACGGGATCGGGGGCGCCGACGCGGCGGGCGGTAGCGGCCTGACCGGGCTGCTCGACCGGGTGGAAGCCGGCAACGGGACGTTCGCGGTGATGAGCCGGCCGGGTGCCGGCACCATCATTCGCGCGACGTTGCCAGTGGCGAATCAGTAGTCAGGCGCGGAAGGTGACCTGCCGTCGCGCGGCGGCGCGGTCGCGCCTGACGTGAGGTGCGCCGGGTGACCTCGCGGTCAGCCGGCGACCCGGGCGATCGCCGGGTGACCCGGCGAGACCTGGGTGGTGGACGGGGTGATGCCGGCCAGCTTCATCAGCTTGCGCAGATCGGCGGCCTGGTCGGGCAGCATGACGGTCACGACCGTGCCGCCGGCGCCGGCCCTGGCGGTGCGGCCCGAACGGTGCAGGTACGCCTTGTGCTCGGTCGGCGGATCCAGGTGCACAACCAGTTCGACGTCGTCGACATGGATGCCGCGGGCGGCGATGTCGGTGGCAACCAGCACCTTGGCGCTGCCGGAGGAGAACGCCGCGAGGTTGCGCTCGCGGGCGTTCTGCGACAGGTTGCCGTGCAAGTCGACTGCCGGGATGCCCTGCTTGGTGAGCGCGGCGGCCCACTTCTTCGCGCTGTGCTTGGTGCGGGTGAACAGCATCCGGCGGCCGCCGCCCTGGGCGAGCTCGCGGATCACCTGCGGGCGGTTCTCGTTGCTGACAGCGAAGACATGGTGCTCCATGGTGTCGACCGGGGAGGTCTCGTCATCGACGGCGTGCAGGATCGGGTCGGTAAGGAATTCCTTGACCAGCACGGAGATCCCGTTGTCCAGCGTTGCGGAGAACAGCAGCCGCTGGCCGCGGGCCGGGGTGGTGCGCAGCAATCGGCGGACGACCGGCAGGAAGCCGAGGTCGGCCATGTGGTCGGCCTCGTCGAGCACAGTGACCTCGACGGTGCTGAGATCGCAGGCCTTTTGGTTCACCAGATCCTCGAGCCGTCCCGGGCAGGCGATGACGATGTCGACACCGCTGCGTAGCGCGCTGGTCTGGTTGCCGTAGCCGACACCGCCGAAGATCACCACGGTGCGCAGGCCCGCGGCCTTGGCCAGCGGCTCGACGGTGCGGGCCACCTGCAGGGCGAGCTCTCGGGTGGGTAGCAGGATCAGGCCACGCGGCTTGCCGGCGACCCGGCGTCCGCCGGTGAGCCGGGTGACCAGCGGGATCGCGAAGGCGATGGTCTTACCGGAGCCGGTCTTGCCGCGGCCCAGCACATCCCGGCCTTCGAGGGTGTGCGGCAGGGTGGCTTCCTGGATCGGGAAGGGTGACACCGCACCGAGTGTCGTCAATACGGGCAGCAGTGAGGCGGGCACCCCGAGTTCGGCGAAACTCGCGGTCGGCTGGCCGGGGACGTTCGGGACGCGCTGTGCTGCAACGGGAAAGGCGGTGACGGTGGCCAGTGCGGGAGCCTGCCGGGCGGGAGCCTGCTTGGCTGGAGCCTGCCGGGCGGGAGCCTGCTGGCGGGGCGGATTCTGTCGGCCACCGTTGCCGCGCGACGTGTTCTGCACGGCCGGCCGAGGAGTCTCGGCGCCACGCTGGCGCCGGCGGCGTCCTTCGCCACCAACGGCGTTGCGGTTGGCCGCCGACGGAGAATCGTCGCGGCTCACCCGGTCGGCGGCGGTACGGGGGCGGTTGCCGGCGGCCCTGGGTGCGCTGTCGCGACCGGCGGGCGCGTCGCTGCTACGGATGCTGGAGGAGAAGGCGCCGACGGAAAATGCCCCCGTGGTGAACGCGTCGTCCCGCGCCGGGGCGGGACGATCGGTCGAACGGGCGGGGGTATGCGGGCGCGACGAAGAGTTGGCAATGCTCATGAAAAGTGAAGATCCTTACGGTCGGACAGGCGGGTGGCCGTGATGCTGACCGACTCGCGATGTCCGTGACACCCGCGTGGAGGCAGGAACGCCTTCGTTGGCATTCACAGCAGCGACCTCGACGGACACCAGGACGGTCCCGTCGTTGATCATCCTACGGGACCGTTCCCCATTCCCCGGCCGCAGTAGGCAACGTCACGTTCTGCCTCATCGCTGGCCCGCGCCGATCATCTTCCCCCCGCGCCGATCATCGTGGCCTGAATGTGGCTGGTGGGACAGAAGTCGACGACTTCAGCCGCGCCGGCCGATGATGATCGGCGCCGCCAACGGGGGGCCGAGGGGGCGAGGGGGCGGGGCGGCGGGGCAACGCGTGGTCAGGCGTCGGCGACCGCTCCGGCGAACTGCGCGTTGTACAGGTCCGCATAGGCCCCACCGCGGGTCAGCAACTCATCGTGGGTGCCCTGCTCGACGATCGACCCGGACTGCATCACCAGGATCAGGTCGGCGTCCCGGATCGTCGACAGTCGATGGGCGATGACGAAACTTGTCCGGTCGGCGCGCAGTGCGGCCATGGCGTGCTGCACCAGCACCTCCGTCCGGGTGTCCACCGAACTCGTTGCTTCGTCCAGGATCAGCAGTGCCGGGTTCGCCAGGAACGCCCGGGCGATGGTGATCAGCTGCTTCTCGCCGGCGCTGATGTTGCTGCCCTCGTCGTCGATGAGCGTGTCGTATCCGTCGGGCAGTGAGTGCACGAACCGGTCGACGTAGGTGGCTCGCGCGGCGGCCATCAACTCCTCCTCGGTGGCATCGGGCCGGCCGTAGGCGATGTTGTCCCGGATGGTGCCGGCGAACAGCCAGGTGTCCTGCAGCACCATGCCGATCCGGGACCGCAGATCGGCCCGCGTCATCTCCGCGACGTCCACGCCGTCCAGGGTGATCCGGCCGGCGTCGATCTCGTAGAACCGCATGATCAGGTTGACCAGGGTGGTCTTGCCGGCGCCGGTCGGCCCGACGATGGCCACCGTCTGCCCGGGGGCGGCCGCGAGCGAGAGGTTTTCGATCAACGGGCTCTGCGGGTCGTAGCTGAAGGCGACGTCGTGGAACTCCACCCGGCCCCTGGCGTCAAGCACCCGGGCCGGCTCGACCGGGTCCGGCGACTGCTCCTCCGCGTCCAGGAACTCGAAAACCCTTTCTGCCGAGGCGATCCCGGACTGCAACACGTTGGCCATCGAGGCCAGTTGGGTCAACGGCTGGGTGAACTGCCTGGAGTACTGGATGAACGCCTGCACGTCCCCGAGCGACATGGTGCCGGAGGCCACCCGCAGGCCGCCGACCACCGCGATCGCGACGTAGGTCAGGTTCCCGATGAACATCATCGACGGCATGATGATCCCGGAGATGAACTGAGCGCCGAACGAGGCCCGGTACAGCTCGTCGTTCTTGGCATCGAAGGCCGCCTGCGCGTCGGCCTGCCGGCCGAAGACCTTCACCAGGCTGTGTCCGGTGAACGTCTCCTCGACCCGGGCGTTGAGCTCGCCGGTGCTGCGCCACTGCGCGATGAACCGCGGTTGCGAGCGCTTGGCGATCAGCGTGGTGACGACCAACGACAGCGGGATCGCGATCAGTGCGACCAGCGCGAGCAGCGGCGAGATGATCAACATCATCGTCAGCACCCCGACCACGGTGAGCAGCGAGGTCAGCGTCTGGGACAGGGTCTGCTGCAGGGACTGGGAGATGTTGTCGATGTCGTTGGTGACCCGGCTGAGCACCTCGCCGCGCTGGTGTTTGTCCAGGTAACTCAGCGGCAGCTTGTTCAGCTTGTCCTCGACCTCCGCCCGCAGCTTGAGGATGGTGCGTTGCACGATGCCGTTGAGCAGGTAACCCTGCAGGTAGGCGAAAACCGACGACAGCACGTACAGCACCAGGACGATCATCAGCACCGACCCCAGCGCGCTGAAGTCGATGCCCTGACCGGGGGTCACCGTCATCCCGGAGAGGAGGTCGGCGAAGGAGTCGTTGCCCTCTGCGCGGGCGCCGTCGATGGCCTGCTGCTGGGTGATGCCCGCGGGCAGCTGCTTGCCGACGATGCCGTCGAAGATGATGTTGGTGGCGTTGCCGAGCAGCTTGGGGCCGAGCACCGCGAACACCACACTGATCACGCCCAGCAGCACCACGAAGATCAACCCGATGCGCTCGGGCTTCATCCGGCGGAGCAGCCGTTTGGCGGACGGCACGAAGTTCAGCGACTTTTCGGCGGGCATACCCATGCCGCCGAACGGACCGCCGCCACCCCCGGGACCGGTGCGGGGCGGGGGAGCGAACTTCGGCCGCTCCGGTGCGGCAGCGACCGGCGCCGGCCGCTTGTCGGTGCTCGTCATGCCGCCACCTCCGCCGCCAGCTGGGACTGCACGATCTCGATGAAGGTCGGGCAGCTATCGATCAATTCGTCGTAGCTTCCGTTGCCGACGATGAGCCCGTCCTCCAGGACGATGATCTGGTCGGCGTCGGCGATGGTCGACACCCGTTGCGCGACGATGATCACCGTCTTGTCCCTGGTCGTGGGTCTGAGCGCGGCTCGCAGCCGGGCGTCGGTGGACAGGTCCAGCGCCGAGAACGAATCGTCGAACAGGTAGATGTCCGGCTTCGCGACGAGCGCCCGGGCGATCGCGAGGCGCTGCCGCTGCCCGCCGGACACGTTCGACCCGCCCTGCGAGATCGCCGATTCCAGCCCGTCGGGCATGGCCGCGACGAAATCGCGGGCCTGCGCGATGCTCAGGGCGGTCCACAGGTCCTCGTCGGTGGCCGCCGGGTTGCCGTAGCGCAGGTTGGACGCCACCGTCCCGGAGAAAAGGAACGGCTTCTGCGGCACCAGACCGATGCGGTCCCAAAGTTGGTCGGGTTCGAAGTCCCGGACGTTCACGTCATCGACCTTGACGGCGCCCGCGGTGGCGTCGAACAGCCGCGGGATGAGCGAGAGCAGGGTGGTCTTCCCGGCGCCGGTGGAGCCGACGATCGCGGTCGTGGTGCCGCGCCGGGCCCGCATCCTGATGTTGCGCAGCACCGGTTCGCTGGCACCGGGGTAGCTGAATTCCACGCCGTCGAGCAGCACGTCGCCGGTGCGGGTGGCGGGGTTGATGGGCTTCGCCGGCGGCACGACGGAGGATTCCGTGCGCAGCACCTCGCTGATCCGGTCGGCGCTGACGGCGGCCCGCGGGACCATCACGGCCATGAAGGTGGCCATCATCACCGACATCAGGATCTGCATCAGGTAGTTGAGAAACGCCATCAGGGCGCCGATCTCGATGTCGCCGTTCTCCACCCGGTGACCACCGAACCACAGCACCGCAACGCTGGACGCGTTCAGCACCAGCATCACGGTAGGGAACATCAGCGCCATCAGCCGGCCGGCCCGGACCGCGGTGTCGGTCAATTCCTGGTTGGCACCGGCGAACCGGCGGGTCTCCAGGGGCTCCCGGACGAAGGCCCGGACCACCCGCACGCCGGAGATCTGCTCGCGCAGCACCCGGTTCACCACGTCGATCCGCGCCTGCATCAACCGGAACTGCGGGACCATCCGCACCACGATCAGGCTGATCGCGACGATCAGCACCGGCACGCTGACCAGCAGCAGCCAGGCCAGTCCCAGGTCGGTACGGAGCGCCATGATGACGCCGCCGACGCACATGATCGGCGCGGCAACCAGCAGGGTGCACGTCATCAGCACCAGGATTTGCACCTGCTGCACGTCGTTGGTGTTGCGGGTGATCAGCGTGGGGGCACCGAAGGAGGCGACCTCGCGGTCGGAGAAGGTCCCTACCTGGTGAAACAGCGAGGCCCGGACGTCCCGGCCGAAGCCCATCGCGGTGCGGGCGCCGAAATAGACGGCGATGATGGTGCAGACGATCTGCAGAATCGTCACGCCCAGCATGATCCCGCCGGTGGAGATGATGACACCGGTGTCGCCCGTGGCCACCCCGTCGTCGATGATCTCGGCATTGAGTGCCGGCAGGTACAGCGAGGCGATGGTGCCGATGAGCTGGAACAGCACGACGGCGGCCAATGGGCCGCGGTAGGGGCGCAGGTAGGTGCGCAACAGTTGGAGCAACATCACTGGCCTCCGGGGGGACGTGCTGACAAGATGTGACGGGTCGATTCGGTGGTGAACTGTTCGACGCGGGGTTGAGTCTTCCCCCGGCTCTGACTGCGGGGAAACTGTTTTCTGAGCGCTGATGCCGTGCATCAGCAGTTCGACGATCTCGCCGCTCGACATCGGGTGGCCCTCGTTGATCCGTGGGTGCACCCCGGCGAAGCTGATCAGCCGGAACATCCGGGCCGCCTCCGCCGGGGGCAGTCGGAGCGCGCCGCGGTGCGGCAGCAGCAGGTCCGTCAGCGCGTTGTTGACCTCGGTGAGGTCCGGTGGGGTGGTCGCGGTCGCGGGTCCGCCGGCGCTGTTCACCACGACGAACTTGGACATGTCGCGTTCGCTGCCGGGCGGTCCGGTGACGCGCAGCATCCACATGATCTGACCGACGCTCTCGAAGCGCCGCCGCATCACCTCGACGGCCCGGATGAGGATCTGCTCGAGGTCCTCGACTTGGGTCGATGCTGCGCAATTCGTCGACGAGCGGGGCCGGGTCCAGCACGCTGTGCACCACCGCGGTGATCAGCGCGTCCTTGTCGGCGAAGACCCGGAAGATGGTGCCCTCGGCGATGCCGGCGGCAGCGGCGATCTCCCGGGTGGTCACCGTCGCGCCGTGATCGCACACCAACGGCGTGGCGGCCGCGATGATGGCGGCGCGGCGCTCGTCCGCGGGCAGCGGGGCAGCTCTGCTGGGGGTTGAACTCACCGCCGCACCGTACTGAGTGAGGACTCACTCAGTCAAGCAGATCTCGCGGAGAGCGAACGTCTGTTGCCACCGGGGCCAGCCGGGCTCAGAGGCCACAGCCCGGGTCACGGGTCGCGGAGACGGAAGAGCCCGGCTGTCCCTGTACGAAACAGGAAACAGCCGGGCTCTGGCGAGGTTCTCGGGTCCCGCCGCGGGTCGTGGTCATCGCCCGGTGGCGTGGTTGCGGTTGCCCGGGGAATGCCGTGATTCCAGGGTTGTCCGCATCAACGGCGCCAGCGACCGCGCTGATGGGGTGATCGAGAACTGATGACGGAAAAGGACTGTGGCTCCTTCTTGATCACATCACCTTCCCCTCGGGATTCGACGAGCAGGACATCTCCGGCGGCGGAGGCGACCGGGGTCCACCCGTCCGAGTTCCGGGTCGGTGGCCGGGTGATCCCGACGGAGCCTTTCCCGGCACTGAATCGGGCCCGACGTCGGGCCCGGGCCGACCCGCCATCGATGGGCGGACGGGCCGTCGACGCACGGGTGGCACGAGCATTTCTGACGGCTCGCACACAATGGCGTCGAACTCCATGTCGAGCCATTCCGGCTCGGCACACACCAGGTCGATGAACTGTTGATCGATATCGGTTGGAGTTGTACCGCAGACGTTCTCACGATCACGAACCATTCTTCACCTCCCCGCAACAATGAACGTGAGTCCCTCGTGACGTGGTGATCTGCCTTTTTTATAGCACCACCGCGGTGGGGTGCTCAAGCGTTGCGGGGAGATTTTTTTCCGACTCTCTCAGGTGACGATCCGCGGGTACTCCGGTCGCCACATGGCCTCGGTGACCTGCCTGATCGGGTCGTCGAACGTCGACCCGGGCCAGGCCCTCGCGCGACCGCGGTGTTGGCCACCGCGATGGCCACGGCCGCTGATACGGCGCGCAGATCGTCCATCGGCGGCAGCAGCGCCGCACCGCGGGTGTTCGCGTTGGACAGCCTTGGCCACCGCGTCGGCGGCCGCCGCGATCATCGCGTCACTGATCCTGGACGCCTTCGCGACGGTGACCCCCAGGCCCAGACCGGGGAAGACCAGCGCGTTGTTGGCCTGCGCGATCCGGTAGGTCGCCTCGTCGTGCACGACCGGCTCGAAGGGGCTGCCGGTGGCGGTGAGCACCTGGCCGTCGGTCCAGGCGATCAGGTCGTGCGGCAGCGCCTCGGCCTTGGACGTCGGGTTGGACAACGGCAGGATGATCGGCCGCTCGGTGTGCGCGGCCATGTCCTTCACGATGGCCTCGGTGAACGCGCCGGAATGGGTGGAGGTGCCGATCAGGATGGTCGGGTGTACCTGCGCGACGACCTCGGCCAGCCCGATCCGGTCCGCCCCGCCACCTGGCCAGGTGCTGACCTCGGCACGGGATCGGGCGTAGGGCTGCTGGAAGTCCAGCAGACCCGGCATGTCATCGACCATCAGGCCCTGGCTGCCCATCGGGTAGAACCGGCGCGGTGGCCTCCTGCGCGGTCAGTCCCTCCCGGACCATCTGGTCGCGCATCATGTCCGCGATGCCCAGGCCCGCGGTGCCGGCGCCGTAGATGACGATCCGCTGGTCGCTCAGCCGGGTGCCGGCCGCCCGGATCGCGGAGAAGATCGCCGCCAGCACGACGGCCGCAGTGCCCTGCATGTCGTCGTTGAAGGTGCAGACCTGGTCGGCGTACTTGTCCAGGATCCGGCGGGCGTTGGTGGCGCCGAAATCCTCCCAGTGCAGCATCGCGCTGGGGAACAGTTTGCTGACCGCGGCGACGTAGGCCTCGATCAGGTCGTCGTAACGATGGTCGCGGTAGCGGGCGTGCCGTTCGCCCAGGTACATGTCGTCGTTGAGCAGCCGAAGGTTGTCGGTGCCCATGTCCAGCACGACCGGCAGCACCCGGCGGGGGTGGATGCCGGCGGCGGCGGTGTAGACCGCGAGCTTGCCGATCGAGATCTCGATGCCACCGACGCCCTGGTCGCCGATCCCCAGGATGCCCTCGGAATCGGTGGCGACCAGCAGGTCGACGTCGTCCGGGCCGAGACCGGTGTTGCGCAAGGCGGTTTCGACGTCCTCGGGATGGTCGACGGACAGGTACACGCCGCGGGTGCGGCGGAACTCGTGGCTGAACCGTTCGATGGCCAGCCCGACGGTGGGGGTGTAGACGACGGGCAGCATCTCGCTGATGTGTTCGGACAGCAGCCGGTAGAACAGCACCTCATTGCGGTCCCGTAGGTTCGCCAGGTAGACCCACTTGCGCAGGTCGCTGGCCTGTTCGCTGTACTGCCCATAGACCCGGCGGAGCTGGCCCTCCAGGGTCGAGACGCCGGTCGGCAGCAGACCGGTCAGGCCCAGCGCCTCCCGTTCGGCCAACGTGAACGCGGTGCCGCGGTTGATCGTCGGCGAGGCCAACACGGAGCTGCCCCGCAGCCGGATGCTCGCCTCGACGCCGGTCGGGGTGACCACCAGTTCGTACGGCCGGCCGGCCGGCTTTGCCTGCGTCGCAGGGGGGTTCGGCTTGGCGGCAATCACCTCGGCGGTGATGTCGGACGCGTCGTCGGGTGCGCTCAGTGGGTAGTCCATCGTCGTCATTGACTCTCCTCGTCGGAATTCGCTGCGGGCTCGATGATCACCCTGTCCCGATCCGAGCGCTGGGTCACGCATAAGTACATAACGAAACCAACCGACAGGGCGTCGGCGGCCGGCGGACCTCGTTCGCTGCGGGCACGGTTGCGCAGGGGTTCGGAACTCCTCGGCAGTAGTCCGACCTAGGTGGTACGACAACCGATGTCCCTGGGTAGGTTGAGGCCGTCGGGGGCCTCGACCCTGCTGGCGATGCGCCAGGAAACTCGACCTCACGCCAACGGCGGAAGGATTTTTCATGCCCAGCGACAAGCCCAACGTCCTGCTGATCATGGCCGACGACATCGGCTGGTTCGATGTGGGCGCCTATCACCGCGGGATCATGGGCACCAAGACGCCGAACATCGACCGGATCGCTGCGCAGGGCGCGATGATGACGGACAACTATGCGCAGGCGAGTTGCACGGCCGGCCGCGCGGCCTTCATCACCGGGCAGATTCCGCTCCGCACCGGCCTGACGACCGTCGGGCTGCCCGGGGCCGAGCAGGGCATCCAGCCGAGCGACCCGACTCTCGCGGAGCTCTCAAGCCCGAGGGCTACCTCACGGCGCAGATCGGCAAGAACCACCTCGGTGACCGCAATAAGTTCCTGCCCGACCGTGCACGGCTTCGACGAGTTCTACGGCAATCTCTACCACCTCAACGCCGAGGAGGAGCCCGAGCAGCCGGAGTACCCGAAGGAGCTGCCGATCTTTCAGCGATGTTCATGCCGCGCGGCGTACTGGACTGCAAGGCGACCGATGTCGACGATCCCACGGTCGATCCGCGCTTCGGCCGGTCGGCAAGCAGACGATCCGCGATACCGGTCCGCTCACCCGCAAGCGGATGGAGACCATCGAGGAGGATCTGCTCGCGCACTCGCTGGACTTCATCGAGCGCTCCGTTGCGGCCGACGAGCCGTTCCTGCTGTGGCACAACACCACCCGAATGCACGTCTGGACCCACCTGTCGGAGCAGTGGAAGGACAAGACCGGCCTGGGGGTCTACGCCGATGGCATGGCTGAACTGGACTGGGTGGTCGGGGAACTGCTCGCCAAGCTCGATGAGCTCGGCATCGCCGACAACACCGTGGTGGTCTTCGCCAGCGACAACGGCTCGGAGGCGTTCACCTGGCCGGACGGTGGCACCTCCCCGTTCCGCGGCGAAAAAGGCCTGGGCTGGGAGGGCGGCTTCCGCTCGCCGCTGGCGATTCGCTGGCCGGGCACGATCCCGGCGGGCCAGGTACTGAACGGCATCTTCTCTCTCGAGGACATCGTGCCGACCGTGATGGCAGCGGCCGGTGTGCCGGACATCAAAGAGAAGCTGCTGGCGGGCCATGACGCCGGCGACAAGCACTTCCGGGTGCACATCGACGGCTACAACCAGCTGCCGTACCTCAGCGGTGAGGTCGACGAGTCGCCTCGGCATGAGTTCTTCTACTACGGCGAACAAGACCTGTTCGCGCTGCGTTACAACAACTGGAAAGTGCACTTCCAGACCAAGGACGACTGGTTCGGCGGAGCCTTGCTCAAGACCACGGTTCCCCGGCCGGTCAATCTTCGGGTGGACCCGTTCGAGCGGCACATGGAGGATCCCTACTACCCGATCTACGCCGGCGAGAAGCTCTGGACGGTGCTGCCGGCGGCCGCTATGGTCGCGCAGCACATCGCGACGTTCACCGAATTCCCGCCCACCCAGGCGCCGCCGGACTTCAATCCGCAGGCGATCGTGGACAAGGTCGTGAACGCGGCGGCTCAGCGGCATGGGAACTAAGTCCCGGCAACGAAAGGGCGTGGGGGTGACCGGCAGCGAACCGGCGGCCGCGGACGGCCACCCCGGCATGCGGTGGATCCCCGGCGGGACTTTCCTGATGGGGTCCGATGGTGCATTATCCGGAGGAGGCGCCCGCACATTCTGTGGCCGTGGACGGGTTTTGGATGGACACCGCCGCGGTGACGAACAAGCAATTCGGACGGTTCGTCGCCAGCACCGGCTATGTGACGCTCGCCGAACGCCCGCCCGACCCGGCGGACTATCCCGACGCCGACCCGACGCTGCTCAATCCGTCGTCATCGGTGTTCGTCAAGCCGCAGCAACGGGTCTCGCTGGACAACCCCTACAACTGGTGGACGTACATCCAGGGCGCGCAGTGGCGGCATCCGCAGGGCCCGAACAGCTCCATCCAAAAGCGGGGTGACCACCCCGTCGTGCACGTCGCCTGGGAGGACGTCGAGGCCTACGCACAGTGGGCCGGGAAGGAGCTGCCGACCGAGGCCGAGTGGGAGTTCGCCGCGCGTGGCGGGCTCGACGGCGCTGCCTATGCCTGGGGGGACGAGTTGACCCCCGACGGCCGGTGGATGGCCAATACCTGGCAGGGCGAGTTCCCGATCCAGAACACCGGTGACGATGGCTTCGAGGGCACCGCACCGGTCGGCAGTTTCCCCGCCAATGGGTACGGACTGTTCGACATGATCGGCAACGTGTGGGAGTGGACCACCGATTGGTATCTCCCGCACGGTCAGCTCTCGCATACCTGCTGCACGGTCGAAAACCCCCGCGGCGGACGTCGTGAGGACAGCCTGGACCCCGCGCTGCAGGGGATCTCGATCCCTCGGCGGGTGATGAAGGGCGGATCGCACCTGTGCGCGCCCAACTACTGCCAGCGCTACCGGCCCGCGGCACGAATGCCGCAGCACGTCGACACCTCGACATCCCACCTGGGATTTCGCTGCATCCTGCGATCTGAGAATCGAGGAGAACAGGCTGATGAGTGACACCCCGCTGGCCAGTTGACGAGCCGGCAAGGTCAAGGACGCAATCCTGGATTTTCTGGACCGGGCGACCACCCCGGGCGGCACTGATTTCGCGGCACGGTGAAGGTCACGGAGCTGGGCTGGACCGTGGTCAGCATGGAACATGACCGGGACAACCTCTACGGATAGCTGACCGACCGCTGAGGAGGCCAGCCGGCCTCCGACCTGACGGCGACCCGCATCACGAGCGGCGGTTCCGTCGGGGCGCCGGAGGACCATCGAATCGTTGACCCGGCATGGCAGTGGGGCACCCGCACGCGACCTTGCTGGCTGCAGTACGGAGCCATCCCCGCCCGAGTGGCTGCACGCCGGTGGGCCGCCCATCGTGGGGGACTAACGGTTCGTCGCTTTGCGATCGCCGCCGGTAAAAGTACCCGTTCCTCACTATCCGGCAATGACCTGCTCGTTTACTGTCAGCTGCGGTGTTCGGACCAACTCTTCTCCCCTGGTGAGGCGTGCATGACGATTGACGGATCGGGAAAATCAGGCGGCGGGACCGGGCCACGGCCCGACGGTCACCACCATCCGCAGGTCGAGAAGGGGCTGGCCGAAGGATCGGTGGGGTTACTGGGCGGCACCGTCCTCGGCATTTCCAGCGTCGCCCCGGCCTACGCGCTGACCGCCACCATCGGGCTGGTGGTCGCGGTCGCCGGGGTGAAGATGCCGATCATCTTCATCGCCGGGTTCCTGCCGATGTTCTTCGCCGCGTACGCCTACCGCGAGTTCAACAAGGTCGACCCGGACTGCGGCACCTCCTTCACCTGGACCACCCGCGCCTTCGGGCCTTATGTGGGCTGGCTCGGCGGCTGGGTGGCGGTGATCGCCACCATCATCGTGCTGGCCAACCTGGCCGGGATCGGAGTGCAGTTCCTCTACCAGTTGCTCGGCAGCATTTTCAGCAATCCGGAGCTCGGTGACCTGTGGCAGAACCGACTGGTCAACGTGCTGACCTGCCTGGCCTTCCTGGTGCTGGCGACCTTCATCGCCTACCGGGGCATCACCACCACTGAAAAGGTCCAGTTCGTGCTGGTCTTCTTCCAGCTCGCGGTGCTGGCGCTGTTCGTGATCATGGCTTTCGCGAAGGCCGGCGGGCCGGACGATCCGGACGGCATCCCGTTCTCCTGGGACTGGTTCAACCCGTTCACCGGGTTGACGGTCAGCGCGCTGGTCGCGGGCCTGTCGGCGTCGATCTTCTCGTTCTGGGGCTGGGATACCGCCCTCACCGTCAACGAGGAATCCAAGGATTCCGACAAGACCCCTGGCCGGGCCGCGCTGCTGTGCGTGGTGTCCATCCTGCTGACGTACCTGCTGGTGTCGGTGGCCACTCTGATGTACGCCGGTGACGGTGACACCGGAAACGGGCTGGCCAACGAGGACATCCAGGACAACGTGTTCGGCGCACTGGCCGAGCCGGTGATGGGTGCGCCCTGGCACAACCTGCTCTTCCTGGCGGTACTGGCGTCCTCGGCGGCCAGCCTGATGACGACCTTCCTGCCGTCGACCCGCACGATGCTGGGGATGGCGTCGTACAAGGCGTTGCCTGCCCGGTTCGCCAGCATCCACCCGAAGTACCTGACTCCGGGTTTCGGCACGATCGTCGCGGGGATCATCGCCGGGACGTTCTACGCGGTGCTGACCTTCATCTCCGAGTCGGTGCTGTTCGACACCATCCTGTCCCTCGGCCTGATGATCTGCTTCTACTACGGGCTGACCGCGATCGGCTGCATCTGGTACTTCCGCAAGGAATTGTTCACGAGCTTCTACAACTTCATCTTCAAGTTCCTGTTCCCGCTGCTCGGCGGTCTCGGGCTCTGGTTCGTCTTCATCGTGACCATCCGGGACAGCGCGGATCCGGAGTACTCGGGGTCGAGCGTGTTCGGGGTGGGTACGGTCCTCGTGCTCGGGCTCGGGTTCATCCTGATCGGCGTGGTGTTCATGCTGATCTGGCGCGCGAAGGCCCCGGCCTTCTTCCGCGGCGAGACGTTGCGTCGGGACACGCCGACGCTGATTGTCCCGGAGTAGCCGAAGATGTACTGTTCGTGAGCCTCGAACGGGTCGCCTTCTGATCCATTCGACTTGTTTCACGCTGCATTCGCTCACAGACACATTCGGACGGACGGCAATCCGGCAGACGTGTCGCCCGTTAGGGGACTGAAACTGTGCTCAAGAACTCGATGATCGTCGCTGCGCTGACCGTGGTTGGCCTGGTCGTCGGCACTGCCGTGGTTTCCGCCTCGACCCACTACGCCGACCTGTGCGTTGCCGCCGCCTCGGTCATGGGCGTCGCGGGTGGCTCGTCGGGTGGGTCGGCGCTCGCCAGCACCGGCTCGTCAGTGAACGTGGGTCTGTGGGTGTTGATCGGGCTCGGGGTTCTCTCGGTCGGTGCGGCACTCACCCTGGTGGGCCGCTCGGGGCGGCCGTCCTCACGGGTCAGTTCCTGACCGTCTGCCGGACCCGGCCCCGCACCGTGTGACGGACGCGTCGGCCGGCCACCTGCAGTCGCGGCCAGGTCACGGCGAAACCCCACATCAGCGCCACCAAGGCGGCGCTGGTGAAGGTGTTCCGAAGCACGCCGCCCGGCTGCAGGGTGAGCAGGGCGAGTCCGAAGATCACGACGGCCTGCGCACTGTAGATGAACAGCGAGTTCCGCCCGATCGGTAGCAGAACCGGACCCAGCCAGCGGATGAACTGCGCTTCATTCCGGCGAAGTAGCACATACAGTGCCCCGAACCACAGCGCCGCAATGGCGATCCCGCCGGGCTCGACACTCCACTTGTCGAACCACGGATTGATCGTCTGCGCCCAGATGGGCAGGGTGAATCGCAATTCCAGCAACCATGGTTCGTCGATGTCGGCGTAGGTGGTCATTGCCCAGGAACCGAAGGTCAGAGTGGCGCTGATCAGCACCGTGGTTCCGGCAACCACATACAACAGCGCTTCCAGTGCGCGGGCCGTCCGGGTGGGGAGTTGCCGCGCCCAGGCCTCCAAGGGGCGGAGGTGATACCCCACCACCAGGGCCATAAAGAAGTAGATCTGCCAGGCGAGGAAGAAGTTGGTCCCCCGAACAAGCCAGACGATCGCCGAAATCGACCAGGACAACAATGGCGAGCCTGTAGCGCAGTGTCAGGAGTGAAAGCGGCGCCACTGCCACGAACACCGCGTAGGCGATCAGGAAATCCGCCCACCCGTAGTTGTAGTGCAGCGTCAGCGTGAGCTGCAGGAGGTCCCAGGGTGACGATTCCGTGTCCAGGCCCGGTTTGACACCGGGGTTGCCGGCTGACGCCCGACCCCAGATGGTGAACAGCAGGGCCAGGGTGACCGAGCAGGCGTACAGCGTCGCGGCGCGCGCCAGGAGCTTGATCGACGCCGGTCCGATGCCCCTCGACCTGCACCTGACGGCCTCGGATATAGCCGACGAGCAGCCCGGAGATGATGAAGAAGCCTTCGGCCGCCGAGGCCCACAGCTGCCCGCGGCCGGTCACCGGCCCGAACAGGCTCGGGAAGTGGTTGACGTGATCGACGACGATGACCAGCAGGAAATAGCCCCGCAGTAGGTCGAATGTCTCGATGCGACTCTCTCTCGGTGGCTTCCCGAGATTCGCACCCATCGATTCATCGACCATGCATCGAACTCCTATGACCCGGTATCGACCTGGCGTGTGCTCCAGGCGATGGTTTACCTCAACCGAGAAGTAGTTGAATGATCATCTTATCAGCGTGCTGTCACGGCCCTTTCGAGGCGCTGGAGCCTGGCTCGAACGTCACGCAGCTGCGGGTCGCAGCCGTCCGCGGGACTGCGGGAGGGCACTGTCGGTGTCGACCCGCACAATGGCCGGGTGAGTGAGAAGCGCGGCACGGGCGGGTCCGGGGACGTCGGCGACCCGGCCGCGGCGCTGCGCCGGTTCGACCCGCTGGTGCGGGACTGGTTTACCGCGTGCCTTCGCCGCGCCGACCGCGGCCCAGGCCGGCGCGTGGGACGCGATCGGCAACGGCGATCACACACTGGTGGTCGCGCCCGACCGGGTCCGGCAAGACGTTGGCGGCGTTCCTGTCGTCCATCAATGACCTGGTGGCGCGCGGGTTGGCCGGTGAATCGGCCGGGAACGCCGGCGAGCGACTGCACCGTGCTCTACCTCTCGCCGCTCAAGGCGCTGGCCGTCGACGTCGAACGGAACCTGCGGTCGCCGCTCACCGGGATCGGTGCGGTTGCCGCCCGGCATGGCGTGTCGCTGCCGGAGATCACCGTGGCGCTCCGGTCCGGGGACACCCCGGCCGGGGATCGACGGGCCTTCGCGCGCGATGGCGCGGACATCCTGATCACCACGCCGGAGTCGCTGTTCCTGTTGTTGACCAGCCGGGCCCGGGAGATGTTGGCCAACGTCCGGACGGTGATCATCGATGAGGTGCACGCGGTGGCCGGCACCAAACGTGGCGCCCATCTGGCGGTCTCGCTGGATCGGCTGGACGTGCTGCTGGACCGCCCGGCACAGCGGATCGGCCTGTCGGCCACCGTCCGTCCGGTGCAGGAGGTGGCCAGGTTCCTGACGGGCGGCCGCCCGGTCCGGGTGGTCCAGCCGCCCTCCACCAAGCAGATCGACGTCGACGTGGTGGTACCCGTGCCCGACATGAGCGCGCTGGGCGCAATGACCGACGACCTCACCGGCAAGGCCGCCGGTGAGGTCAACCGCACCTCGATCTGGCCGCACGTCGAAGAGCGGGTCGTCGACCTGATCGAGGCGCACCACTCGACGATCGTGTTCGCCAACTCCCGCCGGCTGGCGGAACGGTTGACAGCACGGCTCAACGAGATCCACGCCGAGCGGGTGGACGCCCGGGACCTGCGAGCGGAGGCGGAGGAGGCCGGCCCGGCGGCCCAGGTGATGGCCCAATCCGGGACCGCGGCCGGCGCGCCTGCCGTGCTGGCGAAGGCGCACCACGGATCGGTGTCGCGGGAGCAGCGGGCGCTGATCGAGGACGAACTGAAGACCGGCATTCTGCCCGCGGTGGTGGCCACCTCCTCGTTGGAGCTCGGCATCGACATGGGGGCGGTCGACCTGGTCATCCAGGTGGAATCACCGCCGTCGGTGGCCAGCGGGCTGCAGCGGATCGGCCGGGCGGGGCACCAGGTCGGCGCGCCCAGCCACGGGGTGATGTTCCCGAAGTTCCGCGGCGACCTGATCTCGTCCGCGGTGGTCGCCGGCCGGATGCGGACCGGGGCGATCGAGGCGCTGTCGGTGATCGCCAATCCGCTGGACATCGCGGCGCAGCAGATCGTGGCGATCTGCGCGATGGAACCGATCACCGTGGACGAGGTGCACGACCTGCTCCGGCGATCGGCTCCGTTCGCCGCCCTGGGTCGCGGCGCGCTGGAGGCGGTGCTGGACATGCTGTCCGGACGGTATCCCAGTGAACAGTTCGCCGAGCTCCGGCCCAGGCTGACCTGGGATCGAACCACCGGCGTGCTCACCGGGAGGCCCGGGGCGCAACGGCTGGCGGTCACCTCCGGCGGAACCATTCCCGACCGGGGGCTGTTCGGGGTCTTCCTGGCGACTGCTGCAGATGCCCGGGGCAGTGCCGGTAGGAGGGTCGGCGAGTTGGACGAGGAGATGGTCTACGAGTCGCGGGTCGGCGATGTCTTCGCGCTCGGGTCCAGCTCCTGGCGGATCATGGACATCACCCGGGACCAGGTGCTGGTGGTCCCCGCTCCCGGACTGCCCGGGCGGCTGCCGTTCTGGAAGGGCGACACCCTGGGTCGGCCGGCCGAACTGGGCCGGGCGCACGGCGAGTTCATCCGCGAGATCACCTCCACGCTGGGCGAGGTGGCCGACCGCCGGCTGGCCGAATCCGGGCTGGACGAGTGGGCCCGTCGCAACCTGGTCGACTATCTGATCGAACAGCAGGCCGCCACCGGGGTGGTGCCGGACGAAAAGACCCTGGTGGTGGAGCGGTTCCGGGACGAGCTGGGAGATTGGCGGATCGTGCTGCACTCGCCGTACGGCGCCGCGGTGCACGCGCCCTGGGCGTTGGTGATCGCCGCCCGGATGCGGGAACGGTATGGCGTCGATGTCTCGGCGATGCACGCCGACGACGGCATCGTGCTACGGCTGCCCGACGTCGAGTACGAGGACGGGCCACCGGATTTCACCGAGTTCCTGCTGCTGGACCCGCAGACCCTGGAGGCGGAGGTGACCGCCGAGATCGGCGGGGCGGCCATCTTCGCGGCGCGTTTCCGGGAATGCGCTGCCCGGGCGCTTTTGCTGCCACGCCGGCAGATCGGCAAACGTCAGCCGCTGTGGCAGCAGCGCCAGCGGGCCACCCAGCTGTTGGAGGTCGCCGCCGAGTATCCCTCGTTCCCGATCATCGCCGAGGCGGTCCGGGAGTGCCTGTCCGATGTCTTCGATGTTCCAGCGCTGGTCACCCTGATGCGCGAATTGCAGGCCAGGACGGTGCGAATCGCCGAGGTGACCACCCCTTCACCGTCGCCGTTTGCCTCCTCCTTGCTGTTCGGCTATGTCGCCCAGTTCCTCTACGAGGGTGATTCGCCGCTGGCCGAACGACGGGCGGCAGCGTTGACCGTCGACCCGACGCTGCTGGCGGAGTTGCTCGGGCACGGCGACGGCCTGGCGCTGCGGGACCTGCTCGATCCCACCGCGATGGCCGACATCGAGTCCGAGCTGCAGCGCCTCGCGGTCGACAGGCAGGCCAGGTCGGTGGACGAGATCGCCGACCTGTTGCGGATTCTCGGTCCCTTGACGACGACCGAGATCGATCTCCGCAGCTCGGTACCGGACGTGGCCGCTGCGCTGGCGGCACTCGCTGCCGGACGACGGTTGATCGAGGTGCGGATCGGCGGTGAGGTGTATTGGGCCGATCCGACCGACGCGGCGATCCTGCGGGATGCCCTGGGTACTGCGCTGCCACCGGGTATCGCCGAATCACTGCTGACGGGGGTCGACGACCCGCTGGGGCGGCTGCTCGGCCGGTACGCGCGCACCCATGGACCGTTCACCGCCGCCGAGCCGGCGGCCAGGTTCGGGCTCGGGGTGGCGGTGGTCACCGACGGACTCCGCAGGCTGGCCGGGTCGGGCCGGTTGGCCGAGGGCGAGTTCCGGCCGCTCGGATCGCTCGAGCATCGAGGTGAATCCGGCGGCGGGTCGGAGTTCGTCGACGCCGAAGTGCTCAGGCTGCTCCGGCGCCGGTCGTTGGCTGCGCTCCGCGCCGAGGTCGAGCCCGTCGAAAAGCAATCCCTGGCAAGGTTTCTGCCGGCCTGGAACGGCATCGGAGTGCGCCGCGGCGCGGATGCCCTGCGCGGCACCGACGGGCTGCTGCGGGCGGTGGAACAGCTCGCGGGCGCGGTCGTTCCGGCCTCCGCGCTGGAATCGCTGATCCTGCCGGCCCGCATCACGGGCTACAGCCCGGCGATGCTCGACGAGTTGACCACTGCCGGTGACGTGCTGTGGACAGGTCACGGCTCGCTGGCCGGGGACGACGGCTGGGTCGCGCTGCACCTGACCGACACCGCCGCATTGACGATCCCGCTGCCCGCGGCGGACGCGACCATACCGTCGGACCCGGTACACCGGGCCATCCTGGAGATACTGGGCGGCGGCGGGGCCTTCTTCTTCCGGCCGCTGGTGGACGCGGTCGTCACGCTCGTCGGTGCGGAGCATGCCGGTGACGACGGGCACCCGACCGGTCGACCGAAACCGGCGCTGGACGACGCCGTGGTGATCGACGCGCTGTGGGACCTGGTGTTCGCCGGCCTGGTCGAGCAGCGACACCCTGGCGCCGCTGCGGGCCCGGCTGCTCGGTGGTCGGTCCACCCACAAGTCCCGGGCTCCGGTGCCGCGGGCCCGCCTGCGCGGCAGTTCCGGGCTGGCGATGCTCTCCGCGGGTCGCGGTCGGGGACGTGTTCCGGTCGACGGTGCCGGCCGGCGCCCGGTGCCGCCGTCGGTGGCCGGTCGTTGGTCACTGGTACCCGATGTCGAGACAGACGCCACCGTCCGGACCCATGCGGCGGCGGAGGTGCTGCTGGACCGACACGGCATCGTCACCAGGGGTGCGGTGGTGGGCGAGGGGACGGTGGGCGGGTTCGCCGCGGTATACCGGGTGCTGGCCGCGTTGGAGGAGACCGGCCGGATCCGCCGCGGGTACTTCATCGAGGGGTTGGGTGCGGCGCAGTTCGCGTCCGCCGGCGCCATCGATCGGGTCCGTGCCTTCGCGACCCGACCGGACGAGGCCGCTCCCGCCGCGGTCGGTCTGGTGCTGGCCGCGTCCGACCCGGCGAATCCCTACGGTGCGGCCCTGCCGTGGCCGGGGTCGGCAGGCGGAGGCGAGGTGGAATCGTCCAGAGTCGGCCGGGATGGCGGAGGGTCGGTCGGCGGCGCCACGGATGGCTCGGGACGGCATGCGCCGCTGTCGGACTCGCGGCCTCCGGGTGCACTCGAGTCGGCCCCGCCCAAGGGCCAGTCGCCGAAGTCCGGGTCAACCGCCGGGGGTGACCGGCACCGGCCGGCCCGGCGCGCGGGCGCGGTCACGGTGCTCGTCGACGGCGCCGCCGTCCTGTTCGCCGAACGGGGGGGCCGATCACTGCTGGCCTTCACCAGCGACCCGCTCGCGCTCGCCGCCGCGGCCGAAGCACTGGCCGAGCGGGTCCGGTCCGGCCGGATCGGGTCGATGACCATCACCAAGATCGACGGTGTCGACGCGCTGTCGGCGGGCGGCGCGGTGGTCGACACCCTGACGGCCGCGGGCTTCACCATGACCCCACGAGGCCTGCGGCTGCGGAGCTCCGCGCGATGACGGCAACGACTGCGGACCGGGAGGGGCAGGTGGATCGCAGAGTTCGACGGGGTCGCAGGTCTGGACGGGGACGCGGTGTTGGGCTGGGACGCGGTGTTGCGAGCTGGGACGCGGTGTTGGACCGGGACGCGGTGTCTGGCGTTGCCACGTGCGGGCGGTGGACCGTGCCCGAGGGTGACACCGTGCTGCGCACGGCGCGGCGGCTGGATCAGGCGTTGGCCGGTCGCCCGCTGGTGCGGGCGGAGCTGCGGTGGCCGAGCCTGGGGCAGGCTGACCTGACCGGTCGCACGGTCACCGGGGTGGTCGCCTACGGCAAGCACATTCTCACCAGGATCGCGGCCGCCGAACCGGATGCACCGGGCCCGCGGATCCCGACCGTCCCGGCCGAACCGTTGACCCTGCATTCGCACCTGCGGATGGAAGGCGGGTGGTACGTGCACGCGCGGGATGCCCAGCCGTGGCCGTCGCCGAACCGGGGCAGTGTCCGGGCCGTGCTGGGCGGCGCGGAGTGGACGGCGGTGGGGACCTGGCTGGGCTTACTGGACCTGGTCCCGACTGTCGCCGAACGGGACCTCATCGGGCATCTCGGTCCCGACATCATGGCCGATGGCTTCGCGAACGAGGGGGCGGCGGAGGCGATCCGGCGGCTGACGGTCGACCCGGCGCGGGAGGTTGGCGCGGCGCTGCTCGACCAGACCACGGTGGCCGGTATCGGCACCATGTACATGGCGGAGTCGCTGTTCGTGCAGAAGACATCCCCCTGGGCGCCCGTCGCGGAGGTCGACCTCGCCGCGCTGCTGGCGACTGCACGGCGGCAACTTCTCCGCGGTGCAACACAGGCCTCGCCGATCACCACCGGCAACCCCCGCCGCGGCCTGGACACCTGGGTGCACGGCCGGTCGGGTCACCCGTGTCAGCGGTGTGGCACCACGGTACGGGTGGCCATGATCGGCCCGCCGCTCAA
Organism: uncultured Chloroflexia bacterium; assembly: GCA_963720755.1. Lineage (GTDB taxonomy): Bacteria > Chloroflexota > Limnocylindria > Limnocylindrales > CSP1-4 > SPCO01. The sequence continues at coordinate 391,642 of CAVRGP010000002.1, forward strand.
GGAGCGGACCGCCTTCTACTGCCCCCGCTGCCAACCCGGCCCGACCCCCACCGACAACGGGAAACCGCAGAACCCGCTCGGCACGACCCCGCCGGCGCGGTACAACCGGCGCGGCAGCGGTGACCGGCGGCGGTGACCGTCCGGAGCATCAGCGAAGAGTTGCTCGGACCGGCCCAGGCACAGGGTCGGCTCCCGCGTCGCCGGGTTCGGCGCGATCTCAGATCGGCGTCACCGCCGCCCGTTCCGGATTGCCCGTTTTGGCCTTCGCGACCCGCACCCGCTGCCGGTCCAGGTAGTCCATCACCGGCGCTGCGGTGACGCCGTGGATCAGCACGGAGCCGATCACCACCAGGCAGATGATCCGCCACAGCGCGTCCTGCTCGGGGAAGTTGCCGTGGGTGATCGCGTAAGCGATGTAGAACAACGAACCGATGCCGCGGACGCCGAAGAACGCGATGACCCGGCGTTCGCGAGGCCCGGTTTTGCCGCGGGCCAGCCCGATCAGCCCCGAAACGGGTCGGACGACCAGGATCAGCAGCAGGACGACCAACACCTCCTGCCAGCGCAAGCCATTGAGCACGCCGGACACCGCGGCCCCGCCGAGCAGGATGAGGATCGCGACGGTGAGCAGCCGTTCCAACTGCTCCACATACTGGTGCATGACCTGGTGGTAGGTGTGCGCTCGCTCGCCGGCCCGGATCGTGCAGGCGCACACGAACACCGCGACGAAGCCGTAGCCGTTGATCAACTCGGTGAAGCCGTACGTCAGGAAGGTCGCGGCCAATGCGACGAAACCCCCAGTGCTGCGCCCCAGGCGCAGCCGTCGTGACAATGCGCCGAAGATCAGCGTGCGCAGCAGCCAACCGACCGCAAGCCCGGCCAGCACGCCCGCCGCCAGTCGCCACACCACGTCCAGGGCCAGCCACTGCAGGAACCAGTCCGACGGGGCCGGCCCGACCAGGCTGATGGCGATCGCCGCGTAGACGAAAGGAAACGCCAGGCCGTCGTTCAGGCCGGCCTCAGAGGTCAACGCCTGGCGGGCCTCGTCGTCGACCTGGTCGGGCCCTTCGGTGGGTTCGGCGACCTGCACCTCGGTGGCCAACACCGGGTCGGTGGGAGCAACGGCGGCGGCCAGCAGAGCCGCGGCTGCGACGCCGAAACCCAACAGGGCAGAGCCGAGCAGGCCGGCAGCGAGCATGGTCAGCGGCATGGCAATGCTCAGGAGCCGCCAGGTCGTCGACCAGCGCCGCCAACCGATGGGCCGGTTCAGGGCCAAGCCGGCCCCCATCAGCGAGATGATCACGCACACCTCGGTCAGGTGCAGAGTGAATTCGAGATGCTGACGGGGATCGGGGTCCGGCAGCGGGCCGATCACACTGAACGCCAGCGCTCCCGCGGCAAGAAAGATCATCGGCAGCGAAATCGGGGCGTGCCGGAGCAATCGGGGCAGCAACGCCGCCAGCAGGGTGGTGACCCCGATGGCAGCGAAGATCAGCGCGGGTTTGTCCATCAGTGCGTACCGGGCGGTGTGGTGCGGCCGCCGGCGGGGATGCACAACCGGGTCCGGGACCGGGCAAGCGAGCTGAGCAAACCGGCATGATCACGGCAGGGCAGAACATTCATGATCGGGTAGTACCCAGCGGCCGTCCCGGCGCCGCGTTATCGGCTGTCAGCGCAATTCTGCCCAGCCCCGCGGCTGAGCCGGCCTGCTGATCGACTTCGCGGGCGGCGTTGTCGCAACCGGCACCCCGCGCTGCCGGTCAGGCGGGGACGGCGGGCACATTGCCCGGGTCGTCAGGTCCGGGCATCGGTTCGATCGGCGCGGGCGGCAGGGTCTCGGGAGTGTCCGGCAGCAGTTCGCCGGGGTCGTCGGGGACCGGCTCGGCGGGGTCGATCGGCGGGTAGTTGTCCGGGTCCGGCCCTGGTTGCACCATGCCTCCACTACTACCGTGCCCGGGTCGCCATCGCTACGGCGGCCCCCGCTTGGCGCGTGCAGGAGCCTCGTCCGACGACGTCGTGAGGCGCCCCTGTCACGACCGGCGCTGTCCTTGGCGCATTTGCTCCGGGGGTTGTTGGTTCCGGCCGGAGCGTGCCCAGCGCCGCGGTGATCACCGGTCAGCGGCGGGGCCTGCCAGGACCGATGATGTTCGGGCGACGCCCGCCTCGCGTTTCACCACTGGGGGCTGCTGCGCTGTCACATCAAGCGATGAACTGTCACGTCAGGGGGATGCTCATGGGGTTCGCGCGCTGGTTCCGGTTGAGCGTCGGCTTGTTGCTCGTGGTGGTTCCACTCTGGGTGCTGTTCAGCCAGCTGGATGCCATCTGGAACGGTCACCCCGCCTACCCGACGACGCTGTTGGTGACGGTCGCCGCCGGCCTGACCATCGCCGCGCTCGCCTTGTGGCCGTGGCGCCGGGACCCGGAACCGGACGGCCCGCCATGGGAAGCGGACCTGGACGGGGATGAACGGATCGGGCTGTTCGCCGGACCGGCCCACCCGCCTGCCCGCAAGGGCGCTGGTTGGCGGATCGTCGGCCGGATCGTCGCCGGCATCGTCACGGTGGTCTGGCTCGGCATTCTGGTGTGGCTGCAACCGTTCCCGGCTGGTCCGACCGCGCTGGCGGCGCTGACCAGCGACGCGATCGTCACTGTCACCGACCGTCCCACCAGCATCGAACTGGCACCGGTCGCGGCGAAGGAACCGTCGGTCGGGCTGGTGTTCTCACCCGGCGCCAGGGTCGATGCCCGCGCGTCGGCCGCAGTCCTCCGGCCGGTGGCCGAGGCCGGCTACCTGGTCGTCATCCTGAAGGAGCCTTTCGGCTTGGCCATCACCCAGATCGGCCAATCAGCCGGCCCCATCGCCGACCATCCCGAGATCCGGAGTTGGGCGGTCGGTGGCCATTCGCTGGGCGGCGTCAGTGCGGCCTGGTTCGCGGCCGACAACCTCGACACCGTGTCGGGGTTGCTGCTGTACGCCTCGTTCCCGAACGACGATATGTCCGGTGACGTCGGCCTGCAGGTGGCGTCCATCTTCGGCAGCAACGACGGCCTGGCGACCCCCGCCGACATCGAGAGATCGAAGGCGTTGCTGCCGCCGGACACCGTGTTCACCGAAATCGACGGGGGAGTGCACGCCTTCTTCGCCGACTACGGGGCGCAACCCGGTGATGGGGAGCCCGGAGTCGACCGGGCCACCGCGACGGCGCAGATCTCCGCGGCCAGCATCGCTTTCATGGACCGGTTGTCAGCCGCGGGAACCGGGCCGTGACGTCACGGCGGCCGGGGTCCCGGACGCCGACTGCACGGTACGCCGACGATGCCGCAGCCTCAGCGGTTCTCGTCAGGATCGTCGCTGGCGCAGGGTGATCACCGCGCCAGCTGGGTGATGCTGTGCACCGCCGTGGCCACTCCCACCACGAGTACCAGCACCGCAAAACCGTTGCGCAGCAGCTCCGGACGAACCCGGGTGGCCAGTCGCCCGCCCAGCAACCCACCGGCCACCGACACAGCGGCGAAGACGCCAACCAGGAGCCAGTCGATGTCCGCGCCGATGGTCGGCAACCGGACCCCGAGGGATACGGCGCTGTTGATCGCGATGACCAGCAGCGAGGTGCCGACCGCCGCCGCCATCGGGAAGTCCAATGCCAACACCAGGGCCGGCACCACCAGGAACCCGCCGCCCACCCCGAAGAACCCGGTGACCAGACCCACGGCCAGCGCTGCGACGAGCACCTTTGCCGCTCGCGGGCAGGCGCACACGAACCGCGGGGAGAACGAGATGATCGGCACGTCGAACGGCAGTGGGTCTTCCATGACCGCCCCGCCGACCCGCGCCGCCGTGCGGCCCTTGATGAGCATCAGCGCCCCCACCGTGAGCATCAGGGCGGCGAATGCGGTCATCAGGACGTCCGCCGGTACAGCGAGGGAAAGGGTCGTCCCGGCGACCGCGCCGACGGCGCCGAGGACACCGAAAACGGCCCCCTGCGCGACACGAACCCGCCCACTGCGGTGCGCAGCGAGCGTCGCCGCGGCCGCGGTGACGCCCACGATGATCAGTGAGGCGGTGGTCGCCGCGGTGGGGTCCATGCCGATCAGGAACACCAGCACCGGCACGGTGAGGATCGACCCACCCCCGCCGAGGGCGCCCATGGTGAGCCCGATCAGCAATCCGACCGGGACAGCCGCGAACAGCATCAGACGTGGGCGGGAAGGGCGCCGGAGCGCAGCGGTAATCCGGTTGCGGCGGCCGCGGCGAAGTCATCGTCGACGGCGATGACCGCGCGCCCCTGACCGAGCAGCAGTGACGCGGCGATCGAGGCGCGGTAGCCGGCAGCGCAATGCACCCAGATCTCCCCGGCGGGCACCTCGTCGAGCCGGGACAGCAGTTCGTGCAACGGGATGTGGGTGGATTCCTCGATCCGCGATTCGGCGCGTTCCAGGTTTCGCCGGACGTCGAGCACTGCCACCTGTCGGTGGTGCCGGACCTGGGCCAGGTCGGCGAAAGTCGCTCGCTGCAGGGTGCCCAGTGGTCGGTCGGTCCAGCTGTGCGGGCCGCCGGTGGCCGCGGCGGCCGGCCGGTCGATGCCGATCCGCACCATCTCCCGCTGGGCGTCCGCGACCTGCTCGGCGGTGTCGCCCAGCAACGTGACCGGGGTGCCCCACGGGATCAGCCAACCGAGGTAGGTCGCGAACGATCCGTCGAGGCCGATGTTGATCGTCCCCGGCAGGTGCCCGGCCGCGAAGGCGGTGCGGTCCCGCAGGTCGACCAACCATTCACCGCTGGCCAGTCGTTGACGCAGCTCGGTCGGATCGGCGCGCCGGACCGGGCTCAGGTCGGGTTCCAGCGGGCCGGCGGCGTTGGCCGGTCCCATCTGCGCGTAATACCGCGGGAACGCATCGAGCCCGGCGAGAAGCTCTGACACATAACGCTCCTCGTCCTGAGTGAGGGCGGGGTTGGTGTGGATCTGCTGGCCGATGGTCGAGGCGGTGGCAGCCGACTGGGTGGCCGAGCAGAAGCTCCCGAATCCGTGGGTGGGGAGCAGTTCGGTGTGCTCGGGCAGTTCGGCGGCGAGTCGGTGCGCGGACGCGTACTGGTGGCGGACCAGTTCGTGCGTGTGGGTCGGCCCGAGCAGGTCGGGCCGGCCCGTCGAGTCGAACAACAACGATCCGCCGGAGAACACCGCGATGGTCGCACCGTGTTGTTCGAGCACGTAGGACAGATGGGTGAAGGTATGGCCGGGGGTGGCCAGCACGCGGACCCGCAGCGAGTCGCCCACGTCGATCAGGTCCCCGTCGCGCACGCCTGTTCGTTGGTAGCCGACCTGGTCGGCACTGTTGACGTGGTATCGCGCTCCGGTGCGCCGGGCCAGTGCGAGGCCGCCGGTGACGTAGTCGTTGTGCAGGTGGGTCTCGAAGACGTGGGTGATCCGAACACCCGCCTCGACCGCGAGTGCCAGGACCCGGTCGATGTCGCGCTGTGGGTCGACGACCAGTGCGACCGTGCCGTCATGGACGAGGTAGCTGCGGTCGCCCAGGGTAGGGGTTTCGATCGGGACGATGGTCGCCATGGGTGCGCTCCTGGATGTCGTGGTCGGCGGATGGTGTCGGGCAGGGGGAGACCGCGCCCGATCCGATACCCCGGGGGGTATCAATCGATCCAACGATACCGGGTGGCGGCCTGTTCCGCCCGGAAGGAATATACCCAGTGGGGTATATCACCGGCACGCATGGAACAGCCGACCACTGGCCCGCGCTGATACCCCTAGAGGTATTGTCGAGCGAACGAGAGGACCTACGGATGAACAATCGACCAGAGGCTGAGAACGGCCACCGCGCAGGCGTCGATCCGACTGTCGGTCGCGACGCCGCCGACGCGCCGGCAGGCAGCTATGCACTGGCGACCACGGTGCCGGTTTCCTACGAGCGCACCGTCGCGGCCACCCGGGAGGCGTTGGCAGTGCAGGGTTTCGGTGTGCTCACCGAGATCGACATCCGGGCCGTCATGAAGGCGAAACTGGATGTCGACGTCGCGCCTCAGGTGATCCTCGGGGCCTGCCGGCCGCCGCTGGCGTACGCCGCGCTGCAGGCGGAACCCGGTATCGGACTGCTGCTGCCGTGCAACGTGGTCGTCCGGTCGATCAGCGAGAATGTCACACTGGTCGAGGCGATGGATCCCGACATCATGGTCACCGTGACCGGGAACCCGCAGCTGTCCGCGGTCGCCGCGGAGGCGCGATCCCGGTTGGCGGCCGCGCTGGAATCGTTGTCCACACCCCACCCCCAAGGAGACCGCAGCAATGGTTGAGCTCAAGCCCGAGGACATGACAGCGGTCGTGAACCGGTTGCGCCGTGCGCAGGGCCAACTCGGTGGTGTGCTGCGGATGATCGAGGAGGGCAAGGACTGCCAGGACGTCGTCACCCAGCTCGCGGCGGTGAGCCGGGCGCTGGACCGGGCCGGGTTCGCCATCATCGCCAGTGGCCTGAAGCAGTGCCTGGTGGAATCCGGCGGAGTCGACACCATCGACACCAAGACGATGGAGAAACTGTTCCTGTCGCTGGCCTGAGCGATGAGTTCGCCGTGGTGTGGGTGTCTGCCAGTGAGTCGACCAACACTGTGCGGGCATCCGACCCGGAGGAGACCGAATGACGACCTCAGCAGCGGGAGCGGCGCCAACCACCGACCTGGATGCGCGCTACAGCGAACCAGAGGCAACGGCGATGGCGTGGGAATACGCGTGCGAGCGCTGGCAGCAGGCGGAGCTGTACTGGTTGTCCACCGTCCGCCCGGACGGCCGGCCGCATGTGACGCCGTTGATCGCGGTGTGGCACGACGGTGCGTCGTACTTCTGCACCGGGCCGCAGGAGCGGAAGGCGCGCAATTTACGCGAGAACGCCAACGTGGTGCTGATGACCGGTTCCAACGCGCTGGATCTGGGACTGGACCTGGTGGTCGAGGGAAAGGCGCTGCGGGAGAGGGACTTCGCCACCCTGCTGCAGGTAGCCGATGGCTATCTGAGTAAGTACGGGCCGGGCTGGCATTTCCGCGTCGAGGACGGGACCTTCGTCGGTGACGGCGGCTCGGCGTGGGTGTACCGGGTGGAACCGCAGATCGCGTTCGGGTTCGCCAAGGGCGCCTACAGCCAGACCCGCTGGCGGTTCGGCGGCTGAACGCCGGCTCACCGAGGCGGCACGACAGCGGCTCGGGTGGTCCCGAAAGAGCACCGTGCGGCCGTGTCAGCCCACTCGGCAGCGGATCTCGCCATGCAGGATGGCGAACCAGCCATCGTTCTGGGCGGCCCATTCCCGCCACCCCTGGGCGATGTCCTCCAACTCGGGTCGGTCGCTGAACCCGCCGTCGACGGCCTGGATGGCGATCGCCGACTCGGTGATCCGCTCCGCCCAGCTGCCGCCCCACCAGGCGCGCTCGTCGGCCGAGGAATAGGACCAGGCGGTGGCCGAGCCGGTGACGTCGACGAGCCCGGCGGCGTGCGCCCACGCCACCAGCCGGCGTCCCGCGTCGGGCTGCGCACCGTTCGCCAGGGCGACCTGGTGGTACAGCTGGAGCCAGCGGTCCAATCGTGGGTCGGCGGGGTACCAACTCATCGCCGCGTAGTCGGCGTCCCGCGCGGCCACCATTCCGCCGGAACGGCAGACACGGGCCATTTCCCGCAGCGCCGCCACCGGGTCGGTCAGGTGCTGCAGCACCTGATGCGCGTGGACGACGTCGAAGCTGTTGTCCGGGAAGTCGAGCTGGTACACATCGCCGACAGTGAAACCGACGTTGTGCGCGCCCTCGTCGGCCGCGGCCTGCCGGGCCACCACCAGTGGTGCGACTTCGCGATCGACCCCGACGGTCTGCCCCGGGGCCACCAGCCTTGCCAAACCGAGGGTGATACTCCCGGGGCCGCAACCGATGTCGAGTACTCGTTGCCCGGATGTCAGATGGGGCAGCAGGTACCCGGCGGAATTCTCCACCGTCCGCCGATTGTGCGATCGCAGCACGCTCGGGTGGTGGCCGTGGGTGTACGTCTCGGCCGGTGTCATACCCGCATCCTGCTCCGGTCGCCGGTCAGCCGTCCACCGGGCAGGGGAAGGGCGGCGGTCAATGCCGGAGGTTTGCGGCGAGAGGGCGGCGTCAGGCAGGCTGTGCGACCAACGGGCGATCGACCGGGTCCAGCCGGCCCGAGCGCTTCGCCCAGATCTCGAACCACAGGGTGAAGAACGGGGGGATCGAGGCGGCCAACGCGAAGAAGGTGGTCCACAGCGACCAACGCTGCACCCGGGCCGTGACCAGTGCGATCACGATGTACAGCACGAAAACTCCGCCGTGGATCGGGCCGAACACCTTCACGCCGACTTCGCTGGTTTCGGCGATCCACTTGACGTACATCCCGACGAGCAGGCCCAACCAGGTCAGCGCCTCCACGACGGCGATGATGCGGAACGCAGAAACAATGCGGGAGTTCATCATTCGAGTCTCCCATGGGGTGACGGGCCGTTCGGTGCGAGCCGCGTCACCCCCGGGGGCCGGATCAGGCCTGCTCGACCGGCTCGAGCTGCAACGAGACGCCGTTGATGCAGTAGCGGTCGTTCGTCGGCGTGGGGTACCCCTCGCCGGAGAACACGTGACCCAGGTGTGAACCGCAGGTCGCGCAGCGGACCTCCGTGCGGACCGAACCGAACGAACGGTCCTCGATCAGCTCGACCCGATCCTCCGCCAGCGGGGTGTAGAACGCCGGCCAACCGCAGTGCGCGTCGAACTTGTGCTCGCTGCGGAACAGCTCGGAGCCGCAGCCCCGACATTTGTAGACACCGACGGTCTTGTCGGTCTCGTACGAGCTGGAGAACGGCCGCTCGGTGCCGGCCTGCCGCAGCACCCGGTACTCCTGCGAGCTGAGCTCTTCACGCCACTGGTCGTCGGTCTTGTTCACGGTGTAGTTGTCGGTGGACTTCATGCCTTTCATCGTCATGTCTGTGTCAACAAGGCGCCGCGCCCGGACGTTCCCGGGCCTGTCTTACCGGTCTGTCATAGGTGCGCTTACGGGTTTGTAATAGGTTGCGGGAATGGCACGGACGACTCCGGCGGTCGAACTCGAGGTGGGCGACCGCCTGGTGCGGGTCAGCAACCCGGACAAGGTGTACTTCGCCGAGCGCGGGCTGACCAAGCTGGACGTGGTGAAGTACTTCCTGTCGGTGGGTGACGGCATCCTGGGTGCGCTGCGGGACCGGCCGACCACGCTGGAACGCTGGCCCAGCGGGTTCTTCGAGGGCGCCAAGCTCTCCACCAGGGCGGACAACCGCGGCGACGCGTTTTACCAGAAGCGGGTGCCGCAGGGCGCGCCCGACTACGTCAGCACCGCCACCATCACCTTCCCCAGCGGCCGGACCGCCGACGAGATCTGCCCGACCGAGCTCGCCGTCGTCGCCTACTGCGCGAACCTCGGCACCCTGACGTTCCATCCGTGGCCGGTGCGCAGCGGCAACGTCGACCAGCCGGACCAGCTGCGGATCGACCTCGACCCGCAGCCGGGCACCGACTTCTCGCACGCGGCCCGGGTCGCCGGCGCAGGCGCGGGCGCTGCTCACCGAACTTGGCATGCAGGGGTTCCCGAAAACCTCCGGCGGCCGCGGCCTGCACCTGTACGTGCCGATCGAGCCGCGGTGGACGTTCGTGCAGGCCCGGCGGGCGGTGATCGCGTTCGGCCGCGAGCTGGAACGACGGATGCCCGATGCAGGTGACGGTGAACTGGTGGAAGGAGGAGCGCGGGCGAGCGGATCTTCATCGACTTCAACCAGATGGCCAGGGACCGGACCATCGCGTCGGCCTACTCGGTGCGGGCGAACCTGCGGGCCCGGGTGTCGGCGCCGCTGACCTGGGACGAGGTGCCGGAGGTGGTGCCGAACGACTTCGACGTCATCTCGATGCCGGCCCGGTTCGCGCAGGTCGGTGACCTGCACGCCGCCGTGGCGCAGCAGGCGTACTCGTTGGAGCCGCTGCTGGAGATGTCGGAGCGGGACGAGCGAGACCACGGCCTGGGCGACATGCCCTATCCGCCGGAGTACCCGAAGATGCCGGGCGAGCCGCCCCGGGTGCAGCCCAGCAGGAAGAACGCGGCGAACTGGGAATCCAGCTGACTTCATGCGGCCGAGTCGCCGGTCAGCGCCGCCGGTTGGCCGCCCAGGCGAAGCAGTAGACCCCGAACAGCACCAGGCCGAAGGCCTTGAGCAGCAGCAGCGCGCCGCCGGCGGGGGAGAGGTTGAGCAGCCGGAATACGGTCTGCAGTCCGGGTGGCCCGGTCCGGCCGTCGATGCCGGTGACGATCATCAGGGCGCCGACGATGCCGAACGTGATGCCCTTACCGATGAATCCGGCCTGGCCGAGCAGCACGACCTTGCTGTTGACGCCGACCTTCAGGTCGTCGACGAAGCTGCGCCGGATGCCGCGGTAGATCGCCCGGACCGCGATCACGATCAGGATGACGCCGACCAGGACGACGGCGACCCGGATCAACGCCTCCTCGAACGACGTCTAGTTGTCCTCCTCGAGCCGGCCCTCCCGGGCTGCCCGGCCGGCCAGCGCCACCCGGGCGGCACTGATCCCCACCGTCAGGTAGGCGATCGCGCTGAACGTCGAACCGAGCCGGCCGAACACCTTGCTGAACCTGGCCTCGTCAGGCACCCGGCGCCAGATGGTCTCGAACACCTGCCAGAGGGTGAGCGCCGCGAGGCCGAATGCGGTCACCCACAGCAGTCCCTCGCCGACCGGTGTCTGCGCGAGCGCCGCCAGCGCGGCGTCCTGCGAATCGTTGCCCCGCCCGGTCCAGGCGATCCGCACCGCGATCCAGGCGATCAGCAGGTGCACGATGCCGTAGGTGACCAGGCCGACCCCGACGATCACGTCGAAGCCGGTGCTCTGGTGGATCCGCCGGCCCTGCCGGCCGGCCGCGGCGATGATCTTCGGGTGCTGGCCGACCTGCTCGCCCTGCTCGGCCATGCCGCCCCCTCCTGCGCCCGCGATGCGACCAGCACATTCGCGGCGGTCCCCACCCGGCGCCGACCTCGGACAAGTATGGCCAACCTGCCCGTGTCGGGGCTGTGAAAACGGGGGTTGTCGTACTCAATGCAGGCTGGCGGAGCGGGTGGACGACAATGCCCGATGGACGGATCGAACCTCGCCCTGGCCGCGTGTTCGAGTGAGGCATTGCTGACGGCCACTCACCGACCGAGACTGGACGGCGTCGATCCCGGAGATGGAATGGACGGTGTCGGTCGCTGTCGTGCACTTCAGCGAGGCGCTGCTCTGGTACGTGACCGATCTTTCGGCCGGACCGGTCGAGGTCAGCGACGATGAACCTCAAGGTCGGCCGGACTCGTCACCGGACCAGTTGTCGTCACCGGGACCGCGTTCGCCGCGGCCTCGCCTTCGTCGTCGGCGGGTGCTGCCGAGGCATCGCGGGTTCCACCCTGCAGGGTCGTGCGGGTGCGTCGGGTTTGGGCGGCCATGGGGTGTGACGAGCTGCTGGTGCATACCTGGGCACGCCGCGCGGGGCCTGAACTTGGTTCGAACCGCCGTCCGCGCTGAGCGACATGGGTCAGAACGGTGGTGGGTCGTCTCGCCCGGTGTTGGCGTCGGGGTGAGTGTCCTCGGAGCGCAGACGATCCACCGGCGACTCTGCAATTCCTGACTGTCCATCAGACGAGCTGGTGTGGTCGTCGGGGTCCCAGGCTCGGTGGGGTGGCCGGGTGTAGTGGCGGCCCAACGGGGTGGTCCAGGTGGTGGCGCCGTCGGGGGTTCGGGTGGCGGTGAAGCCGCCGCCGTCCTTCGCGCGGTGATGGTGGTGACAAGGGGCGCCGAGATTGTCGTGGCTGGTGGTTCCGCCGGTGGGTTGGCCGGGTCGGTAGTTGTCGATGTGGTCGAGCTGGCCGCGGTCGGCGGGTTGGGTGCAGCCGGGGGCGTTGCAGGTGCCGTCTCTGGCGATGATGAATTGTTTGAGTGACGCGGGTGGTTGGTAGCGGGTGCGGCTGTAGTCCAGCACGGTCCCGGACACGGGGTCGGTGAGGATGCGGCGGAGTTCGCCGTCGGCGGCGATCATTCGGGCCTGGTCGGCGGTGATCGCGCCGTGGCCGATGAGTTCGCAGGGGTCGTTGGCGCCGAGGAACACGGTGTAGGGGACGACGACTTGGATGTGCGGGCGGCGGCCGTGCCGCAGCGGGAGGGGGAGTGGACGGGCCGCGGGTAGTCGCGCCACACCCTTGTCGTCGGGTTTGACGCCGCCGGCACCGGGTGTGCCCGGAGCTGTTGCTGTGCAGGGTGTTTTGTTCGGAAGGGTGGCGATCTCAGACGGGGCGGGCCGCGGGGTTGCGCAGTTGGCCGCATCGGCTAACAGGCTCTGACCGCCCTCGGCGGTCTGGTCCGCCGCGTTGGCGGGGCCGCCCGCGTCGACTGGGTCCGCCAGGTCGGCACTGGCGATCGGGTCAACCACCCCGGCAGGAGCGGTCCAGTCAGCCGCCCGGTTCGGGTCAGCGGCCTTGTGCGCCGCCTCGCTCGGTTCGCTGCTGTCGGCGGCGTCGGTGTTCTTAGTGGCAGGTGAGTCCGACGGTGATGGTGCTGGTGGCGCCGTCGGTGTGCGGCAGTCGGGTGCGGGGTGGGTGGCGGACTGCCCGGTGAACAGCACGTCACCGGTGAGGATGTCCTGGCACAGGCTGGTGAGGGCGTCGACCCGGCGGTTGCCCAGGGTGCGGGTGTCGCCGGTGAACTTCCCGGCGTCGGCCAACCCGGTCAAGGCCTCCCAGATCACGGCGATGTTCTGCGCGGGTGCCAGTACCCGGAGCCCGGCCATCCCGTCGTCCTCGGACCAGCGGGACATATGCCGGTCCGCGGCGGCGGCGCGGTGCCGGTCCCGGGCGCCGTCGGGATCGTGGGTGATGACCCGGCGGGCGGCGCGACGGCGGAGTTGCTCCCCGGTGAGGGTGGACCCGGGTGCGGTCGCGAGCGGTAGCAGGTCGGCTTCCACCCGGGCGGCGACCTCCGCGGTGGTGGTGCCGGTGGCCCGGGCCAGTCCGATGGCGTGGTCGGCGTCGATCACCCCGGCGCGCAGCGCTTCCAGGGTGGCGGGTAACCGGATCGCGAGTGCGCGGGCGGTGCTGATCGCCGCGCCTGCGGTCGCGTCGCTGGTCCGCAACGCGAAACCGATTTCGGTGGGCAGCATCTCGGCCAGTCCCGGGTAGTTCCGGGACAGCAGCGCGAGGTCGGTGTACTGCTCGGCCTGCAGCCAGGACAACACCCGGGCGCGCGCGGTGATCGAGTCGAGCACCGCGTTCGCCCACCGCGACGGCGCCGTCTCGGTGCCCGTGTCGCTCACCGGGCTGGGGGCCAACTCGTCGGGCCGGTCCGCCAATGCGGCGACCAGTTCTGGTCCAGGTGGCAGGGTGGTGACCCGCTGTTGCCAGTGCTGCAGGTCGTACACCGCAGCGAAGGCCTCGGTGAGCTCGCGTGCCAATCCCAGGCGTCGCGCCCGTTCGGTCTCGACCGGTCCGCTCCCGGGATGGCCGGTCAGGGCGGTCCAGGCCTGCTCCAACTCGGTGGGATCCCCGGGCAACACGACCCGCCGACCACGCTGGGATGCCCGCCGCCCACCGGCGGGTGGCTCGCGCACCACTGCGGTGAACGGCCGGGATTCCGGGCCCTGCCCGCTGCGACTGCGGCGACGACGCCGGTCGTCCTGGATCGAGGGGAGGTACTCGGCCGACCTGGCCCGCTCCCGGACACCGGGACCCGACCCGGGTAGCAGCACCCGCAGTCGTGGTTCGGCGCAGTCAACCCCGCCGGCGGACCACACCGCGGCCCGCTCGCCGAACACCACCCGTGGGTTGAACATCTGCTGATCATATCAATCAATACGAACGTGTGTCTAGATCTGTAGAGCATCCGAATTGGGCCACAATCTTGAGCTCGGGCCGTCGGGCTGTGCTGACGCATTGGTCGCTGTGGGGGTGCTGTGGGGCCAGTAAAGGGTGCGAGGCGCGCGCTGGGCGAGGCCGTCGATCCCCGTCACAGTTCCGGCTGAGCTGAGAAGGGTCGCCCAGCGGCGGCGGGAGCGCCGCCGCCCGAGCGGTTGCTCTTGATCTCCGACGCGTTGCTGAACTCTCCGAACCCGCACGCACTCTGGCTTGCGGGGTGCACCGAAGGGCGTGTAGCTAGCGCACGTCGCCGGCCGGCGTGTGATGCGCCATCAGCCGCTGCTCAGGACGTCGGCGAGGTTGAACCGAACCGGCCGGTCGAGCTGCTCGTAGGTGCAGGACTCCGGGTCACGGTCGGGGCGCCAGCGGACGAACTGTGCGGTGTGCCGGAACCGGACGCCCTCCATGTAGTCGTAGCGGACTTCGACCACCCGCTCTGGCCGCAGCGGCACGAAAGACAGGTCCTTGCCGGCGTTCCACCGGCTGCCCGCGTTCTTCTGCGGGGTCCGCTCGCCCTGCTCCTGCGCCGCCCAGTTCCAGGGATGGTCGTCGAAGGTGGTGACCCAGGGCTGTAGCTCCTCGTAAAGCTTCTTCCTGGTCGCCATTGGGAAGGCGCCGATCACCCCGACCGAGGCGAGGGAGCCGTTTTCGTCGTAGAGACCGAGCAGGAGTGATCCGATGGTCTCGGGTCCGGACTTGTGGATGCGGTAGCCGGCGACGACGCAGTCCGCGGTGCGTTCGTGCTTGATCTTGCTCATCACCCGCTTGTCGGGTTGATAGCGCAGATCGAGTTTCTTGGCGATCAACCCATCCAGGCCCGCGCCCTCGAACTCGGAGAACCAGCGCTGCGCCTCGACGACGTCCTGGGTGGCGGGGGTGATGTGAATAGGTGGCTGTGCGTTCGCCAACGCCTCCTGCAACGCGGCCCTGCGCTCGATCAGCGGGGTTTTCATCAGGTCGTCGTCGCCGATGGCGAGCAGGTCGAACGCGACAAAACTGGCCGGGGTGGCGGCGGACAGCATCTTGACCCGGCTGGCGGCAGGGTGGATCCGCTGCTGCAGTGCTTCGAAATCGAGGGTGTTGCCCTCGAAGTTCGCCACGATGATCTCGCCGTCGATCACCGCCCGGGGCGGGAAGTTGGCCAGCACTGCTTCCACCACCTCGGGGAAGTAGCGGGTCATCGGTTTTTCGTTCCGGCTGCCGATCTCGACCTCGTCGCCATCGCGGAAAATGATGGACCTGAAGCCATCCCACTTCGGCTCGTACAGCTGGTCCGGCGGGATGGCACTCACCGGTTTGGCCAGCATGGGTGAGACGGGAGGCATGACGGGTAGCTGCACCCGCCTAGTGTCCCTGTCGTTCGGTGATGCTGCTGATGGTCGGCTGTTCTGTGTCGTCGGGTCGACTCCCCACCGACTGTGAATCCAGTTCGTGTCAAGAGTCTCGTTCGCCCGCTGAGGCATTGACCTGACCGCGTGATCAGGCAGCGGCCGCCGTTGCGTGCCCTGCGGAGCCGTACAGCAACCAGAACTCCGGTTCGGCGACCGACGGCCGGTGGACCCGCGTGTTACCGAGCCTGAACTGCAGTTTGACGGCGCGACCGCCCGCCGCGACGACCGGTCCCAACCGGTGAAACCCAACGCCACCAGCTTGTCGTGGAAGATCTCGGCGCGACCACCGTCCCGCGCCGCGGAATCGTCGGCGCGTTCGAATCGACCTGTCGAAGACGTCTCGGGAACGCTGCGGTGGGGGTGTTTTCGTGACAAGTCGATCGGCCCGAGCGGTGGTCGCGAGACCGGTCGCCGGACATACTGGAGCGGTGTTGACCTGCCCACGCCGACTCGTCTCTGTCCGCAGCGCACCCGCCAGGGCCGGGTCGTGACGTCGAGCAAGAAAAAGCACCATCCGAGGGTGGTGTCCCCGCCGCGCCCCACCCCACCGGCGGTCATCCGGCCCACGACCACGACCAACACCACCACCACCACCACCACGACAGGATCGCGGTCGACGAGATCGGTCTGGATCGCGCGGGTCCTCGGTTTGTTCGCCCTCATCGCGGGTATCACGATGACTTTGATCGGTGTGACCCCCGACATCCTCGGTGGCTGGGGAAAGTTGGGGCTGATGGTGCCCGGGATGGTGCTCGCCGCTGGTGGGTTGATTGCCGTTGTCGAGACGACGTCCTGGGCCAGGAGCAAACGCCGACGCTGACGAATCGATCAGCGTCCCGATACCGAGAAGTGCTGGTAGTCAACAGGTCCGGACCAGGTCCCACCCCATGTCCAGCCGCTCGCGGCGAACGTTGCGACGGTGGGATCACCCGCCCGGATGACGCCCGACCCCGGAGCCCTGTCCAGGTAGCCGCGGCCCGGTTCCGGCAGCACCAGATCGCCGCTGACGTAGGGGTTCTGCACCGGGTTGAGGTCGATCGCCGTGCCATAGGAATGCTCGGAGAACCCGCCCCCGCCGGTGACCGGGCGGCAGTTGAACGCGGACGTGTTGTCAGCTGCCATCGAGGCATCGTCGCTGCCGCCGAAGTCGTCGACCAACCGCATCGACGCGATGGGGTAGCCGGCGCGCGTACAGCGCCTCGAAGATGGTCGCCACATCGGCGGTCACCGAGGAGGCGACCACCAGTTCGCCGTTGTGGTCGGCGCCGTCGAAGCCCCGGTAGGTCACCGTCAGGTACCGCAGATCCGACAGCGGCACCGGGCAGCCGGGCCGCCAGCTGCTGGCCATCCGGTCGGCCAGTGGCCCGTCGATCTCGCTGACCGAGCTGCTGTAGCCGGCCGGTTCACCGGCACCGGGATCGGTATCACCGACGTCGGCGGGCGGACCCGCGTCGGATGTCGGCCCGGGTTCGCCATCCTGCGCAGGAACCGACCCGGCCGTCGTATCGACCGGGCCGGCGGGGTCGTCGGCCGGTGGTGGGGGTATCGACGTGCCGTCCGCGTCGGGTGAGGGGCTGCTGTCGAGGGGGAGGACGCCGCCATCGGTGGCCTGCTCGCCGTCGGTGGCCGGACCACCTGCACCGGACTGCGCGCCATCGCCGGGCGGTGCCGCTGCGGCCCGGCTGAGGATCGGGTCGGCCTGGCTCGGTGTGGTCGACACGGTGGTCAGGGTGCTGGCGGCCTGCCCGCAGCCGGCGAGCAACGCGGCCACAGCCACGGCGGCGGCGAGTCGACGTCTGCCTGTCATCCCTCCACGGTCGCACGGGCGGCGCGCTCTTCGCGCCCTACGCTGACCATCGTGGCCCACCGATACCCGCCCATCGAGCCCTTCGACCGGGGTCTGCTCGACGTCGGTGACGGGCAGCGGATCGGGTGGGAGGTCAGTGGGAACCCCGCAGGCAAGCCCGTGCTTGCCCTGCACGGCGGCCCGGGCGGCGGCAGTTCGCCGCGGCGGCGACGCTTCTTCGATCCAGACGCCTACCTGCTCGTCCAGTTCGACCAGCGCGGCTGCGGGCGAAGCACCCCGTCGGCGGCGGACTCGAGCACCGACCTGGCCACCAACACCACCCACCACCTGATCGCAGACATCGAGCGGCTCCGCGCGCACCTGCGCATCGAACGCTGGCTGGTCTGGGGCGGATCGTGGGGTGTGACGCTCGGCCTCGCCTACGCCCAGCGGTACCCGGAACGGGTGACGGAGATGGTGCTGGTGTCGGTCACACTGGCCCGGG
The DNA here is from genome assembly GCA_963720755.1 of uncultured Chloroflexia bacterium. Taxonomy (GTDB): domain Bacteria; phylum Chloroflexota; class Limnocylindria; order Limnocylindrales; family CSP1-4; genus SPCO01. The sequence continues at coordinate 409,283 of CAVRGP010000002.1, forward strand.
CCGCGGATGTGCACTGGCTCTATCACCAGGCGGGGCGGTTCTTCCCCGCGGAGTGGTCCCGGTTCCGGGCCGGCGCCGGCATCGACCCGGCCGCTCCGGACGACGGTGTCGACCTCGTCGCCCGCTACCACCACCTCCTCAACGTCGACCCCGACCCCGCGGTGCGTGCCCGGGCCGCGCAGGACTGGTGTGACTGGGAGGACGCCGTCGTCTCGCTCGAGCAGGGATGGACGCCGAACCCGAAGTACCGCGACCCGGCCTACCGGATGGCGTTCGCCAGGTTGTGTGCGCACTACTTCTCGCATGCCGCCTGGTTGGATGACGGCGAGCTGCTGCGTGGAGCCCACCGGCTCGCGGGAGTCCCTGGCGTCCTGATCCACGGGCGATTCGACATCGGCGGCCCACCGGACGGAGCGTGGGAGCTCGCCCGCGCCTGGCCCGGCGCCGAGTTGCACCTGGTCGGAACCGGGCACACCGGAGGCGGCGACATGACGGAGTTGATGATCAACGCGTTGGACCGGTTCGGCCGGCCCTAGCTGCCCCGGGGCGGCGGATCGTGCCTCAGAATCAGGACTGGACCGGCTCCGAGAGCGGCTGCGCGGTTTCGGCGGAGATGTCGCCCAGCGCCGTCAGGTGTCGGCGATCGATCGCCGTGACCTTCCCCACCCGGCGGCGGTACTTCTCCTCGCCACCCGGGCCGCCGAGGTAGTCGGTGCTCATCCAGACCCGGACGATGTCCAGGGCGATCGCCGAGCCGATGATCTTGCCGCCCAGGCAGAGTGCGTTGGTGTCGGAGTGCGAGCGGGCGAGCCCGGCGCAGAACGGGTCCTGGCACACCGCAGCGAAGACACCGCTGACCTTGTTCGCGATCATCGCGCTGCCGTAGCCGACGCCGTCGACGAAGATGCCCCGCTCGACCTCGCCGCGGCCGATCGCCAGTGCGGCCGGATACGCGAAATCGGGTAGATCGCAGGCATTCTCGTCGTGGGTGCCGAAGTCGACGACCTCGTGGCCCTCGCTCTCCAACAGCCGGCGGATCTCCATCTTCAACGAGTACCCGGCATGGTCGTTGGCCATCGCGATCAGCATCGCCCGCTCCTCTGACTCGGTTTCGCCGCGACTGTCGCCTCGGCATGGCCGCGGCGGCGGCGACCCGCCGATCACCGTAGCCGCGCTCGCATCCTGCCGCGTGTCGGCGGACCGCGGAACCGGCCGCTGACCGTTGGCGGGGTGAGATGGAAGCGGGGCCCGGCGCAGCGCGCTGGGCCCCGCTGTGCGGTGGGGGGCCCAGGTGAACGCCTCGATGCGCTCACACCGGACGCCGGTATGACTCCCGGTCCCGTCGCCGCCATGGAACCCTGCGGTCCCGACTGCGCGACGTCCGCCCGCCGCGCCTGAGAACGAAGCCCGGACCCGCATCCGATGTCACGGTCGGGGGAGCGACGGTGATCCGCCGCCGGACGTCCGGTCCAGCTCTCCGGCGCACTCCAGGTTGTTCGGTCCGCCTCGGTGGGTTCACCTCAACGGTCGCGTCGCCCTTCGTGTGCCACCTGTCTACTCGTGTCGTTACCTGCTGGCAAGACAGCCGTCACAACTGGATCGATCAACGTGCCACGGCGTCTACATCGAGTCCGGCGGGTCGTCGGTCGGATGCCTCCGTCCTACGAGCGGGCGGTCGCTCACCGCTGGTCGTCCGCGGGCGAGACGGCACAATGGCCGGCATGCCGTTGCCGCAGCAGGACACCGCCGTCACGTTCCCGTCCGGCGGGTTGACCGGCCGCAGCGTTGTCGAGTTCATGGAGCCCCGCGACGGACGCACCCTGGTGCTCACCCGGCAGACCCCGTTCCACCCGGTGGATCCGCGCTGGCCCGACCAAGGGCCGGACCAGGGCTCGATCGACGTCGACGGCCTGCCGATCACCGTGCTGGAATGCATCGTCGGCGCGACCGATGGTGCGGCGCTGTTCGTGGGTGACGACATTCCGGTGCGGCGCGGCGAACCGGGGTGGGCGTTTGTGGTGGTGCATCTGCTGCCGGACGGCGCCGTCATCGACGAGGGCGACGAGGTGCAGCTCAGCGTGGATCCGGCTTACCGGTCGGCATTGTCGGCCGGGCACACCGGTTGTCATCTGGCGGCGATGGCGCTCAATGCGGCGCTGGCCAACCGGTGGCGAAAGCCGGTGCGGGCCGATGGCCTGGGGCACCCGGACTTCGACCAGCTGGCCATCGTCTCGTCCCGGATCGAGCCTGATCGTGCCGTCGACACCTATCGGATCGGCCGCTCGCTGCGGAAGAAGGGCTTCGATGGCGACGGGCTGGGCCACGCTCTGCCCGGCATCATCGCCGATGCGAATTCCAGGCTCGCTTCGTGGGTCGCGACCGGCGCGCCGATCGAGGTCCGGGTCAGCGGGCCGGGTCTGACCGATCTGCGGGAATGGGTCTGTGCACTGCCCAGCGGGACTCAGCAGATCCCCTGCGGCGGAACCCATCTGGGTTCGTTGGCCGAGGTCGACAGCGTCGCCGTTGCGATCGAGCTCGACGAGGAACTGGGGGAGCTGGTGATGCGGACCTCTGTTCGCTGACCGAGGGTGACAGCCATCAGCCGGCCGGCAGAGCCGCGGTCACCGGTCGCTCCCAGTCGATGTGATACCGCTGTTCGGCCCCCACCAGTCGTTCCGGACGCATCAGGGTCCTGGCCATCAGCGGCATCATCAGGCCCATCATCCGGGTGGCCATCGGCCCCATCGCCTTGCTGTTGTTGGTTTTCGCGGCCCGCGCAGCGACCTTCTCCACCCGGGTCCGGCGGAGCCGCTCGAAAGCAGCGAATGCCGTCGCCGGGTCCTTCAGATCCCGAAGGCATTGCGCCAGTTGGACCCCGCTCTCGATGGCCAGGGACGCGCCCTGGCCGGAGCTGGGCGACGGGGCGTGCGCGGCGTCGCCCACCAGCACCAGCCGGCCGCGGTGCCAACGCCGCGCGGTCGGCATGATCTCGGTCGAGCCGAAGGCGGCGAAGCTCGCCGGATCGGTGTGCGCCAGCAGGTCCCGCCCCGGGGTGTCGTCGGCGTAGGCGACCCGGAGTTGGTCGAGCCATTGCGTGGCCGGGATCTGCCGGGCCTGGGAGAGTGAGATCTGTTGCTGCGATGGCAGATTGCTGAACCAGGCCGTCGTGCCGTCCGGCTGCGACCAGTACCCGAGAAAGCCGCGCCGCCCGAAGGAGAAGTACATGGCATCGCTTCGAGAAGGAACCGCGGTGGCGGCGGTGGCACCGAAATTCAACAGCGGCACATGGCGGGGTGCGGGAGCCTCTGGGTCGATCAGGTTTCGTACCGTGGAGTGGATGCCGTCCGCCCCGATCAGCACGTCACCGGTGGCGGTGCTGCCGTCGGCGAATCGGGCGGTCACCCCTGACGGCGATTCGTCGACACCGACAAGCCTGGTGCTGCTGTGGATCTCGATACCCTCGGCCAGCACCTGATCGCGGAGCACCCCGAACAGATCACTGCGCCAGACCGCCCGGCTCGGCTCCAGGCCGTCCAGTCCCGGCAGTTCACCGAGCCGGCGGCCCCGGCCGTCGGTCATGATCATGGTGGTCATCGGCAGTCCGATCCCGCGGACCGCGTCGTCGGCTCCGACGATGCGCAGCGCGTCCAACCCGTTGGGGGCGACGTTCAACATGCCGCCCGGCCCGTCCGGTACGCCGGTGGTCGCCTCGAAGACGGTGGCCCCGATCCCTGCTCGTTGCAGGGCGAGTGCCGTGACAGGTCCGCCGATGCCGCCGCCGATCACCAGTGCCGTTTTGACGCTGCTCATGTCCCACTCCCGAATCGTGCGGTGTGTTCCTGCCATTGCCTGACGTGTTCCGGGTCCTGCAGACCGGCGATGAGATGGGTGACGAACGTCGACTCCGTTTCCAGCCGCGCCAGCCGGTAGTCGTCCTCGATCAGGAACAACCAGGCGACGCCGCTCGCCGCGGCGCCGTCCCTGATCGACCGGGTTTGCTCGATGTCGGCGGCCAGCGACGCCAGCCTGGTGGTCAGCAGTTCGACGGCTTCCGCCGGTGACAACACCGCGAGTAGCGACAGTGCGACCCCGAACTGCTGATACTCGGGCTGTGGCTCGGAGACGAGTTCCCGCATCCAGTCGTGCAATTCCGCCCGGCCGCTGTCGGTCAGTGCGTAGACCGTCCGCTCCGGCCGTTGGGTGTCCCGGACCGTCTCCTGTTCGCCGACGAAACCGGCCTTGCGCAGCTGCTGCACCACCATGTAGAGCGAGCCACGGTTGAACTTGACGCTGCGGTCCATCCCGGTTTCCTGCAGTCGCCGACCGAGCTCGTAGGGATGCATCGGGCCGGTGACCAGCCAGGCGAGCACGGCCAACGCCAACGGGTTCGCCACCTTGCGCCGTTTCGCCACCGTGTCTCCCGACGTCAAACCCTGTCAATGTGCTTAGTTGACATCAACTATCCAGTACCAATTAGTCGATGTCAACTATAAGGTGATGACGGCGGCGTGCGGGTGATGAATCTGCTCAGGCGCCGAAGCCTGGGTCCGCGACATCCTCGGCAGCCTGCAGGACTCGCAGGATGTTGCCGCAGGTCAGCGCCGCCAGGTCGGCGTCCGACCAGCCGCGGCCCGCCAGCTCGGCCAGCAGGGCGGGGTAGGTGGAGACGTCCTCGAGCCCGACCGGCAGGCTCTCGGTGCCGTCGTAGTCGCCACCGAGGCCGATGTGCGCGACGCCGGCGACCTCCCTGGCGTGTTCCACGTGGTCGGCCACCTGTGCGAGAGTGGCCGTCGGTTCGGGGTTCTCGGCCTGCCAGGCGGCGAGTTCGGCCACTGCTGCCGGGTCGAGGTGCTCGCCGGCGTGCTCGGTGTAGATGGTCACCTTGTCCAGCCCCAGCTCGCGGCGCCGCGCGTCCTCGGCCGCGCCCCGGTCGGCGCAAGCCTGGGAGACGAAGTCCGGCACGAACGTGATCATGATGACGCCACCGTTGTCGGCCAATCGTCGCAGCACCGCATCGGGAGCGTCCCGTACGTGGTCGGTCAGCGCCCGGCACGACGAATGCGAGAAGATCACCGGCGCCCGTGAGACGTCCAGTGCCGCAGCCATCGTGGCCGGCGCGACGTGTGAGATGTCGACGATCATGCCGATCCGGTTCATCTCGGCGACCACCTCGCGGCCGAAGTCCGACAGCCCGCCCACCGCGGGAACGTCGGTCGCGGCGTCCGCCCACGGCACGTTCTGGTTGTGGGTGAGCGTCATGTAGGCAACGCCGAGCCGGCGCAACATCCGCAGCACGCCCAACGAATTGTCGATGCTGTGCCCGCCCTCGGCTCCGAGCAGGGCCGCGATCCGGCCGTCGGCGATGGTGGCCCGCACCTGGGTGGCCGTGCGGGCGGCCCGGAAGGTCTCCGGGTGTGCGGCGACAATCCTTGCCACACAGTCGATCTGCTCCAGCGTCGCGGTCACCGCTGCGCCGCCGGGCAGGGTGCCGGGAACGTAGACCGAGAAGAACTGGGCGCCGACGCCACCGGCCCGCAGCCGCGGGATGTCGGTGTGCAGCAACGGCTGTCGAGTGGTGATGTCGCGCTGCGGCGAAGTCGTAGGCGACCTGTTTGCGCAGCGCCCAGGCGAGGTCGTTGTGGCCGTCGAACACCGGTGCCCGCCGCAGCAGGTCGGTGATCCGCTGCTCGATGGTCCCGTCGTTGATCACCACGTCGCTGCCCATCACAGCGTCGCCAGTCGTCGGACGGCCTCGTCGATGATCTCGTCCCGTTTGCAGAAGGCGAACCGGACGAACGGTTTGCCGTCGCGCGGGTCGTCGTGGAACACCTCGTCGGGCACCGCGACGACGCCGGCCCGATGGGGCAGGTCGAGGCAGAACGTCATCCCGTCGTCGTGCCCGAGCGGCCGGATGTCGGTCATCACGAAGTAGGTGCCCTGCGGCCGGTAGACCCCGAAGCCGGCCGCCGTCAGCCCCGCGCAGAGCCGATCCCGCTTGTCCTGCAGGCTGTTGCGCAGCTCCCGCACCCACTCCATCTCGGTCAGCAGCGCCTGGGCGACGGCGGGTTGGAACGGCGCCCCGCCGACGTAGGTGAGGAATTGCTTGGCCGCCCGGACCGCGGCGATCAGCGGGTGCCGGCCCGCAGGCCCAGCCGATCTTCCAACCGGTGGCGTTGAACGTCTTGCCGGCGCTGGAGATGGTGACGGTGCGCTCGGCCATCCCGTCGAAGGTGCGCCAGCGGCAGGTGCTCGGCGTCGTCATAGACGAGGTACTCGTAGACCTCGTCGGTGAGCACGATCAGGTCGTGCCGGATCGCGACCGCGGCGATGCCGGTCAGGTCCGTCCCGGGTGAGCACGGTGCCGGTCGGGTTGTGCGGGGTGTTGAGGATCAGCAGCCGGGTCCGCGGCCCGACGGCTGCCTCGAGTTCGTCCAGGTCCAGGGCGAACCGGCCGGTGGCGTCCGGCCGCAACGGCACCGATCGATGGCTGCCGCCGGCCATCGCGACGATCGGCGGGTACGAGTCGTAGTGCGGCTCCAGCATCAGCACCTCATCGCCCGGTTCGCAGAGCGCCAGGACAGCCGCCGCCAGGGCCTCGGTGGCGCCGACCGTGACCAGCACCTCGGTGTCCGGATCGAAATGCTGTCCGTGGTCGCGGAGCCTCGCCTCCGCGATGGCCTGCCGCAGGGCCGGGATGCCCGGCCCGGGCGGGTACTGGTTGACGCCGTCGGCGATGGCCTGCCGGGCCGCCGCCAGCAGCGACGCCGGCCCGTCGGTGTCCGGGAATCCCTGGCCCAGGTTGATCGATCCGGTGGCCGTGGCCAGCGCCGACATCTCGGCGAAGATGGTGGTCGTGTACGGCCGGAGCCGGTGCACCAGCGGGTCGGTCAGCCGCGCCGAACGCGCCGTGGCCGGTATCGCTGCGGGTTCGGTTGACGTGGGCATCTGCTATTCCTACCGTGCCGACCGCGATGGCGATCGGGCGGCGGAGGGTGGACCGGCCCCGGCCGGGGAACAATGACGCCATGAGTACCACCGAATCAGAGTCGCACGCAGACGCCCCCGCGCAGAGCCGGCGGCGCCGGCGTCGATCGGTGGAACGGCCGGTGCACCGCCACCGCGCCGAGCCGTGACCGCCCCGATGGGCTTCGCCGCGGACGAGCTGAGCCCCGCCGATCAGGAACGTCGCCGCCGGTTGAACCGGATGAAAGCGGTGGCCACCGGCGCGTTGGTGCTGATGGCGGTGATCTTCGTCATCGCGTTCTCGCTCGAGGAGCGTTATCCGTGGTTGGGCTACGTCCGGGCGATGGCCGAGGCCGGGATGGTCGGCGCGCTGGCCGACTGGTTCGCCGTCACGGCGCTGTTCCGTCGGCCGCTCGGGTTGCCGATCCCGCACACCGCGATCATCCCGAACCGGAAGGACGCCATCGGGTCGTCGTTGTCGGAGTTCGTCGCCACCAATTTCCTGTCCGAAGCCGTGGTGCGGGAGAAGCTCGCCGGCTTCTCGGTCGCCCGCCGCATCGGCGACTTCCTGGTCAAGCCGGGGTCGGCGGAGCGGGTGACCGCCGAGTTGGCGACCGCGGTCCGCGGCATCAGCACCGTGCTCAGTGACGACCAGGTCGCCGATCTGCTGGAATCGATGGCGCGCCGCAAGATCGCCGAGACCAAGATCGGCCCGCCGCTGGGTCGGATCGCGGCCGAGGTGTTCGAGCGCGGCGACCACCGTCCGCTGGTGGATTTCGTGGTCGAGCGCTGCTACGAGTGGATCCGGGACAACTACACCGCGGTGTCCCGGGTGGTTTCGCAGCGCGCGCCGTCGTGGTCGCCGCGGTTCCTGGACGGATTCGTCGCGGACCGGATCTACCAGGAGGTGCTGGCCTTCGCCGAGGCGGTGAAGAACGATCCCGGCCATCAGTTGCGCGGCGCGTTGGACCGGTTCCTGGCCGAGTTCGCGCAGGACCTGCAGCACGACCCGGCGACCATCGAGCGGGTCGAGGCGATCAAGGACCAGGTCGTGTCGAACGCGGAGGTTCGCTCGCTCGCGGCCAGTGCGTGGACGTCGATCAAGGACGCCCTGCTGCAGGCAGCGGAGGACCCGAATTCGCCGCTGCGGCAATCGGTGACGAAGGCGCTGGTCTCCTTCGGGGTCACCCTGACGCAGGACGGGCCGATGGCCAGGAAGGTGGACGGCTGGGCGGCGGACGCCGCCGGCTACCTGGCCCGCAACCACGCCAGGAGCATCACCGGGATCATCGACGAGACCATCTCCCGCTGGGACGGCGAGGCCACCAGCCGCAAGATCGAGCTGCAGGTGGGCCGGGATCTGCAGTTCATCAGGATCAACGGCACGGTGGTCGGCGCGCTGGCCGGCCTGGCGATCTACACGCTGGCGGAGCTTTTCCTGCGCTGAGGACGGGGGCGTTCCGGTGCTCAGTGCCGGGGGTTCCCACGCCGTGGAGCTGCTCCGACGGCGCCTGTCGGACCCGGGTGCTGTGATGTCGGGTATGACATCACATCCCGACAGCGGACCGATTGCCACCTTCGATCTGGTGGTGCTGGACACCCCGGAGCCGCGGCGCCTGGCTGATTTCTACTGCGCGCTGCTCGATTGGCGCATTGAGCGGGAGGAGGAGGACTGGGTGACCATCCGGGGCGCCGGCGGGGTGGGTATGGCCTTCCAGTTGGCACCCGACCTGGTCCCGCCGACCTGGCCGGACCCGGCGGTACCGCAGCAGTTCCATCTGGATGTGAACGTGGCCGACCTCGACGAGGGCGAGCGGCGGGTGCTGGCGATCGGCGCGCGGTTGACCGGCCAGCCCGCAGAGCCCAGCGGCTTCCGGGCCTATCTCGATCCGTCGGGCCACCCGTTCTGCCTGTGCGTTGTCGATTAGTCCTGCCGCGTGAGGGCTGGCACCCTGGGCCCGGTGCAGTTCACCCCCGTATCGCCGACACGCCTGGCCGGCGAACTGGCTCGGTGGATCGATTCCCTCCCGGGCACGCACCCCGTGGCGGGCATCGACGGGGCGACCGAGATCGGGTCCACCGCGCTCGCGGACGCAGTGGCCGGTGCGCTGGCGGATCTGAACCGACCGGTCATCAGGGCGTCGACGTCGTGGTGGTGGCGACCGGCGTCGCTGCGGCTGGAATTCGGCCGCACCGACGTCGACATGCTGCTCGCCGGCTGGGTTGATACCGGTGCACTCCTCCGTGAGCTGCTGGACCCGCTGGGAGACAACGGTTCCGGTCACTACCTGACCAGGTTGCGCGATCCGGACACGGATCGCTCGATCCGCGAACCGCGGCAAGCCGCGCCCGCTGGTTCGGTACTGCTGCTCGACGGCCCGTTCCTGCTGGCGGCCGGTCTGCCGATGGATGGGGTGGTACACCTGCAGGTGTCGCGGGGAACCCTGGGTCGGGCGCTGCCCGCCGATCGGCACTGGTGGCTCGAGGGCTTCCAGCGTTACCTCTCCGAGGACCGGCCCAATGAACAGGCGGCGGCGGTGGTGGCGTACGACCATCCGGCCGCACCGGCGATCGCCTGGGCTGACGACGCTGCCCAGACTCCCGGCTGAGCACCTGGGCGCTGCCTGAACTCTGCCCAGGCCGAGTCGGTGCCCTGCGGGACAGCGCTGCCACCACCGTCTCCCGGGTCGGAGCAGCAACCGTGATGACCCGGGACGGTACTCAACCCGTGGGCCCGCTTGGCCGACCCCGAGCCTCCGTGACCCTGCTCACGCACCGCCATCTGCGCTAACACCACCGCTTGCAATTGCAAGCACCCCGCGTAGATTGGGCGGGTGGGCAATTCAGCCGTCTCGGGCGGCCGGGGTCGATGGACCTGAATCCGGTGCTGACCCCGGTCCGTGACCTGGGTGATTTCATCCGCGAGCAGCGAACGGCCGCGCACATCTCCATCAGAGGCTTGGCAGCAAAGGCCGGGGTGTCCAATCCCTATCTCTCCCAGGTGGAACGCGGACTGCGCCGGCCCAGCGCAGAGATCCTCGCCCAGATCGCCCACGGGCTCTCGATATCGGTCGAGTCGCTGCTGGCGAAGGCCGGAATCCTGGAGATCGCGGACGCCCCGGAGGTGGTCGTCGCGATCCGTGCCGACCACACGCTCACCGAACGGCACAAGTCGGCACTGATCGACATCTACGCCGCCTTCTGCCGGGAGGCAGACGCCGTAGCCCGGCTCGCCCAGGCGGCGGAGGGTCCGTCGGAGGTCAGTGGGCCGCCCGCGGACGGAGCGCGGGCGGTGGTGAGCATCGCCCCGCCAACCTGATGACAGGCCGATGCCCGGTCGGCGGCGGCCCACCCGGCCACGACCACCGACGATGACCCCGACCGCAGGACCCCACCAGCACCAGGCATCGCGCCGATGCCGGAAGGAGAACGTCATGTCCCTCGTCACCGATATCCGGTCGGTCTCCGACAACGCCATGGAACAACTCGCCGACCGCTTCGGAGACCTGCCCCGACCCCTGCTTGCCGCCATCGGCGCCGGGGACCTGGCAGTCGAGCAGTTGGCCGCGCTCCGCGAGAGCCTGCTCGAGCAGTTCACCGCAGGCGGCGACGGGGCTGACGTGCGAACGTTCACCACCGAGCTGCCGGTGAAGGCCCAGCAGGCAGCCGCCGACTATGCCGGCAAGGTCCAGCACGCGGCCACCGGATACGTCGGCAAGGTGCAGGAGTCCGCGGTCGGGTACCTGAGCAAGGCGCAGGAAGCAGCCGTCGATTACGCCGGCAAGGCCCAGGGGGCCGCCGCGGACCTGCCAGGGAAGGCCCAGCAAGCAGCGAGCGGCTATGTGGGTAAGGCGCAACAGGCCGTGGCCGATTTGCCGGTCAAGGTGCAGAAGGCCGTGATCGAACTGCCCGACATGGCCCACCAGGTCGCGTCAGATCTGGGTAGGACGTCCCCTTCGGCATCGGATCTGCCACAGCGCGCACAGCAGATCGCGGCGGACGTTGCCGCATCGATTGCGACCTTTGCCGCTCAGCTCCCGACAAAGGCCCAGGGGCTGGTCGCGGAATTGCCGGCGAAGGTCGCCGGTTTCTCCGGAGATCTGTCGACGGAGACCGTCCGCGACACCATGGAGGCCTACACCGAACTCGTCGGAGCGATCTACGGCAGCCTCGCCGACCGGGGGGACCGCGCCTGGTCCAGGGTGCGGTCGGCATCTCTGCGGCCCGGGACCGTCGTCGATGCGTCCCGGGACCTTCTGCCGAGTGCTGTGGCAGGAACCGCCGCCTCGCCCACCGCCTCCACCGCACCGCCGGCTGGCGCCACGCCGCCGGTCACCGCCCGCGCGGCGGCCAAGGCGGCGGAATCCCCGAAGAAGGCGACAACCGCCAGGACACCGGCCTCGGCCCCGGTGACCACGGCAGCGCCCAGGACGGCACGAGCGGCGAAGGCAGCAAAGGCGGAGGCTGCGAAGTCGGTCAGCCCCAAGTCGTCGACCGGCAGGACGGCCGCGGCGAAGGCTTCGGCGTCGGCGACCGGGGGGACCAAGCCGAAGACCGTGCCGACGACCAGGTCGGCGGCGAGCAAGGCCGGCTCCGCAGCCGCGACGCCCTCCCGAACCTCGGCGAGCAAGGTCGCCGGCAAGCCTGCCGCCCCGAAGGCGCGGCCACGACCCGAGGGTGGCACCGGAGCTGCCGGCACATCGGCACCATCGGCCACCAAGACTCCTCGGACGCGCCGGACCACCGACCTGGACGATTCAAAGAGCTAGCGCGGGGCGGCCACCCGTTCAGGGTGGTCGCGGTCTCGTCGGCGGGAAAGGCGCTGCGAAAGCACCCGTGGCGGCGGACGGCGGCCGGCACCAACGGGTTCGTGCGCTCTCCGGCTCGGGTGGTGGGGCAACGCCGCGGTGCGCAGTCGCGGGGTCGGGACGCGCTGGAGTGCTGGACCTCACGGCTGCACCACGTACCCTTACCTGGTGGGACTGATAGAGCCGATCATCGAAATTGTGACGTGGATCCTCGCAATCGGCGGGGCCGTCACCGGTGTCTTTGCCGCAGTCGACGCGGCCAGCCGTCGGTCCGACGCTTTCGCAGCCGCGGACAAGCAGACCAAGGGCACGTGGGCGGGCATCACGGTTGCCTGCGCGATCGTGCTCGGTCTGGCCATCGTCGGCGGCGCATTCGCTCCGCAGAGCCTGCTGTGGCTGGCCGGCCTGACCGGCAGCCTGGTGTATCTGCTCGATGTCCGCCCGCGGTTGCGCGAAGTTCAGCGCGGCGGCCGCTGGTAGCAGCCGGATTCACCGGACGCACTGTCGCGGGTTTCCCGTCGGGTGCGCGGGTTGTCGCAATCCGCGTGCATGGAAAGCCCGGCCCGCTGGTCGCGGTGCCGGGCTGTCGGACGACCTGATCCGCGAGCTGAGTCAGCCGTGTGACGGCTGCATACCTGGGCCGGGTGTCTCGACCGCGTCACCTTCGCGATGGGTGTGCCCGTCGCCCTTGGCGATGGCCGCCTCGGCGGCCAGGTGCTTGCGTTCGCGATCGTAGGAAATGGCGATCTCGATCTCGGCGTCATCGCGGCCGACCCAGTTGGCGCCCTCGACGCTCTTGCCGGGTTCGAGGTCCTTGTAGACCTCGAAGAAGTGCTGGATCTCCAGCTTTTCGAAGATGTTCAGGTCGCCGATGTCCTGCAGGTGCGCCTGCCGCGGGTCGTTGGCCGAGACGCACAGCACCTTGTCGTCTGGTCCGGCCTCGTCCGTCATCCGGAACATCCCGATGGCCCGCGCCTTTACCAGGCACCCGGGAAAGGTCGCCTCGGCCAGCAACACCAGTGCGTCGAGCGGATCGCCGTCCTGACCGAGGGTGTCGTCGATGAACCCGTAGTCGGCCGGGTACTGGGTGGCGGTGAAGAGCGTCCGGTCGAGCCGGATCCGCCCGGAGACGTGATCCACCTCGTACTTGTTGCGACTGCCCTTGGGGATCTCGATGGTCACGTCGAACTCCACAGGTGTCACCTTTCGCAGATGCATAGTTCCGGGGATCGTGGTCGAGCCATCCCGACCATCCCCGGAGCGGCGGGCACGTTCCGGGGAGCCCCGCAACGGTGGCCCGACGCGGGCCTGTGCAGACTCTAGTCTGGACATGGTCGGTGGGCTCGCGCACGTACCGTGACGTGGGCCCGGCGGCTGTGCCGGCGGTCACAGTGCTGCCGGCTCCGCCGGAGTGTCCAGTCGGGTTGGTGCCAGAGGAGTCGTTCGTGGCAGCGTTGTCCGGATCGCGTCGAGCGATCGTCATCGTCGTGACAGTCGTGATCGCCGCGGTGGTTGCGGTCGGTGCGGTGGTGTGGTTCACCTCGAAGGACGGATCCTCCACCGCCGCCGGGTCCACCGCGCCGACCGCCGATATCGTCGACCCGCCCGTCGTCGAGCCGCCGGCGAAGATCGTGCCGTTGGCCGCCTCGGAGACGGTGCCGAGCACCGCGGGCATCGAGGCCCAGTTGGCCGGCCAACTGGCGAACCCGGCGCTCGCCCAGTTCACGGGCATCGTCATCGACCCGACATCGGGCACCGTGCTGTGGAACAAGGAAGCCAACTCCCCGCAGATACCGGCGTCGACGGCGAAGCTGCTGACCGGTGCCGCGCTGCTCACCTCGGTCGACCCGACCAGCCGGTTTGTCACCAAAGTGGTCCAGGGTGACCAGGCCGGCGACATCGTTTTGGTCGGCGGCGGCGACGTCACGCTGTCCGCGCGCAGTGAAGGCGTGGGCACCGTGTACGACGGAGCCCCGTTGATGGCCGATCTCGCCGCCCAGGTGCGGGCCAGCGGGATCGACGTCAAGCGCATTGTGCTGGACACCGAGTACTGGACCGGCCCCGACCTCGCCGACGGCTGGCAGACCGCCGACATTCGCGGCACGCCGGGCAGCGCGCAGGGGTACATCACCAGGATGTCGCCGCTGATGGTCGACGGTGACCGGGAGAACCCGGCCAACGAGAACTCCGTTCGTACCGGCGATCCGGCCACCACCGCCGGCAAGGCCCTGGCCCGGTTGATCGGCAACCCCGACCTTCCGCTCGTCGACGGCTCCGCGCCGGAAGGCGGCGCCGTCATCGGACAGGTGTCCTCCCAACCGATGTCGGTCCTGCTGGCGCAGGCGCTGGAGAATTCCGACAACGTGCTCGCCGAGGCGCTGGCCCGGCAGGTCGCGATCGCCAGGGGGGCGCCGCCGAGCTTCACCGGCGCATCGGCCGCCATCATCGAGGCGCTCGAGCAACTCGGTATCGACTCCATCGGGATCGAGATGTTCGACGGCTCCGGCATTTCGACCAAGGACCGGATCCCGCCGGCGGTGTTGGCGCAGGTGGTGGCGCTGGCCGTGAAGGGCGAGGTGCCCGCGGTGCGCAACCTGCTGACCGGTTTGCCCGTTGCCGGGGTGTCCGGCAGCCTCGCCGACCGGTTCCAGGACGATGGATCACGGTCGGGGGCCGGCTGGGTCCGCGCCAAGACCGGGTCCCTCGAGGTCACCTATGCACTGGCCGGCTACGTCCCGGACGTCGACGGCCGGATTCTGGTCTTCGCGTTCGTCTCCAACGGTGTCGACCCCGTCACCACCCGGCCGGCGCTGGACGCGCTCGCCGCGGGCCTGCGCGGCTGCGGCTGCGCCTGACCCGTCGGGCCCGAGCGACGGACGGACCAGACTCGCGGGCCCGTCGCAGGACGCCACGAGCCCGTCGCGCGGTGCTCTACCGTGGCTGTCGTGGGCGCAGAGAAGAGCACGGCTCCGATCGATTGGGCAGCGGCGGTGCGCGCCGGTCAGCGGTTGGCGCCGACCGGTCCTGCCGTCACCGCGGCAGAGGCCGCCGCCGTCGTCGCGGACCTCAGAGCGTTTTCGACCAGAGCTGAGCTGATCGTCCGTGACACCACGGGCCTGGGACACGGCCTGCCCGTTCAGGACGCTGACGTGGTGGACCGTCCGGGCTGGGTCAAGGCCACCGCCGAGGGGATGGAACTGCTGGCCGGTCCGTTGGTGGCCAAGTTGGGCGCGGCCGGGGGCAAGTCCGCCGGCCCGTGGACCCGCGGGCTGGCCGGATCCCAGGTCGGCTTCGTGTTGGGATTCCTGTCCGGCAAGGTCCTCGGTCAATTCGACCCGGTGGGCGGTGACCCGGCCAGTCCGGGTCGGCTGCTGCTGGTGGCCCCGAACATCGTCAAGGTCGAGCGTGAACTCGCCGCGACCCCGAGCGATTTCCGGCTGTGGGTCTGCCTGCACGAGAGCACCCATCGACTGCAGTTCACGGCGGTGCCGTGGCTGCGCGATTACTTCCGTTCGCTGGTCGCCGACTTCGCCGACAAGGCCGACACCGACCCGTCGGCGATGTTGCGGCGGGCGGTGGAGGCAGTGAAGGGTGACGGACGCCGGTCGCCCGCCCTGCCGAGTGCACGCCCGGCCGGCGGCGGTCGGCCGTCCTGGATCGAAGGCATCCAATCGCCGGAGCAGCGGGTCGTCTTCGATCAGCTGATGGCGATGATGACGCTGCTCGAGGGGCATGCCGATCACGTGATGGACGCGGTCGGCCCGTCGGTGGTGCCCTCGGTCACCGTGATCCGCGCCGCTTTCACCGAGCGTCGGAAGCGGACCAAGGGGCCGCTGGATCGGCTCCTGCGGGCAGTGCTGGGGATGGACATGAAGCTTGCCCAGTACGTCAAGGGTGGGGCGTTCGTCGGCGGGGTCGTGGATCGGGTCGGGATGGACGCCTTCAACGCCGTGTGGACGTCGCCGGAGACGTTGCCGACCCGGCAGGAGATCGCCGATCCGCAGGCGTGGGTCCGCCGGGTGCACGGCTGAGCGAGGTCCGGTGATGCCCGACCTCGTGCGGCAAGCCGTCCGATCCTTTGTCCGCGACCACCTGGCGCCCGGCACGCCGCTCGTCATCGCCTGCTCCGGTGGAACCGACTCGCTGGCGTTGGCGCTGGCCGCGCGAGCGCTCCCGGAGACGTTTCCGCTGGTCGGAGCAACCGTCGATCACGGACTGCAGGAGGGGTCCGCCGCCAGGGCGCAGGCAACAGCAGTCCTCCTGACGGAGCTGGGATACCGGCGGGTGGATGTGTTGACGGTCGCCGTCACAGGACCGGGCGGGCCGGAGGCGGCTGCCCGCCGGGCGCGGTATCGGGCGTTGGGTGAGCTTGCCACCGCAGTGTCCGGGACCGGCCCGCCGGCTGCGGTACTGCTGGCGCACACCCTTGACGACCAGGCGGAGACCGTCCTGCTGGGCCTGGCCCGGGGTTCGGGCCCTCGGTCGATCGCCGGCATGCGGCCGTGGCGGGCGCCCTGGGGGCGGCCGCTGCTCGCCGTGGCCAGGTCGGTGACCGAGGTCACCTGTCGAGCGGCAGGTCTGGCGCCCTGGCAGGACCCGCACAACGTCGATCCGGCGTTCACCCGGGTGCGGTTGCGGCGCGAGGTCCTCCCATTGCTCGATGACGTGCTCGGCGGCGGGGCGCGGCCGGCGCTGGCCCGCACCGCGCTGCTGATGGCGCAGGATCTGGACGCCCTCGACGACATCGCCGCCCGGGTGGCCGCCATCGCCCGGTTGCCCGACGGGACCCTGTCGATCAAGGCATTGCTGCCCCACCCGCCCGCCATCCGTGGCCGGGTGTTGCGGAGCTGGGCGCTCGAAGGCGGCGCCGGTGCGCTGGACTTCGACCAGCTGAGCCGGATGGCCGCCGCAGTCGCAGACCCCGCCGGCCCGCCGCAGATCCGGGTTCCCGGCGGTTTCGACGTCATTCGGGCCGGCGAGGTGCTCCGCCTCGCTCGGCACCAATCGCCGACGGCCCCGGCGGAACCCCCGGCGACCTCGGGCGCCGCCGGTCCACCCCGCGAGACGGCGGCACGGTCCGGATGGCAAGCTCATCACCGAGGTCCAACCGCTGATGTCCGAACCACCGGAGAGAGTCGTGACTGGTAGCGATGTGCCGGCGCCGGCCGAACCGGACCCGGTCGATGGGTCCGCGGTCGTGCCGCGGTCGTTGACAACCCATGTGAGCACCGCCGATGCCTTCCTCACGACCCAGGAGTGGGACCCGGGGGACGTCCACGGCTACCACGGCGAGCTCTCCGCGGTCCTGATCCCGGCCGAGGCGCTGCAGGCCAAGATCGCCGAGCTGGCCCGGGCGGTCGCGGCCGACCACACCGCACCCAGCCCGCCGTTGTTGATCTGCGTGCTCAAGGGCGCCGTCATGTTCGTCACGGATTTCGCCAGGGCACTGCCGATTCCGTCCGAGCTGGAATTCATGGCGGTCACCTCCTACGGGTCGGCGACCTCCTCGTCAGGCGTGGTGCGGATCCTCAAGGACCTCGATCGGGACATCACCGGTCGCCGGGTGATCATCGTCGAGGACATCATCGACTCCGGGCTGACGCTCTCCTGGCTGCTGAAGAACCTGGCCACCCGAGGTCCGGCCGCCATCGAGGTGGTAGCACTGCTGCGCAAACCGGAGGCGATCAAGGTCGAGGTCGATGTCCGCTATGTGGGGTTCGACATCCCCACCGACTTCGTCGTCGGGTACGGCCTGGACTACAACGAGCGTTACCGCGACCTGCCGTTCGTCGGGCTGCTCGGCGAACACATGTACCGCTGAGCCGCCGGCCGCGCACCGGCTGCCCCGCCGCGGGTGAGCTGACCGGCCATCCACCCGAACGTGGGGAACCCTTCGCGGGTCGGCGCCGTTGAGGTATCGGCTTGTCCCGCAGCGAACACCGGCAACGCTGTCGGGGCTGCGCGGTAGTCTGAACGCACTGGTCGCGCCATGCGCTGCCCGGATTTGCGGCGCTTGTGGAATCGACTCGTGGATGCTCGTCGATGACGCGGGACCGTCCGTCCGGATTGCCTGGCCACCACACTCGAGAACGTCAGGGAGGGTCGAGGCCGCACGGCGGCCGGAAGCCATATGGATAAGAAGCGCCTTCTCCGCTCACCGCTGGTGTGGATAGCGGTCGTGCTCGTGCTGTACCTCGTCTACTCCTACTTCGCGGACGAGACCCGTGGCTACATGGCGCAGCCCACCTCGGTGGCCCTGGCGCAGCTGTCCGACGGAAACGTCACGCAGGCCACCATCGACGACAAGGAACAGCGTCTGCGGCTGGACCTGACGAACCCGGTCGACGGCGCGACGCAGATCTACACCAATTACCCGGCCGGCACCACGCAGGAAATCTTCGGCGATGTCCAGGCCGCCAACATCTCCGGTGGTTACAACACCACCGTCACCAGCGAATCCACCCTGTTCTCGCTGCTGATCTACCTGATCCCGGTCGGCCTGATCATCCTGTTCCTGCTGTGGATGATGAACAACGCCCAGGGCGGCGGCAACAAGGTGCTGTCCTTCGGCAAGTCCAAGGCGAAGCTGCTGACCAAGGACATGC
The DNA here is from genome assembly GCA_963720755.1 of uncultured Chloroflexia bacterium. GTDB lineage: Bacteria > Chloroflexota > Limnocylindria > Limnocylindrales > CSP1-4 > SPCO01. Next base: position 427,659 of record CAVRGP010000002.1, read on the forward strand.
CGGTCACCAAGTTCTCCGACGTTGCCGGAGCGGACGAGGCGGTCCAGGAGCTCGACGAGATCCGGGACTTCCTGTCGAACCCGACCCGGTACCAGGCGCTCGGCGCGAAGATCCCCAAGGGCGTGCTGCTGTACGGCCCGCCCGGCACCGGCAAGACGCTACTGGCCCGCGCGGTTGCCGGCGAGGCCGGTGTGCCGTTCTACTCGATCTCCGGGTCGGACTTCGTCGAAATGTTCGTCGGTGTGGGCGCCTCCCGGGTGCGGGACCTGTTCGAGCAGGCCAAGGCGAACTCGCCGGCCATCATCTTCGTCGACGAGATCGATGCCGTCGGTCGGCATCGCGGCGCCGGCATGGGCGGTGGCCACGACGAGCGCGAGCAGACGCTCAACCAGTTGCTCGTCGAGATGGACGGTTTCGAGGCCAAGGGTGGGATCATCCTGATCGCCGCGACCAACCGCCCCGACATCCTGGACCCGGCGCTGCTGCGGCCCGGCCGTTTCGACCGGCAGATTCCGGTCGGCCAGCCCGACCTCAAGGGCCGGCAGGCGATCCTGGCGGTGCATTCCAAGGGCAAGCCGTTCGCGCCGGACGTCGACTTCCTGCCGCTGGCCAAGCGGACCGTCGGGATGTCGGGTGCCGACCTGGCGAACGTGATCAACGAGGCGGCACTGCTGACCGCGCGGGAATACGGCACCGTCATCACCAATGCCGCGCTGGAGGAGTCCGTTGACCGGGTCGTCGGTGGGCCCGCCCGTCGGGGCAAGGTGATCTCCGAGAAGGAGAAGAAGATCACCGCCTACCACGAGGGTGGTCACGCACTGGCGGCCTGGGCGATGCCGGGCCTCGAGCCGGTGTACAAGGTGACGATCCTGCCCCGCGGGCGTACGGGTGGCCATGCCCTGGTGGTTCCCGAGGACGACAAGTCCTTGATGACCCGTTCGGAGATGATCGCCCGGCTGGTGATGGCCATGGGTGGCCGGGCGGCGGAGGAGCTGGTGTTCGCCGAACCGACCACCGGTGCGTCCTCCGACATCGCGCAGGCCACGAAGATCGCCCGCGCGATGGTGACCGAGTACGGTATGTCGGCCAAGCTGGGCGCCGTCAAGTACGGGCACGGGGACGACGAACCGTTCCTCGGCCGCACCTATGGCAGCGGTCCGGAGTACTCCATCGAGGTCGGCAGCGAGATCGACGGCGAGGTGCGCGCCCTCATCGAGGCTGCGCACACCGAGGCCTGGGCGGTGCTGAACACCTACCGGGACATTCTCGACTCGCTGGCGTCAGCGCTGTTGGAGAAGGAGACGCTGGAGCGGCGCGACCTCGAGGTGATCTTCGCCGAGGTGGAGAAGCGGCCCCGGATCACCACTTTCGACCAGTTCGGCTCGCGGTTGCCGTCGGATCGTCCGCCGATCAAGACTCCGGGCGAGCTCGCCATCGAACGCGGCGAGCCGTGGCCACCGCCGGAGCCAGAACCCCTTCCACGTACATCGGAGCCGGTGCCCGTGGGTGCCGGTCTCGGGATACCCCGGGCAGAGCGGCTACAACACCGGTCCGGGATTCCCGCAGAACGGTGCGAATGGGCAAACCCAGTCGCCGTCATCGGCTCAGGGACCCGCCGCGCTGCCACCGAATTGGACCGGCGGGGTGCTGCCGGGGCCGCTCGCGCCGATGCCGGGCTGGCAGCAGCCGGCGCCGGATCAGAGCAACGGCCACCGGGGCAGCAACGGCTCGGGCACCAACGGACACGGTCAGCAGGGTCATGGCCAGCATGGCAAAGACAGCGGCACGGGCAACAACGGCAACGGCCACCCGAGCTCGGGACCTCCCGGTCCCTACTCCACCGGGCCGAACCCTGCCGGTCCCTCCTCGACCGGTCCTTACTCCACCGGTCCGTACGCGACTGGCCCGTCCGTCAACGGGCCCGGGCAGGGACGACCGGATCTGACGAAGGGTGGCGACACCCGCGCGCAGAGCACATACCCGCCGGCAGGTCCGCGCGACGGGCAGTACCCGTCGGCCGATCAGGGCGACACGCCGACCGACCCATGGGCCCCGCCGCGGGACCGCCGGTGACAGGCCCGCTGACGGCGGGTTCAACCAATGGTGCGGTCTCCCCGCACGCCGTCTTCGACGGCCCGCGGGCCGAGGCGGCAGTCCGGGAACTGCTGATCGCGGTAGGGGAGGATCCCGACCGGGACGGCTTGCGTGGCACCCCCGACCGGGTGGCTCGCGCTTTCGCGGAACAGTTTGCCGGGCTGCACATCGACCCGTCGACGGTGCTGAATACCTCCTTCGACGAACAGCACAACGAGATGATCCTGATGCGGGACATCGACATGTATTCCACCTGCGAGCATCACCTGGTGCCATTCTTCGGCAAGGCGCACGTCGGCTACATCCCCGGCAAGGACGGCCGGGTCACCGGCCTGTCCAAGCTGGCCCGGCTGGTCGACGGCTACGCCAAGCGGCCGCAGGTGCAGGAACGGCTGACCACCCAGATCGCCGATGCACTGGTTCTTCGTCTACAACCGGCCGGGGCCATCGTGGTGATCGAGGCCGAGCACCTGTGCATGGCCATGCGCGGCATTCGCAAGCCGGGTGCGGTCACCACCACCTCCGCTGTGCGGGGCATCTTCCAATCGCAGGACCGGACCCGTGCCGAGGCGATGAGCCTGATCACGGGTCGGTGACCGATGGGTGAGCCAGCACCGGCAGGCACCGCGATTCCCGCCGCTGACGATTCTCCGGCCGATCCCGCCGCCAGCGGTCTCCCAGTCACGGGCCTGCCGCCGCACGACCGCACCGTTGTGATGGGCGTGCTGAACGTCACCGCGGATTCCTTTTCCGACGGCGGGCGCTACCTCGATCCGTCCGCCGCCATCGCCAGAGGGCTGGAACTCGCCGCCATGGGCGCCGACATCATCGACGTGGGTGGGGAGTCGACCAGGCCGGGCGCCCATCGGGTGCCCGCGGACACCGAGGCCGACCGGGTCGTGCCCGTCATCGCCGAACTGAGCGCTGCCGGGCTGGTGTGCAGTGTCGACACCACCAGGGCGGCGGTGGCCGACCAGGCCGTGCTCGCCGGTGCCCGGATCGTGAACGACGTCTCCGGCGGGCTTGCCGATCCCGAGATGGCAGCCGTGGTGGCCGGTGCCGGGGTTCCCTGGGTTCTCATGCACTGGCGGGGGCACAGCGCCGACATGGACACGCTGGCCACCTACGGCGATGTGGTCGCCGACGTCCGTGCCGAGTTGCTGGACCGGGTTGAGGCCGCCGTCGCCGCCGGGGTCGCCGAGTCGGCCATCGTGCTCGATCCGGGGCTCGGATTCGCCAAGACCGCGGACCACAACTGGGCCCTGCTCCGGGCGCTGCCGGAGATCACCGGGGCCACCGGGGCCGGGTGGGGGTTCCCGGTACTGATCGGTGCGTCCCGCAAGCGGTTCCTGGGAGCACTGTTGGCCGACGCGTCCGGGCTTCGGCCACCCGACGGCCGGGAGGCGGCCACCACCGCCATCTCCGCCCTGGTGGCCGCCGCGGGCGCCTGGGGCGTTCGCGTGCACGAGGCGTCCGCGTCGCTCGATGCCGTCCGGGTGGTCGCGGCGGCCACCGGCCGGCCACCCGTCCGGTCGCTGGGCCTGACCTCATCGGGTGTGCGCCATGGCTGACCGGATCACCCTGACCGGCCTGGCGGTGTTCGGCCACCACGGTGTGTTCGACCACGAGAAGCGGGATGGGCAGACGTTTCTGGTCGACATCACACTGTGGCTGGACCTGACCGAAGCGGCGACGACGGACGACCTGCGCACGACGGTTCACTACGGCGACCTGGCCGAACTGGCGGCCGGAGTCATCGCGGGCCCGCCCCGGGATCTGATCGAGGCGGTGGCCGGTGAGATCGCCGATGCCGTGATGCGTACCTACCCGGTGTACGCGGCCGAGGTCACCATCCACAAACCGTCCGCGCCGATTCCGCTCACCTTCGCCGATGTCAGCGTCACCATCCGGCGGTCGATCCGCACCGCCGACCGGTCCGGTGCACAGCCGGGCGGCCGGCCGTGAGCAGCGTCGTGTTGTCGCTGGGCTCGAACATCGGGGACCGGACCGGGCACCTGCAACAGGCGGTCCGACAGCTGGGCCCGCCGGTCCGGGCGGTCTCGTCGATCTATCGCACCCCGCCCTGGGGTGGGGTCGAGCAGGACGACTTCTACAACATCGTCGTGCTGGCCGAGGCTGCGGGTGTGGACGCCCGCGGGTGGCTCGGCCGGTGCCACGAGCTGGAGCGGGCCGCCGACCGACAACGGCTGCAGCATTGGGGGCCAAGGACTCTCGATGCGGATGTCATCACTGTGCGGGTTCGCGGACAGGTGATCATCAGCGACGACCCCGACCTCACGCTGCCACACCCCCGGGCAGCGGAGCGGGCGTTCGTGCTGGTGCCCTGGGCCGAGGTGGACCCGGCCGCGGAACTCCCCGGTGCCGGCCCGATCGCCGATCTGCTCGCTGGAATGGACACCACCGCCATCACCCGGGTCGGTCATGTGCACTGACCCGGCGGTCCGTTCTCCCGGGTCACCGAATGAGGTCAGTCGTGTCCGATGACGCCCGGATGGGATTCACCCGTCCCCGCGACCTGCTGGTCGTTGGGGTGGTGGCCGCGGTGCTGGCCTACCTGGTCGTGCGCCTGAGCTACCAGCGGATGCCGCCGCTGCCCAGGCTTGCCGGGCTGGCCGCCGCCGCGGTCGGTATCGGCGAGGCGGTCTTCGGGTACGGGCTCCGCAACCGGATCCGACCGAAGGAGCGGGCGAACGCTGCCGGCCCCACCCGCAGGCCGGTACCGCCGTTGACCGCCGCTCGCGCCGTGATGGCCGCGAAGGCGACGTCGTTGGCCGGCGTGGCCGTCGCCGGCCTGTGGGTCGGCCTGCTGGTCTACGTGGTCCCGTCCTGGACCGACCTGGCGGCGGCGCGTGCGGACGGCATCGCCGGCATCATCGGCCTGGTCGGGGCAATCGTCATGACCGGTGGCGCGCTGTACCTGGAGGATTGCTGCCGGGCCCCGGGTGTGGATCGCTGATCGACTCGGCGGCTGCCTGCTCGATCCCGGTGACCAGGCTCAGCAGCCTGCTGCGCAACGCCGCCGCGGATGCGGCGATCCCACGCTGCGCCGTCACGTACTCGGCCTTACCTTCCGCCGTCTCGATCCGAACCGGTGAATACCCCAGGTCGGTGAGGTCGTACGGGGAGGCCCGCATGTCCAGTTCGCGAACCCGCCCGGCGAACAGGAAGGTGTCCAGCAGGAGGGCGCTGGGTACCGCCGGGATCAGTTTGTACGCCCATTTGTAGACGTCCATCGCCGCGTGCAGGCAACCGGGCTGCTCCGTCCCGAGCTGCGAGTCACGGTCCAGCTGTTGAGCATTGAGCGGCCGAGCCGGCGGCGTGAAGAACCGGAAGGCGTCGAAGTGCGTGCACTTCACCGGATGATCGCGCACCACCTGGTCGGTGTCGTCCTGACCCAGCCGGAGCGGCCACTGCTGGTGGCGCCGCTGCGGCCCCTGCCGGTAGACCATCGCCCATTCGTGCAGGCCGAAACAGCCGAACTGTCCGGGGCGGGCCGCCGTCGCGGCGAGCAGTCGCCGGGTGAATGCGAGCTGCGAACGTCGGGCCGCGGCGAAGCCGGGCAGGTCGAGCACGACGGTGTCGGGTGCCTGCAGCACCCGGTGGAACTTCCACTCCGCACGTTCCGGCGCGTCCGCCAGTGCGACACCCGGGCCCGGATGCCATCGACGCAGCTGCGCCGGTCGCAGTGAGTAGTAACTGAACAGGAAGTCCTCCACCGGGTGGGCAACGCCGGCCCGGGCCCGGGTGCGATGGCCGCCGGTCAGCTCGTCGACCCGCGCGGCGTGCTCTGCCTGGGTCGGCCACCAGATCTCCCGCGGCAGGACCGTGGGTGCGGCGTCGCGATCCGCGCCCGACCAGACGCCGGGTGGGGGCGGCGACTCCGGCTGTGTCGTCGTGCTCACGACGCCATTCTGACCCGCGGCTGGGCATCACGCGGCCAATTCGTCGGTGATCAACACCGCCCGGCCGGCCAAGTAGGCTTCAGTGCCGTGACATCACCGACGGATCCAGTCCCGAGCGAGCGCGACGACCTTCCCGAGCAGCAGCGAATTCGTCGCGAGAAGCGCCAACGGCTTCTCGACGGCGGAATCGAGCCCTATCCGGTCGGAGTGGAGCGAACGACATCGCTGGCTGCCCTGCGAGCGCAATTTCCGGACCTGCCGCCGGATAGTGATACCGGCGTTACCGTCGGTATCACCGGCCGGGTGTTGTTTCAGCGAAACTCGGGAAAACTCTGTTTCGCCACCCTCCGCGAAGGTGGCGCCGGAGACACCGGCACCGAATTGCAGGTCATGGTCTCGCTGGCGAGTGTGGGCGCGGAATCACTGGCGGCATTCAAGGCGGACGTGGACCTCGGAGACCACCTGTTCGTCCATGGGACGGTCATCACCTCGCGCCGCGGCGAGCTGTCCGTGCTGGCCGATTCCTGGTCGATCACCGCAAAGGCGCTGCGACCATTGCCGGTGGCGCACAAACCGCTGAACGAGGAGAGCCGGGTCCGGCAGCGTTATGTGGATTTGATTGTGCGCCCGCAGGCGCGCCGCAACGTCGAAGTGCGAGGCGTGGTCAATCGGTCGCTGCGAGCGACATTGCACGACCGGGGTTTTCTGGAGGTCGAAACCCCCATGCTGCAGGTGCTGCACGGCGGCGCAGCAGCGCGGCCGTTCGTGACCCATATGAATGCCATGGACATGGACCTGTACCTGCGGATCGCGCCGGAACTGTATCTGAAGCGGCTGGTTGTCGGCGGAATCGACCGGGTCTTCGAGATCAACCGGAACTTCCGTAACGAGGGTGTCGATTCCTCCCATTCGCCGGAGTTCGCCATGTTGGAGGCCTATCAGGCCTACAGCGACTACAACGGGGTGGCCGAGCTGACCCGGAGTCTGATCCAGCAGTCGGCCACCGCGGTTTTCGGTTCCACGACGGCAGTGCATGCGGACGGGACCGAGTTCGATCTCGGCGGTGACTGGCGGTCGATCTCGTTGTACGGGGCGCTGTCCGAGGCGGCCGGCGAGGAGATCACGGTCACCACGCCAATGGCCGACCTGGTGGCGCTCGCGAAGCGGCTCGATGTTCCGGTGGCACCGCACTACGGGCCGGGCAAGTTGGCCGAGGAATTGTTCGAAGAGTTGGTGGTCGGCACTTTGGTGGCGCCGACCTTCGTCCGGGACTTTCCGGTGGAGACCTCGCCGTTGACGCGTGATCACCGCGAGGTGCCCGGTTTGACGGAGAAATGGGACCTCTACATCCGGGGGATTGAAACGGCGACCGGATACTCCGAGCTCGTCGATCCCGTTGTGCAGCGGGCACGATTCATCGATCAGGCACGTTTCGCCGGACTTGGCGACGACGAGGCGATGGTGTTGGACGAGGAGTTCCTGCGGGCAATGGAGTACGGAATGCCGCCGTCCGGAGGTTTCGGCATGGGTATCGACCGGCTGATCATGGCGCTGACCGGTCTGGGGATCCGCGAGACCATTCTGTTTCCGTTCGTCCGGCCCGGAGATTGACCGGGCGGATAGCAAGTGGCCCACGGTCACCGAAATCAACAGCCCGAAGACTCGAAAGATTCTCGGGGCGAGTTTCGGTCAGTCGGTAGGACGGTTCGGTGTTCGATCGGTCACGGGTGATTGGTCGCCGGACCGTTCGCACATGATCTTCGAGACTCGTCCGGTGGGAATGACGGGATATGGTGGAAACGTCACTTCATCAGCCCTACTCTGGGTCTTTCAGCGATAACGAAGGCTTTCTAGGAGGAACCCCGCATGGCAACCATGACTCTCGTCACACTGGTGGACGATCTCGACGGATCCGAGGCTGCGGAATCAGTGTCTTTCGCTCTCGACGGTGCGTCCTACGAGATCGATCTGAGCGACAGCAACGCCGAGAAATTGCGTGACGCGCTCGCCGGTTATGTCGCCAGTGCCCGTCGGGTCGACGGTTCGCGCCGTGGGCCGGGGCGCCCGAAGGCGACCGCACCCAAGGCGGCGAAGACCCCGCGGGGCGCCCGCACGGCACCGGACCGCGAGCAGACTGCCGCGATCCGCGAGTGGGCCCGGAGCAACGGCTTCGAGGTCTCCGAACGTGGCCGGCTCTCGGCAACCGTGCTGGCCGCCTTTGAAGCTGCGCACTGACGCTGGCGCTCCACCGTCGGCACCACCATCGCTGACCTGACGTCATTGTTGCGTGGACTCCTGGACCCCAGGGGTGATGGACGACCTGCTCGTTCGACCCCGGTCCGCCCTGCGGTCCGGGGTCGATGGCGTTTCAGGGGTGTGGTGCACGCTGTTCGCCCACGGCGTAGCCCCCGATATGGCGGAACGAGAGTTGCTGGGGCAGCGTTGGAAAGCAGTGACGGCACGGTGCGCAGTGTCGTCATCGGTCCGTGACGCGCACCGGTAAGACTGCTCCTCCGACTACAGTTGGTGAACCACTGTCGGACGGATGTCGCAGTCTCCGGTCTGTCGGCAGCGGGACGAGTGGTAGCAGTCGACCGCATAGCCGCGCACGTCAGTAAGGAGTGCACATGTTCGAACGGTTTACCGACAGAGCGCGACGTGTGGTTGTCCTGGCGCAAGAAGAGGCCAGGATGCTCAACCACAATTACATCGGCACGGAGCACATCCTGCTCGGCCTCATTCATGAGGGCGAGGGTGTCGCGGCCAAGGCGCTGGAATCCCTTGGCATCGCGCTGGAGGGTGTCCGCGCCCAGGTCGAGGAGATCATCGGTCAGGGACAGCAGTCCCCGTCCGGGCACATCCCCTTCACCCCCCGGGCGAAGAAGGTGCTGGAGCTGAGCCTGCGCGAGGCGCTGCAGCTCGGCCACAACTACATCGGGACCGAGCACATCCTGCTCGGCCTCATCCGCGAGGGCGAAGGCGTTGCTGCTCAGGTGCTCGTCAAGCTCGGCGCCGACCTCAACCGGGTGCGCCAGCAGGTCCTGCAGCTGCTGTCCGGCTACCAGGGCAAGGAGACCGCCGCCGCTGAAGGTGGCCGCTCCGAGGGCACCCCGTCGACCTCGCTGGTGCTCGACCAGTTCGGGCGCAACCTCACCCAGTCGGCCCGCGAGGGCAAGCTGGACCCGGTCATCGGCCGGGAGAAGGAGATCGAGCGGGTGATGCAGGTGCTCTCCCGCCGTACCAAGAACAACCCGGTGCTGATCGGCGAGCCCGGCGTCGGCAAGACCGCGGTCGTCGAGGGCCTGGCCCAGGCGATCATCCGCGGCGATGTCCCGCAGACCCTGAAGGACAAGCACCTCTATACCCTCGACCTCGGCAGCCTCGTCGCCGGGTCCCGGTACCGCGGTGACTTCGAAGAGCGGCTGAAGAAGGTGCTCAAGGAGATCCGCACCCGCGGCGACATCATCATGTTCATCGACGAGATCCACACCCTGGTGGGTGCCGGTGCCGCCGAGGGCGCGATCGACGCCGCGTCCATCCTCAAGCCGATGCTGGCCCGTGGCGAGCTGCAGACCATCGGTGCCACGACGCTGGACGAGTACCGCAAGTACGTGGAGAAGGACGCCGCGCTCGAGCGCCGTTTCCAGCCGATCCAGGTCGGTGAGCCGACGGTGGCGCACACCATCGAGATCCTCAAGGGGCTGCGCGACCGGTACGAGGCGCATCACCGGATCACCATCACCGACGACGCACTGGTCTCAGCGGCGACCCTCGCCGACCGGTACATCAGCGACCGTTTCCTGCCGGACAAGGCGATCGACCTGATCGACGAGGCCGGTGCCCGGATGCGCATCCGCCGGATGACGGCGCCGCCGGACCTGCGGGACTTCGACGAGAAACTCGCCGGTGTCCGTCGGGACAAGGAATCGGCCATCGACTCGCAGGACTTCGAGAAGGCCGCCGCCCTCCGTGATTCGGAGAAGCAGCTGCTGGCCCGCAAGTCCGAGCGCGAGAAGGCCTGGAAAGACGGCGACCTGGACGTCATCAGCGAGGTCGATGACGAGCAGATCGCCGAGGTGCTGGCGAACTGGACGGGTATCCCGGTCTTCAAGCTGACCGAAGAGGAAACCACCCGGCTGCTGAAGATGGAAGATGAGCTGCACAAGCGGATCATCGGCCAGAACCAGGCGGTCAAGGCGGTATCGCAGGCGATCCGGCGGACCAGGGCCGGTCTGAAGGATCCGAAGCGGCCGTCCGGGTCGTTCATCTTCGCCGGTCCCTCGGGCGTCGGGAAGACCGAGCTGACGAAGGCGCTCGCCGAGTTCCTGTTCGGTGACGAGGACGCGCTCATCCAGATCGACATGGGCGAGTTCCACGACCGGTACACCGCCTCGCGGCTGTTCGGTGCCCCTCCCGGGTACGTCGGCTACGAAGAGGGTGGGCAGCTCACCGAGAAGGTGCGCCGCAAGCCGTTCTCCGTGGTGCTGTTCGACGAGATCGAGAAGGCGCACCAGGACATCTACAACACACTGCTGCAGGTGCTGGAAGATGGCCGGCTCACCGACGGTCAGGGTCGCACGGTGGACTTCAAGAACACGGTCATCGTGTTCACGTCCAACCTCGGCACCCAGGACATCTCCAAGGCGGTCGGCATGGGCTTTGCCCAGGGCACCGACTCGGAGTCGAACTACGACCGGATGAAGCAGAAGGTCAACGACGAGCTCAAGCGGCACTTCCGGCCTGAGTTCCTCAACCGGATCGATGACGTGGTGGTCTTCCACCAGCTCACCACCGTCGAGATCCACCAGATGGTCGACCTGATGCTCAAGCGTGTCGAAGGCGCGCTGAAGAACAAGGACATGACCATGGAGGTCACCGAGGCCGCGAAGACGCTGCTCGGCGAGCGCGGGTTCGACCCGGTGCTCGGCGCGCGGCCGCTGCGTCGGACCATCCAGCGGGAGATCGAGGACAAGCTCTCCGAGAAGATCCTCTTCGACGAGGTTCGCCCGGGGCAGATCATCCTGGTCGACGTCACCGGCGAGGGGAAGGACCAGGAGTTCACCTTCCGCGGCGAAGCCCGTCCGTCGGCGGTTCCCGAGGTCGTCCCGGTCGGTCTCGCGACCGACGCCGGCGAGGCGGTCTGATCCAACCGCTGACGTCGGCTTCAGGCTGACGCAGCAGTAGCCCGGCACTCTGGCCCGCCCCCGAACCTGGGGGCGGGCCAGAGTCGTTTCGGCGTACCGCGACCGGCGGGGCAGTGCCAGCCGAGGCGCCCGCTGCCGGGGCTCCCGCTGGACAGGGCTCTGCTGGCCCGGGTCTGACCGTTGCGTCTGCCGGTGGTTGATCAACGATTCCGGCCCTGACGTGTTGCACACAGCAACAGGACAGCGCCCGAGACAGTGATGGTGGGGGTGGGGGATGCCGGGTTCCCTCAGGCAGGCAGCCCCACGTGATCGGGGCCGATCCGGACGGCCAGGCCGTCGGCGAGCAGCGACGCCACGCACCGGTCGACCTGGTCCGGGTCCGATCCCGTTGCCGTGAAGGCGATTTCCGGCAGCGGCAGGTTGCTGTCCCGCAGCGCGCTCAGGATCCGCCCCCGCACTTGCCGATCTGTGCCGTGCCAGGCCTGGACGGCGCGCCTGGCCTCACCGGGTGGCGAGCCGGCGAGCCGCCACCGGCACCGATCGGCCAGCGGGCACGACTCGCAGGCGGGGGAGCGGGCCGAGCAGACCAGCGCGCCGAGTTCCATCACCGCGGCCGAGAATCGCGCCGCACGAGCCGGTTCGACCGGCAGCAGGGCCGCCATTTCGGCCCGGTCGGCCGCGGTGGCCGGTTCTCGCGGCTCGTCACGCCCGCGCACGACCCGGCAGAGCACCCGGCGCACGTTGGTGTCGATGACCGGGGTGCGCGCGCCGAAGGCGAAGGCCGCCACTGCGCGTGCCGTGTACTCACCGATGCCGGGCAGCCGCATCAGGTCCTCGATGCTGCTGGGTACGATCCCTGCATGATCGGCGGTGATCGCGGTTGCCGCCGCGTGCAGGCGCATCGCCCGTCGCGGGTAGCCGAGCCTGCCCCAGGCCCGGATCGCTGCTCCGGCGGTGTCGGCAGCCAGGTCCGCCGGCGTCGGCCAACGGGTCAGCCACTCCCGGTACACCGGCAGCACCCGTACCACCGGGGTTTGCTGGAGCATCACCTCGCTGACCATGACCGCCCACGGTGATGCCGAGGGGTCACGCCAGGGCAGGTCCCGGCCGCGGGCGTCGAAGAAGGAGATCAGCAGGTCGGCGTCCAGCGGTGACGCCGACGGCACGTCAGACCGCGTGCCGGGCCCGACCAATTCCACGCCCGCCGGGCGTCGTGGTCTCAATGCCCGCCGGGTCCTGCGGAGTCGGCGGTTTCCGCAGCCGCGGGAGATGCGGCGCCCGCATCATCCGGTGCCGGGGTCGCGACCGGCTCCAGTTGGCCGGTCGGATTCTCGCCGTCGACGAAAACCTCCTCCAGCAGGCCGGTATTCACGTCGAAGATGAATCCGCGGACCGCATCGTGGTGCAGCAGGAATCGGGAATCCCTGATGCGGCGCAACGACTCCCGGACCGAATCATGTGGATCTTTGAAGGCCTGCACCGACCAGGTGGGCCGGTAACCGGCGAACGTCGCCAGATGCGCGCGGAAGGTGTCCTCCTCCAAACGTGCCAGGCCGCAATCGGTGTGGTGGATGATCATGATCTCGCGGGTGCCGAGGGCGTGTTGCGAGATCGACAGCGAGCGAATGACGTCGTCGGTCACCACGCCGCCGGCGTTGCGCAGCAGGTGCACCTCGCCGAGGTTGAGTCGGAACGCACCGTGACCGTCGATCCGGGCATCCATACACATCAGCAGCGCGATCTTCAGGGTTGGTAGCGGCCCCATGCCGACCGGGTGGTACTCGGCGTTCGCCAGATTGCGGGCTAGTAGTTCGTCGATGGCCGTCACACTGCACTCCTCGGCGTTGCTCCCGGGAAAGGCAACGACCCGAGACTACCGTCGCACGCGTGATGCACCCCGTGGGCCCGCTGAATTCGAAGGTGTACTGGGTGCGCCGGGTGGCGATCGTCGTGGTCGCCGTTGCACTGCTGATCGGACTGGTGTGGTTCCTGGCGAATCGCTCGTCCGGTTCGTCCACGGCGGCGAGTGTGTCCTCCACATCGGCGAACGCGCCGGCCGCGCCCACCCTCACCGGCGTGCTCGCGGCGTCCAGTGGCGCCACTCGGTCCACTGCTGCCTCGGCGAGCCCCTCACCGACCAGCGGTTCCCCGGTGTCCCAGTCACCCGTGGTCTCAGATTCTGCAGCCGCGCCGACGGACCCCGCCGCAGTCAGCGCCCCGCCGGCCGGCTCGTCCGCCGCCCCGCCGCCCACCGTGCCGGCGACCGATCCGGCCGCCGCGCCGCCGGTGGACACGACGGCGGCCGCGCCGCCGGTGGATCCCGCTACCGTCCCGCCCGCGGAGTCGACCCCCGCGCCGCCCCCACCGTCCTACGACGTAGACGGCAAACTTCTCTGCCCGGACAGTGCCATCGTGATCACCGCCATCACCACGGCCCCGAGCTTCCCCTCCGGTGGGCAACCCACCCTGGGGATGACGGTGACCAACAGCGGCACCGAGGCCTGCAAGCGGGACGTCTCCGGCACCCTGCAGACCTTCACCGTGCTCGGCGCCGACGGCAGCCGGAAGTGGTCCACCGCTGATTGCTTCCCGGGCGAGGGAACAGAGGTTCGGGAGCTTGCGCCCGGCCAGGAGCTGAAGTACACGATCAAGTGGTCCGGCACGTCCTCCGAGCCGGGGTGCGCCGGCGACCGGGCGGCCGTGCCGCCGGGCGACTATCTGCTGGTCGCCGAGCTGGGTGCGCTCTCCAGTGCGCCGGCGCCGTTCGCCATCACCGGCTGATCGAGCGCCGATCATCTTCCCGCTGCGCGGGCGAAGTTGGCCGAATTGGGACTGGTGGGACGCTTGTCGACGATTTGAGCCGCGCCGGCGAAGATGATCGGCGCGGGCCGGGGCCAACTGAGCCGGGCCGGTGAGGATGATCGGCGCGGGCCGGGGCCAAACCGAGCCGCGCCGGTGAAGATGATCGGCGCGAGGCGGGGCTACAGCGCGGCGCCGTAGCGATCGACGATGGAGGATTCGGCCAGCCGGGACAGGCCCTCCCGGACGACCCTGGCCCTTGCTTCGCCGACGCCCTCGACCGCCTGCAGGTCGGCGGCGGTCGCGGCGAGCAGGCCCTGCAGGTTGCCGAAGTGCTGAATCAACCGGTCCAGGACCGCCGGCGGTACCCGCGGAATGCCGGCCAGCAGTCGGTGACCGCGGGGGCTGACGCCGGCGTCCAGCGCATCACCGTAGGTGGACAGACCGAGCACCCGGGCGACGGCCGTGAGGTCCAGCAGAGTGACCTCGTCGAGATCGTCCAGTGCCGCGACGATCTCGTCGACCTGGTCCGGGCCCTGCTCGGGTGGCAGATAGTCGCGGATCAGCAGTTCCTGTAGACCCTGTGTACCGCTGAGCATTTCATCCAACTGCAGGCCGAGCAGACGCCCGTCGGTGCCCAATTCGACGACGTTGCTGGTGAGCTCGTCGGCGATCCGGCGGACCATCAGCAGGCGCTGCAGCACGGTCATCGCGTCCCGCAGGGTGGCAAAGTCTTCGATCTCCAACGCCGACAGCGCCCTGGCGACCTCGTCCAGCCGGAACTTGTATCGCTGCAGCGTCGCCAGCGCCTGGTTGGCCCGACTCAGGATGGTGGGGGGATCGGCGACCACATGCCGGCGCCCCCGAAATACAGGTTGATGATCGACATCGAGTGGCTGACCGCGATCACCGGGTGCCCGGTCTGCAGCCCGGTCCGTTCCGCGGTGCGGTGCCGGGTACCGGATTCAACGGTCGGGATGGTGGAGTCGGGTGTCAGCTGCACATTCGCTCGCAGGATCCGGGTGGCGTCGCCGTTCAGCACCACGGCGCCGTCCATCTTGCACAGCTCCCGGAGCCGGGTGGAGGAAAATTCCACGTCCAGCCGGAAGCCGCCGTCGCACAGTTCCTCGACGGCATCATCGAAACCCAGCACGATCAGCGCACCCGTCCGGCCCCGCAGGATCCGTTCCAGACCATCACGCAGCGGGGTGCCCGGCGCCACCCTGGCCAGCACAGCGCGATGGGCTGCGACGCTCATCCGATCTTCCACCCCAACCATCCCCTCACCGCACTACCCGGTGAGCTTAATGGTCGGAACGGGACCCGTTGGGGCAACGACTGGGTCGATTTTGTGCCTGGTGACCACCAGAGGTGCCAACCCCTCCCCGGACGGTGACGAGTCGGTTCGCTGCGAACCGCGACCATGGACCCGGCACCGGGTCACCCGACGGCTGCGAGCGCTTCGCCGACACCACAAAACCGGCCGTCCGCCGGGTCAGACGCCGCGACGCCGGAGCCACTGGACGACACCGTCGTCGTTGCCCAGCGACCGGAAGGCGTCCCCCAGGTTGGCGGCCTCGTCGACCCGCATACCGGCCGGCCGGTCTGCACCGGAGCCCGGCGGCACGATGGCGTGGTCGAAACCCAACCGCGCCGCCTCGGCGAGCCGCCGCGGGACTCCGCCGACCGGGCGAACGTCGGCGGCCAGGCCCAGTTCACCGATCACCACCAGCCCGGGAGCCAGCGGGATGTCGCGGGCCGACGACCAGATCGCCAGCGCCAGTGGCAGATCCGCAGCGGGCTCGATCATCCGGGCGCCGCCGACGGTCGCCGCGAGGACGTCCTTGCCGGACAACGCAACCCCGCCCCAGCGTTGCAGAACGGCGATCACCATGGACGCCCGCGCCGAATCCAGCCCGGAGACGGTGCGTCGGCTGACCTCGGCACCGGGGGTGACCAGGGCCTGCAATTCGGCCGGCAACGGGCGGCGGCCCTGCATGGTGACGGTCGCGCAGGTGCCGGGGACCTTGGCTGTCCGGTGGCTCAGGAACAACCCGGAGGGGTCCGCGAGACCGACGATGCCGTCCGGCACCATCTGGAAGCACCCGACCTCGTCCGCCGGCCCGTAGCGGTTCTTCACGCCGCGGATGGTGCGCAGGGTGGAATGCCGATCGCCCTCGAACTGCAGGACGACGTCGACCAGGTGCTCGAGCACCCGTGGGCCGGCGATCGCACCGTCCTTGGTGACGTGCCCGACGAGTACGCAGGCCATGTTCCGCTCTTTCGCGGCGGCCGACAGTCCGGCCGCGACGGCCCTGACCTGGCTGACGCCGCCGGCGGTACCTTCCACCTCGCCGGAGGAGATGGTCTGCACCGAGTCGATGATGAGCAGCTTGGGCTGGACCTGATCGATGTGGCTCAGCACCGCCGCCAGGTCGCTCTCGGCCGCCAGGTAGATCTCCGGATGCAGGGCATCCATCCGGTCGGCGCGAAGACGTACCTGGGCGGCGGACTCCTCGCCGCTGACGATCAACACCGGTCCCTGACCGCGGGCGGCCCACTCCTTTGCCGTCCGGAGCAGCAGGGTGGATTTGCCGACCCCGGGCTCACCGGCCAGCAGGACCACCGCGCCTGGGGTGAGACCGCCGCCGAGGACCCGGTCGAGCTCACCGACGCCACTGGGCTGCGGTTGGACCTGATCGGCCGGGACCATGTCGATCCGCAGGGCCGCCGTGGTGACCGGACCAGGCGTCAGCCGGCGGATCATCACGGCCGCCGGGCCGGACTCGACCAGCGTGCCCCAGGCCTGGCACTCCGGGCAGCGGCCCTGCCACTTGACGGCCTCGAGCCCACACTCGGTGCAGCGGTAGGACGCCCGGGCCGCCGGCTTGGGGGTCTTCGACGCACGATCCGATGCGGTTGATCTCATGACGCGAACCCTAGACGCAGGGTCCGACAGGCGTGCGGATCCGGGCGTTGACCGGCCGAGGGGCGAGACCGGTACCGTGCGTCAGCCTTCGCTGCCGCCCTCGGAATGTGCGCCTTCCTCCCAGATGGGAGTGGGGTGCGGCGGCAGGATCTCGATCGTTTCCCGGTCGGTGGACCGCTCGGCCGGCACCTCGATCGGCACGTTGAGGTCGATGGTGCCCGCGTTCGCGAACGAGAACGTCATCGGGATGGACACTCCGTAGTATTGGTCCTGCAGGAACCCGGTGACCATCACCTCGATGCCGTCCTCGGAGGCGAAGTCGGTCAGGGTCTGTCCGGGAACGGACGAGTCGCCGGTGATCTTCACCGACTCGGCGGCGCTGGTGGTGATGCCGCTGAGGGTGTCGGCCTGCAGTCCGTCGTTGGACACCCACAACAGCAGCCGGGCGTCCGAACCGGCGGGGTAGTCCTCGCCCTTTGTCGGAGCCAGTCGGGCGTTGAGGATCGCGATGTCGCCGATCGTGCCGTTCGCGCCGTCGATGGCGGCCACCTGGTCGGCGGTCTGCGAGTTCTGGCCGGCGGCGCAACCGCTCAGGGCCAGGGACGCCGCTGCGACCAGGGCCAGGGCGGTCGGTGCGAACACGCGGCGCGGGGCGCGGGCGGTGCGGAACACGGCGGTTCCCCTCTGTTCTCAGATGCGGCCCGCCTGACATGCGGCGATGGTGCGGTGCGGGACGCAAGGATGCTGGTGGATCCAGGTTAGCTGCCGGGGGCGCAGCTCTGCTCGGCGGGCACGGCGTCGCCGGGCCGTCCGCCGATGGCGGGGACCCCACGGAGCCGCCACGGTCGCCCGGATGCACGGCCCCCCGCGATTTGTCAAGTACGCCCATAGGCCCTGACCTGCGACAACGGGTGAAGGGCGCGCCAATGTCGTGCTAAACTGGTCTGAGCGAAAGGGGTCTTGAACGCTCATGGTTTTCAATGTTGGCGAAACCGTTGTCTACCCCCACCACGGGGCAGCTCTGATCCAGGCTACCGAGACTCGCACTGTCAAAGGTGTCGAGAAGCTCTACCTGGTTCTGAAAGTTGCCCAGGGTGATCTCACTGTGAAGGTCCCAGCCGATAACGCCGAGATCGTCGGCGTTCGCGACGTCGTGGACCGAACCGGCCTGGATCACGTGTTCGAGGTCCTCCGGGCCCCGCACACCGAGGAACCCACGAACTGGTCACGCCGGTACAAGGCGAACCTGGAGAAGCTGGCGTCCGGCGATGTGAACAAGGTGGCCGAGGTCGTTCGTGACCTCTGGCGTCGCGACCGCGAGCGCGGGCTGTCCGCCGGCGAGAAGCGAATGCTCGCCAAGGCCCGGCAGATCCTGGTGTCCGAGTTGGCGCTGGCCGAGGGCACCAACGAGATCAAGGCCGAGGGAATCCTCGACGAGGTCCTGGCGTCCTGAGCGGTCCGATCCGGACCATTCCCGACGCCGGCGCTCCGGTTACCCACTGATGTGAGTGTGTACGCGCTGATCCCCGTCATCGGGTCTGGTCAGCGACCGGCCGGCGAGCCGGCAGCGCGGCACACCGTGGCCGACAGCACGATGCTCGAACACCGGATCGCACGGTTGCTGGCGGCCGGCGTGGACCACCTCGTGGTGACGGCCCCGGCTGACCAGGTTGATGCCCTACGGACGTTGCTCGGCCCGGTGCCGACCGTCGTCGACGGTGGGATGGACCGGGCCGAAGCGATAACGGTCGCGCTGGCCGAGGTCGACGAGAACGCTGATGTGGTTCTCGTGCACCACGGGGAACATGCGGTCGCGCCCGACTCGCTGATCGCGGCCGTCATCGGGGCTGTGCGGGCGGGACACCCGGCGGTCGTGCCCGTGCTGGCGGTCGTCGACACCATCCGGACGGTCGCATCCGACGGATCGCTGACCGGCCTCCTGGACCGGGCCACGCTGCGTGTGGTGCAGACCCCTCATGGCTTCCGGCCGGAAGTCCTGCGCAGGGCCTACCCGGCGGTCGCCACCGACGGGTGGACACCGGCCGGCGATGCAGAGCGGGTCGAGCAGCTCGGCATCCCCATCACCGTCGTGGCAGGCGACCGGCCGTCCATCGTCACGGGGCCTCCCGACCGACCGGAACGGATCACCGACCCATGAACGCCCCCACCCCAGCCCTGCCGTTCCTCCGGATCGGCGCCGGCGTGGACGTGCATCCGATCGAACCGGGCCGGGAGTGCTGGGTGGCCGGACTCCTGTTCGCCGGCGTTGACGGCTGCGCCGGCCACTCCGATGGCGATGTCGCGGCGCACGCGCTGTGCGATGCGCTGCTCGGGGCCGCCGGCCTCGGCGATCTCGGTGCGGTCTTCGGCACGTCTGATCCCCGCTGGGCCGCTGCCAGCGGAGTGACCCTGCTCGCTGAGGTCATGGTCCGTGTTCGCGCGGCCGGCTTCGCGGTGGTCAACGCCTCGGTGCAGATCGTTGCCAACACCCCGCGGCTGGCACCGCGCCGGGCGGAGGCCGAGCAGGTGCTGTCCGCGGTGGTGAGCGCCCCCGTTGCGGTCGCCGGGACCACCACCGACGGACTGGGATTGACCGGCCGCGGCGAGGGTCGCGCCGCCATCGCCACCGCCCTGCTGGCCGGGGTCTGACACCGCCGGGTCGGGCATCGCAGGGGGCTCGGGTCAGGCGTCCGCCGCGCAGCACCGGTTGTTGACGCCCAACTCAGACCGCGGCCGGCAATTCGTCCTCGACGAATCGCGGCCGAACTGCCAGGCAACCGGCGACCGCCTGGATGGCCACCACCCCGCACATCACCAGCAACGGCACCGTCCAGGTGCCCGACAGGTCGAACAGCACCCCGAACCCGAGCGGGCCGGCGGAAGCGATCAGATACCCGCCGCACTGGGTGAAGGCCGACAGTGAGGTCGTTGCCAGGCCCGTCCGCGCCCGCAGTGCGATCAACGTCAACGCCAACGGGAAGGCACCGGTCCCGACCCCGATCAGGGCGGCGAACACCCAGACGAACTGACCGGGAATGACGATCAACCCGATGAACGCCGCCAGGTAGCAGCCGGACAGGGCGACCACCAGGATCGCCGGCCGGCGCATCCGGCCGAGTAGCGGTGGGACCAGCGCGGCCAGCGGGATTCCCACCGTGATGGCGATCGCCACCTGGAAAGCTGCTGCGGTGTCGGTCATCCCGGTGTCGACCAGGATTTCGGCCAGCCAACCGAAGACGACGTAGGCGATCATCGACTGGGCACCGAAGTACACCGCCAGGGCCCAGGCCACCCGGGTCCGGGCCAACGTCCGCAGCGGCAGTCGGCGGCCGGCGGACGGCGCCGGGCCCTTCAGCGGGTCGCGCCGGACCACCAGCAGCCAAGGGACCAGTGCCACCATTGCCGTCGCGGCCCACATGCCCAGCCCGGTCCGCCAGTCGCCACCGAGGCTGCGTTCGATCGGCAGTGTCAGCCCGGCCGCGGCGGCCCCGCCGATGGTCAACAGGGTGGTGTAGGCGGCAGTCATCACCGGGATGCGGTCCGGGAAGTGCAGCCGGACCAGTCCGGGCAGCAACACATTGCCCACCGCGATGCCGGCGAGCGCGATCAGCGAACCGGCGAACAATGCGACGGTGCCCGGCAGAACCGCCCGGATGAGCTGTCCCAGGGCAAGGGCGAACAGGGTCACCACCACGGTGCGGTGCGACCCCCAACGGGCAGCCAATGCCGGGGCCGTCAGACCCATCACCGCGAAGGCGAACGTGGGCAGGGACAGCAGCAGGCCTGTGGTCGCCGCCGGTAACCCGGTGGCGTCCCGCAGTTCTGGGATGACGGCGCCCAGCGCGTTCACCACCGGCCGCAGGTTGATCGCCAGCAACAGGACGGCGACCGTGATCAGCGTCCGGGATGGTGGCCGATCGGGCAGGGGCACAGACGACGATTGCACCTCCGGAGCCTAGGTACCGGTTCGCTGGGCTCCCTCAGCGACTCGTTCGGGCGAAGTCCCCGACCGGACCGCGGGCGGGCCGGCGGCCGGCTCCGGTCACCAGATGACGGGCAGATCCGCCAGACGTGAGGCAGCGACCGCGAGCGTGCCGAACCCGAGGATGAGCAGGAATATCCTGGCCGGCGTGAACTGGAACGAGGACGTCACGCCGGCGAAGAACAGGGCGACGGCCAGCAGAATGGTGGTCACCACGTAGGAGTTGGCAGTCTCGCCGGCCGCCTGGCTGGCCAGTCCGGTCGCCTCGGACTGCGCCGCTGCATCCTTGTAGCCCCCGAACTGCGCGTCCAGATAGGCCTGATCGGAGAAGAGGCTGGTCGGTGTGCCGCCCGACTGAACCTGTGCTTCCCACGCTTCCAGGGTCGGCAGGAAGTCCGGTCGGATCAGTGTCTTCTTGAAGAATTCCAGCAACGTCTGGTCGCCCTGACGGTAGATCTCGGCGTACTGCGCGATGATGCTGGCGTCGTAGGACGTCTTCTGGGTGGCCAGCCCGAACAACCTGTTCGCCTCCACCCGCTGATCCGACGACTCCCGGGCGAGATCGCCCTGTTGACCATTCCATTGCGATGCCTGGTAACCGCACCAGGCGGTGCCGACGGTGGTGATGCCCAGCAGGAGGACAGCGATCACTTCGAGGAACCGGTTGCTGCCACGAGGCTCCGTGCTCACTGCGGGTCCACCGGCCCGATCTGCTGGTCGAGGAAGGCCCGCTCGACGGCCGCACTTCCAGCCCCGCCGCCGCCCTCCGGCATGCCGGGACCGGCTCGAAGCGCCACCTGCAGCGCCTCCGTCCGCTGGACGAGATCGCGCCACAGGTCGGTCTCGCGATAGCGCCAGGCTCCGTCACTCGAGCTGGTCATCTGCTGCTGCAGTTCGGCGTCGTTCAGCGCACGGGCCGTGCGGGTGGCCGCCTCGGCCTGCTCCCGCTCCAACTCGTAGCGGGCCCGCACCGTCGCTTGAATCACCTCGCCGGTCCGGCCGAGGTCGCTGACACCCAACACGAAGGACGTCAGCTCGATGCCTTCGGCGGCCAGGGTCGCCGCGACGGAATCCCGGAGCCGGTCCTCGGTCTTCTCCCTGGCCGACCCGAAGAGGCTGTCGATGCCGATATCCGGGGACCCCAGGGTGGTGATGACCGCCCGGGTGCACTCGTCACGGACGATGCCGAAGATGCCCTTCGGGCCGAATCTCTCGTGCACCAGCCGGAGCTGCTCGGGGACCAGCCGGAACCGCACCGTCAGCGAGATTTCCGCTGTTGTGCGGTCGCCCAGCGTCACCTGCAACGCCGGGCCGGATTCGTTGAGCTCCTTCTTCCCCTGATCGTCGGCGCCACCGGCCCGGTAGGCCAGCTCGACGGACGGGTACTCCTCGACCATCTTCCGGCGCAGAGCCGGCACGAAATGCGGGCCGGGCAGCAGAGTGGTGTCGGTCGCGGCGCCCTTCACCATGAGCAGGCCGAGGCTGCCCGAAGGCACCCTGACGAAGGATGCCGCCAGCAGCAGCCACACCAGCAGACCGACGATGGGCAGCACGAAAACCAGAATGATGATCCAGCCGATGACGCTCATTGGACGCTCGCTTCCCCGCGGTCGCCGGCGCCCATGGACGGCCTGCGATGCTCATTCGACCTCATTCTCACCGCGAGGAGTATTCGGCACGGTCGATGGTGCCGCATCACCCAGCTTGTGCGGGTTGCCCCGGTCGTGGACCCGGCCGGGCTCGCGCCGCGAGGTCAGCCGCCCAATCGGCGGTAGGCACGGACCGCCAGCGGCGCGAAGACCGCGGTGATCACGATCGGCCAGGCCACGGCCAGCAGGATCGCGTGCTCGGACAGCCAACTGCCCTCGTTCCACCCCGGGTTGCCGAACAGCTCCCGGGTGGCCGCTGCCGTTGCCGACAGCGGGTTCACCGACGCGATCCCGCCGAGCCAGCCGGGCATCGTCGACGGATCCACGAACAGGTTGGACAACATGCTGATCGGCCAGACCAGAATCTGCACGGCGGCAACGGATTCCGGCCCACGTGCCGTCAGCCCGATGAAGATCCCGACCCAGAGCAGGGCGAATCGCAGCATCATCAGCAGCCCGAATGCGGCCGCGGCTGCGGGGAGGCCGGTGTCGGTGCGCCAACCCAGGAGCAGTCCGGCGACCACCAGAATCGTCAACCCGATTGCGCTGTAGATCATGTCGGCCATGCATCTGCCGAGGACGACGGCCGCAGAGCTGATCGGTAGCGACCGGAAGCGATCCGTCACGCCCTTGGCTGCGTCGGCGTTGACCGCCGTCATCGTCGATTCCAGGCCGAACAGCATGGCCATGGTGAAGATGCCGGGCATGAGATACAGGTAATAGCTATCGGTGTCGGTCGGACCAACGATCGCACCGCCGAACAGCGCGCCGAACATCACCGTGACGAGCACCGGGAACAGCAGGCCGACCACCAGCGCGCCGGGTTGCGCCCGCCAGTGCCAGAACTGCCGCCGGGTCAACAGCCAGGCATCGCCGACAGCCGTACCGGTGCCGCGGTCGGTCACCGGTCCGTCGGAGCTTGTCGTTGTCATCGGTGTGCCCCTTCGGTGGTGGCCGCGGATACCGAGTCGGTGTGGTCACTCCGGCCGGTGAGGTGCAGAAAGACCTCGTCAAGAGTGGGTCGGCGGACGGTGATGTCCAGCGGTTCGAGCTCTGCGCCGGCCAACGCGGCGGACAGCGCCACCAGGGCGCGGGTCCGGTCGGCGACCGGAATGCTGACCCGGGCGGCGTCCTCGTCGACCCGCAACCCTCCCGCCGCCAGCGGCAGGGCGAGCTCGCGGAGCCGAGGGAGCTGGCCGGGGTCGGCGAGGCTGACGTCCAGCCAGTCGCCGCCGATGGTTGACTTGAGCTCATCCGGGGTGCCGCGGGCGACCACCCTGCCCGCCATCAGCAGGGTGATCCGGTCGGCGAGCTGGTCGGCCTCCTCCAGGTACTGGGTGGTGAGCAGCACCGTCGTGCCGCCGCTGACCAATTCCGCAATGGCGGACCAGACCTCGCGCCGCCCCTGCGGATCCAGGCCGGTGGTGGGTTCGTCGACGAACAGCACCGCGGGCGCGACGACCAACGCGGCCGCCAGGTCGAGCCGCCGGCGCATCCCGCCGGACAAGCTCCCAACCTTCCGGTCGGCGGCGTCGCTCAGTGAGAACCGTTGCAGGAGAGCGTCTGCGCGGCTTTCGGCGGCCGCCGCATGGAGATGGTTGAGCCGACCGATCAGCAGCAGATTCTGCCGGCCGGTGAGGACATCGTCGACGGCGGCCGACTGCCCGACCAGCCCGATGTGCCGGCGGACCTCCCGGCCCTGGGTGCGGACGTCGAAACCTGCGACCCGGGCAACCCCCGAATCCGGCCGCAGCAGGGTGGTCAGGATCCGGACCGCGGTGGTCTTGCCGGCCCCGTTCGGCCCGAGCAGTCCGTGCACGGTGCCCGCGGGAACCTCCAGATCGATCCCGTTCAGGCCGGTGCCGTCGGGGGAGTGTCGGTACTGCTTGTGCAGCGCTTGGACGTCGATGACGGGTTCTGACAGGGGAGTCAGTGATGGCACGGGGACCTCTTTCGGTGTGCGCGGCAAGGTAGCGTACGACGTACGGTACAGCGTACGGTTCGATTGAACGCGGGTGGGCCGGAGAATGTTCCCGTGAGCGCGACCGAGATCCCCCCGCCCGCGGGGGAGCAGACGCCGGCCAGGTCCGTGCGTCGGGCGGCCAAGCGGGTGGACAACCCGGCCGCGAGCCTTGCGCTGCTCTGGGGGCCGCAGGACCGGCCGGGTCGATCCGGGCTCACTGTCCGGGCCATCATCGACACGGCGATTGCGCTGGCCGACTCCGACGGCATCGACGCCCTGTCCATGCGCGCCGTCGCCGAGCGGTTGGGCGTCGGTGCGATGTCGCTGTACACCTACATCCCGGCAAAGCCGGTGCTGATCGAGCTGATGATCGACACCGTCTGCGGCCAGGTGTACTCCGGCATGACCGAACCGCAATCCCAGCCCGGAGACTGGCGGGCTGCGCTGCAGTTCATCGCGCGGCGGAACTGGGACACCTATCTGCGCCACCCGTGGCTGCTGCGGGTGCTCGGTGGCCGGCCGGTGCTCGGGCCGCACCTCAATCGCAAGTACGAGGCCGAACTGCGCCCGCTGGACGGGATCGGTCTCACCGACCTGCAGATGGACAGCGTCCTGACCCTGGTGCTGACCCACGCCGAGGGGATGGCCCGCTGGCAGGTGGGGCTGACCGCGGTCCGCGAGCAGAGCGGCGATTCCGACCTCGACTGGTGGACAAACCTGGAACCCGCGCTGGCCGCGTTGATGGATCCGGCCGGCTTTCCGCTCGCCTCCCGGGTCGGACAGGCAGCCGGCCAGCACCACCAGAGCGCCGGCGAGCCGGTCCATGAGTTCGAGTTCGGGCTCCGGCTGATCCTGGATGGGGTCGCCGACCTGATTGGCCGGCGCGGACGGTAAGTCGGCCCGGCCCGGCCCGGCCCGTCCCGGAACCGGACTTGGACCGGCCCGTCGACTGCACCGCAGTGGACCGGATGGGATGCTGCCGCGATCGATAACAGTGCAATCGGCGGAACGGCGGCCAGGTGCGGCTCGGTTCTCGAGCCGGGTCCGGGCGGCCACCCGATGACGGGCGTGGCACCCTGATCGCCATGACGACGATCGCCATTCTCGGTGCGGGCAAGATCGGTGAGGCCCTGCTGGCCGGGCTGCTGTCGGCGGGCCGCGCGCCGGATTCGCTGATGTTCACCGAGCGCTACCCCGACCGGGTCGCGGAGCTGACTGAGCGGTACGGCGTCATCGGGGTGCAGACCGATGTGGCGGCCAAGCTCGCCGACGTGCTGATCGTCGCCGTCAAACCGCAGGACATCGAACCGCTGCTGGTGTCACTAGCCGGCGCGATCACCCCCGGCACCCTGGTGGTTTCCCTCTGCGCGGGACTGCCGACCTCGCTGTACGAGCGTCACCTGCCGGCCGGTACGCCGGTCGTCCGGGTGATGCCGAACACGCCGATGCTGGTCGGGGAGGCGATGAGCGCGATCTCCGCGGGTTCGCACGCTGAACCCGCCCATCTGCAGCTGGTGGAGGATCTGCTGTCCACTGTCGGCAAGGTGGTCCGGGTGCCGGAGTCCCAGCAGGACGCCGTCACCGCCCTTTCCGGATCCGGTCCGGCGTACTTCTTCTTCCTGGTCGAGGCGATGATCGACGCGGGGATCTTGCTAGGCCTGCCGCGCGCGGTGTCGGCCGACCTGATCATCCAGTCCGCCGTCGGCTCGGCCAAGATGCTGCGGGATTCCGGGGAGCACCCGACGCTGCTCCGCGAGGCCGTGACCTCACCGGGTGGCACCACCATCGCCGCCATCCGCGAGCTGGAGAACCACGGCGTCCGGGCCGCGCTGCTGTCGGCGATCGAGGCCGCCGCGATCCGCTCCGCCGAGCTCGGTCGGGCGCACGACGGGCACTGAGACGAGGCGGAGCGAGCCGGGAGTCGTGCAGTGAGTTGACCCGCACGAAAGAAATCTTTGAGAAAAGTCGACCGGATGTCGAAATGCGCCGACCGCCCACGTCTGCGGGGTGTCGCCACCACCGTCGACAACCACCGCCGGCAGCACCGGCCCGCTCAGGAGGTTCGACATGACCACCGCCACCACCCCCGTCGCGACAGCGCCCAGCCACCCGGCGAGCGACGCACCCGACACCACCCAGAAGCTGCAGTTCGCCATCAAGGCCACCCCCGAACAGGTGTGGCAGGCGCTCACGGACGGCGCGATCACCCCCGCCTACTACGTCGGCTTCCGGGCCGAGTACGACCTGACGCCGGGCGCCGGCTACCGCTACACGGCAGGCGGCGGCGACGTCATCACCGGAACCGTGCTGGCGGTCGACCCGGGCCGGCGACTGCAGACCACCTTCAACGGCTACTGGGATCCGTCGATCGCCGCGCTCCCGGAGTCCACCGTCACCTTCAGCATTTCCGAACCGTTCATGCCGATGCCCGGCGTGACGATCCTGTCCTGCGTGCACGAGGGACTGCCGGACACCCAGGCCGCCGCCGGTCTGGAGATGGGCTGGGTGACCATCCTGTCCGGGCTCAAGACGCTGCTGGAAACCGGGGCTCCGATGGTCGGCGGCCCGCACACTTGAGTCGTAGCGGCCGGAGAGCCATCGGGCCGCAACACGTCGAAGGGACGATCTGACGTGCAGTACATGATCCTGGCGCTGGAGGACCCGGCCGCCTTTGCCGCACGCGAGGGTGACGGGTCGACCGAGTACTGGTCGGCATGGTCGGGTTACCTGCAGGCGCTGACCGAGAGCGGCATCCTGACCTCGGCCGGCGGACTGCGCCCGCCGCACACCTCGACCACGCTGCGGCTGCGGGACGGTCGACGGCTCCTGCAGGACGGGCCGTTCGCCGATACCAAGGAGCAGCTCGGCGGCTACTTCGTCATCGACGTCGCCGACCTGGACGAGGCGCTGGTCTGGGCGGAGCGGTGTCCCTGCGCGGCGGACGGTGCGGTCGAGGTCCGGCCCCTGCTGCCGCCGATGGCCGGGTGACCACCGGTTCCACGGACGCAGCGCGGCAGGCGGTCCAGGACATCGCGCAAATGTCCTACGGCCGCCTCGTCGCCTACCTGGCGTCGGTGACCGGTGACGTGGCCGCCGCCGAGGACGCGTTGTCGGACGCGTTCCTGGCGGCGCTACGCACCTGGCCCGAGCGGGGGGTGCCGCAGCGGCCGGATTCCTGGCTCGTGACTGCCGCCCGCCGGCGGATGATCGACGCAGCCCGGCGACGGGCGGTGGCCGACCGGGGGTTGCCCGAGATCGCCCGACTGCTGGACGAACGGGCGGCCGCACCGGCCCTGGAGGTCATCCCGGACAAGCGGCTGGAGTTGATGTTCGCGTGCACCCACCCGGCCATCGACCGGGCCATGCGATCGCCGTTGATGCTGCAGACGGTGCTCGGTCTGGACGCGGCCCGGATCGCGGCTGCGTTCCTGGTGGCGCCGGCCACCATGGGCCAGCGACTGGTCCGGGTCAAGGCCAAAATCAAGGAAGCGGGGGTACCGATGCGGGTCCCCGCCGCGGCGGAGTTGCCGGAGCGGGTCGAGTCGGTGTTGGACGCCGTCTACGCCGCCTACAGCACGGGATGGGACGACCTCGACGCGGAAGCCCCGGCGGGTATCGACGCGCCCGGTGGGTTGGTCCCGGAGGCGATCCGGTTGGCTCGGCTGCTCACCGAACTGCTGCCGGACGATCCGGAGACCCACGGATTGCTGGCACTGGTCCTGCACAGCAACGCCCGGGCAGCGGCCCGGCGGGCGGCCGACGGGTCGTTCGTGCCGCTGGACGAACAGGACATCAGCTTGTGGGTCCGGGGCCAGATCCAGGACGCCGAGACGCACCTCGGCGCTGCGCTGCGGCTGAAGCAGTCGCAAAGCGGTTGGCGCATCGGTCCTTATCAGTTACATGCGGCCATCCAGTCGGTGCACAACCGCCGGGCCGCGACCGGGCGGACCGACTGGGCAGCCATCGCCGCGCTCTACGACGGTCTGGTCGCGCTGACACCGACCGTCGGCGCTGTCGTCGCGCTGGCCAAGGCGCGCAGTCACACGGACGGACCCGGCGCCGGCCTGGCCCTGCTGGCCGAACTGCCCGCCGAGCGGATCGCCGGATACCAGCCCTACTGGGTGGTCCGGGCCCACTGCCTCCGGTTGGCCCGCGACCAGGGGGCGACCGACGCGGCCCGGCGGGCCATCGAACTGACCGCCGACGACGGTGTCCGGCGGCACCTGCAGGTGCAGTACGGCGTGGTCGGTTGAGCCGCGGCGTCACGGGCGGTTCCGCGGGCGGTGGGTGGTCGCTTCTTCGCACGGGTGACTCACAGCAATGTCATTCGCCGTCGCCGACGCTCGGCCGGAGGTGAATTCCAGCGCGCGGGATACCCGGAACGGTGAAGTGCCGCCAGCAGCCCCGCTGCCTGCGCAAACTCTGCGTCGCGCCGGTCCCATCAGTCACGCTAGAGTTCAACAAGCACGTACGTATGGTGTCCACCAGGTGGGGAAGCCCGGCGGCGCGAAACGTGCCGGAAGACGGTGCCCTGATGCCCGCTCGTGACGAACGACCCCCCGGGGGGACCCCTCCTCGGGATCCGGTCCTGGCCGAAATGCGGTTCCTGACCGTGGCCGAGGTTGCCCTGCTGATGCGGGTCTCCCGGATGACGGTGTACCGGTTGGTGCACTCCGGGGAACTGCCCGCGGTCCGGGTCGGCCGCTCCTTCCGCGTCCCCGAGCGGGCCGTCCACGATTACCTGCGAACGGCCTTCAACGACGTCGGTTGATATCCCGTCGGATCGTCGGCCCCGACGACCCGGCGCGGACGGTGTACGTGGGCCGGCCGACCGCGAGTCGGTCCACCGCCGCGGTCGCTGTTCCGCGGAGCTGCACCCTTGGTGCTGCCGGTAGGATGGCGCGGTCCGGCAATCCGTCGGGCCGGCGGATCGTGTCGATTCCGTCCTCGAGATCACCAGGCGCCGATGCGGGTCAACCGCTGCGGCGGCCTCCACACTTGGAGAGATCACCTTCATGGGTTCTGTCATCAAGAAGCGTCGCAAGCGGATGGCCAAGAAGAAGCACCGCAAGTTGCTGCGCAAGACCCGGGTGGCCCGTCGCAAGGCCGGCAAGTAAGTCTGCCCGTCGGTCAATTCTGTGGCAGCGCCCGTGACGATGTCGCGGGCGGCACGGATCCATCGGTGACGGGCAGTAGCAGGCAGCGGGGCGACGAGCGGCGGGGAGAACAAATGGCGGGCCTGATCGTCCTGGTGACCGGTGTCACCAGGTTCATCGGATCCGCTCTCGCCGGTCGGCTCGCCGACCACCCCGGTGTCGCACGCGTCATCGGGGTCGACGCCGCACTCCCCGAACCTGCCGCCCGCGCCCGAATGGGTCGCGCCGATTTCGCCCGGGTCGACATCCGGAACCCGTTGGTCGCCAGGGTGATCGAAGCGGCTGGGGTCGACACGGTGGTGCACGCCTCCGCGTCCTCGACGCCGGCGTCCTCGGCTGCCCGCAGCATGGCCAAGGAGATGAACGTCCTCGGCACGATGCAGCTGCTCGCGGCCTGCCAACGATCCGAGAGCGTCCGGCACCTGATCGTCCGGTCCACGGCGGCCGTCTACGGTGCTTCCCCCAGGGACCCGGCGATCTTCACCGAGGAAATGTCCGCCCGCTCGGTCCCGTCATCCGGTCCGGGTCGCGCCGCACGATTCGACGGCGCGTCCGGCAAGCGCCGGCGCTGGACCGCGGCGGATCAGCTGCTCGTCGACGAGGCCAACTCGCTGCTCGTCGGCACGCCCTTCACCTACGGGCACGTCGTGGTGGACGAGGCACAGGACCACTCGGCCGTCGGCCTGCGGGTGATCGGGCGCCGCAGCCCGGCCGGCTCGCTGACCATCCTCGGCGACCTCGCCCAGTCGAGCACGCCCGCCGGCCAGCGCGACTGGCAGGTCGCCCTCGGCCACCTCGGCGCCGACATCGGCGAGATCGCCCACCTCACCATCGGCTATCGCGTGCCGGCGCCGATCCTCGACATGGCCAACCGCCTGCTGCCGTTCACCGGCGTCAGCACCATGGCCAGCTCCAGCGTGCGCCGCGAGGGCGAGCCACCGACGTTGCATCTCGTGCCGCCGGCTGCACTGGCCGCCGCCGTTGCCGGCGAGATCATCGCCGTTCGCCACCGCCACCACAACGCCGGCATCGTCGCTCCGCTCGCGTCGCATGCGCCGCTCGGTGAGGCGCTTGCCGCCGCCGGGTTGACGATGGTCCACCGTGTGCACGACCTCGGCCACGACGACGTCCCCGTGTTCACCCCGGAAGCTGCGAAGGGCCTCGAGTTCGATGGTGTCGTGGTGGTCAACCCGCACCAGATCTTCGACGGCTCCGAACGCGGCGCGCGTCTGCTCTACGTCGCCATGACGAGAGCCGTGCAAGTGCTCGCCTTCGTCACCGACGAGCCCCTGCCGTCGCCCCTCGCCTGAGCGCAGGCGGGGCTCAGTCCGCTGTCGGGCTCGCGGCGTCGTTCCGGGTTGATGTCGAGCGGGCAGACGTGGCGATCACCGCAGCGTGCGAGTCGACCGGCACGCCGGTTGTCGTCTCGCAGCGCAGCTTGAGGACATCGACGGGGTCCGGCGTCGGCGTGTCGTCGCCGAGCAGGTTCCGCAGGGTTGCTTCGTACGTGGTGTGGTCGATGACGATCCCGACGTCGGGGGTGAACGGTTTGACGCCGACGGTCCCGGCTGCGGCGGCGGTTCGGAACATCGTCAACAACGCGTCGTAGGCACGCTGGGCATGTGTCCGGGAGAGCTGGTTCCTGGAGATGTTGTCGCCGAACATCGCCTTGGCCTGATCTCCCAGTCAGCGAGGAACTCGCCGTTGGTGAACTGGTCGAGGATCGCTTTCAGTTCGCTGCCGGTGATCGTGTCGCCATCTGCCTTGAAGCGGAACTCGCTGCCGACGAACGCCGCCGATGCCGATCGTTGTGCGCGGGCGTCATCGTGCGACTTCAGGTTGCCGTCGGGGTCGGCGTACGCACGCCAGCGTTGGGTGATGACGAGGAAGTCGTCGAAGCGGCGCGCCTGCGCCTGCGCGAGCAGCAGCTCCTCGGAGTCGGCGACCAAGTGCCCGGCTCGCGGGTTGCGGACCAGGCGGGCGAGTCGTCGATCTGGCTACCACCAATTGCTGGGGAGAGCCGACGACTCCGTGTTGCGCGAGTTCGAGCAGCTAGGCCGTGGCGTGCGGGGCGACGAGCGGGGCGACGGGGCTGAGCTCCATCACCGATGGGAGGCGACGGATGACGGCGGGGGCGCCGACGAACTCGACGCTGCCGACTCGCAGGGCGTTGCGCAGTGCGAGCCGGCCGAGCCACACCTGGTACATCGTGCTCAGGTCGCTCTCACGTGGCGTCGACGCCGAAGCCAGGGTCGGACATGCACACCGACGGGCCCTGCGCGTCCTTCAGGATCCAGAAGCGTCGGTGAGTCGCTGAAGCGGAACTCGAGCAACCAACGGCGGTCGGGCAGGACGGAGAAGTCGAGCCGGTGGTGGACCCACCACATCAGCAGCTGCGGGTCGAGCTCGTCGGCACGCGGGATCGCCGAACTGCCACTTCGCTCCCCACTCGCCCAGGCCGAAGACGATCGGCCCGCAGCTCCTCGCCGGCGGGGGTCAGCACGTATCGATCGTCGATGTGGTCGACGATGCCGGCACGCTCCAACTGACGGAGGCGCTTGGACAGGAGCGTGCGCGACAAGCCCGGGAGCCCGCGGGCGAGCTCGTTGAAGCGGGTGTAGCCGCACAGCATGTCGCGCACGATCAGCATCGACCAGCGCTCGCCCAGCACCTCGACCGCCCGGGTGATCGGGCAGTACTGCCCGAAGCCGTTGACGTCTGGTCCCATCCGGATGGGTCGCTCACGCCGAGAGCGTAGGTCGTCATCGTGTACCGGGTAGGTCCACGTACTGTACTCGTTGCCGAAACAGCAGCTCCTGTACCGTTCAGCCTCATGACAATGACCATCACTCCACGACGCTCCCACGACGATGTCGGACGAGCAGAACAGCCACCGACCACTGGACCGGAGCGACCCGACCAGCCAGCTGGCTCGACGCCGCTCGCGGCTGCGCCCGACGCTGGCCGCAGCTGCGGTGGACGAGCGACCGCACCGGCCAGTTCGTCCGGCGGGCTTCGACGTCCTGCGCGAGCAGGGCTTCATGTCGATGCTCGTGCCAGCCGAGCTCGGTGGCGGCGGTGCCACCTACCGGCAGGCCTGCGCGGTGCTCGCCGAGCTGGCCCACGGCTGCCCGTCGACGTCGCTGGCGTTGTCGATGCACACGCACCTCGTCGCCGCGCAGGTGTGGCGTCACCAGCGCGACCTGCCGGCGCCGGTGCTGCAGGGTGGCCGACGAGCAGATCGTGCTCGTCTCCACCGGCGCCAGTGACTGGCTGGACTCCAACGGTACGTCCACCGAGGTCGACGGCGGCTACCGAGTCACGGCGCGCAAGATGCCCGCCAGCGGTGCGCCCGCCGGCCACATGTCTGTCACCAGCTTCCGCTGGCAGGACGGTCCCGACGGCCCGCAGGTCGTCCACGCCTCGGTCCCGTGCGTCGGCCGAGGGTGTCAGCATCGAGCGGACCTGGGACACGATGGGGATGCGCGCCACCGGTTCGGAGACCGTGGTCTTCGACGACGTGTTCGTGCCCGACGCGGCGGTGGCACTGGTCCGACCGTGCGGGCAGTGGCACCCGGTCTGGGGCACCGTCGCTCGGCTCGGCGTTGCCGCTGATCATGGCGGTCTACGTCGGCGTCGCCGAGTCCGCCGCGGAGCGGGCGATCGCACTCGCGAGTTCCAAGGCCGAGCGGCCCGAGGTCGCACCGCTCGTCGGCACAGATGCTGAACAAGCTGCACGACGGCGCACGACACGGTGCGGGCGATGATCGACGCCGACGACGACCTCCGCTTCGACAACACATCGAATCCTCGATCGGCGTTCATCGCCCGCAAGACGATCGCCGCCGAAGCGTGCCATCGACACGGTCACGCCTCGCGCTCGAGGTCGGTGGCGGGGTTGCGTACTCGCGGTCGAGTGGCATCGAGCGACTGTTCCGCGACGTCCAGGGTGCTCGCTACCACCCGCTCCCCACTGCTCAGCAGGAGCGCTTCTCCGGCCGCGTCGCACTCGGCCTGGCGCCGGTCGGCGACTGACGA
Source organism: uncultured Chloroflexia bacterium (assembly GCA_963720755.1). Lineage (GTDB taxonomy): Bacteria > Chloroflexota > Limnocylindria > Limnocylindrales > CSP1-4 > SPCO01. The sequence continues at coordinate 461,336 of CAVRGP010000002.1, forward strand.
CTCAGCCGGCGGTGGCCAGGCGGCCGGCCAACTCGATCCTCAGGGCGAGGTGATCAGCGAGCTCCATCAGCGCGACGCCAACCCCGTCATCGAACGCCGTGGGTTCAGCGCTGAGCACGCACAACGCGCCGATGGCGTGCCCGTCCGACAGCCGGACGGGCACGCCCGCGTAGGCCCGCACGCCGAGGTCCACGGCCAGCTGCAGGCTCGGGAGGTCGAGCGCGGCGCGGGGCAGATCCTCGATCACGTGCAATCCCTCGCCGCAGATCGTGAGCGCGCAGATCGACGACCAGCGATCGACGTCCATGGCGTCGATGCCGCGGTGCGCGGCGACCCACTGATGGTCGGCCTCGACGATGTTGAGCGCGACCATCGGCATCTCCAGACGTCGTCGTGCCGCCTCCAGCAGGTCGTCGATGTGCCGCGGGTCCAACGCTCCAACGGCGAGCAGCTCGCGCACGCGATCGACACGGCGGCCGTCGTCCTCGGGAAGGGGGAAACCAACCGGCGCGAGCCGACCCCGTCGGCATCGTCAGGCACAGCCCGTCGAAGCGGCTGCGGCCCACCGTAGAGGTAGCCCTGGGCGAACCGGCATCCGAGGCGACGGAGGAGGTCATGCTGCTGGGCCAGTTCGACCCCCTTGGCGATGACCTCGACATCGAGCTGACGGGCGAGGTCGAGAATGGCGCGGAGCACGCCGGCCTCACGGGTGTCGGCGTGGATGCCGGCGATCAGGGCCGGGTCGAGCTTGACGGCGTCGACGTCGAGGTCGCGAAGCGCCAGCAGGTTTCGATGCCGTCCCGCCGAAGCTGTCGAGCACGACGCGGACCCCGAGCGATCGGAGGTGTGCGACGTGGGGCCTCACCTCCGACACGTGATCAGAGCTGAGCGTGCCCGACAGCTCCACCTGCAGCGCCGAAGGCGGCAGACCGGCAGCATTCAGCTCGTCGGCGACCAGGCCGGCGGAGTTTCGGTCCGCGAGCCACCGACTGGACACGTTCACGGAGACGCGAAGATCGTCGAACTCGGGATCCTGCCGAATTGCCGCGCAACACCCCGAGCGCGAGTCCAGCACGCCCGCGCCGAGCTCCACGATGGTGCCCGTCTCCTGTGCGACGTCGATGAACTGCGCGAAGCGTCGAGGCGATCGAATGCGCTGATGTCCCAGCGGGCAAACGCCTCGAGTTCGACCGTGCGCCCCGTGGCCACGTTGACGACCGGCTGGAAATGAGCAGAGACGGCACCGCCCGCGACGGCAGCGGCGAGCGTGCTGGCCAGTCGGGCCGGGGTGTGCGTGATCGGCATCGAGGGTGCGTTGTCCCACTTGATGACACCGGCGCCCCGGCGCATCGCGACGGTGAGGTTGCGGTCGGCCCGGTCGAGCATCACGAGACCCGAGATGGCATCGCCGTCGATCGCGCCGATCGCGCAGCCGAGCACCACGCTCCCGAGAGGCGTCTCGATCGGCTTGCTCAGCTGCGTGGCGAGGCGACCGAGGCTGTCGATGGTCACGTCGGCAGTGCTGGTCAACAGCGCAAACCGGTTCCCGCCGATGCGTTCGACGATCGCTGTGGGCGAGTTGTTGGCAACGATCCGACGAGAGATCTCGGCGAGCGCGAGATCACCGGTGCTCCGGCTGTAGCTGAGGTTGACCGACTGCAACCCGATGATGCCGATGACGGCGCAGAACCGAGGCTGCTCGATGGTGCGGGACTGGTTCGGCGATGGCGGCCCACGAGCGGATCCGCGGCGCGGCGTCGAGGCCACCACCGCCGTGGTCCCCAGCGGGGATGATCACGATCGAGAGCTGGCCGACTGGCGCCGCGTCGGTGGAGACGTAGGCGGTTGCACGCCGGCTGCCTTCGAGCAGAGGAGGCAGTTGCACCGGGATCTGCTGGACCGCTCCCGCCTGCCCGGACGACATCACGTCGCGGCCGAGCGCATCCGCGACCGTCGTGCGGTGGAGATCGGGCGGCGAGATCTGCAGCAACCGGATCGCGAGGGCGTTGGCGTCGATCAGCCGTCCGGCCCCGTCGGCGACCATCGCGGCGACCGGAAGGTGGTGGATCGAGCTTGGCGGCGCCGGCACAGGAGAAGCAGGACGTCGGTGGCGTCGCGGAACCATTGCCCACTCTTCGTCGTGGGTGTCGACCGACTTGATGGTGCAGATGCACCGATTCCACGCGCAACTGTGAGGTTGATCGACGAAATCACGGGCGCGGCCTCACACGCCGGTGATGCTGCCGTTCCAGGACGTGACGAGTCGGATGTCGGCGTCGCCGTTGTCCGCGACGGCCGACGCACATCTGATCGTCGCCTCATCGGCGAACATGGTCAGCGGCCCGTCGTCACCATCGCTGCGTACGCCGTCCCTGGTGGACGAGACGATCATCCCTGCGGCGCGGGCCTCACGCCATGCCTTCGAGAGCGAGTTGGCGTCGCCGGCGGTGTACGCCACTCGCATCGCCTTGCCGTCTGCCGATCTGGTCCGCCCACGTCACGATGTTGCGCGCGAGGGTTCGGTTGCGCGGCCGTAGCCGCATGGCGTCACGGCGCATCGCCTGGGCCAGGTTGCTGCAGGCGCTCTTCGCCAGCTTGCTGGTCGAGCGCGGACGCCACCGTCGAGTGGGCGTGATTGGTGTCGTCGACCGGTACGGTCATCATGGCTGGCTGTACCCAATCGGCCGCGTTGTGGAACCGCCGTGCTCGCGCACTCCAGTCCGTTCACGGAGAGCCCGGCGGGTGGGCCCGGCAGCGTTCCCGGATCGTGCGTGCGATGGCGCTCGCCGCATGCGCTCAGCGTGTGCGCATCAGCCGAAGACGACGGTCTTGTTGCCGTAGACGAGCACCCGGTGCTCAGGTGGGCGCGACGGCGCGGGCGAGCACGACGCCCTCGAGGTCGCGGCCCTTGCGGACGAGGTCGTCGACGGAGTCGCGGTGGCTGACGCGGCGCGACGTCCTGGTCGATGATCGGGCCCTGGTCGAGCTCGGCGGTCGCGTAGTGGGCGGTGGCGCCGATGATCTTCACGCCGCGCTCGTGGGCCTGGTGGTAGGGCCGGGCGCCGGCGAACGCCGGCAGGAACGAGTGGTGGATGTTGATGATGCGGTTCGGGTACGCGCGCGACGAAGCCGTCGCTGAGGACCTGCATGTAGCGGGCGAGGACGACGAGGTCGATGCCGTCGTGCTGCGAGCACGGTCGAGCACGCCGCGCCTCCTGCGCCGCCTTGGTCGTCCGGCGTGACCGGCAGGTGCGCGGAACGGCGACGCCGAACTGCGCGGCGATGTCGGCGCGGTCGGGGTGGTTGCTGATGACGAGGGGGATCTCGGCGGCAGCTCGCCGGGGCGCCAGCGGGCGAGCAGGTCGTACAGGCAGTGGGGCAGCTTCGAGGCGAGGATGCGCGACGCGCGGCACGCTCGTCGGAGAAGCGCAGCTCCACGTCATGCCGAAGCGCTCGGCGATGCGGCGCGAACGCGGCGGCGATGGCGTCGCGGGCGAGCGCGAAGCCGTCGAGCTCGAACTCGACGCGCTGGAGGAAGACGTCCTCCTCGCGCGTCGGTGTGCTGGTCGGCGTGGACGATGTTGCCGTCGTGGCGGTAGAGGAAGTCGGCGACGGCGGCGACGAGCCCCTTCTGGTCGGGGCAGGAGAGCAGCAGCACAGCGTTCGCAGCCACCTGCCCATCGTGCCCGGCCGCACTCGCGATCGCGAACTCTCGCGCCGGGCCTACGATTCGAATCGGAAGGGGGCACATGATGGATGAGGGTTCGAAGCGTTGTCTCGTGGTGGTCGACGTGCAGCGCGACTTCTGCGACGACCAGCCCGGCGCGACCTTGGGCGTCCGCTTCGGGGGCGAGGTCGCCGGGCATGATCGGCGATCACCTCCGCTCGAGCATCGAGGACTACGACCTGCTCGTGCTCACCAGTGACTGGCACATCGACCCCGGCCCGCACTTCTCCGAGCAGCCCGACTACATCGACACCTGGCCGCGCCACTGCGTGGCCGGTACCGACGGCGCGGCGTGGCATCCACATCGAGGGCGTCGACCCGGAGGACGTTGTGGTCACGCTCGGCGCGACCGAGGGCATCATGACGGTGCTGAAGACGATCTCGAACCCGGGAGACGAGGTCGTGTTCTTCGAGCCGTTTCATGAGGCGTACGTGCCGCAGTGCCAGCTCCTGGGCCTGACGCCGAAGACCGTGACTATCGATCCACTGACCATGACCTACGACAGGCAGGCGCTGGAAGACTGCATCACGGCGCGCACGGTCGCGATCCTGCTGAACACGCCGCACAATCCTACCGGCAAGGTGTTCGAGCGCGATGAGCTGGAGCATATCGCGGCGCTGGCCCGCGAACGCGACCTGCTGCTGATCACGGACGAGATCTACGAGCACATCACCTACGGCGAGGCGAAGTCACATCAGCATCGCCTCTTTGCCGGGCATGCGTGAGCGGACGTTCACGACCAACGCGCTGTCGAAGACCTACGTGGCCACGGGCTGGCGCGTCGGCTGGGTGATCTGCCCGCCGTCCTACACGCACCACGTGCGCGTGATCCACGACGTGTCGGTGATCCAGGCGCCGACGCCGCTACAGATCGCGGGCGTCACGGCGCTGTCGATGCCGGCGTCGTACTACGAGGGGCTGCCGCCGTTCTACCAGCAGCGCCGCGATCTACTAGTCGAGGGTCTGCGCGACGCCGGCTTCGTGTGCAGCGCGCCCGCGGGCTCGTACTACGTCATGGCCGACTTCTCGGCGCTCGACCCGCAGAGTACGCCGCTCGACTTCGCGATGCGTCTGCTGGCCGAAGCAAAGGTCGCGGCGGTGCCGGGCTCGAACTTCTACCTGACGCCCGGGCGCGGCGAGCACGAGGTGCGGTTCGCGTTCTGCAAACGCCTCGAGACGATGAACGGGCGGTGGCGAACCTGCGCGCGTTCGGCGCTCAGACCCTCGGCAGAGAAGCGAGCTCTTCGAGCGCGCCCTGAAACTTCGCCACGTCCTCGACGGTTGTTGAAGAGGGCGGCGCCGGCGCGGATGTGCACGCCGTGCAGCGCGTTCGTGCGCACCGTGAGGTGGACGTTGTGGCGCTTGAAGACCTCTCGCGCCGCATCCGGGTCGCGCGCGGGCTTGAAGGCGACGATCGGTGAGTGGTTCGCCTCGGGCGTGATCGACTCGAAGCCCGCGTCGAAGACGGCGCGGCGCATCTCCCAGGCCAGCGGCAACGTGTGCGCCTCGATGCGGTCGAGGCCGACGCGCTCGAGAATCTCGAGGCCGGCGCCCAGCATGTAGAGCGGCGCAAAGGCCAGCGTCGCGTACTCGAAGCCGCGGCCGCCCTCGTGCAGCGTGTAGTCGAAGCCGGGACGCGTCTCCTTCACCGAGAACGCGCCGAGCCGGTCGGGACGGATGCGGTCGAGGTGCTCCTCGCGCAGGAAGAACGGCGCGATGCCGAAGCCGCCGAGCAGCCACTTGTACGTGCCGCTCGAGACCATGTCGACGCCTTCATCGCGCAGGTTCAACGGGAACGCCCCCAGCGCCTGCACCGCGTCGGCATAGAGCAGCGCCCCGTTCGCGTGGGCGAGGTCGGCGAGCGCTTTGACGTCGTGGCGGTAGCCGTTGACGTTCGAGACCCAGGCGACGGAGACGAGCTTCGTCTTCGCGTCGACGTGGGGCGCAAACTCCTCGACGCCGGCGCGGCCGTTCACCGAGGGCACGACGCGCAGCTCGATGCCCTTCGTCTGCTCGAGGTTGCGGTAAAGGACGTAGGCGGTGGTGTAGTGGAGGTCGTCGACCACCACGTTGTCGCCGGGCTTGAGGTCGAGCGCGCTGGTGAGGACGTTCTCCGCCTCCGCCGTCGTGTACATGAAGCCGACCTCGCGCTCGGACGCGCCGAAGAGGCTGGCGAACTTCGCCCTGACCTCGCTGGTGCGCTGGAAGATCGCCGGCAGCGAGATTGGCCCATCGCCCTGGGTGCGCAGGAAGGCGTTGCCGGCCTCCTCGACCTGCGTCGCCAGCGGTGTCGTCGCGGGCGTGTCGAGGTAGGTGCTGCTGAGGGCAGCGCGGAAGTCGCCGCGGACGCCCAGGGGATCGAGGTCATTCTGGCTCATTGTTCTATCCTCGTTTCGAAGCGCAGTCTGCGGTCCCGCTGCGCATCCCTCTCGGTCTGCTCCGCTACCCATTTTGAAAAATTGAGAGAGAGTCGGGGGACACCCCCCAACCCCCCGGGCATGGGCTGCGCCCCTACCTACCCTGCCTGGTCCTCGCCAAAGCCGACCCTTCTTGTCATCCTGAGCGGAGCGAAGGATTTAGTGTTGGCTGATGAGGGCCTATCGCGTGAGGCGTTCGGGATAGCACCAGCGACACCTAACCGGCGTTCTGCCGCAGAATAGGCGGCGATCCCCGGCCCGACAATGACCTGAATGTCGCGGGTGGTATCCTCGCTGCGACCGGCATGACAACGCTACCCCCGTCCTGGCGTGACTTCGTGACCTGCGTCGACCTCTCAGAGAACTTTGCCGGCTCGCCAGCTGCCGCAAGCCGCTCGAGGGACGCCGCACTGCCTACTGCTCGGATGCCCACGCGCGCGAGTTTCAGCGTGATCACGTCTGGGCGGATGCCCGCCGCTACGCTCGCCGCCGCGCGAAGTGGGCCTGCGAGCGCTGCGGCTTCAAGCCGAACGAGATCAAGAAGGACCCGGAGCGGCGCATCATCTATACCCGCCATGAGCTGCGGCTGGAGGTGAACCACATCCAGCCCCTCGGCGGGCGCTACCGCGGCGTCACCTGCCTCAACCACCAGACGAACCTCGAGGTGCTGTGCCACCGCTGCCACGTCCGCGCGACCGGGGCGCTGCGTCTGCCGAAGGTCGCGAAGCCGCGAACCGTCACCTGCCGATCGCGCATCGGCTCGCCCTCACCCGCCCTCCGGGCACCCTCTCCCAGAGGGCGAGGGAAAAGTATTGCTATGAGCGAGGCCGTGTCGCCGCCGATCTCGCGGCCGCTGAAGCCGGGACTGCTGCCGGCGCTGGCCCGCGTCTACGCCGACATCCTGCGCCACCAGGGACGCACGACGACCCAATTCGTGCGCTGGGCGAAGGAGGGGCGGCGGTCGCACGAGTTCGCCTGGCTGGGCGGTGAGCTGGCGGCCGAGACGCTGCTCTCGGGCAAGGGCACGATCAAGGTAAGCCGCCGCTCGCCGCTCTTCGACGCGGTACAGAAGATGCACGCGGCGTCGACGCTGAACCCCTACGAACGCGAGGTGCTCTACGGCTACCCCTACGTCGTCGGCCGCCGCGACGGTGAGCCGATTCGCGCGCCGTTGCTGCACCTGAGCGTGACGGTCGAACCCGCTGCGGACGGCTACGTCATCGAGCAGGCGGACGACGTCGTCCAGGTCAACCTGCTGCCCTTTCGCAGCGCGGGCGACCCCGACCAGCACGAGCAGCGCCTCGCCCGCGTCATCGCCGAGACGCCGACGCTGCCGTTGACCTTCGACAGCCTCCAGCGCCTCGTCGCGACAGTGACGCGCGAGTTCCCGTACCTGACGCAGGAGGGCGCGCTGCTGGACGGCAGTCTCGGCGAGGTGCCGCTGGAGCCGGCGCCGGGCGAGAACGGGCTGCGGCTGATCGACCAGGCAGCGCTGTTCGTCGCGCCGAAGAGCAGCTACTTCCTCGCCAGCGACCTCGACCACATCGCCGCGTCCGAGGCGTCGGTGCAGCTCTCGGCGCTGGGGGCGCTGCTGGCGGGCGGCGCGGGCTCGGCGGTAGAGCTGTCAGACGAAGCCGTGGACGCGCGCGCAGGTCTTCTTCCCGTTCCCCTCGAACCGGGCGCAACGGCGGGCGGCGATGCTCGTGCCAGGACGACTCGACCCGCGTGATCCGCGTCGAGGGGCCGCCGGGGACGGGCAAGTCGCTGACCATCGCGAACATCGCCTGCCACCTCGCCGCGACCGGTAAGACGGTGCTGATCAAGCTCCCAGAAGGACAAGGCGCTGGAGGTGGTGGACGAGAAGCTGGCCGGCCTCCAGATGGAGGAGCTGCCGATGACGCTCCTCCACAACGACCGCGAGTCGAAGAACGACCTGCTGCGCCGCCTCGACCGCGTGCGCAAGGAACGCAGCGAGCAGGAGGTCGCGCGCGAGTTCGACCGCATCGCCGCCGAGTTCGCCGCCGAAGCCGGGAGCAAGCAGAACCTCAGCGCCGCCTACGAGGACGCCTCGCCCTCGACGCGACAGCTCGAGGGCGCTCACCGAGCGATGGCGGCCGCCGACGGCCTCGGCGGGCTGCTGAAGCGCTTCGGCTACTGGCGGCGAAGCGCAAGGCGACCGGCAAAGACGCGCCGTCCAGCGCCGGCCTCGCGGAGGCGGTATCGAAGCGGCGTCAGCGGCTGCTCCAGCTCGCGGAAGAGGCGCTGGAGCTGGGCGGTGAGCTGACGGTGGCGCGGGCGTCGCGGGAAGAGCGTGCCGGGCTGCGGGAGCTCTCGGCGGTGCTCAAGCGCGACCAGGCCCGCTAGAAGAACTTCAGCC
>CAVRGP010000003.1:0-36392 GCA_963720755.1 uncultured Chloroflexia bacterium
AGAGACGACTCGACCGGTCAGGGATCGACCCGACAAGGACGAATGGCCCTCGAAGCAGGGCCATTCGTCAGATTGCTTCGACGATCCACCAGCCCTACGCTCGACGAACGTAGGATGGATGAGGTCTTTCCATGCACATCTTCGGACATCAAAGCGCGCCAGCGATGTCGCCAGGCGCCGTCCGGGCCGGACTTCAGTCAGCAGGTTCGGCGGACGAGAAGCGCCGCACGTGGATGTCGGGACACCCGATCGGTGTGCTGATGTGCGTCCTGACCGGCCACGCGGTGGCGTGGGGGCCGTGCGACCGTTGCCACAGGCGCGCCGCCGGCTGACGGCGACCGCACTCGCAGACGGGGCTTAGCTGCCCTCACCCAGTGACGACTCGATCGTGCTCTTGGGAGCATGCTGCGCCGCGACCTGCGGTCGAGACGCGAATCGCTCCCGGAACAGGGTCCGCAGTACCCGCCAGCCGTCCCTGAACGTGTTGAGGTTTGACGCCCCGTAACGTCGAGCCGACTCAAAGCTGGGGATCTCGGAGACCACGAGGCCCGCCCGGCATGCCTTGACGACGATCTCGGTTTCGATCTCGAACCCGTCGGCGTGGAGAGCAAGGTCGTTGATCCGGCTCCGCCGCAATCCCATATATCCGTAGCACAGTTCGGAGTACGAGGTGGCAAGGAGAAGGTTGGAGAGATCAGTCAGTACCGCATTTCCGACGGCTCGCAGCCTGGTGATGTCCGCGGTGCCTCCGCCGGCAATGAACCGCGACCCCTTGACCAGATCGCTGCCGGTCGCGAGGGCAGCCACGAAGGCCGGGATCTCGGCCGGATCCATGCTTCCATCCGCATCGATCAGGATCACGAACTCGCCGGAGGCTCGGTCGAACCCGGCTCGAACGGCAGCGCCCTTCCCCGGCACCGGGTGTTGAACGATGACAGCGTCTGGCCGGACCGCCAGCGCCACCTCGACGGTCCCATCGTCGGACAGGCCGTCCACGATGATGACTTCGTCAACTTCCGGGCCGAGACGTTCCAGGACCCAGCCGACGTTCATGGCCTCGTTCTTGGTCGGGATGACGACGCTGACCCTTGGAGGGCGCGAGACCTGCCGGTGATCGTCACTGGAGAGCGATCGGTGCTCCCACACGGGTTCGGGTAGTTCCCCCAGACGCTCGATTCCGCGGGCATGCGCCGCATCGCTGACTATCAATTCAAGCCCCCATGAAATGATGGATGAATGGTGGAGGTGGAAAGTCCGTACGGTACCGTAGTACTGGACGCCGTGGTACCTTCGGGTTGCGATTTGCTCGGCAATGTGTTGACCAGCGTCAACACTTGCTGCTGGCGTCGACATCCGGACCGCCTTGCCCGCCGACCGGGCACCTTGAGAATGGTCATGCCCCGCCGGAGGTGAGCTTGGATCGGTCGAGGCCGCGCATCCTCGTTGTGGGTGCCGGGACCCGCTTCCTGAGCGGCATGAGTTACTACACCCTGCGGCTCACGAACGCTCTGGGCCGCTCGTTCCCGGTCGGTCTGATCACGATGCGCCAACTGATGCCGACTCGTCTGTACCCGGGAGCGGGCCGTGTCGGCGCGATCGTTCCGGCTCTTGGGGTCGACCCGGACGTCGACGTCCTGCCCGACGTCGACTGGCATTGGGTTCCGAGCGTTCTGCGCGCGGCCGCCGGTCTCATTCGCTGGCGGCCAGACGTCGTCGTGTTCCAGTGGTGGACGGGGACCGTCGTCCACACCTACCTGGCGCTTGCCTTGATCGCCAGGCTGCGCGGGGCAAAAGTCGTGATCGAATTCCATGAGGTCCTGGACACCGGTGAGGACCGCATCCGCCTGGTCCGCTGGTACATCCGCATCGTGGCCCCACTCTTCATCAGGCTGGCGACAGGTTATGTCGTCCACAGTGACTCGGACCTCCAACCGCTTTCGCGTCGGTATCACATCGGTCATCGGCCGTCGACCATCATCGCCCACGGCCCGTACGATCAGCATCTGACGGATCCATCGGAAGCGGATGCCATTCGCAGCGCCCCCGACGACGCGTTGAACGTCCTCTTCTTTGGCGTGATCCGGCCATTCAAGGGCCTGGAAGACCTCGTCGAGGCCTTCGATGGCCTTCGCGACGATGAGATCGCCCGATACTGGCTGACCGTCGTCGGCGAGACATGGGAGGGCTGGGATCTGCCGATCGAAAGGATCAAGGCGAGCCGTCATCGAGACCGGATCACGCTCATGAACCATTATGTCGATGATGCGGATGTCGGCCGGATCTTCGACGGCGCAGACGCCGTCGTCCTTCCCTACCATCGATCCTCTGCCAGCGGCCCGGCCCAGCTGGCGATGAGTCATGGCCTTCCGCTCGTGATCACAGCCGTTGGTGGATTGCCGTCGGCAGTTTCGGGATACGACGGCGCGCTGCTCATCGCCCCGAAGGACATCGATGCCTTGCGCCAGGCCATCCGGCGACTTCCCGAGATGCGTGGGCAGCGATACGCGGATCCCCACTCGTGGGACACCACCGTCGAGTCATACGCCGCCTTCTTCAGGCAGCTGGGCGTGCCCGCTGACCCAGCTCCGGGATCCACGACCGATGAATGAGCCAGCGCGGACCATCGTGACCGGGGGTGCTGGGTTCGTCGGCGGCCACCTTGTGGACAGACTGGTGGGCGATGGGCACCAGGTCCTTGTCATCGATGACCTCTCGACTGGGCGGGTCGAGAACGTGGCTGGTGAGGCCCGTCTCGAGCAGGTCGATATCGCGACTGGTCGGCTGGATGAGCTATTCGACCACTGGCGACCATCGGTCGTCTATCACCTCGCCGCGCAGGCGAGCGTCCCGAGCTCGATGGACGACCCCCTCCGTGACATCGCCGTCAATGTGATCGGAACGCATCGAGTCGCGCTGGCGTCCCGTCGTGTCGGTGCCGATCGCCTGGTGTTCGTCTCCACCGGAGGGGGGATCTACGGCGAGACCGAACGACCCGCCACAGAGACGACCATCCCGGCCCCGCATTCGTATTACGGCGCCCACAAACTTGCGGCCGAGAGCCACGTGATGCTATCTGGCCTCCCGTATGCCATCGCCCGGCCATCCAACATCTACGGTCCCAGGCAAGCTGCCGGACTCGAAGGGGCCGTCGTGGCCGCCTTCATCCGGCAGGCGACCGAAGACGGTCGGTTCCGGATCCACGGGGATGGGCAGCAGACGCGGGACCTGATCAATGTGGTCGATGTCGTGCAGGCACTCTGGCGCCTGGGTGTTCCCGAAACTCCGGTTGGCATCTACAACGTGTCGTCCGGGCAGGCGACACGGATCAACGACCTCGCCACGATGATCGAGCGCGACCTCGGACGCCGCCTGGAGCGCGTGTCGAGCCCGCGTCGTGCCGGCGATGTGGTGCACTCGGTCCTTTCGAACGCGCGGCTCCGACACCTGGGCTGGACAGCGACCGTGACGCTGTCGGAAGGCATCGCCTCGCTTCTCAAGGACGCGACCTCGGCCTGATCGCCCGCCCGCCACTCGCCAGTACTTCTGACCCGTTGCCGGGAAACGACCGCGCCATTTGCCGGGCCATCGACACCGCGTATGGTGCGGTCACACACTAACGAATCGGCGCTTCGACCTGCCGCGCGCAGGCTACGCGTCCATCGGCATCCGGCGCTCTCGGCCGGTCCGCCACGACAAGGGCACACCCGTCGCGAGGCGGGGCCGCAAAGCCACGGGACTCACGAAGTCAGCCGGGTTACCGAATGGAGCGACCATGTTCTGGGATGGATCTCGCTGGATCGACGAACGCCTCAAGCAGCGACGAACGTCGTTCGACGACGGAGCGCACGACCACACACCGACTCAAGGACTGGCTGGCAACGGCCTCGATCGTCGTGATCCTCGGCGCCCTGGCAGTTCCGGTTGATCGGCGTATCGGCCGCGACGACCCCGGGTCAGCGGCTGGTCAATGATTGGTCCGACGACGTACGCCGTCTCGACGGTCCAGGACACCAACAACAGGATCATTTACCGTGGTCCCTGGACGCTGGCGCGGCACACGGCCTATCTCGGGGACTCCGTGCGATTCGCCGATAAGGGCGGTTCGACGGCCAGCCTGACCTTCACCGGGTCGGCGATCTCGTGGATCGGGCCGGTCGGGCCGACCCGCGGAGGGGCGAAGGTCTTCATCGATGGCCGCCTCGTGAAATTCGTGCACACACATCGCCGCGTGTTCAAGCCCACCAGGGTCCTGTTCACGATGGCCTTCGACGCCGTCCAGACCCACACGATCGAGATCCAGGTCGTTGGGACGACAAGGCACCCGACTGTGGCCATCGACGCGTTGGCCGTCCGAGGGCAAGCACCGGGCCCGACCATCAGAGGTGGAGTGGTGGTCGATCCCACGCCATCACCGACACCGAGCCCGACTCCCGCGAGCGACCCACCAGCCCCGACGCCGACCGCAGCGCCTACCGCAACGGCCGCTGCAACGCCGACCCCGACCCCGACCCCTACCGCAACGGCCGCTGCAACGCCCGCGCCGACCCCGACGGCTGCGCCAAGTGCGGCCAGCGGATCAAGAGCTCTAGGCGTCTACGTGCATAACTCGGCCTGGAACTACTCACTCCTCGACACCTATGCGAACCAGGTCGGGGCGATGCCGGCGATGGCCCTCAGCTTCAACGACTGGGCGGCGAATGGGGACGGCGGCAACCTCTTCCCAGCGTCGATGCTGGGTGCCTTCTCGGCGCGCCACATCATGCCGATCGTCACCTGGGAACCTTGGGACTGGAATGGCTCCGGTAACGACGCCAAGTACAAGCTCGCCAACATCCTGGCCGGAAACTTCGACACCTATATCGACTCATGGGTCCGAGGGGCGAAGGCGTACGGCAAGGTCTTCTACCTGCGGTTCGGCCACGAGATGAACGGCGACTGGTACCCCTGGGGCGTGGGTGTCAATGGGAATACCCCGAGCCAGTACGTCGCCGTCTGGCGCAAGATCGTGAACATGTTCCGCGATGGTGGAGCGACGAACGTGCGCTTCGTCTGGTCGCCGAACGTCATCGACACGGACAAGCCGCTGACGGGTCTGTACCCGGGTAACGCCTATGTCGACATGACCGCCATGGATGGCTACAACTGGGGGACGGCCCGATCCGGTGCCGGTGGGTGGCGATCGTTCGACAAGATCTTTGCGGCGACCTACGCCCAGATCCTGGCCCTGGCGCCGGCCAAACCCATCATCGTCGCTGAAACTGCGTCGACGGAGTCGGGCGGCAACAAGGCAGTCTGGATCGCGAACGCCTTCGCCGACATCGCTGCGAACCTGCCTAGACTTGACGGGGTCGTCTGGTTCGACCAGAACAAGGAAACCAACTGGCAGGTCGACTCGTCGTCCGCGTCGTTGGCAGCGTTCCGACAGGTCTCGCATAGCTCCAATTGGAGCGACAAACTGCCATGACGCGGCGGCAGATGGTCGCAGGGGTGACGTGACGGCGGGTTCCGTTCAGATCGGGCATCTGCCACCGCGCCGGCCCAAGATGACAAGAGCGGCTAATATCACCCGGTGTTTGACCACCGAACAGCGACGGACAGGTCGCACCGAATGATCACACGCCTCACCGGACTTGTGATGGCAGTCGTCGTGGCGTTGAATCTGCTCACGCCATCGGCGTTCGCGACCAGCACGATCTCCGGGCCATTCATCGCGAAATGTGACGGGGTCGGCCTCCGGACAAGCTCGACGACCAGGGGCACGCGGCGCGCGATCTTGACCGCCGGAACGCGGGTGAAGGTCGTCGCCAAGGTCAGCGGTCGTCGACATCGGGCGAGTTGTGGGCCGACGACGTACGGGCACGCGTGGTATCGGATCAGCACCGTCAACGGCCAAAGCGTCTCGTCGCTGTATGGCGTCCGCTACCTGTACGGGGTCGTGCGACAGTTCAAGCCCAGGACCACCAGGGCGCTGGGGGTGTACATCCATGGCTCAGCGTGGAACCCGGGGGTGATTGACGCCTACGCGAGGCTGGTCGGCCGAAGGCCGGCGATGGCCCTGAGCTACCACGATTGGGCCGCCAACGGCGACAAGGGCCAGGTCTTCCCGCGGTCGATGATCGATTCGATGTCGGCACGGGGCGTCACTCCGATCCTCACCTGGGAACCGTGGGATTGGAATCAGGGCAGGTCCCAGTCCGCGTATCGGCTGTCCAAGATCGTGGCCGGGACCTATGACGGCTATATCCGGAGCTGGGCGACAGCAGCCAAGGCGTACGGCAAACGTCTGTTCATCCGGTTCGCCCAGGAGATGAATATCAACACCTACCCGTGGGGTGCCGGCGTGAACGGGAATACGCCGTCCCAGTTCGTGGCGGCATGGCGACACATCGTCGGTATCTTCCGCGCCGCCGGCGCGACGAACGTCAAGTGGGTCTGGTCACCGAACGTCGAGTACGGGAACGACTTCCCCTTCAGGGCGTACTACCCGGGGGATTCATACGTGGACTGGGTTGCCCTGGATGGTTACAACTGGGGTAGCACCAGGATCGGCTGGCAATCCTTCGCCAAGGTCTTCGGGGGCTCCTACGATCATATCGTGGCGCTCGCACCGGGCAAGCCCGTCCTCGTTGCCGAGACGGCTTCGACCGAGTCAGGGGGCAGCAAGGCGACGTGGATCCTGAACGCGTTCCTGTCCGCGATCCCGACGCGCTTCCCGAAGATCGCCGGCGTCATCTGGTTCGACCAGAAGAAGGAGACGACCTGGCAGGTCAATTCGTCCTCGTCGGCGCTTCGAGCCTTCCAAAATGTGGTCGCCGACCCCGCCTGGCGGGCGCAGTTTCCCTGACCCTCAGTCGCCGCCCCAGATGATGCGCCTGGCATTCCGGTGATAGATCTGCTCGAGGACATGGTCCGGCAGACCAAGACCGTAGATCCTCCAGTTGCCGTTCAAGGGTCGCGGGCCACCGCCGTACTCGAAGTACTCATCGCGCGTCTCAAGCAATCGAAAGTAATTCGAGTAGGTTTCGGCACCGGCGTGATCAGACCCGAACAGCACACGATCGGCGTGCCGGACGAACAGATCGTGAGCTGAATACGGTTGCCGGCCGATCTCGGCGATGCGTGCCGAGATGTCGACGAAGAGGTTGGCATGTTCGTCGAGCATCTCACCGACGACGCCAAGGTCCTCGGCGGCACCGGCGAGGTGCGCACCGATGAACGTCGTCTGCGGATGCCCGCGCAACACGGATCGGAACTGATCGAGCAATTCCTGATGGGACGGAAAGCGCGGGTGGTCGCGGTGGCCACGGGGCCGAGGGGGCCAGTAGTGCCACTCCGGATGCATCCGGAGTTCCTCCCATCGCTCGTTGGTCCGTCGGAGCGGTTCGAAGAACGCCATCGGATCCGCGACGTGGATCATGATCGGAAGTCGGACCTCGGCCGCGGCGTCCCAGAGCGGATCCAGCCGTTCGTCGTCGATCGGCACAAGGTCCCCGCGCCCGTCTCGCGCGTGGAGACCGAGCGTCTTCCACACCTTCAGTCCCCTGGCCCCCGCATCCGCCGATCGGCGCAGCTCATCGGCCATCCGCTGGCCGAAATCATCAGTCGCGCCGATCAGACCGTAGTCGATAGCGGCGAACACGGCGACCCGATCTCCCAGGCCCCGGAACCGCTCGAGCTCAAGCTCGAGCGGATGACCGAATTCCCCGTCCAGGTCGACGATCCTCTCCACACCGGATGCATCGAGGAGACGCTCAAGGTCGCCGGCCGAACGGTCCCCCCAACCAGCGGAGAACGGTCCGCGCAAGTGGTCATGTGCGTCGATGGCCGCGAAGCGCGGACGGGCGACATCATGCTGCGGGACGGACAGGCTCGATCGGCGGGGCGAGGTGGCGACCCGCGTGGCCCCGATCATGGCCAGTGAGGCGGCACGTCGCCACATCCTTCCGAAGGCGAGCGTCCTCATGGGTCGGGACATACCGATGGTCACCTCTGGGCTGGCAGCGTGGCTGCATGGGACGATACCCGAGTCGACCGCCCGATTCGAGCCCCGCCGGTGCACCCGGACACCAACGTTCGACAGGACCGCTCCGATGAGGCAATCTGCATCGGCCAACGCTCTCGGCGAGCGACGATCCTCGCGCGGATAGCCACCTGGGTAGAACGGCGCGGACAACGACAAGTAACCGGAGCGACATTGGATCCCCTACGAACCTCGCGCAGCGAACCCGCACCGGCGGCACCATCCGACGACTCTCCGGCGAGCACCTTCGAGCCCATGCGGGTCTGCCAGGTGGAGTTGTCCCGGGACCTGCCAGCGATCGAGAGATTCGACGACGATGTCCACGATCGCGCATACGGGCGCGCCATGGTGCTTGTTCGCCTGCACGGCCAGCCGCTCGGGGCGATCGTGGTGCGCCTTGGCGACGCGGGCGTCTCTGGCACCGATCTGGCCGCCCGCATCGACGCCGAGCTTGGGAGCAGGATCGAAGCGCATCTGCTCGCAGATGACCTGGGCATCGGTGGTGGTCAGGCCGCAGCAGATCCACCCGAGGGACATGACCCATCATGCGTGACGGCACGGCGACGCGCCGGTGCGCGTCGATCGGCATCGATCGTCATCACGACCCGCGACCGGACGGCGCAGCTCGAGGCGGCCCTGCGATCCGTGTTCGCGCTGGATCATGCGTCCTTCGATGTCGTTGTCGTCGACAACGTCCCGTCGGACGACTCGACGGAAACGATGATCCGATCGCGATTTGCCGGCAACGTCGCCCTCACCTACGTGCGCGAAGATCGGCCGGGCATATCGGCGGCTCGGAACACCGGCGTCCGCCTCGCACGGGGAGAGGTCATCGCGTTCACCGACGACGACGTCGAGGTGGATCCGGGATGGCTATCGGCGCTGGTCGCCGGCTTCGACACGACTCCCGGGGTCGGGGTCGTGACTGGATTGACGCTGCCGGCGGCGATCGACCTGCCCGTGCACGAGCTGTTCGAGGAGTACGGCGGCTTCGACAAGGGGTTCAGCCCCCGGGTCGTCGATCTGGGACCGCTGCGGCCGCCAGACGATCCCCTCTTTCCATACGCGCCGGGCCGCCTCGGCAGTGGCAACAACATGGCGTTCCAGACCGACGCTCTCCGGGCGATCGGAGGCTTCGACGAATGCCTCGGCGTCGGGAGCCCGACCCATTCCGGCGAGGACCTGGCGGCCTTCATCCGCGTCCTGTGGTCTGGCCGGAAGTTGGCGTACGAACCCGGGGCACTGATCTTCCATCATCATCGAGACACCTACGCCGCGCTCCGACGCCAGGTCTACGGGTACGGCGTCGGCTTGTCCGCCTGCCTCATCAGCTGTCTATCACGGAATCCACGGGCGCTGGCCGACGTCGCGTCCCGCGTTCCGGTGGGCCTCAAGTACCTGCTGAGCCCATCGTCGGGCAAGAATCGACGCCGCTCGGCCGACTATCCACGTAGCCTCGCCTTGGCAGAGGCGGCCGGCATCGCGTACGGACCCTTCGCCTACGGACGAGCGCGCGCTGACGCCCGCCGATGGAGGGCCGGCCGCGTGCGAGGGCGCTCCGGGATCGGCGGGGCCTGATGCGGGTGATGCTGCTGGCCCAATGGTTCCCGCCCATCATCGGCGGCGAAGAATGGCACGTCCTGCGCCTCGGGAAGGAACTGGTCTTCCGAGACCATGTGGTCGATGTCGTCACCCTGATGCAGCCTGGACTGCCCGCGTTCGAGGAGATGGGCGGGGTTCGTGTCCATCGAATCCAGGGGACCGTCCAGCGGCTCGAGCGCCTATTCCTCGACCCGGGCCGTCGATCAGCTGCACCGGGTCCCGACCCGGAGTTGATGGGCGCCCTCTGGCGGATCGTTCGCGATGTCCGACCAGACGTGGTTCACGGCCACAACTGGCTGCTGCATCCCTTCGTGCCGATCAAGCGGGCAGTAGGCGTGCCCCTTGTGGTCACCCTCCACGACTACAGTCTGGTCTGTGCCAGGAAGGACTTGATGTACCGGGGCTCGACCCAGTGTTCGGGTCCTGACCTCGCGAAGTGCCTCCGATGTGCAGCACAGAAGTTCGGTCCGGGCAAGGGATTGGCGACCACGGTCGGTCTCGCGACGATGAAGCCGCTCATCCGGGCAAGCGCGGACCACATCATCGCGGTGAGCACGTCCGTCGCCGCGGGTAACCGACTCGAGGAGTGGGGAATCCCGGCCACAGTGATCCCGAATTTCATCCCGGACCTTGACCCATCCGGCCCGCCACCGACACCGGACGACATGCCGACCCTCCCGGACGAGCCGTTCCTCCTCTACGTGGGGGCGATCAGTCAGGCCAAGGGTGTGCCGACGTTGTTGGATGCGTACGCCGGGATGGTCGACCCGCCACCGCTCGTTCTGATCGGGTACCCCGGAGCCGAGACCGATGCGATCCTTCGCGATATGCCGCCCGGCACGACCTACGTCGATCGCCAGCCGAATCCGGTCGTTCTCGAAGCCTGGAAGCGGAGCCGGATCGGTATCGTGCCGTCGGTCGGTCGGGAGGCGTCGCCGACCGTGGTGCTCGAGGCGATGGCGGCGGGCACCCCGGTCATCGCCTCGCGCATCGGTGGCATCCCCGACATGATCGAGAACGATGTCGACGGGCTACTCGTGACTCCGGGCGATCCGGGTGAACTGCGCCGGGCGATCTCTCGGATCCTGGGCGACGATGCGCTCGCCGCCCGATTGGGATCCGCCGGTGCGGTCCGCGTCAATGCATTTCGGGCCAACGAGGTCGTGCCGCGGATCGAGCGCGTGTACGACCAGGTCACCTGGGCGAAGGCGGAGACGTCGGTCCGATGACAGGGTCCGAAACCCGCGTCGAACCGGCGAACTGGGCCGAGCGGATCGGTTGGTTCCCCGGCCTGGCCGTGTTGATGGCGATCGGTCTGCTGATCGTCTCGGTCGCGTTCAATGCGGCGCGCGACGAGCAGTCTTGGGCATCGATCGCATATTGGATCGGGCTGATCATCGTCGTTGGCGCACCGGCCGCGCGGATGCTCCAGCCTGGTGTCGATCGGACGGAGCGCCTCGCCGTCGTGATCGCCCTCGGCCTCGCGCTCTATTGGACGAGCGTCCTGCGCAGCCCATCGAACCTGACCGGCTATGACGACCTGCTGAACTTCAGGACCCTGCTCGATGTGCTGTCGTCGGGCCACCTGTTCACCGAGAACCCACTCCTTCTCGTGAACGGCCTCTACCCATCGCTGCCGGCCACCACGACGGCCTTCTCGCAGGTGTCAGGGATGGATCCATTCCTGACTACGGTCGTCATCATGGGATTGCTGCGGGTGATCCTGGTCCTGGCGACCTTCCTCCTATTCGAAACGATCTCGGGGTCATCCTGGATCGGTGGCGTCGCCGCGCTCCTGTACATGACCAACCCGGATTTCCTGTTCTTCAACGCCTCGTACGTGTACGAATCGTTCGCCCTGCCATTCGCGGTCGTCACGCTTTGGTTGATCGCGGAACGACAGTCAGCGGTGGGCCGAACGTATCGGGGCCTGACGGTCGTTGCCCTCCTGGCGGTGGCGGCCGTCGTGATGGGCCACCATCTCACCACCGCCGCACTTGCCGCCGCCCTCGTGATCTGGTCGGGGGCCGTCACCTACCGACGTTGGCGCGGCCAACAGCTGGGTCGCACACAGGACGTGAGCGGCATGGCGGCGATCACGATCATCGGCGCCGTCGCCTGGTCCCTGTACTTCGCTACCGAGATGATCAAGTATGTCGGCTCGCTGACCCTTGCCACCCTCGGTGGCGCCATCGGCTTCCTCACCGGCAGCGGACCCGGCCGGGAGCTTTTCAAAGCGGCTGGAAGCACGACTCCACCCGAGGAGCGGCTGGTCGCCCTGGCGGCGATCCTGATCGTCGTCGTCACCTTGCCGATCGGGTTGGTGATCCTGTGGCGGACACTGAGGACGCGACCCGCGGCACTCCTGTTGGGCGTCGTCGCGCTCGGCTATCCGGCATCGCAGGTGCTTCGACTCACGTCGTCCGGTGGACTGGAAGTCGCCAGCCGAGCGAACAGCTTCGTGTTCATCGGCGTGGCCTTTACGATGGCCCTCGTCGCTGTCGCCGTCATCGGCCGCCTGGGCCGCGCCCCACGTGCGGTCGTCCAGCCTGTCGCAACGGCGCTTGTCGTTGTCATGTTCGGTGGCGCCGTCGTCCTCGGGAGCACCTGGTGGAGTCGGCTCCCGGGACCGTTCATCGTCGGAGGCGAGTCGCGGGCGATCTCGCCCCAGGGTGCCGCCGCAGCAAGCTGGATGTTGGCCGAGCTCGGTCCGGACAACCGTGTCGCAGCCGATCGCACCAACCGGCTGCTGGTCGGCGCCGACGGGCGCCAGCGGGTCGTCTTCGACGCTCGCGACGTGGTGGAGCTCTGGCCGTTGTACGCCGATCCCACCTTCGACGGACCGGCGATCTTCGCGCTCCGAAGTCAGGACATCCGATACGTTCTCGTGGACCGCAGGTTGTCGACCGCGATCCCACGCATCGGGCTCTACTTCGACCAGAGCGAACTCCAGCAACCCCACACCACACCGATCGCCGCGGCGGGTCTCGACAAGTTCGACGCGGATGCGCGGGTCGATCGGATCTATGACTCCGGAGCCATCCGGATCTACGAAACCCAGGCGATCCTCGATGAATGATCGATCGAGCGTCGCGATCGGCCTGTCCGCCATCGTGGTGCTCGTCGTCCTGGCCCTGATGGGCCTTCTGTTTGACGTGGCCCGCGCAGCGATCGGGTTGACCGTTCTTCTCCTGCCGGGCTACGCCTTCTCGCGTGCGGTGTTCGCGCCGGGAACCCTCGACGGAAGTCGGCGCGCCGCCGTGATCCTGACGTCGGGCCTCGTCGTCGTCGTGCTCGTCGGGCTGGTTGCCAACCAACTGCCAACAGGACTCGCCGGGCCGGTTTGGCTGGTGCTCATCGCGGGTGCCACCCTGGGTCTGCGCGAGCTCGGGGTCGCCCGTGGTCACATCCGGCGAGACGGACCGCAACGTTGGCTTGCGAGCTTCATGTCACGGAACGATCCAGGTTCGACGAATGGCGTGCCACCCTCGGCCCGCAGGACCAGGCTCGCACCGGTCCTGATGACGACGGTCGCGGTCATGGTCGCCCTCGGGGCGTTCTCCGTTGCGCGCACCGGGCAGGACGAGCAGGACCGGCGCACGGCGTTCACGGAGTTCTGGGCTGTGCTCGCCGAGGATCGAACTGGAGATGTCCGGATCGGGGCCACCAGTCACGAAACGGCCGCAACGGACTATACGGTCCGCGTCATCTCCGGTGGGACCGCGATCGCATTCGAGGGGTCGTTCAGCCTGGACCCCGGCGCCTCGTGGGAGACGACGATCACGCTGCCTGTGACCGCACGGGCCACACCCGGTCCGGGCAGTAGCGCCAACCCGGGCGCGAGTCCGGACCTCGTCCTCGTCTCCACGATGCGTGCGAGCCTGTATGTCGCAGGAAGGGTGGCGCCGTATCGCGAGGTGTGGCTGAACGGATCGACGCCATCTTGAGCACCCGCGCGACGCTCGAGAGGATCCTGGTCGCCGGACGCCAGCAGCAGACGCGGCAGATCCTCCAGAACGGATCGTCGCTCGTGGGCAGCGTCGCCCTGACATCCGGGTTGGGTTTCGCCTACTGGTTCGTCGCAGCGCTGCTGTTCGCGCCGGCTGAGATCGGGCTGGCCGCAGCGAGCATCTCGGCGATGTCGCTTCTCGCGTCGTTGGCGACCTTCGGGCTCGGGACCCTGCTGGTCGCCGAATTGCATCGATACGCGGGTCGCGAGTCGGGATTGATCGGAGCGTCGATGATCGTCGCTGGCACGGTGGGACTGACGATCGGCATGGCATTTGCGATCGCGGCTGGATCGGTCAGCCGCGAGTTCGGGCCTCTGTCCGAATCGCCCATCACCGTGACCTTGTTCGGTCTGGGTGTGGCCCTGACGGCGGCGGCGGCGGTCCTCGACATCGCCTTGGTCGGCGTCCTTCGAGGCGACCTGCAGTTCAGCCGGACGGCCATCTTCGCATTCTCCAAGTTGGGGCTCCTGATCGTTGGCGGAGCGGTCGTGATCGCACAGGCTCGCTTCACGATCGTCGGGACGTGGATCGCCGGTCTCCTCTTGTCGATCGTGGCGATCGGGGCATTCGCCTCCTGGAGAGGGATGGTGGGTCGGATCCTGCCCTTCCAATTCGGGGCGCTCCGCCTCTTGCGGGGCGCGGCCCTGCGTAACCACGCGCTCAACCTCGCCCTGGCCGTGACGGATTGGACGATGCCGATCCTGGCGACGATCGTCCTGTCCGCGGCGACGAGCGGGACCTTCTTCATCGCCTGGATGATCGCCGGGGTGGCGCTGTTCGTCCCTGCGGCACTCGCCCAGGCGCTCTATGCCGTCTGCGCGCGAGCCCCTGAGACCCTCGCGACGAACCTCCGGATGACGCTCCGACTGTCGCTCGTGGCGGGCGTCGTCATCTCGCTGGGCACGATCGTCGTCGGGCCGAAACTCCTGGGCTTCCTGGGGCACGAATACTACGAAGCGGCGCCCGCCCTCATCCTCATGTCACTTGGGATCTTCCCAGTCGCGATCAAGGCCCATTACGTGACCATCGGTCGGCTCGAGGGTTCCCTGATGGAAACCACACGCGTGGCTGCGTTGGGCGCTGCCATCGAGCTGGCCCTCGCGGCCGCCGGAGGGAAGGTGGCCGGTCTCACCGGGCTCGGCTTCGGGATCCTCATCGGCCTCGTTCTCCAGGCGCTGCTGATGGTTCCGCGCATCCGTCGGGTGCTCCGCGACGACCGGGCTGCGTCGAAACCGGCAGGCGCAGCGCCCGGCAGCGATCCCGCGGCGCCGTGACCAACGCGGCGCCAGTCACTCCCTGAGCGCCAGCCAGGTGAGCTGGACCAGCCAGGACGCGACGACGAGGATCGCCAATGTCATAGCGGGCCAACGCGCGGCCAACCGCGCCTGGGCACCGAAGAGCTCCCGTTCGGCCAGGAAACCGATCGCAACGAGCGCGAGGTACAGCCCGGTCATCAGGACGATATCGCCCGCACCGAGACCCAGCGCGACCAGGGCCGAGACCACCGCGATCCCGGCGGCTCGAAGGTCCGCCGTCCGGGCGTCGTTCGATCCATCTCTCGACTCGGCCCGATCGGCGGACAACGTCTGTCCCGACTCCGGCATCGTGTCGAACCCCGCGCCGCATCGGACGCAGTGACGATCCTGACCCTCGCGTGGTGTGCCGCATCGAACGCAGTAGGTCGACGGCGCCGGGAGTGACGTTCCGCTCATCGTGGCCAGCCGTCCAGAACCGGATAGGCTCCGCCGATCGCGGTCTCAACGAGTCTCCCGGCCACCTGATGTCGCACGTGGCTCACCTGCGAGCGATGGCGTCGACGGCTCGACGCGCATGACGTAGGTGGTTGACCACGCTCGGCATCGGATCACGCACATCGAAGATCGGGAATGCTTGCCGGTGCATCAGACTGCCGATCCAACCTGACCACCCAAGTTGGCCGTCGGCATGGAGAGCCATGAATGCGCGGACATCGTTTGCCGGGCTCCACAGCCGCATGCCGTCCGGGTACGTGGTTGGCATCGTCGGATCCTCGCCGAGGATCCGACGGTATACCCAGGTTCCGAGATCAAAGCCTGCCCTGGCCAGTAGTTCGTTCGATGCCGTGAAGCGGGCGTTGCACTCGATCAGGCGCAAGCTTCCGTCCCGGCGGTCGAGCTTGAACTCGACATTCGCCAGCCCTCGGACCCCGACGTGCTTCAGGAGCGCCAGTGCTGGTTCCGCCAGCTCGGGGATGTGATCGGTCACGTGATACGTCGCCGACCCCATGTTGACTGGATACCTCCGGACGATGCGCTTTGTGAAGCGGAACTGTGGTTCACCATCTGCATCGAGGTACGTGTAGAAGCTGCATAGTTGATCGTCGGCGCCGGGGATCATCTCCATCAAGAGCACCTCGGCCCCGGCCGAATGCGCCACACCGACAGCCTCGACCGCCATCTCGAAGGAGTCGGCCACGAAGAACTTCCGGCCGAAGTGCGCTTCGAAGAGGTGTGAATAGCGGGGCTTGACGATCAGCGGGTACACAAGTTGGCTGCGCAGGTCCGAAAGCTCCGTGCCCGGAGCTACGGACCAGAACTTCGGCGTCGCCACACCAGCTGCGCGAGCGGACCGATAGGTGCATAGCTTGTCCAGCATGCACCGCTGGGCGCCGACAGCCGAGATGTCAAGGCGGTAGCGGTCCAGAAGTCTCTCGCGGTTTGCAGCGATGAATTCCAGCGCCGCGTCGCTGGCCGCGAGGAGCACGGCGCCGGATGCCCGGTCAGACGCCGGACCAAACAAGTATCCGGCCCAGTCGTCGAACGTGGCGGATCGTGGCATCGGGACCCACTGCACGTACCTCGAGAACCGGGTGCTCGACGAGGCTTCGTTCACGGCGTAGACCGTGACACCGATCCGGGCGAGGCTACGTGCAACTGATAGCGCGTTGGCATCGCCTCCGAGCACGATCGCAGGTGGGGGCGTGTCGCTGCCGCGATCGGCCATGCGAGTCACCCGGTCACCTGTCGGAGGTCGTCCATCCGAGAATCCTCCGACTGATCGCGGTGCGTTGACGCCAGATCGTTCCGCGCAGGAATGGTACGGGATCGCCGAGGGCCAGGACCGCACGAGATTCGGCCGCGGCCGCCCATCGCAACCACTTGATCAACGGCATACCCATCGCCCGGGCAGCGAGCGCATCGGGAAGCAGGTCAAGCCATCGGACACCGGCCCTTGCTCGCCCGTACCGCGGGGTGGGCCCCCCGACCAGATCCCAGTACATCGCCTCGGCGAGATGGACACCGGCGATCGCGCCGGGATGGTTCCAGAAGCTGAGCCTGGGGTTGACCTCGAGAAGGTGCAACCCTCCGTCAGGCGCGCGCTTGAAGTCCAACTTGGCAGGCCCGCGCAACGACAACGACCCAACGACCAGTCGGCCCAGGTCACGCACGTCGGGGGCGTCCGTCGTCACCACGGCCGTGCTGTGGCCGAAGTGGATCGGAAGGGTTCGGATCTCCCGACCCGTGAATTCCGCGGTCGTCGACCCGCTCATATCGACGTACGCGTGGTAGCTCTCGATCCGGTGTTCCGGACCCGGGATCATCTCCTGGGCGAGGATGTCCTGTCCCGCCGCGACCAGGGCCGGCCACGCCGCTTCGAAAGCGCTCGGGTCGTCAACCCGGAGCGCCTTTGCCGATCCGGCCACGGTCACCCACGGCCGATCGCGGTCTCTCCTCGTGAGCGGCTTGATGACGAGCGGATACGTGAGATCGAGCAGCGGCGGGTGGCGCTCCTGAGTGTTCAGGCGGAGGGCGGCGGGCACGGGTAGCCGAAGGTGCTCGGCGAGGATGCGAAAGCGATCCTTGTCGACGAGGTCCTCGATCAACGTTTCGTCGGCCAGATGGTATCGGAAGTATGGCTCGAGACGACCCCGATTACGCGAGATGAGAAGGAGATATTCGTCTTGATCGGCCATCAGGACAGGCCGTTCTGGCTGCATCGAACCGAACCGGATCAGGTCCTCGATGATCGTTTCGGATCCATCGCGGAGATCGCCGATCTCGATCGTCGCCCTGGTGTACCGGGAATAGCATTGCGGGAAGCCCGGTGGACTTACCACGACGATCGGGATACCACTGCGACCGAGTGGCCGAACCAGATCCATCCCGCCCATGACGCACGCTGTCGTGCGATCGGACGCCGTTCCCCGGTCGCGTCCAGCCAGAGCCAGCCACGGACTCACGAAACTGGCGCTGCGGGGGCTGCGACATCTGGCTCATCGATCCTCCCCGCACTCACGAGCCCCTGAAGGTTCTCCGGCGATCTCGACGCGTTCTCGAACGTCTGGCGGATCGCTTCGGCCATGGCCGCGTCGCCGCCACTGGCGCGCACTGTCGACGCTAGCTCGGCCATTTCGCCGACTCGCCGCTCGACATGCAACGGATAGCTGGGAAGCAACCGCTCGAAGACCTCCATCACGCCAGGGTAGGCCGCTCGTGCGACCGTCCAAAATCCCTCCAGGACCCCTTCTCGCTCGGCCAGCCAACTGAGCTCGAGCATGAGCGCAACGACGCCCTTATTGACACCGCCGAGGAGCATCTTGAACAAGGACGCCTGGCCGATCCGCTCACCAAGGACGATGGTCCGAGGAAGAGGACCGATGAGAGCCGCAGTCCTGGACGCTCTCGGTCCGCTCAAGTAGAGCGTCGCCCCAGCTTCGAGAACCTCGGCGCGGCCGTGGATCGCTCCGTCGACCACGTGGACAGACGTTCCCTCAAAGGCAGACGCGACCAGGTCCATGCTCATCGGTGAGATCGCATTGAGATCGACGTAGGTCCGTTCTCGCCCGTCTGCAGGCAGGGTCCGGACGACCTCTCGAGCGAGCTCGATCGCCACACCGGGCGGCACTGCCGAGATGATGACGTCAGCATCAGCCACGGCATCGCTGAGAGTGGTCGCGATCGTGAACCCGGCCGCACGCGCCGAAGCGGCCGTCCGGGGGCTCCGATCGGCGGCGGTGGTGATGACGACCCGGCCAGCTCGAAGGAGGATCCTCCCAAAGGCTGAGCCGAGTTCTCCTGCGTATAGGATCGCGACGACCGGCCCGAGGGGGCCGCCCGGGATGACGGCGTTCTCCGCTACCGGATGCCGTCGATCAGTGTTGGATGGGGCGCTGTCCGGCATCGAGTCTGCTGTTCAGGCCTCGTCGTGCGCTTCAGCGAGTACGGCGTCAACCCACGCGTTCGAGAATTCGCCCCGACGTACGGCAGCGTGATACTCAGCCTCCAAGGCCGCTCTTGCTTGGAGTCGGCCCAGGACATCCTCTGCGGCCGCCCTGGGCACGACGACGACACCATTGCTGTCCCCGACGATGACATCGCCCGGGTTGATCACGATGCCGCCGGCCGAGATCGGATAGTTGATCTCGCCCGGACCTCGGTGCAGTGGACCGATCGGGGTGATCCCGCGGGCGAATACCGCGAACCCATCCAGTTCAAGGATCGCCTCGACGTCTCTGATGAGTCCGTCGACGACGAAGCCGACGATGCCCCGGTGCCTGGCCTTGGTCGAGATGAGATCGCCGAGAACCGCGGTCAGCGCCGAGCTGCTCGTATCCACGACGACCACGTCCCCTGGCGACGCGACATCGAGACTCTTGTGGACCATCAAGTTGTCGCCCGGGAACACCTTGACCGTGCACGCAGAACCGAGGATCCGCAACGATGGATCGGTCATCGGCTTGATCCCGGGATCCATCGTGAACATCCTGTTCATGATGTCCGAGATCGCCGGCGTGTCGAAATCGGCAAATCCGGCGATCGTATCGGCGTCGGCTCGATCGTTGTTCGGACGGATCCGAAAGCCCGGTCCCGGGTGCATTTCAGCCGTCTTGGGCTTGGAAACACCGATTCCTTGTGCCTTGCGCGCGTTGCTCACATGGCGCTCCAATTTCGGGACATTCGACTCTGCTCGACGGTAGTCCGTCCCCTGAAACTCGTCAAACGCCCTCCCACATGGGTCGCGAGCGTGGCCGGCCCGTCAGCCATCGACTCGACGCCCTGGCGGTGTCTGGGGGCAACCATGAAATGTCGACGCTGCGCTCGCTCAGACGTCGCTGTCGTATCCTTCACGCTGTTCCAGGGAGAAGGACGAGAACCATGGCGACCGATCAACGCACGTCGAAAGGATCCGGCAGGTCGGACGAGCTCGGTCGATTCCGGATCCATGTCGGCAAGTTCCACGTCCGAACGCGGTGATCCATTCGAACCCATGCATGCAGCCTCGATCGGCCGCTCGAGGTTGACGCTTGACACCGGCTAGTGTGGGAGCGCTCCCGATGACGGCGGTGCCCAGTCCCGATATGCAGCACACGACCGTTCGGTCGGCCTACTTGGATCATGGCGGCACGTCGGTCTTCTCGTTGCTCCACCAACCCACCGCGGCCGCCAACGACGGAACAGCGGTTCTCATCTGCCCTCCATGGGGATGGGACGAGGAAGCGTCATATCGGGCGCGCAGAACGTGGGCCGAACACCTGGCCATGCGAGGACATACGACCCTGCGCATCGACTTCCCGGGAACAGGCGACAGCGGGGGCGGGCCCTCGGACTTCGGGATCGTCGATTCCTGGCGAAAAGCCGTGATCGTTGCGACTGAAACGCTCGCTGGACTGCCGGGGACACAACGCATCGCTGTCCTCGGACTCGGGATCGGCGGGCTCGTCGCGGCCGCGGCCGCGGCCGATGGCGCCCGCTTCGAGGACCTCTTGCTCTGGGGGGCACCGCCCGACGGGCGGACGTTCGTCCGCGAGCAGCGGGCATTCGCGAGATTCCAGAGCTCTCGATATGGGCCGGCCGGTTCTGGGGACGGCGGCCTTCCCGACGGGTGGCTGGAGGCTGGGGGTTTCGTGTTGTCCCCGGCGACCATCGAGGCGATCGAGGGTCTCGATCTCCGCTCGATGGAACTGGGATCGCTCGAGCGCGTGCTCCTCGCCGGCCGAGATGGCATCCCGGTGGACGAAGCTGTTCGAGCGGCGTTCGAACGAGCGGGGATCGAGCCGGAGATCGCGCCGGGCCGTGGGTGGGCATCGATGTGCTTCCATCCGGAGCGTCACGATCCACCGCTGGGGATGTTCGACCGCGTCGACGAGTGGCTGTCGACGACGCCCTCCCGGGGCTCGGGAGCGCCCTCGCGGCGACTCGCGCCGCCGATCCCCCTTCCGTCCATAGCCGCTGAAGCGATCTTCGTGGTTGACGGGACACCGATACGAGAGACGACCGTCGGACCCGACGAGGGATTCGGTGGTTCATTCGGTGTCCTCGCCTCACCGGAGGATGGCGGTCACCTGGGCGTCTGTGCGGTGTTCATGAACGCGGGCGCCATCCGGCGCGTCGGGCCGAACCGGATGTGGGTCGAGACCGCTCGGCGTTGGGCATCTCATGGCGTCCCGACCTTCCGGGCAGACATGGACGGTATCGGGGACGCTGATGGGGACGCTGACGTCTATCGAGACGTCGCTCGTTTCTATGCGCCCGACCGGCGCGGCCACGTCACGACCATACTCGACGCTCTCGAGGCCCGCGGGCTCGGGCCACGATTCGTGATGATCGGCTTGTGTGCGGGAGGATTCTGGGGGTTCGACGTCGGCGCCGACGACGAACGGGTCGTCGAGGTCATCGCAATCAACCCCAAAGTCCTGGCGTGGGATGGGGAGCTCGAGCTGCGCCGCGACGCACGACTCGTGGAGCGCATGTTCAAGGTCGATCCATGGAGACGCCTCATGAAGGGCGAGACCGACCGAGCCAGAGTGCTCGCGATCGGACGGGCTGTCGTGACCCAGGCATCGCGTGCCTTACGGACGTCGCCGGCCCGCCTGCGCGAGCGTCACGCCGCAGACCCGGTTTCCGCTCGGATCGCGGACGCGCTCGACCGTCTGTGCGCCAAAGAGACTCGCGTCGTGCTCGCGTTCTCTGGAGATGAGGAGGTTCCAGGCGAACTCGAGCGGGGGGGCATCCTGTCCCGTCTGGCCGAGTGGCCGAACCTCGAGTTGGAGGAACTCCCGTTGAACGATCACACGGTCCGACCTGTCGCCGCTCAACAGGCGGTGCGGTCTGTACTCGATCGCGAGCTCCGCGTCCTGACCGACGGCTGACGGCCGCGATCAGATGCGGGCGTGGCCGCTCGGGCAGGCCCTCATTCCACCCGTTGGATCGGGACAGAACCGACCAGGTTGAGGGCGGTCACGCTCCCCCTTGTGATGTCGATCCCGGAGCCGCTTGGTCGGAGGACGATCTCACGTGTGTGGCCGGGTTCGATCGAGAACGCGTCATCGGATCGGCGGGCGCCGTCGAGATGGATTCGGACGCCCTGGGCAAGCCGGGTGGTGCGGATCGACAGGTGCACCGACTCGTCCACGACCCGACTCGTTGCCTCAAGTCCCAGCTCGTCGCCGGCCTCGGCGACAAGCTGGCGGCCGACCGGGAAGCGGAACGACTGCGACAGGAGTTCGCCTCCGTTCGCCTCATCCCGCTCCAGGCTGACGACGACCGCATCATGCCCTGCAGGTCCGAAGTGGTAGGCCCATCCGGCATCGACAAACTGTCCCAGCAGGGTTTCGACATCGCGCACCAGGACGCCATGCGCTGGCAATCGGACGGCTTCAGTGCCCTCCCAAACCGGCCGCTCGAGGTCGCGGTAGAGCGTGACCCGCAAACGAGCGAGCAGTTCGTCCGGTCGATCGTTGGCCGCGTGGACCTGGATACCGCCGAGTCCCTCGTCGGTCGTCCAGACGGCCACCGGGGCGAGGATGCGTCGAAGGTGGTGGTAGGCGGCCTTTGGCAAGCCGCGATCGTCGAGCACCCCCCAGCCTGCGCCGGGCACGAGGTCGCGCAGCCACAGGACGATGGCGCCGCCGCATGGCGATCCAGCGCGCCGCCATTCTCCGAAGACCTCGGACATCACTTCGCCGGTGACCGCGCGCGCGAGTTCGAGGTAGCGGTCCGGGTCGGCCTGGCGGAGTTCGAGCGGATCGACGCCGAACGTCGACGCCAGGTAGTGGTCGCGCACGTCGTCGAAATCCCAATCGGCGCCAACGTCCCGGGGGACACTCGCTTTCCAGCGTGGATCATCGATCGGGCCCATGGACGAACCGGCGAGGAGTCTCGTCGACGACACCCTCGTCGGGGACGTTCGCGAAGGCCAGGCATTCGGCGGCGAACCGAACCCCGGCGACCCTCGCATCGACGAGCGGTCGACGGTAGCCACCGACCCCGTAATAGTTCGCGACCCCACGGTCGGGACGGAACGGCAGGTCACCGCCGAACGGGGCGGATGGGACATACACCGCTTCGGCCCCGGACGCCGCCAGGATCCCAGGTACGGTCGACCCGAAGAATTCCCCTCGACCCAGGCCCGGGTCGAGTCCGAGCATCGCGACCTGCTGTTCGATCTCGCTGTTGCCGCAGATGACGGTGAGACTCGGGCGACCAGCGAGCGCCTCCATCACGTCCGCCGCTTCGTGTTCGGCGGTTGCCCGGAACGAGTCATCGGCGAACGGATAGTCGAGGTTGGCGAACATCAGATCCTGCCAGACGAGGATGCCTAGCTCGTCGCACAGGTCGTGGAACGCATCGGTTTCGTACGCCCCGGTCCCGGGCACTCGGAGCATGTTCATCCCGGCGTCACGGGCCGTCTCGATCGCGGCGCGGAGCTGGTTCGCGGACGGCGCGAGTCCGATCGGGTCGATCGGCGTCCACACGGCGCCGCGCGCGAACACCCGGACGCCGTTGATGTGCAGGTCGAGGCCATCGCGCTCGATGTCGTGGCCAGGGGTCGGTCCAGCCGTCAACGTGCGAAATCCGACCCGGCCGGCGTCGATCGTCACGGAGCGACCGCCAAGGTCGATGGCCACGCGGACGGCATGGAGAACTGGGTCGCCGTGGGTATGCGGCCACCAGCGAGCGACCTGCCGGATCCGGACCGTGCCTGCGACGGTCGACGCCGCCGCCATCGGCCCGAAGTCCAGACGCTCCCGAGCGTGGCCGGTCGGACCTTCGACCTCGACGAATGCGGCGTCGATCGTTCGGCCGCCGAGCGCGCGGAGCCGGAGATCGACGCCGAGGCTCCCATCGTCGCCATCGAGTCCGGGACGCAGGCGAACGCCCTCGACGACGAGGTCTCGGCGACGCTCGAGCCGGATCGGACGCCACGGGCCGACGGTCGGGGGTCCGGGGGCAAACCCAGGGGCGCGGCCGATGAGCATCGTCCTGAACCAGCGCAGGCCGCCGTCCGTCACGAGCCGGGTGCGCCAGCGGGCGCGCGGCTTGCGAGCGACGCGCAACTCGGGCCCGAGCGCTCGACAGCGGATCAGGAGTTCGTTGTCACCCCTGAGCCGGTCGCCGACCTCGATCTCGTGGCGTTCGAACATGGACTCGCAGGACAGCAGCAGCTCGCCATCGAGGAAGACCTCGGCCAGGGTCGCGATCCCGTCGAGACAGAGGACCACTTCCTCACCAGGTCCTGCCGGCGCCGCTGTGAACGTGGTCTTGAACCACCAGTCCTCGGCGTCAAGGTCGCCGGCCGCCAGGCCCGCATCCGCCAGGACCGCGGCAGCGGTGCCGGGCACCCGCGCCGGTTGCCACGACGACTGCTCGCCGGGCCGCGTCTGGTTCGCGTCTCCAACTGAGGTGACGGCTGTGGCGACCCAACCGCGGTCGAGTTGGACGACATCGTGACCATCGACGCGTCCGCGTCGGGTCGGAACCGGGGCTGGCATGCCCCTAGCGTACGGCGTCGTCGAGGTAGCCGATCGCCTCGGTCCAGTCCCTGCCCATATCGCCGATCGCCGACGCCGCGTCGAATGGCCGTCGGCGAGCCAGTTTGAACCCGAGCACCTTGGACGCCTCGACGATCCGCGCGAGGGCCGCAGACGCATCGTCTCCGTCGTCACCGAGGAGCCATTCGACATGCGAGGCGAGCAGTTCGAACCCAGCTCCGGCCATGCGCACGGTCGCGAACGCGTAGGCGTGGTACATCGCCGCGTCGCCCTCGAGCAAGGACGGGAGGTCACGTTCGAGCCGATCGCCGAAACGCTCGAATGGGTTGCCTGGCGGGATCAAGGTGATGTGGTGGCGCAGGATCGAGCGAGCCGCGGCCCGGAGATCCTCGCCGGAGAGCGGAGTCCCGACGTCGAAGCGAACGAGCTCTGCATACGGCGGGAGGACGTCCTCGGATGAGCCGGCGATGCGGAAGATCCCGCGGTAATCATCGCCGGCCAACTCGTACAGGGAGGTGTTGTGGTAGTAACGAAGGCGTGCTGCGTCAAGGTCGATCGCCTCCGCTGCGATGCTCGTCTTCACGTGCTCCCGGTGATAGCTCGTGGCCAGCGTGTCCGGGAGATGCCAGGCGTCAAGCTCGACGGTCATGGTCCGCCCGACGGCCAGTAGTTCGGCCATCTGGGTGGGGATATCCCGGTACGGCTGCATCTCGTGGATGTCGATCCCGAACAGCGTCTCCAGGTCGGTCGGGGAGGGCTTGAAGAAGGTCCACTGATCACCTTCGAAGTCCTGCCTGACGGTCGGCCCGAGCGCGGCAAGTGGCTCGACGCCATGAGCATGGAGCAACTCGATCAGGAGGTCCGTGTAGCAATTGGTCTCGACGTAGGTTCGGTCGCCCGAGTGCAGGGCATGTGGGCGATAGGTCGCCGGATCGTGACCGAACAGGCTGACCATCGACGGGGCAGCCGAGGTCACGGCCAGAGTTCCCGCCGGACGTCCTCCGGCCACGTCGCCGGGTTCAATCCGTGCCGTCGCAGCAATCCAAGGGTGATCCGTTCCAACCCGAACCCGAGGCAGGCGGTGTGGGCTGGTCCGCCATCGGCCATGGTGATCCCGAAGGTGTGGGCGAAGTGGTCCTGGTGGTAGTTGAACGAAGCGACCGCCGTCGGTTCTGGATCCGTGATCTGGATCAGCACTTCGAACTTCAATTCCTGGGCACGCTGGTTCGCGGCGAGCATCCGACCTGAACGGCCGAAGAACGGGTCCGCGGCGACTTCCGGGTGAGGATCGAGCCCGACCCGGGCCAGGATCTCCTCAGCACGGTCGCGCCACGAGTCACGCCACGCAGCGACCGCTTCGGGTTCACCGAGGCGGATCATCTCGCGCTGGTGGAACATCTGGAGCCTGGCCGGATCCCCGGATGGCTCATGGCGAAAGACATAGGCGCCTCCGGCGTCGATCAGCGCGCCGCCGGCCGGCAGCGGCCCGCGACGACCGATCGCCGGGTAGACCGGATAGCAGGCTGCCGGGAGCAGGACCAGGTCCGTCATCGACTGGAACCCACTCCAGTCCTCGTGACGACCGGCCAGAGCCTCCTGCTCAACGGCATCTCGCTCGGTCCCGTCGAACGAGAAGATCGACCCGGCAAGGTGCGGGAACGACTGCAGGTAGCCGCTCGACTCGAAGTGGCGCCGAGGCAGGATCGGCGGAAAGCGAACCACCTCCGCCTGATCTGGCGCCGCGACCCGACTGACAAGCCGGTCGAACGCCTCCAGCACGCCCTCGAAGACCGCGTTCCGACCATAGACGCCCGGTTCCCCTGTCTCGATGAGCAGGCCGTGGTCGATCAGTTCCGAAAGGAATGCGGCCTGGTCGGGGGAGGCCGCGCGGAAACCGGCCATTAGACGTCCTTGGCGATCAGCAGCAGGCTGGCATTCCGTTCGTGGATCCGTTCGTTCGCGATCATCAGGGACGCGGACATCGAGTCACGCAGGTGCCGGCCCACACTGAACGGCGTGTCGTTCTTGTAGCCGACGATCCCGCAGATCCCCATCGCGCCCTGGCAGACTCGTGGGGCCTGTTCGGATGCCGCGATCTTCAGGTTGTTGAAGCGCAGGATCGTGGCCATCGTGGACAGCCGCTCACGGTCTGGGTCCTGGTCGATGTCACTGAAGTCCCGGAGCGCGGAGGACACTTCCGCTCGGAGCAACGACAGCTCGCTCATCAGGTGGGACAGCCGTTGCGCGGTTGGCGGCACGACATCGGGTCGCTGCTTGGCCGACGCCCGAACGAACGCCCTGGCGCGGTCGAACGCGTCCGTGGCGATCCCGAGCCACAGGTGTGACCAGAGGATGTGGGTGATCGGCACCATCAATTCGGTGGCGACCACCGGGAACGGTGTCGTCAGGACCTGGTCGATCGGGAATTCGGCGCGGACGACGAACCCGGGCGAGCACGTCCCTCGCATGCCCATTGGATCCCAGGTGCCTTTCTGCTCGAATTGGACCTGATCGCGGCGGGTCACGACGATGACCTGGTCGCCGGGCTCAGCGTCCGGCGATCGCCGGAGCGTCGTGAACAGGTCGTCCGCATAGGCGGCATACGACACCGTCGGGGCTTGCTTCTCGAACGTCGCCCGCCCGTCACCGGCTGGCGTCACGGCGGCGATCGACCGGCCGAGATCCCCGCCAGTGCCGATCTCTGATGTCGCCGAGGCGATCAGGCGTTGGTCCGCGACCACGTCCCGAAGGTATGCCTCATGCCACGGAGCCCCGTCGAGGTGGCGGACCACGGAGGCGATCTGGATCTGGTGCATCGCGAAGACCATCGCACTGGAGCCGCAGCGGCGGCCGAGCTCGAAGGAGGCCGCGGCGATCGTCTCGAATGAGACGCCCCCACCGCCCAGGCGCGTCGGCACGAACGCCGAAAGGGCTCGCTCGGCGCGCAACGCGTCGAGCGTTTCGACCGGGAAGCGAGCGCTGCGGTCGACGTCGTCGGCGTTCGGCGCAGCGACTTCGTCGGCGATCCGCCGGATGGCCGTCAGGAACGCCCGGTCGGCATCGACGGCGATGCTCATGCCGCCGACGCTCCGAGCTCTTCGAGTGCTTCCCGGATGGAGGCGACGCTCTGGAAGACACTCCGCTTCAGCATCGCATCGGGGAACTCGATATCGAATTCGGCTTCGAGCGCAAGCATCAGATTGACGCTCGCATGGGAGGTCATGCCGGCCTGATACAGGTCCGAATACTCGTCAAGTGAGGCGATATCGACCGGCAGGCGCCCGTGTTCACCGATGACCTGCCGGATCCGGCGGTCCACATCTGTTGCTTCATTCACGACCATCGTCAGACTTCACTCCCCCACGTCGGTTGCGGCGACGAGCATACGACACCGCGGCACGTTCGCCGATGCAGCACCCGCGTTTGGGTTGCTCGCGCGCACCGTCGCGGAAACCATCGTTCACTCTAGTCCTCGCCGCCCAGTCGTTCCTCGTATCGCGCATCGCGCCAGGCGAGGGCCGCCTTGAGACCATCGCGCCGGACGATGGCATCCCACTCCCGCTGCTCGGGGGTATCCGCGGCGTTGATGATGGCGCCGAGATCGATCCCAGCCTCGACCGCGATGCGAAATCCGGTCGCGTCCATCGCCCGGTTGAGCATCCGCTTCGTCGGAGCCATGACCTCGGGCGGCGTCCGGGCCAGGCGGTCCGCCAGGGCATCCACCTCGGCGGCGAGAGCGTCTGCGGGGACGACCCGGTTGATCAACCCGATCCGCTCGGCCTCGGCCGCCTCGATCAGGTCGCCCGTCAGGAGCAGCTCGCGGGTCTTCTTCTGGCCGATGAGGAAGGGCATCAGCAGGGCCACCGGCGCCGACCCGTAGCGGATCTCCGGCTCGCCCATCTTGGTTCCCTCGGCCGCGATGACCAGATCGCAGGCCATCGCCAGTTCGAGGCCCCCGGCCAACGCGTAGCCATGGATCTGAGCGATGACCGGCTTGGGACAATCCAGCACATGAAGCGTGGCCGCGACATCGGTCGCGAGGAGCTCGCGCCACTCGACGGGACCGGGCGTCCCACCGTCGGCTTCCTCGGTCAGGTCGTACCCGGAGCAGAACGCGCGGCCCGCCCCCTGGAGGACGATGACCCGGACTCGCTCGTCGGCGATCGCGGCGTCGATCGCCTCGGTCAACCTCCGAACCAGATCCGCCGACAGGGCGTTGAGCTTGTCCGGGCGGTTCAGGGTCAGGCGGACACCCCAGCCCGTCGGTTCGGTCAGGAGGATCGGATCGTTCGGCGAGGTCACGATGCGGGCCCTTCCAGCACGACCAGGGCATCGACGGCGATCGCGCCGGACGTGGAGGCGATGACCGGGTTGAGGTCGATCTCGAGCAGGTCGGACCGCTCGACGCCGAGCTGCCCGAGCGCGACGAGCATCGACACGATCGCCCCACGATCGACCGGCAGTCGACCGCGAACGCCGCGCAGCAGGGCCGCGCCCCTCAGATCGTCGAGCATCGCGTCTGCCGCACTCGCATCGAGCGGCGCCAGCCTGATCGAGACGTCGTCGAGGACCTCGGTCAGGATGCCCCCGAGACCGACCATCACGACCGGTCCGAACTGCGGGTCGCGACGAAGGCCGACGATCAACTCGACGCCTGGGCTCGCCATCGGTTGGACCAGCAATCCCCGGATGGTGAGACCGTGGTGCCGGCCTGTGTCGAGCAGCGTGAGGGCCGCCCCGTAGACCGCGTCATCGCCGCGCAGGCCGAGAGCGACGGCACCCAGGTCGCTCTTGTGGGTGAGGCCGACCGCGTCGAGCTTGAGCGCCACGGGCTGACCGATCGTGCGGGCGGCCGCCACCGCGGCAGCGGCGTCGCTGACCGCGACGGCCTCGATGGTCATGATCCCGGCCGCACGGACGAGTGCCAGGCTCTCCCGTTCGGACAAGGACATCGGCGGGCGGGCGGCGGCAGAAGGCGCTGGGTCGGCACCGTAGCTGGTCCGGTCGGCCGCCAGCTCAGGCCACCCGGTCCGCCACGGCCCGCCCGAACGTCGACGCTCGTGGTGAGCCTCCCACCGGGCCACCTGGGCGATCGCCCGGAACGCCGGCACGGCGCCACGCAACAGGGGCGCGCCGCCGCCCTCTCCGTCGAGCAACGCCTTCGTCTCGGGCGGTGGCTCGCCGGAGGTGAGCGACACGTACGCGGGCAGGATGGCCGGTCGGTCGCGGGTCGCCGCCAGCAGACCGGCCGTCACCTCGTTCGCGGTCGCCACCTCGGATACGAGTGAGCGGTACGGGAAGTCATGGACGATGACCAGGACGTCGTAGGCGGCCGACGCGGCCATCGCCTCGAACGCCGCGCCATAGGCGGCCCCGGGGTCGTCCGCGCCCCACGGGTCGAGCGGGTTGCCGACGTACCCCATCGTGGGAAGCGCCTCGAGGATCGCCGCCCTGGCGCTCGCGGGGATGGGTGGCAAGTCCAGGCCGGTCGTCGGCACGAGGTCGGCGATGAGCGACGCTTCCCCGGTCGAGACCGTCACCACCCCCGTCCGGCCTCGGCCGACACGGCGGCCGGTCCGCCGGATACCCTCGACGAGTTCGGCGGTCTCGAGCAGTTCGTCAAGGTCGCGGCAGCGGATGACCCCGGCGGCGTCCAGCGCCGCATCGGTGACCCGCGCCTCGCCGGCCAGTGACCCGGTATGGGCCATGGCGGCCGTTTTCGCCTGCTCGCTCCGACCGACCTTGACCGTCATGATCGGCTTCCCGAGTTCCAGGGCCCGGTCGGCAAGGGCCAGGAAGCGTTCCGGGCGCTTGAACCCCTCGACGAACAGGATCACCGAGCTCGTGTGCGGGTCATCGAGGCAGTAGGCGAGGTAGTCGCACACGTCGAGCACGACTTCCGATCCGCAGCTGATGATCCGCGAGAAGCCGATCCGATCACCCGAGTGGACGAACGCGTCCGACACGGACCCGGATTGGGCGATGCCCGCGACGCCGCCTCGCGGCAGGTATGGCGAGACGTCGCCGATGTAGGTCGCGCTATTCGTGGTCAGATCGATGACGCCCATGCAATTCGGCCCGAGGAGCGCCAGTCCGTGCTCGCGGGCGATCCCGGCAACCTCGGCCTGCATCGCGGCGGCTGCGGGACCGCCCTCGACGACCCCGCCCCCGGGGATGACGACGGCCGGCACGCCGGCAGCGGCCGCCGCGGCTGTGACCGATCCGGCACGCAACGGGTTGAGAGCCACGACGACGACGTCGGGCCGCTCCGGGAGCGCCTCGATCGATGGGTGGCAGGCTTGTCCGTACAGTTCGTCGTACTTCGGGTTGACGAAGTGACAGCGCGTCGAGCTGCCCAGGACGCGCAGGTTGTCTCGAACGGTCTCGGCGATCCAGGATCGGGGCGAGGCTCCGACGACGGCGACGCTTCGGGGCGCGAACAGGGGTCGAAGGTCGATCGTGCCGGCCGCCGTGGTCCGCGCATCGTCGCTCGGCGACGTCACCCGACGACCCGATCGACGCCCCGCTTCTCGAGCGCCCGGGCGATGATCATCCGCTGGATCTCCGAGGTGCCCTCCCAGATCCGGTCCACGCGCAGCTCGCGCAGGAAGCGCTCGGGGGCGAACTCCCGCATGTAGCCTCGCCCGCCGTAGACCTGGACCACGCGATCGGCGCACCGCCAGGCGGCTTCCGAAGCGAATAGCTTGGCGAGCGACGCCTTGGCATGGACGACCTTCCGGTCGGCCCCCGTATCGGCGAGCCAGGCGCACTCCCGTGCGAGCAGACGTGCCGCGGAGGCATCGGCGGCGGAATCTGCCAGAGGGAAGCTGACCCCCTGGAAGTCGTAGATCCGCTCGCCGAACTGGATGCGCTCGGTCGCCCATTCGAGTGCGAGGGAGAGCAATCGCTCCATCGCCCCCGCACACCGAGCGCCGATATGGATCCGCTCCTCCACGAACCACTCGTTGGTCAGCTCGTCCGCCCGGCCGACACCGCCCAGGACAGCCGCATCTGGCACCCGAACGTCGGTCAGGACGAACTGCGGATGCCGGTCGGCGAACGTGTGGGTGTAGTCCGGATCGTGCTTGACGGCCAGTCCCGGCGTGTCGTAGTCGACCAGGAACAGGGTCGGCCGGCGCGAATCACCGTCGACGACCAGGCAGTGGAAGATCATGAAGTCGGTGTCGTCGGGTCCGGTGACGAACCACTTCTCGCCGTTTAGGAGATAGTCCCCGGTCGCCGGGTCGCGCACGGCGGTCGAGCTGAGCGTCCTGGCGTCCGACCCGGCGCCGTCCTCGGTCACGGCGTAGCTGCCCGACCGCTCCCCGCGGAGGGACGGCTCGAGATACCGCCGGCGCTGGTCGGCGTCGGCGTGGAGCAGGACGTTGTAGGCGCCCGGGATATACGACCACAGGCCGCCGGTCACCTGGCCGAGCTGTTCGTGGACGAGGACCTGCTCCAGAGCCGACCAGCCCTGGCCCCCGGCCTCGACCGGGAACGAACCGCCCTGGAGACGGGCGTCGATCGCCGCCGCCCGGATGGGATCGCCCCAGTGCCGTGGGACTCGACCGCCTGCCCGCTCGAACTCGACTTCGAGCGGCTGGAGGACGTCCCGGACGAACGTTCGGGCACGGGCCTGGAGTTCGAGTTGGGCTGGGGTCAGGGTCAGGTCCATCGCCGTCAAGGATGCCCCACCCGGACCATCGGCCATCGGGTCCGTCGCGGGGCGCGGGACGAGCCGGTCCGGTCAGGCGGGCTGGGCGAGGACCAGGATCCGGACTTCGGTCATGTCCTCGATCGCCCACCGAAGACCTTCTCGACCCAGGCCGGAATCCTTGACCCCGCCATAGGGCATGTGGTCGATCCGGTACGTCGGCACATCGTTGACGATGACGCCACCGACCTCGAGTTCCCCGAACGCGCGCCAGGCGCCCGCAAGATCGTTGGTGAACAACCCGGTCTGGAGCCCGAAGGCGGAGTCATTGACCATCGCGATGGCCGCATCGAGGTCGTTGAACCTCGAGGCCACGATCAATGGCGCGAAGGCTTCATCGGCGCAGACGTGCGCGCTGGCCGGAACGTCGGTCAGGATGGTCGGTGGGAAGAACGTGCCGTCGGCGCGCCCGCCCAACCGGATCTGCCCGCCCAACGAGACCGCCTCGTCGACCCACTGCTGGGTTCGGGTGGCCGCCGCGGCGTCGACCATCGGCCCGAGATCGGTGGTCGGGTCCAGTGGGTCGCCGACCTTGAGTGCCCCGGCAGCCTCGACGAATCGATCCATGAACGTGTCCCAGACCGCTTCGTGGATCATCATCCGCTGGACGCTGATGCAGACCTGACCGGCGTAGGCGAACGCGCCCACAAGATTGCGCCGCACGGCCCAGTCGATATCCGCGGACTTGTCGATGATCACACCGGCATTGCCGCCGAGTTCCAGAACGACCTTCTTCTTGCCGGCACGTTCCTTCATCCGCCAGCCCACCGCCGGCGATCCGGTGAAGGTCAGCAACTTGAACCGCTCGTCGGCGACCATCCGATCGCCCGACTCGCGCGTCATCGGGAGGATCGAAACCGAACCGGCCGGGACGCCCGCCGACTCGATGATCTCCGCGACGGTCAGCATCGTCAGCGGGTCCTTCGACGGCGGCTTCAGGACGATCGGGTTGCCGGAGGCGATCGCGGGAGCGAGTTTGTGGGCTGCCAGGTTCAATGGGAAGTTGAACGGGCTGATTGCCGCGATCGGGCCGATCGGAAAGCGTCGGGTGATGCCGACCCGATCCTTCGACGACGGCATCAGGTCCAGCGGGATGACCTCGCCGGTCATGCGTTCGGCTTCCTCCGCGCCCAGCCGGAAGGTCAGCACGGCTCGATCCACCTCGACCAGGGCATCGCGGATGGGCTTTCCAGCTTCACGGGCGATGAGCCGACCGAGTTCCTCGCGGCGATCGCGGATGCCGGCGCTGATGTCGCGGAGGATCCGACCGCGCTCGTAGGCTGGCATGCGACGGGTGACGTCGAACGCCGCGACCGCCGCGGCGACGGCCTCCTCGTACTGCTCGGGACTGGCGTTGTAGGTGGCCCCGGCCGGGGTCGTCGCGTCGGCCGGGTTCTCGACGACGAGGACGTCGGGCGAATCGACCCAACGGCCGGCGAGGAAGATCGGGTGCGGCTTGGTGCCGGCGGCGACGGTCATGGAAGGGATCTCCTCATGGGGTACGGTTGGCATCGTACAACCGCCCGGACAACCCCGAACCGAGGTCGACGATGGCCCACGCATCTGATCTGCGCGCCGCCCTTCTGGTCAAGCCGGGAACGCGGGCGCGACTGGCGAAGATCGATCCGAACGCAACGTTCGGGTTCGACAAGGCGACGGCGGCGCCGCCGACCCAGCGCCGCCTCGAGCGACTGGCGGACCTCCAGGACCGGCTGTGGGCCGAGTCCCGACGATCCGTCCTGGTCGTCCTCCAGGGGATCGACGCCGCCGGCAAGGACGGCACGATCGGCAAGGTCATGGAAGCGTTCAACCCGCAGGGCTGCGTGGTGTCATCGTTCAAGGTCCCGACGACCGAGGAGCTCGCCCACGACTTCCTGTGGCGCATCCACAAGCGAACCCCCGGCAAGGGCGAGATCGGCATCTTCAATCGCTCGCACTATGAGGACGTCCTCGTCGTTCGCGTCCACGACCTCGTCCCGAAGCGGGTCTGGTCCAGGCGCTACGAGCAGATCAACGAGTTCGAGCGAACGCTCGCCGACGCTGGCACCACGATCGTCAAGTTCTTCCTGGCCATCGACCGGGACGAGCAACGCGAGCGCTTCCAGGCGCGCTACGACGACCCGACCAGACGCTGGAAGTTCTCGATGGGTGATCTGGAGGAACGCAAGCGCTGGGACGCCTACCAGCAGGCCTTCGACGACGCCCTCACCAAGACATCCACGTCCTGGGCGCCCTGGTACGTCATCCCGGCGAACCACAAGTGGTTCCGGAACCTGGCGGTCGCGTCCATCCTGGCCGACACGATCGCCGGCTTGAAGCCCGCTTACCCGCCGGAACCAGACCTGCCTGCCGACCTCGTCATCGAGTGACCTAGCGGGCCCAGCCCGCGCCGACCATCGAGGTCAGCGACCCTTGCCGCCGAACAGGGTCCCGAATACGCCCCGGATGACGTCCTGGCCGAGTCGCGAGGAGGCGACCTTGCCACCGGTGCGGATCGCGTTGTCGATGGAGCGCTGGTGTGCCTTCGCCGCATCCGCCTTGGCCTTGGCCTCGACCTTGCGCGCGCGCTCGGCCGCCTTCTGGGCCGCGGCGAGTTCCCGGGCCTGACGGGCGATCTCGCGCTGCTGCTGGGCCGCGGTCATCGTGTTCATCGCTGTCGCAGTCGTCGGGTCGACGCCGGCCTGCACCGCCGCCTCGGCGGTGGCCGCTTTCGCCGCCACGAGCCGAGCGGTGATCCGTTCGTACGCACTGTCGCGATCGATCGTCGCACCGTACTTGGCCTGGATCGGACTCATCGCGATCCGGCCCCGGAACTGGACCTCGTCGATCGGCGACATGAGCGAGTCGGGAGCGAGCAGTCGAGTCGCCGCGAGCGGCGTCGGGATGCCCCGCGGTGACAGGACGGTCACCAGCGCCTCGCCGGTGCCGAGCGACGTGATCTGCTTCTCCACGTCATAGAACTCGGTCATCGGGAAGGTCCGGGCGGTCTTCCGCAGGGCGTCCGAATCCTCGGGTGTGAACACGCGCAAGGCGTGCTGGACTCGGTTGCCGAGCTGGGCCAGGACCGGCGACGGCACGTCGGTCGGCGCCTGGGTCACGA
This sequence comes from uncultured Chloroflexia bacterium, assembly GCA_963720755.1. GTDB lineage: Bacteria > Chloroflexota > Limnocylindria > Limnocylindrales > CSP1-4 > SPCO01. The sequence goes on from CAVRGP010000003.1 coordinate 35,197, forward strand.
AGTAGATGCCGACACCCTTCGATCGGATGAGCCGGGCCGTGCGCTCGACCTGGTCCATCAGCGCCTCTGATGCGTCGTCGAAGAGGAGGTGAGCTTCGTCGAAGAAGAAGCACAACTTCGGCTTCGGCAGGTCGCCGGCCTCGGGCAACGACTCGTACAGCTGGGCGAGCAGCCAGAGCATGAACGTCGAGAACAGCCGCGGCTTGTCCATCACGTCCGACAGCTCGAGGATGCTGACGATCCCCTCCCCTTCGGCGTTCGTCCGCATCAAGTCTTCGACCTCGAATTCGGGTTCACCGAAGAAGATGTCGGCTCCCTCCTGCTCCAGGACCACGATCGAACGGAGCAGGACCCCGACAGATGAGCTCGACATCCCGCCGTATTCGGCGAGGAACGGCTTGCCCTCGTCGGAGGCGAGGTACTTGAGGGTCGCGACCAGATCCTTCAGATCCAGGAGCGGCAGGTCGTTGTCATCGCAGTACTTGAAGATGAGGGCCAGGATCGACGTCTGGGTGTCGTTGAGGTCGAGCACCTTGCCCAGGAGCAGTGGGCCGAACGAGTGGACCGTCGCCCGAACCTGTGCCCCGAGCTTGCCCGTCAACGACAGGAATTCGACGGGATGGCCCGACGCCTCGAACGTCCAGTCGAGCGAATGGACCCGATCCAGCAGCCTGCTGTTGGTCGCGTCGCCTGGCGCAGCCAGACCGGTCAGGTCGCCCTTGATATCGGCCACGAAGACCGGGACGCCAGCTTTCGACAGCTGCCCGGCGAGCAACTGGAGGGTCTTGGTCTTGCCCGTCCCGGTGGCCCCGGCGATCAGCCCATGCCGGTTGAGCATCGACAGCGCGACCTGGACCCGCGCCTCGTTGGCAAGCTCGTCGCCGAGCATCGGGCTGCCGATCACCAGACCGGGTTCGGTCAAGTCGTAGCCGGCCTTCATCGCGTCGCGGAACGCCTGATCCATCGATCCCTCCTGGGGGTTGCCGGGTGGTCGTGGGACCGGAGCCAAGCGTATCATCGAGACCGTCACGAACCGCCGCGCATGTCGCGACCAGGAGGTCTCCCATGAACATCGAGGAAGTCGAAGGGATCGGACCGGTCCATGCCGAGCAGCTCAGCCTGGCGGGGATCGCCACGACGGACGCGCTGCTCGAACAGGGCGCGAAGCCAGGCGGACGGGCCGCCATCGAGAAGGC
>CAVRGP010000004.1:0-17601 GCA_963720755.1 uncultured Chloroflexia bacterium
GGATGTCCCGGGCCGGCCTGCGCGGACCCACCGACTGGCTTGACCGTTGAATTGACTGTCGTTGATCCGGCGGTCCCGCCGCCCAGTCGCAACGGGCCGGGCCTCGCCGTCACCATGGCTGCAGGGGCCGCCATCGCGCTGTTCCTGACCGTCAGCGTGGCCTTCTTGGTCGAAAACGTCTTGCCCAACCGAGACCAGCGGGATCGTGCATCGTGGGCAAGCGCAGCGTCGGTCGCGCCCGCTATGGCCGACGCTTCGGTCGCGGGGTACGACGACACCTACCGACGGACATCCGCCACGATCGGCCGGGACCCGTTGGGTGCAGGCCCTGCCGCCGCCAATGCCCGGATCGCGACGCGCGGTGTCATCAACGACCTCGAGCTAGAGAAGAACCGACGGCCGGAGTGAGACTGATCGCGATCACCAACCACAAGGGCGGCAGCGCGAAGACAACGACGGTCGTGAATTTGGCGGCGGCGCTGGCGGAACTCGCACAACGGGTACTTGTCGTCGACATGGACCCACAGGGTTCGGCGACCAACTGGCTCGGACGGCCACTGGCGGATCGATCCGTGCTCGATGCCTATCTGTCACGAGCAGACCTTGTGCCGATGGTCACGCCGACAACCACTCCCGGTGTCGAGCTCGTGCCGTCCTCGCCTTGGCTGGTCGCGGCTGATCGCAGCCAGGAGATCGCGATCGGTCTCGGCATCATCGGATCCCTGGAGCGACTTCCGGATGCGTGGGACTACGTGCTTGTCGACTGCCCGCCGACGCAAGGTTCGCTGGCGGTCGCCCCGCTAGCCGTGTGTGGATCCGTGATCATCCCGGTCGAGACTAGGGTCCTTGCCCTCACGGGACTGGTCAGCCTCACAGGCACCATGGACGCGATCCGCGAACGTTTGAATACGACGTTGACGCTCGATGCGATCATCGCCTGCCGTGTAAACCGCACCCGCCACGCCCGGGAGATCGTCCAACGACTGCGCGACGGGTACGGCGGAACGGTCCTTGAGACCATCATCCGCGAAGCCATAGCCTTGGCCGAGGCCCCCTCGTTTCAACTCCCGATCACGCTGTACGCACCAACCAGCGTCGGTGCCGACGACTATCGATCGGCGGCCCGCGAGCTTCTTGGCCGGCACCAGCGGGCCGACATGTGGGATCCGAGCCAGATCCCGGATGCGCGAGTTCCGACGTTCCGGCTTGATCGGCGTGAACTCACAAAGAGTTCGCGTCGCGAATAGACGACGCAACCGGCGCATCCTGCATCCGCCTTGGCATCTCGCGGTCGAGCAGCCTGAGTACCGCGTTCTGCGCGGAGATAGGCCGGACGGTATGGTCGCTGCCAGGCAACGCCTCGATCGTCGCGTTCGGCCATCGGCCAAGCTCGGCCAGGATCCCGTCCCGCTCAAGTTCATCAAGAACGACCTCGTCGCCGGAGAACGCCAGAACGACGCGAGTGCCAGAGTCGCGCAAGCGGTCCAAGGTGCGTTCGAGTTCGACCTTCAGGGCAGGTATCGGTCGGCGATCCCGGAGCCTGCCGGGGACGTGGCTCGCCGATCGCGCCGCCTGACCGACGATCGCGCGACCGATGGATCGGAAACGCGCGACTTCGATGTCGCCGTGCACGATCCTTTGCCACGAACCACGTTCGAGCAAGCGTTCGACCTGGCGCGCCTCCCGACGCTCGTCCAGATCCGGTGCCCAAACGAGTGCCCTTGGATTTAGGACGATGGATCCGAAGACTCGATCATCGACCGCGGCGCAGTTGAAAGCCCAGTACGCGCCGCCACACAGACCGATGAGGGCGAACCGGGGGCCGAAACCCTGGGCCTCGAGCGCGTCGAGGACGGCACGGCCGTGTTCACCTCGATGCGGCGAATAGAATGGTCCCGACTCGGAGTACATCGAGGCGTCGCCATCGGAATCGCCGATGCCTTCGAAATCGACACGGAGCGTCGGGATCCCGCGCGCTGCCCAGGAACGGGCTGCCTCGACCCATAGGCGGTTGGGTCCGGTGCGGCGGACCGCACCGGCATTGAGGAATACGGCGCATGTATCGGTCGGGCGCGGCTCGACCGGCTGGGCCAGGATCGCGAATGACTGGCCGAACGGAAGATCGAGACAGAGCGGTGTCTCCTGGATGGCAGTCCCGTCGGCCACGAGATCCAGGTGATCAGCAATGTCAGTCCCGTAGCGCGGCACCGAACTTGAGGGAGCGGACCACGCCGGCGGCACCGACGATAGCCAGGACCCTACGTGATCGAATACCTCGAGGGGCGGTTCGTAGCGCTCCGGATGGAAGCACATCGCGCCCCATCCGATACCGGACCCGAAGGAAACGTCCGTGCCGCCTGTTCCGATCCGCCCCCAACGCTCATCGGCTGCCAGCCCGTCACGACTCAGGACGAGGGCGCGACGTAGCCCCGCCAGATCCATGTCGGCGATGTCAAGCCGCCCGAGGTCCGCGATCGTCTCGGCCGACATGACGAAGCCGCCGACCTCCATCCAGCCGTCTGGCAGGGCGTCCGCATCGGGATCGTCGGTCAGTCCGTATCGCGAACTCTGCAGGCTCGCGAATGCTCGCTGCTCTCGGAGGAACGTGCGCCCTCGAGCCGGAGATGCCCAAACGACCAATTCGTCGATCGGAGCGCCGTGCTCGAGTGCCGCACCGGCGATCAAACCACCGAGTCCCAGTCCGATGACGGCGACGCGCGCGCCCGTCGATTCGGCCAACCACGTCGAGGCTGCCACCACCGAGTTCCGCCAGGCGTCGACGCGACCACCATCGCCGGGAGAACCCGCGCTGTCCCCACACCCGGGGTAGTCGATCCGCAGGGTCGGATAGCCCAGCGACGCCAGGTTCATCGCCCAAGTTCGTCGGGCGCGGTACGAGGCCACTTCGTCCCAGCCCCAGGGTGGGCAGATGAGAACCGCCGTTCCCGGCGATGACACCGTCGCGGCATGGAACATCCCGAAGATCGCAAGCTCTCCCGCACCGAGATACACGGGACGAGCTGATGGCGGTGTGCTCAAGTCGGCCCCGTCATCACATGGATCGGCAGTTCCCCGACCAGGTTGAGCGCCGTCACTGTCCCGCCGACGATGGCCTCGTCGAGGGACCGTGGGCAGAGTTCGATCTCACGGCTGTGACCGGGCTCGACCGAGAACGCGTCATCTGACCATCGAGCGCCGTCCACGTGGATCCGAACGCCATAGGCGAGCCGTCGCGAGCGGATCATGAGGCTGCGCGTCCCGTCCGGGTTCGAGCGCGTCGTTGCCTCCAGACCCATCCGATCAGCCGACTCCGCGATGAGCGGCCGGCCGGCCGGGAACCGGAACGACTGCGACAGCGGCACGAGCCCGCCTTCACCCTCTCGCTCGAGGGTCACGACGATCGCATCATGACCGGGCGCTCCGAAACGGTAGGCCCAGGCTGCGTCGACGAACTGGCCAAGCACCGTCTCTACGTCTCGCTCCAGGGAACCGTGTGGCGGCAACGACACGACCTCCGAGCCTTCCCAAACCGGCCGCTCGGAGTCGTGATAGAGGGTGACCCGCAAACGAGCGAGGAGTTCGTGTGGATGGTCATTGGCGGCATGGATCAGGATACCGCCGAGTCCCTCGTCGGTCGTCCACACGGCCACCGGGGCGAGGATCCGTCGGAGGTGGTGATAGGCGACCTTGGGGGACCCCAGGTGATCGAGCACGCCCCAGCCTGCGCCGGGCACGAGGTCGCGGAGCCACAGGACGAGGGCGCCGCCGCATGGCGATCCAGCTCGCCGCCATTCGCCGAAGACTTCTGACATCACTTCACCGGTGACCGCGCGAGAGAGTTCGAGGTACCGGTCCGGGTCGGCCAGGCGAAGTTCGAGCGGATCGACGCCGAAGGTCGACTCCAGGTAATGATCGCGGACATCGTCGAAATCCCAATCGGCGCCGACGTCCCGGGGGACACTCGCTTTCCAGCGTGGATCATCGATCGGGCCTATGGACGAACCGGCGAGGAGTTCGTCGACGACGCTCTCGTCGGGGACGTTCGCGAAGGCCAGGCATTCGGCGGCGAACCGGACACCGGCGACCCTCGCATCGACGAGCGGTCGACGGTAGCCACCGACCCCGTAATAGTTCGCGACCCCACGGTCGGGACGAAACGGCAGGTCACCGCCGAACGGGGCGGATGGGACGTACACCGCGTCGGCCCCCGACGCAGCCAGGATCCCAGGAACGGTCGAGCCGAAGAATCCTCCTCGACCCAGGCCCGGGTCGAGACCGAGCATCGCGACCTGCTGTTCGATCTCGCTGTTGCCGCAGACGACGGCGAGACTCGGTCGTCCGGCGAGCCCCTCAATCACGTCCGTCACTTCGCGTTCGGCGGTTGCTCGGAACGCGTCATCGGCGAACGGATAGTCGAGGTTGGCGAACATCAGGTCCTGCCAGACGAGGATGCCAAGCTCGTCGCACAGATCGTGGAACGCATTGGTCTCGTACGCCCCGGTCCCGGGCACCCGGAGCACGTTCATCCCGGCGTCGCGGACCGTCTGGATCGCAGCGCGGAGCTGGTTCGTGGACGGCGTGAGTCCGATCGGGTCGATCGGCGTCCACACGGCACCGCGCGCGAACACCCGGACGCCGTTGATGTGCAGGTCGAGGCCATCGCGCTCGATGTCGTGATCAGGGGTCGGTCCAGCAGCCAACGTGCGGAATCCGACGCGGCCGGCGTCGACCGACACGGAGCGATCACCAAGATCGATGGCCACGCGGACGGCATAGAGGGCAGGGTCGCCGTGGGTATGCGGCCACCAGCGGGCGACCTGCGGGATCCGGACCGTGCCTGCGACGATGACGCCGCCGCCATCGACCCGAACGTCCACAGGCTCCCGGGTGCGTCCGGTCGGACCTTCGACCTCGACGAAGGCGGCATCGATCGTTCGGCCGCCGAGCGTCCGGACCCGGAGTTCTACGCCGAGGCTCCCGTCGTCGCCATCGAGTTCGGGGCGCAGGCGAAGGCGCTCGACGACGACATTTCGGCGACGCTCGAGCCGGATCGGACGCCACGGGCCTACGGCAGGAGGTCCGGGGGCAAACCCCGGAGCCCGGCCGATGAGCATCGTCCTGAACCAGCGCAGGCCGCCGTCCGTCACGAGCCGGGTGCGCCAGCGGGCACGCGGCTTGCGAGCGACGCGCAGCGCGGGCCCGAGCGCTCGACAGCGGATCAGGAGTTCGCTCTCGCCCCTGAGTCGGTCACCGACCTCGATCTCGTGGCGCTCGAACATGGACTCGCTGGACAGCAGCAGGTCGCCATCGAGGAAGACCTCGGCCAGGGTCGCGATCCCGTCGAGACAAAGCACCACTTCCTCACCGGGTCCTGCCGATGCCGCTGTGAAGGTGGTCTTGAACCACCAATCCTCGGCGTCAAGATCGCCGGCCGGCTGGCCCGCATCCGCCAGGACCTTGGCGGCGGTGCCGGGCACCTGGGCCGGCTGCCACGGCGACCGCTCACCGGGTCGCGTCGCGTTCGCGTCTCCATCGGACGTGACGGCTGTGGCGACCCAGCCGCGGTCGAGTTGGACGACATCATGACCGTCGACGCGTCCGCGTCGGGTCGGAACCGCGGCTGGCATGGCCCTAGCGTACGGCGTCGTCGAGGTAGCCGATGGCCTCGGTCCAGTCCCTGCCCATATCGTCGATCGTCGGCGCCGCGTCGAACGGTCGTCGACGAGCCAGCTTGAACCCGAGCACCTTGGACGCCTCGACGATCCGAGCGAGGGCCGCGGACGCCCCGTCACCCTCATCACCGAGGAGCCATTCGACATGTGAGGCGAGCAGTTCGAACCCAGCCCCGGCCATGCGCACGGTCGCGAACGCATAGGCGTGGTACATCGCCGCGTCGCCCTCGAGCAACGACGGGAGGTCGCGTTCCAGCCGATCACCGAAGCGCTCGAATGGATTGCCGGGCGGGATCAGGGTCATGTGATGTCGCAGGATCGAGCGAGCCTCGCCCCGGAGATCCTCGCCGGAGAGCGGAGTCCCGACGTCGAAGCGAACGAGCTCCGCGTACGGCGGGAGGACATCCTCCGATGAGCCGGCGATGCGGAAGATCCCGCGGTAGTCATCGCCGGCCAACTCGTACAGCGAGGTGTTGTGGTAGTAGCGAAGGCGAGCTGCGTCGAGATCGATCGCCTCCGCTGCGATGCTCGTCTTCACGTGCTCCCGGTGGTAGCTCGTGGCCAAGGTGTCCGGGAGATGCCAGGCGTCAAGCTCGACGGTCATGGTCCGCCCATCGGCTAACAGCTCGGCCATCTGGGTGGGGATATCCCGGTACGGCTGCATCTCGTGGATGTCGATCCCGAACAGCGTCTCCAGGTCGGTCGGCGAGGGCTTGAAGAAGGTCCACTGGTCACCTTCGAAGTCCTGCCTGACGGTCGGCCCGAGCGCGGCAAGAGGCTCGACGCCATGAGCATGGAGTAACTCGATCAGGAGGTCCGTGTAGCAGTTCGTCTCGACATAGGTTCGGTCGCCCGAGTGCAGGGCGTGTGGACGATAGGTCGCCGGATCGTGACCGAACAGGCTGACCATGGACGGGGCCGCCGAGGTCACGGCCACAGTTCCCGCCGGACGTCCTCCGGCCACGTCGCCGGGTCCAGTCCGTGCCGTCGCAGCAATCCAAGGGTAATACGTTCCAACCCGAACCCGAGGCAGGCGGTGTGGGCAGGTCCGCCATCGGCCATCGTGATGCCGAAGGTGTGGGCGAAATGGTCCTGGTGGTAGTTGAACGATGCGACCGCTGTCGGTTCTGGATCGGTGATCTGGATCAGTACTTCGAACTTGAGTTCCTGGGCGCGCTGGTTCGCGGCGAGCATCCGACCTGAACGGCCGAAGAACGGGTCGGCGGCGACTTCCGGGTGCGGATCGAGCCCGACCCTGGCCAGGATCTCCGTAGCGCGGTCGCGCCACGAGTCACGCCACGCCGCGACAGTATCGGGTTCACCGAGGCGGATGATCTCGCGCTGGTGGAACATCTGGAGCCTGGCCGGATCCCCGGATGGCTCGTGGCGGAACACGTAGGCGCCCCCGGCGTCGATCAACGCGCCGCCGGCCGGCAGCGGCCCGCGACGACCGATCGCCGGGTAGACGGGATAGCAGGCCGCCGGGAGCAGGACCAGGTCCGTCATCGACTGGAATCCGCTCCAGTCTCCGTGATGGCTGGCCAGGGCCTCCTGCTCGACGGCTTCGCGCTCGGTCCCGTCGAACGAGAAGATGGTCCCGGCGAGGTGCGGGAACGACTGCAGGTAGCCGCTCGCCTCGAAGTGGCGCCGGGGCAGGATCGGCGGGAACCGGACCACTTCCGCCTGGTCGGGGGCCGCCACCCGGCTGACGAGCTGGTCGAATCCCTGCAGCACGCCCTCGAAGACCGCGTTCCGACCGTAGACGCCCGGCTCCCCGGTCTCGATGAGCAGGCCGTGGTCGATCAGTTCCGACAGGAATGCGGCCTGGTCGGTGGAGGCCGCGCGGAAACCGGCCATTAGACGTCCTTGGCGATCAGCAGCAGGCTGGCATTCCGCTCGTGGATCCGTTCGTTCGCGATCATCAGCGACGCGGACATCGAGTCGCGCAGGTGCCGGCCCACGCTGAACGGCGTGTCGTTCTTGTACCCGACGATTCCGCAGATCCCCATCGCGCCCTGGCAGACGCGCGGCGCCTGTTCGGAGGCCGCGATCTTCAGGTTGTTGAAGCGCAGGATCGTGGCCATGGTGGACAGCCGCTCACGGTCTGCGTCCCGGTCGATGTCAGTGAAGTCCCGGAGCCCCGACGACACTTCGGCCCGGAGCAACGACAGCTCGCTCATGAGGTGGGACAGCCGCTGCGCGGTCGGCGGCACGACATCGGGTCGCTGCTTGGCCGACGCCCGAACGAAGGCCCTGGCGCGGTCGAACGCGTCCGTCGCGATCCCGAGCCACAGCTGTGACCAGAGGATGTGGGTGATCGGCACCATCGACTCGGTGGCCACGACCGGGAACGGTGTCGCCAGGATCTGGTCGGTCGGGAATTCGGCGCGGACCACGAACCCGGGCGAACACGTCCCTCGCATGCCCAGTGGATCCCAGGTGCCCTTCTGCTCGAGTTGGACCTGATCGCGGCGGGTCACGACCACGACCTGATCGCCTGGTTCGGCGTCCGGCGATCGGCGGAGCGTCGTGAACAGGTCGTCCGCGTAGGCGGCATATGAAACCGTCGGGGCTTGCTTCTCGAACGTCGCACGCCCGTCACCGGCTGGCGTCACGGCGGCGATCGATCGGCCGAGGTCTCCGCCGGTGCCGATCTCCGACGTGGCCGAGGCGATGAGACGTTGGTCCGCGACCACGTCCCGCAGGTATGCCTCGTGCCACGGAGCGCCCTCGAGGTGGCGGACCATGGAGGCGATCTGGATCTGGTGCATCGCGAAGACCATCGCACTGGAGCCGCAGCGGCGGCCCAGCTCGAACGAGGCCGCAGCGATCGCCTCGAACGAGACGCCCCCACCGCCTAGGTGCGTCGGCACGAACGCCGAAAGGGCTCGCTCCGCGCGCAATGCGTCGAGCGCTTCGACCGGGAAGCGAGCGTTGCGGTCGACGTCGTCGGCGTTCGGTCCAGCGACCTCGTCGGCGATCCGACGGATGGCCGTCAGGAACGCCCGATCCGCATCGACGGCGATGCTCATGCCGCCGAGACTCCGAGCTGCTCGAGTGCTCCCCGGATGGAGGCGACGCTCTGGAAGACGCTTCGCTTCAGCATCGCATCGGGGAACTCGACATCGAATTCGGCTTCGAGGCCGAGCATCAGATTGACGCTCGCATGGGAGGTCATACCGGCCTGGTACAGGTCCGAATCCTCGCCCAGCGAGGCGATACCGACCGGTAGGCGCCCGTGTTCACCGATGACCTGCCGGATCCGGCGATCCACATCTGTTGCTTCGTTCACGACCATCGCCTGACTCATTCCCCCACGTCGGATTGCGGCGACGAGCATACGACACCGCGGCAGGATCGCCGCCGGACTGGCCGCCTTTGGGTTGCTCGCGCGCACCGTCGCGGAACCCACGCCCGGCGACTGGAACGCGGCGGGAGAGACGACGCTGTACCTTGGTGAACCGGCCGGCTCCGTCGTCGAACTGGAGAACGGCTTCCGCTTATACCACGCAGGTGACACGGACTTGTTCGGGGACATGGCCAGATCCGTGAGCTCCATCGCCCGGATATCGCTCTCCGACCGATCGGTGGGCCCTTCACCATAGGCCCGCGCGAGGCTGCCCTTGCCAATGGGACCTTCCCGTTCCTGGCCGGGACACCGGACGAGCTGCGCGCCGCAATCGATCGCCGCGGCCTGGCCGACGTTACGATCCACGCGCCGGAGCCGGGAGGCAGCGTCCCCTGATTCGCGGCACAACATCCAACCGGCCCACCAATCGCCTACGTCCGGCGAGCGACGTAGTGCAGTTCTGACGAGTCACGGCCGGTGCCGCCCGGCTCGACCGAGTGCCCTTCAAGATCGAGGCACTCGATCAACGTGAACCCAAGCGCGACGAACTGACGTTCCTGAGCGTCGCGCGAGATGTAGTAGTGGAGTGCCGAGAAATCCACAGAACTGTCGTTGAATATCGCGTAATTGACCTCCTCGTGCTCGTAGGGGGTCACGCGGCGGCGATTGCGAATCCGGCGCGGGAGCCGACCGACTGTTGCCACGAATTCGCCCACACCCATCGACCGGACGGCGAGCGATCCGCAATCCCGCCCCGCATGGTCCCGATTATGGCTCGACATGATGAGCAGACCATCGGGAACGAGGACCTCACGGATGGCCCCCAGGACCGTCCGGCGATCCGCGTCATCGAGCACATCCAGGACGTTGAACCCCGCCACGACCACGTCGAATCTCGCTGATCCGAGTTTGCCAACATCGCGCAGATCACCGACCTCGAACGCCCCGGCCGGGTAGTGACGACGGCAGTACGCGACCATCGATGCCGAGAGGTCGATCCCAAGCACTGAGCGACCGAGCTCGAGGAGGTAGCCGGTGAGACGGCCGGCCCCGCTGCCGAGCTCCATCACGGCGCCGGACAGCTCCTCCCGATAGCGAATCAGGAGGATCACCTCGACCGGTCGCAGTCGACGGTTGGCATATTCCCGTACATGGTTGCCATCCCGCCACAGACGCTCGTTCGCCCGTCGCTGGGCGATGTCCGACTCGATCGATCCCGACTCGGTCGCAGTCGTCATATCGGGTATCCGGACGGGGTGGCGACGTACAACCGCCGAAGACCCAAGCAAGAAGCGATCACGAGGGCCATGCCTTTGGATTGTGCCGTCGCGAGAGGTGGTCAAAGTTGCTGGCGCAAGCATACGGCATCATCGCCCTGCATCCTTCGACCCAGGACATATGGATTGCGCTGACGCACCGTTGTTCGACTGCCGCGCCGGCCGGTCCTGAAGTCCGTTGGCCGGCGCTGCAGTCCGATTCAGCTCTAGTCCTCGCCGCCCAGTCGTTCCTCGTATCGCGCATCGCGCCAGGCGAGGGCCGCCTTGAGACCATCGCGCCGGACGATGGCATCCCACTCCCGCTGCTCGGGGGTATCCGCGGCGTTGATGATGGCGCCGAGATCGATCCCAGCCTCGACCGCGATGCGAAATCCGGTCGCGTCCATCGCCCGGTTGAGCATCCGCTTCGTCGGAGCCATGACGTCGGGCGGCGTCCGGGCCAGACGGTCCGCCAGGGCGTCCACCTCGGCGGCGAGGGCCTCCGCGGGGACGACCCGGTTGATCAACCCGATCCGCTCTGCCTCGACGGCATCGATGAGGTCGCCGGTCAGGAGCAGCTCTCGGGTCTTCTTCTGGCCGATGAGGAAGGGCATCAGCAGGGCCACCGGCGCCGACCCGTAGCGGATCTCCGGCTCGCCCATCTTGGTTCCCTCGGCCGCGATGACCAGATCGCAGGCCATCGCCAGTTCGAGGCCCCCGGCCAACGCGTAGCCATGGATCTGAGCGATGACCGGCTTGGGACAATCCAGCACATGAAGCGTGGCCGCGACATCGGTCGCGAGGAGCTCGCGCCACTCGACGGGACCGGGCGTCCCACCGTCGGCTTCCTCGGTCAGGTCGTACCCGGAGCAGAACGCGCGGCCCGCCCCCTGGAGGACGATGACCCGGACTCGCTCGTCGGCGATCGCGGCGTCGATCGCCTCGGTCAACCTCCGAACCAGATCCGCCGACAGGGCGTTGAGCTTGTCCGGGCGGTTCAGGGTCAGGCGGACACCCCAGCCCGTCGGTTCGGTCAGGAGGATCGGATCGTTCGGCGAGGTCACGATGCGGGCCCTTCCAGCACGACCAGGGCATCGACGGCGATCGCGCCGGACGTGGAGGCGATGACCGGGTTGAGGTCGATCTCGAGCAGGTCGGACCGCTCGACGCCGAGCTGCCCGAGCGCGACGAGCATCGACACGATTGCCCCACGATCGACCGGCAGTCGACCGCGAACGCCGCGCAGCAGGGCCGCGCCCCTCAGATCGTCGAGCATCGCGTCTGCCGCGCTCGCATCGAGCGGCGCCAGCCTGATCGAGACGTCGTCGAGGACCTCGGTCAGGATGCCCCCGAGACCGACCATCACGACCGGTCCGAACTGCGGGTCGCGACGAAGACCGACGATCAACTCGACGCCTGGGCTCGCCATCGGTTGGACCAGCAATCCCCGGATGGTGAGACCGTGGTGGCGGCCTGTGTCGAGCAGCGTGAGGGCCGCCCCGTAGACCGCGTCATCGCCGCGCAGGCCGAGAGCGACGGCACCCAGGTCGCTCTTGTGGGTGAGGCCGACCGCGTCGAGCTTGAGCGCCACGGGCTGACCGATCGTGCGGGCGGCCGCCACCGCGGCAGCGGCGTCGCTGACCGCGACGGCCTCGATGGTCATGATCCCGGCGGCACGGGCGAGTGCCAGGCTCTCCCGTTCGGACAAGGACATCGGCGGTCGGGCGGCGGCAGAAGGCGCTGGGTCGGCACCGTAGCTGGTCCGGTCGGCCGCCAGCTCAGGCCACCCGGTCCGCCACGGCCCGCCCGAACGTCGACGCTCGTGGTGAGCCTCCCACCGGGCCACCTGGGCGATCGCCCGGAACGCCGGCACGGCGCCACGCAACAGGGGCGCGCCGCTGCCCTCTCCGTCGAGCAACGCCTTCGTCTCGGGCGGTGGCTCGCCAGAGGTGAGCGACACGTACGCGGGCAGGATGGCCGGTCGGTCGCGGGTCGCCGCCAGCAGACCGGCCGTCACCTCGTTCGCGGTCGCCACCTCGGATACGAGTGAGCGGTACGGGAAGTCATGGACGATGACCAGGACGTCGTAGGCGGCCGACGCGGCCATCGCCTCGAACGCCGCGCCATAGGCAGCCCCGGGGTCGTCCGCGCCCCACGGGTCGAGCGGGTTGCCGACGTACCCCATCGTGGGAAGCGCCTCGAGGATCGCCGCCCTGGCGCTCGCGGGGATGGGTGGCAAGTCCAGGCCGGTCGTCGGCACGAGGTCGGCGATGAGCGACGCTTCCCCGGTCGAGACCGTCACCACCCCCGTCCGGCCTCGGCCGACACGGCGGCCGGTCCGCCGGATACCCTCGACGAGTTCGGCGGCCTCGAGCAGCTCGTCAAGGTCGCGGCAGCGGATGACCCCGGCGGCGTCCAGCGCCGCATCGGTGACCCGCGCCTCGCCGGCCAGTGACCCGGTATGGGCCATGGCGGCCGTTTTCGCCTGCTCGCTCCGACCGACCTTGACCGTCATGATCGGCTTCCCGAGTTCCAGGGCCCGGTCGGCAAGGGCCAGGAAGCGCTCCGGGCGCTTGAACCCCTCGACGAACAGGATCACCGAGCTCGTCTGCGGGTCATCGAGGCAGTAGGCGAGGTAGTCGCACACGTCGAGCACGACTTCCGATCCGCAGCTGATGATCCGCGAGAAGCCGATCCGATCACCCGAGTGGACGAACGCGTCCGACACGGACCCGGATTGGGCGATGCCCGCGACGCCGCCTCGCGGCAGGTATGGCGAGACGTCGCCGATGTAGGTCGCGCTATTCGTGGTCAGATCGATGACGCCCATGCAATTCGGCCCGAGGAGCGCTAGTCCGTGTTCGCGGGCGATCCCGGCAACCTCGGCCTGCATCGCGGCGGCTGCGGGACCGCCCTCGACGACCCCGCCCCCGGGGATGACGACGGCCGGCACGCCGGCAGCGGCCGCCGCGGCTGTGACCGATCCGGCACGCAACGGGTTGAGAGCCACGACGACGACGTCGGGCCGCTCCGGGAGCGCCTCGATCGATGGGTGGCAGGCTTGTCCGTACAGTTCGTCGTACTTCGGGTTGACGAAGTGACAGCGCGTCGAGCTGCCCAGGACGCGCAGGTTGTCTCGAACGGTCTCGGCGATCCAGGATCGGGGCGAGGCTCCGACGACGGCGACGCTTCGGGGCGCGAACAGGGGTCGAAGGTCGATCGTGCCGGCCGCCGTGGTCCGCGCATCGTCGCTCGGCGACGTCACCCGACGACCCGATCGACGCCCCGCTTCTCGAGCGCCCGGGCGATGATCATCCGCTGGATCTCCGAGGTGCCCTCCCAGATCCGGTCCACGCGCAGCTCGCGCAGGAAGCGCTCGGGGGCGAACTCCCGCATGTAGCCTCGCCCGCCGTAGACCTGGACCACGCGATCGGCGCACCGCCAGGCGGCTTCCGAAGCGAATAGCTTGGCGAGCGACGCCTTGGCATGGACGACCTTCCGGTCGGCCCCCGTATCGGCGAGCCAGGCGCACTCCCGTGCGAGCAGACGTGCCGCGGAGGCATCGGCGGCGGAATCTGCCAGAGGGAAGCTGACCCCCTGGAAGTCGTAGATCCGCTCGCCGAACTGGATGCGCTCGGTCGCCCATTCGAGTGCGAGGGAGAGCAATCGCTCCATCGCCCCCGCACACCGAGCGCCGATATGGATCCGCTCCTCCACGAACCACTCGTTGGTCAGCTCGTCCGCCCGGCCGACACCGCCCAGGACAGCCGCATCTGGCACCCGAACGTCGGTCAGGACGAACTGCGGATGCCGGTCGGCGAACGTGTGGGTGTAGTCCGGATCGTGCTTGACGGCCAGTCCCGGCGTGTCGTAGTCGACCAGGAACAGGGTCGGCCGGCGCGAATCACCGTCGACGACCAGGCAGTGGAAGATCATGAAGTCGGTGTCGTCGGGTCCGGTGACGAACCACTTCTCGCCGTTTAGGAGATAGTCCCCGGTCGCCGGGTCGCGCACGGCGGTCGAGCTGAGCGTCCTGGCGTCCGACCCGGCGCCGTCCTCGGTCACGGCGTAGCTGCCCGACCGCTCCCCGCGGAGGGACGGCTCGAGATACCGCCGGCGCTGGTCGGCGTCGGCGTGGAGCAGGACGTTGTAGGCGCCCGGGATATACGACCACAGGCCGCCGGTCACCTGGCCGAGCTGTTCGTGGACGAGGACCTGCTCCAGAGCCGACCAGCCCTGGCCCCCGGCCTCGACCGGGAACGAACCGCCCTGGAGACGGGCGTCGATCGCCGCCGCCCGGATGGGATCGCCCCAGTGCCGTGGGACTCGACCGCCTGCCCGCTCGAACTCGACTTCGAGCGGCTGGAGGACGTCCCGGACGAACGTTCGGGCACGGGCCTGGAGTTCGAGTTGGGCTGGGGTCAGGGTCAGGTCCATCGCCGTCAAGGATGCCCCACCCGGACCATCGGCCATCGGGTCCGTCGCGGGGCGCGGGACGAGCCGGTCCGGTCAGGCGGGCTGGGCGAGGACCAGGATCCGGACTTCGGTCATGTCCTCGATCGCCCACCGAAGACCTTCTCGACCCAGGCCGGAATCCTTGACCCCGCCATAGGGCATGTGGTCGATCCGGTACGTCGGCACATCGTTGACGATGACGCCACCGACCTCGAGTTCCCCGAACGCGCGCCAGGCGCCCGCAAGATCGTTGGTGAACAACCCGGTCTGGAGCCCGAAGGCGGAGTCATTGACCATCGCGATGGCCGCATCGAGGTCGTTGAACCTCGAGGCCACGATCAATGGCGCGAAGGCTTCATCGGCGCAGACGTGCGCGCTGGCCGGAACGTCGGTCAGGATGGTCGGTGGGAAGAACGTGCCGTCGGCGCGCCCGCCCAACCGGATCTGCCCGCCCAACGAGACCGCCTCGTCGACCCACTGCTGGGTTCGGGTGGCCGCCGCGGCGTCGACCATCGGCCCGAGATCGGTGGCCGGGTCCAGTGGGTCGCCGACCTTGAGTGCCCCGGCGGCCTCGACGAATCGATCCATGAACGTGTCCCAGACCGCTTCGTGGATCATCATCCGCTGGACGCTGATGCAGACCTGACCGGCGTAGGCGAACGCGCCGACAAGATTGCGCCGCACGGCCCAGTCGATGTCCGCGGACTTGTCGATGATCACACCGGCATTGCCGCCGAGTTCCAGAACGACCTTCTTCTTGCCGGCACGTTCCTTCATCCGCCAGCCCACCGCCGGCGATCCGGTGAAGGTCAGCAACTTGAATCGCTCGTCGGCGACCATCCGATCGCCCGACTCGCGCGTCATCGGGAGGATCGAAACCGAACCGGCCGGGACGCCCGCCGACTCGATGATCTCCGCGACGGTCAGCATCGTCAGCGGGTCCTTCGACGGCGGCTTCAGGACGATCGGGTTGCCGGAGGCGATCGCGGGGGCGAGCTTGTGGGCGGCAAGGTTGAGTGGGAAGTTGAACGGGCTGATTGCCGCGATCGGGCCGATCGGAAAGCGTCGGGTGATGCCGACCCGATCCTTCGACGACGGCATCAGGTCCAGCGGGATGACCTCGCCGGTCATGCGTTCGGCTTCCTCCGCGCCCAGCCGGAAGGTCAGCACGGCTCGATCCACCTCGACCAGGGCATCGCGGATGGGCTTTCCAGCTTCACGGGCGATGAGCCGACCGAGTTCCTCGCGGCGATCGCGGATGCCGGCGCTTATGTCGCGGAGGATCCGACCGCGCTCGTAGGCTGGCATGCGACGGGTGACGTCGAACGCCGCGACCGCCGCGGCGACGGCCTCCTCGTACTGCTCGGGACTGGCGTTGTAGGTGGCCCCGGCCGGGGTCGTCGCGTCGGCCGGGTTCTCGACGACGAGGACGTCGGGCGAATTGACCCAACGGCCGGCGAGGAAGATCGGGTGCGGCTTGGTGCCGGCGGCGACGGTCATGGAAGGGATCTCCTCATGGGGTACGGTTGGCATCGTACAACCGCCCGGACAACCCCGAACCGAGGTCGACGATGGCCCACGCATCTGATCTGCGCCCCGCCCTTCTAGTCAAGCCGGGAACGCGGGCGCGACTGGCGAAGATCGATCCGAACGCAACGTTCGGGTTCGACAAGGCGACGGCGGCGCCGCCGACCCAGCGCTGCCTCGAGCGACTGGCGGACCTCCAGGACCGGCTGTGGGCCGAGTCCCGACGATCCGTCCTGGTCGTCCTCCAGGGGATCGACGCCGCCGGCAAGGACGGCACGATCGGCAAGGTCATGGAAGCGTTCAACCCGCAGGGCTGCGTGGTGTCATCGTTCAAGGTCCCGACGACCGAGGAGCTCGCCCACGACTTCCTGTGGCGCATCCACAAGCGAACCCCCGGCAAGGGCGAGATCGGCATCTTCAATCGCTCGCACTATGAGGATGTCCTCGTCGTTCGCGTCCACGACCTCGTCCCGAAGCGGGTCTGGTCCAGGCGCTACGAGCAGATCAACGAGTTCGAGCGAACGCTCGCCGACGCTGGCACCACGATCGTCAAGTTCTTCCTGGCCATCGACCGGGACGAGCAACGCGAGCGCTTCCAGGCGCGCTACGACGACCCGACCAGACGCTGGAAGTTCTCGATGGGTGATCTGGAGGAACGCAAGCGCTGGGACGCCTACCAGCAGGCCTTCGACGACGCCCTCACCAAGACATCCACGTCCTGGGCGCCCTGGTACGTCATCCCGGCGAACCACAAGTGGTTCCGGAACCTGGCGGTCGCGTCCATCCTGGCCGACACGATCGCCGGCTTGAAGCCCGCTTACCCGCCGGAACCAGACCTGCCTGCCGACCTCGTCATCGAGTGACCTAGCGGGCCTAGCCCGCGCCGACCATCGAGGTCAGCGACCCTTGCCGCCGAACAGGGTCCCGAATACGCCCCGGATGACGTCCTGGCCGAGTCGCGAGGAGGCGACCTTGCCACCGGTGCGGATCGCGTTGTCGATGGAGCGCTGGTGTGCCTTCGCCGCATCCGCCTTGGCCTTGGCCTCGACCTTGCGCGCGCGCTCGGCCGCCTTCTGGGCCGCGGCGAGTTCCCGGGCCTGACGGGCGATCTCGCGCTGCTGCTGGGCCGCGGTCATCGTGTTCATCGCTGCCGCAGTCGTCGGGTCGACGCCGGCCTGCACCGCCGCCTCGGCGGTGGCCGCTTTCGCCGCCACGAGCCGAGCGGTGATCCGTTCGTACGCACTGTCGCGATCGATCGTCGCACCGTACTTGGCCTGGATCGGACTCATCGCGATCCGGCCCCGGAACTGGACCTCGTCGATCGGCGACATGAGCGAGTCGG
>CAVRGP010000005.1:0-39336 GCA_963720755.1 uncultured Chloroflexia bacterium
CGACCGGAGACGTTCACCAGGAACCGAAATGTCCACCACAAGCGTCGCCGGCTCGGTCAGGACGCCGCATCCCGCACGCGCGCAGTGTCCACGAACTGCTCGAACCGGACGATCTGTCCGCTGCGCACGACGAAGTGATGGGCGACCCGGCAGTCCAGCTCCTTGCCCGTCACGCGGTGGGTCGCGGTATACCGGGCGAGAACGACGACGTGCTGACCGTCCACGACATAGGTGTCGTCGTGGGCGGTCCAGGCGTCCACTCGCGCCCGAGCGCCTCCATCACGTTCGTCGTGACGCCGTCCGGCGTGCGATACGTCCGCCGAGCGGGAACCCGGCCATCTCGGTCCACTCGACGTCGGCGCCAAGGTTTCCCGGAGCGCCTCCAGGTCTCCCGCCGCGGACGCGAGGTACTGCCGGCGGACGACGTCGGCGGGCGACGACCGGCCGGATTCGATCAGCCCCACGACATCTCCCCCTTCGCCACCTTGGATCCGGGCCCGCGGCGATCGCGAGGCCGGCGTTCGGGTAGGCCGCGATCAGCGCCGCCTCGAGCGCGGCGCCATCCCGGGAGGTCGCCGCGAGGCTCTCGAAGCGCTCGAGATACTCGCGGGTATGGCTGATCGCCGTCGTATCGGTGGGGCTACCGCTCGCGCGATGGCCGGCGACGACGAAAGCCGGGGAGAGGGCCAGGAGGTCGTCCAGCACACGGACCCACTCGGCGCGCAGCGCGCTCGCGGCGGCGTCGGCGGTCCAGACGTGGAGGCCCTCGAACAGCAGCACCCCTCCGAAGAGCGAGCGGCTCGCCGGCTCCCACAGGAACCACGAACGATCGCCCAGCAGGTCGCTCCCGCGCCGGACCTCGATCGGCGTGCCGTCGACGGAAAGCATCGTCCCCGTCAATTCTTCGATCTCGACGAGCCGTGTGGGCAGGTTGGCGCCAAGATCCGCCCAGGCCTTCAGCTTGCCCTCGTAGCTGGTGCGGATGTGGCCGATCACGTCAGCCGGGGCGACGAACCGCGCGTCCGGGAACGCGTCTGCGATGATCTCGGCGCCGAAGTAGAAGTCCGGGTCGCCGGCGCTGATGACGACGGTGCGCAGCGTCGTGCCCGAGTCGAGGACGGCGGCCGCGATGCGGTGGCCATCGGCGCGGGTGAACGCGGCGTCGACGACGAGGGCCTCCGTGTCACCGGTCACGAGGACGCTCGTCTTGTGGAGCGACGTCGGCGCGCTGTCGAGGATGGAGTAGGTCAGTGTGGTCATGGTGTCCTCTGATCGTCTGAGTTGCTGGCTGGCACGGTCACCGTAAGACGTCGGACCCCGTGAGTCACGGTCGTGGCGAGGCGTACTATGGTGAAAATGCGACAAGTAGATCGACATGGCATCCGCCCCGTCCAGTTCGCGCCACGGCACGAGGTCGTGGCTGGGATCGAGGTGCTGACCCTGGAGACGATGCGCCGACGCGCGGGCCTTCGGGAGTTCCTCGGTCCGCAACGCCTGGGGTTCGACCTCCTCATCCGCATCGACAGCGGCACAGCCGTCCACACGGTGGACCTCGTCGCCTACGACCTCGCCGCTGGCGATTCGATCTGGATCCACGCAGGCCAGGTCCAGCAATGGGGGGACATCGGCGCGATCGATGGGCCGGTGGTGCTCTTCACACCCCCGGCCCTCGATTTGGATACGCGCCTACGGATCCGCGCTACGGGCATGGGGCTTCGCAGTCACTTCCCGATGGGACCCGGCGGGTCAGGCCAGGCCCTTGGCTGGTCGTATCTGCGCCACTGTGCAGCGCTCGCCGCTGGTGTCCCGGAGGCTCTCGGGGCCGCCCTGGTGGCGCGGTCGCTCGCGACGCTGCTCTTGGAGCTGGTGGCCGGGGCGGCTCCCCCTGGGACGGCCGGTCGCCAACCCGGCGAAGGCTTTCTCCGGCTGCGAGAGGCGATCGAGGACGGCTTCACCACCGAACGCCGCGTTGCGACCTACGCGCGAGGTCTCGGCTACTCGACCCGCACGCTCGACCGACTCGCACGGACGAACACGGGCATGACCGCGAAGGCCCTGATCGACGAGCGGGTGGTTCTGGAGGCGCAGCGGATGCTCGTGCACGCCGACGACGCGGTCGCGGCGATCGCAGGTTCCCTCGGGTTCGACGATTCGTCCAACTTCTCCAAGTACTTCACCCATCGTGTCGGCACGACGCCGGCGGCGTTCCGTCGGCGCGCCAGGGGAGGGAAGGCATCCCGATCCGGGTAGGCGGCCAAGGGGATCTCCGCATGCTCGGGCCTGTGCGCCGCGTCTACGTCAGTTCATGGCGACGTCTGGGGCATGCTCCCGGCTGAGTTTGGATTCGGCTATCAAAACTCGCAAAAGACAAGGCGAAACGAGAGCTACGAATCGTGGGGTGGGGGTCGAGAGAGTCGGCTTGGGAGGCAGACGCTTCCCATCCTCGGAGCCTAGTCGGACTCGACGTTGCCCGTCGAACCGTCGACCGTGATCCGCATCCCGGTTCGAAGACGGGACGTGGCGTCTCCACACCCGACGATCGCCGGGATGCCGTACTCGCGCGCGATGATCGAGGCGTGCGATGCGAGGCTTCCGACGTCGGTCACCACTCCGGCCGCGCGGGTGAAGAGCGGCGTCCAGGCCGGCGCCGTGAGCGGCGCCACGAGGATCTCGCCCGGCTGAAGCTGATCGAACTCCTGCGGGCCGCGGACGACTCGTGCCAGCCCTGTCGCGCGACCCGGCGACGCGGGCGTGCCCGACACGAGGGCACTGTCCGAGGGGACGGCGCCGACGAGTCGCGGCATCTTCTCCCACAGCCAATCCATCATCCTGGTCATCCGCCCGACTATCAGTGGGGCCACGAGCTCCGCCTGCTCCTCGCGCCTGGCGCGGCGCTCGGCGACACTGATGGTGGCGGCCATGCCTGTCCCCGTGAGCGCGGACAGCGCCTCGTCACGAGTCAGGAAGAAGACGTCGTCCGGATCGGCGATGACGCCACGCGCGGCAAGCGCCTCGCCGATGCGCAGCACCGCTCGCCGCATGACGGGCCATCCGATCGTCAGGCCCGGCACCTGCTCCTCGCGCACCGCTGCAAGATGCTGGGTGTCCGCGAGCAGCTTGCGGAACGCTCGGAGCCGGCGCGGCGATGACGCAAGGGCTCGATACGCGGCCTCCTCGGCCGCCTGTCGGCTCTCGACCACGGCTGCGTGCCGCTCCCTCGCCGTCGCCCCCGTCTCTCCTTGTGGCACAGGGGGATGCCACCAATCGAGCGATACCACGGCGTGCGGTCCGGCATTCATGAGTGGCGCAACGCCTGCGACCAGCGGGAGGTGGCTGCCGCCGAGTGAGGCGCCCAGGTGGCGGCGATAGAACCGGGCGAGGTTGATCTCGATCTTGAACGCGCCGCCCGCGAGGGCGGCGATCGAGGTGAAGTATTCGCCGGCCAGATGCGCGAGTCCATCGATCAACGCCGGGAGCTGCGCGACCGGCGTGGTCTCGACCTGGCTCTCGGCAGCCGCCACGGCTCCGCGATAGCGCGGCTGAAGGTCCTCGCGCCACTCCCGCTCGAGGATCGGAACGCTGTACTGGACCGTCGGCGGGAACAGGCCGGCAACACGGCGCGGCGTCCTGATCAAGTGCCAGAGCGTGCCCGGCAGATTGCGAGCGAAGACTCGGGGGGAGAGCCAGTTGATCGAGTAGTAGTACCAGCCATTGACGACGACGTGGTACGGGCGTGGATCACGTTCGCCAAGCAGTTCCTCGAGAAGAGCGTGCAGCCGGTCCTCCATGGCGGTCAGCAGCCACGACTCGAAGAGCGGTGTCACCGGCTCGGAGATCCACTCGCCGAAGCGAAACGTTCGGGTGAAGGCGCCATCTGCCGGCGGGTCCCAGGAGACTTCTCGCGGTAGCGCCGTCATGGGCCTGGCCTGGAGGATCCAGAGCGTGCCGCCACCATCGATCGCCCACTCGATGTCCTGGGGGACCCCGCGCGCCGCCGCGATCCGCCGGGCCTCAGTCGCCACCGCGATCGCCTGTCGACGGTCCAGAGCATGCTCGGGCTGACGGCGCACCTTCGCGTCGCCCCCCACGACGACCCATTCATCACCGATGGCTTCACCGGACACCAATCGATCGCCCATCCCGCGCACCGCGGAGATGACGGTCGTGCGGCGGTTTCCGGTGATCGGATCGGCGGTCAGGGCGACGCCCGCAGCGGTCGACGCGACCATGCGCTGGATGATCACCGCCAGGCGGCCGTCGGTCGCGTGGCCGGCCGGGGCGTAGGCCGCGACGCGAGCCGAATCAGCGCTGGAGATGCTCCGATCCATGGCCGCGGCGAGCTCATCGGGCGAGACGTTGAGCACCGTCTCGTACATGCCGGCATACGAAGCCTCAGATCCGTCCTCCGAAACACCGCTGGAGCGGACGGCGAACGGTCCCTGGCCGAGCTCGTGGGCAGCGGCGCGCAACAGGGGCCCGCGTTCGCGCGCGGTCATCTCGACGGCCGCGGCGGTCAGGACCACGCCATCTGGGACACGCGCCCCCACGGCGATCAGCTCACCGAGACCGGCGGCTTTGCCTCCGACGTCGGCGACATCTGCCATGCGCACGTCGCCGAGGCGCCGGACCGTGGTGGGGATCATGGCTTACTCCTCATGCCGGCGGCGACGGCCGCCCGGATCACCCAATCGATGTCGTCGGCTGCCTCCTCGACCGACGAGCCGAGATGGTCGCGCCACAAGCGCAGGGCCGACGAGGAGATCAGGATCGCGAGGACGCGCGCGATCCGAGCCTGATCCGGCTGAGCGAGATCCGGCGCGATCGCGCCGGCCAGTCGGCGATAGACCTCGAGCCGGGCGGGCATGCCCACCCGCCGGGCCTCTGCCGCCACCGGGCTGGCCATCGCTGCGCGGGCGAGATCATCGGCCGAATCGAGGCCTTCGAACATCACACGGACGCCGTCCCGAAGTTCGTCGAGCGTCCTCGGGGGCGCGAACTCGGCGGGGGCGGCACGGCGAACGACATGCAGATATACCGCGGCCAGGAGGTCCTGCTTCGTGGCGAAGTGGCGGTACACGGTGGGGACCGATACGCCCGCTTCCCGAGCGACCGCTGGGATGGACAGGCTCGCGACCCCGCGAGCCATCACGCTGAGGGTGGCCTCGAGGATGCGGACTCGCGTCGCCTCCGCCTGCGCAGCTCGCTGTCTGTTGTAGGCGTCCATCGTCCCGGTGCCGATACGAGTCATCTTGTGACTATATGACTCGTGTCAAACACGTGGCAGGCGGCCGTCGTCACGGTCCTCCCTTGAGCGTCGACCAACCAGGTGTTGATCGGTCTGATGGGTCGCGTCCGCCTGTCCCCTGGATTGCGTCCTCAGCGGGCTCGGGCCTTCCCGATGGCGACGTACGCAGCGCACAAGATCACGCCTGACACGAGGGTCGCGATGATCATGACAGCGACCGTCCCATACCCGCCATTCGCAGGGTCGAGGAACGGGTACGGATACCAGCCGGCGAGGGCGCCCCGGATCATGGTGTAGGTGATCCAGCCGATCGGATAGACCAGCCACAGCAGCCCGTCCCTCATTGACAGCCGGTTGAGTGGGGGATCGAGGATGAAGTCCGCGACGACGACCACCGGAATGAGCTTGTGGAGGACGAAGTCCACCCATGGGAGCTGAAGCCCGACGTCCACATTCGACAGGAGAAGGATCACGACCGCGAAGGTGACCGTGAGGTAGACCGACGCCGCGCCTCGCCACCAGTCGACTCGTACGGACCGAGGGTGGCTGCCGCGCAATGCCAGGACGAGCAGAACGGCTGCTCCGACGAGGTTGCTCTGGATCGTGAAGTAACTGAAGAAATTCACGATGTTCAGGACGCCGGCGTCGGCTGTGACCTTGAGCTGCGCCGCGATCGCGACCAGGGTAAGGAGGCCGAAGAAGCCGCGAACCACCGTGGCCGGACGAGCGCTCACGCTTGGAACATAGCACGTCACGGAATCGCGAGGCGGTCGACCGCTGGCCGGCGCGCACAGCGGGGCTGCCACCGCGATGCCGAGTTCCGAAGTGACCGGCCAGCTGATGTCGATGATCGACATGTCGATGATGTCGCTGACGCGCTCAACGGTCGTGTCAGAGTAGGCGTGACGCGGGACCGAGAGGATGCGGATCTGGCTCCGGCAGTCCGAGTTTCGAAGGAGAGATGGGCCATGACCCAGCGTGTCGTCGCAGTTAACGGCGGCCAGGTCTACGACTGGGCTAACGACCGTATCTCGGTCAAGACCCCGGACGCGGCCACAGACGGCCGGGTCACAGTCGTCGAGGACACGCTCAAGCCAGGGTTCCACCTGCCTCGGCACTACCACCGCAGCATGGTCGAGGTCTTCTACATCCTCCAAGGCGAGATCACCTTCGCCTTCGATGAGGCCGTCGTGGTGGCGACTCCCGGGATGACGCTCAACGTCCTGCCGAAGGTTCGCCATGAGGTCACCTGCGAAGCGGGCGGCAGGCTGCTCACGGTGTTCACCCCCGGCGGGTTCGATCGCTACCTTGCCGAGCTTGCCGGGCTCAGCGAGGCCAAGCTTGCAGACGCCGAATTCATGGTGGCCCTGGGGAAGCGATACGACATTTGGCCTGACCCTCCTGCGTGAACGCACCGGGCGCCCGGGACGTCGCCACTCGGGTCCAGGCGCCCGAACGCCGTTGGTGACGCGCGTCCGTCTCAGGCAGAACGGAGCGCATCAAGAAGCCCGGGGATCGTGCCGCTGCACGAACCCCGGGCTGGAGAGCGGTGGTCAGACAGTGGCGAGCGGCGCCTCGGCATCGGGCACGGCGGCCGCGACGGCCTCGAGGGCCTCGTCGCTGACGTCGTGGGTTTCGACGGTCCCGCCCATCGCCGTCATCTTCGCGGTGATCGGCTCGGCTTCGTCGGCCGGCGCCAGGACGCCGACGGCGGCCTTGCCGCCGGCGAGCTCGGCCGTGATCCGCTCACGGTCGGCCTGGCTGAGGCCGAGGCCCTTGTGGTGGAAGTGACCGATGATCCCGCCGCCGATGACGCCGGCGAGCAGAGTCGGCGGCGCGACGACCGCGAGGACGAGACCGATCCCGGCTCCCTTCTTGCCGCTCCGCTGGCCGAGCTTGTGCTCCTTGATCTGGCCCTCGTCGTCCAGGACGAGGACGCCGATCGCACCGAGCTCGATGTCGGCGGATGCATCGTCCATCGCCTTGAGACTCTGCACCGCCATGTCGGCGGCTTCCTCGGCTTCGTAGATGCCGATGATGAGTTGCTGGTCAGCCATATCGAGCCCTCTCTTTCATGTTCGATTCGTGCCTCGTCGATCCGTACCGTCATCTGGCCGGGACCCGGCGTCCTCGCCTTCGTTGCCGAGTGCCTTCGCCCTGGCCGCCGGGTATTCCTCGTCACTCAGGATCCCCGGGAGATCGCGCGCGGATGATGGAGCCTTCAGTGAAGGAAGCGACGTTTCGCTCCTGCGCTGAAGTATGGTGCATCTGGTCATCCGGGGTGATCGGCACCGGGGTCATGGCGCGACCGGCACTCGACCTGATACGGCCGGCACGGGCTACCGAGGCTCCACGATGACGTCTCATACCCAGGAGGAGCCATGGATCCGGCGAACCCAAAGCGGGTGACCTTCGTGTATTTCTCCTATACGAAGCAGACCAAGCACGTCATGGACGCCATGGCCGACGTGTTCCGTCAGCGCGGTTGGGAGGTTCGGGACGCTCCGATCGCCTTCACCGACAAGCGCTGGTCCGAACGGTTCTCGAAGTTCCCATTGCCGATGCTGAGGCTCATCGGCATGTTTCCGCCGCAGCTGCGCGGGGCGACCGGCCAGATCGTGATCCCCGAGGCAGCCGGCCAGGCAGGCTCGGACCTGGTCGTCTACGGTTCTCCGACCTGGTTCTTCCGGACGAGCATCGCGATGCGGTCGTACCTGAAGTCCGCCGAGGCGAAGAGATTGGTCGATGGAACGTCCTTCGCCGTGATGGTTGTCTGCCGTCGCTACTGGAGCATCAACGGGAAGAACGTGCGCAAGCGCGCAGAGCAACTGGGCGGCGCCCACGTCGGCACCCACAAGTTCACCTTCGAGGGCGGCCAGGTCCGCTCGCTCCTGTCCTTGATCAGCTATCTCACGACGGGTGAGGCGCGCTCGAAGTACATGGGGATCTCGATCCCACCGGCCAATCTGCGAGATGCCGATCTTGACGCGGCACGAACGCTGGCGGGCCAGCTGATCGAGGGGAGGCCCATCCCGGTCTCGTAGGCGAGATCGCTCGCGTGATCCGAGTGATGATCCCAGTCGCAGGAGTGTTCTGACATGTCGACGACGAAGGTGAGGGACGGCATCTCTGGTCGTTCGTAGAATGCCTCGATGAAGAAGATCGGGTTCCTCTCGTTCGGGCACTGGTCGGACTCGCCGCACTCGCAGGTGCGCTCCGGCGCGGACGCGCTCATCCAGTCGATCGAGCTCGCCGAGGCGGTCGAGGACCTCGGTGCCGACGGGGCGTACTTCCGCGTCCACCACTTCGCCCAGCAGCTCGCGTCGCCGTTCCCGCTCCTGGCCGCGATCGGGGCGAGGACCAAGCGGATCGAGATCGGGACGGCCGTCATCGACATGCGCTACGAGAACCCGCTGTACATGATCGAGGACGCAGGCGCGGCCGATCTCATCGCGGGCGGTCGCCTGCAGCTCGGGATCAGCCGCGGCTCGCCCGAGCAGGTGATCGACGGCTTCCGCTACTTCGGCTACGAACCGGCCGACGGTCAGACCGACGCCGACATGGCGCGCCAGCACACCGAGGTGTTCCTGCAGGCCCTGTCGGGCATCGGGTTCGCGGAGGCCAACCCCTCCCCGATGTTCCCGAACCCGCCGGGCCTGCTTCGCCCCGAGCCGCATTCGTCCGGCCTGCGCGACCGGATCTGGTGGGGCGCCGGGACACGCGCGACCGCGGAATGGACGGCCCATCAGGGGTTGAACCTGATGTCGTCCACGCTCCTGACCGAAGACGCCGGCGTGCCGTTCCACGTGCTCCAGGCCGAGCAGATCAGGCTGTTTCGTGAGGCCTGGACTGCGGCTGGGCATCAGCGCGAGCCGCGGATCTCGGTCAGTCGGAGCATCTTCGCGCTCGTCGACGATCGAGACCGCGCCTACTTCGGTCGCGGTAACCAGGAGTCGGATCAGGTCGGCTACATCGATGCGCAGACCAGAG
Organism: uncultured Chloroflexia bacterium; assembly: GCA_963720755.1. Taxonomy (GTDB): domain Bacteria; phylum Chloroflexota; class Limnocylindria; order Limnocylindrales; family CSP1-4; genus SPCO01. The sequence continues at coordinate 9,236 of CAVRGP010000005.1, forward strand.
CGATCTTCGGGCGTTCGTACGCCGCGGAGCCGGAGGCCCTGGTCCGCGAGCTCGCCAAGGACACCGCGATCCAGGCTGCGGATACGCTGCTGCTGACCGTCCCGAACCAGCTCGGCGTCGAATACAACACCCACGCGATCGAGGCCATCGTGAAGTTCGTGGCGCCCGAGCTCGGCTGGCGGTAACGGGTGACTCGCCGCGACGTCGGAATGGTTAGCGGGACAAGTGGTCACGCCGGTCGAGGCCGATCGCGGATGAGATCTGATCTGGTGCGGTCGAAGCCACAGACGGCCATGGTCGGCACGCCCCGCGGTTGCTGCCGGCTCCCGCTAGACTGACGCGCTATGAGCCTGCCGCCGGATGTCGCCACCCCGGCAACGAGCGCGGAGATCGAGACCGAAGCCCGGCGCGTCATGGGCTCGATCCTCGACGCGGGTCTCCGGGTCCGCCTGATGGGTGGGATGGCCATCAGGATCGTGTCGCCGTCGGCCGCCCGCCCGCCGTATGAACGGCGCTACGGCGACTTCGACCTGGTCGCCCACGGAAAGGACGTCGCCGCGCTCCGACGGCTGCTGGAGACGATGAGTTACGTCGGCGACAAGCTGTTCAACGCCATCCATGGGGCGCAGCGCCTCGTCTACCAGGCGCCCGGCGGGCGGTGGTCAGTCGACATCGTCATCGATCGGCTGGCCATGTCGCACACGATCGAACTCAGGGAGCGGCTTGCGACCGACGGACTCACCCTGGACTTGGCGGACCTGCTGCTGACCAAGCTCCAGATCTGGGAGACGAACAAGAAGGACCTCGGCGACGTGATCTGCGTGCTGGCGGATCACCCGCTCGAAGCGGTGGGGCGGCTCGCCACCGGCCCGATGTCTGACGGCGGGCCGGCGGCGATCGACCTCACCCGACTCCGAGCCGTGCTCGGCTCCGACTGGGGCCTGTGCCACACGGTCGAGCGGAACCTCCGTGCCGTCGCCGATCGGTGGGCCGAGCTGCCCGTCCCCGACGCGCCGTTCCCGGTCGACCGCCAAGTCGCGGCGCTCCTTGCCGACATCGAGGCTACACCCAAGAGCCTCGGCTGGAAGGCCCGGGCGCGAGTCGGCGAGCGCGTGCGCTGGTACGAGACGCCCGAGGAACCCCGCCGCTAGGATCAGGCGCTGGCGGACGTCAGCCGACGCCGACTCGGTGCCGGACGAGTGCCGAGCGCCAGTAGTCGACCGAGGCCTCCAGCCCGTCGAGGACGGCCGCATCGTCCTCCTCGAACGCGGGGATGACCTCGAGGATGAGGGCCGTCGCCTCGACCCCGCCCGCCTCGAGGGCGTCGAGGACCCGGTCCGCGTCGATCCGCCCGATGGCGTTGCGGTCGGCGGTGAACGGCCAATGATGATCGCCTTCGGCGTCACTCTGCTGGAGCTGGACCACCGGCGCCAGTGGACCGAGCTCGCGCAGCCAGCCGTAGGGATCGCGATCAGGACCGGTCGTGCCCGGCACGCACATATGGCCGACATCCAGGCACAGGCGGATAGGCGTCCGCTCCGTCCCGTCCGCATCGCGGCCGCCCTCCTCGAGCAGCTCGCGGATCATGACCATCGTCGAGGGCTCCCTGGCCGCCGCCAGGTTCTCGACCATCAGGTAATCGAGGCCGGCGGCGGCGGCATGACGGGCCAGCTCGCCCAGCGCCGCTCGGAGCCCGGCCCATCGCGCGGCGCGTCTATCGGGTCGGGTCCAGTCCGTGACGCTGAACGCACCGACGTGCCCTCCCGTCGCGACCCCGCCGCTCGCGGCCGTCCAGTCGATAGCCCAGCGGTACCATGCCAGCGCCGCGGCCCGCCCTGCCGGGTCGGGCCCGAGCAGGAGATTGTCCGAGTATGCGGCGAGGCCGGTGAATGTCGAGTGGACGAGCACGCCGGCGGCTGCCGCTTCGCTGTGAAGTCGGGCGGCATCGTCCGAGCCTGAGCCGCTCGGGACCAGGTCGAACGAATGCTGGACGATCCCCAGCCCGAGGCGGTCGCGGACGATCGGGATCCAATCCGCGGCGAGCGGCCAGCGCTTGACCGCGAAGCAGGTGTTGATCCCGAGTCGGACGTCCACGTCAACCTCGTCTTGTCACTGCGGATCTTGCAAGCTCGGCGTAGGCGGCACCTGCACCGGCGTAGGCATCCCGCACCGTAAGGTCCGGCTCGATGGCAGGCTCGACGCGGACGCAACGGGCGATCGCCTCGGCCGGGTGGCGATAGATGCCGGCGCCTAGGCCCGCCAGCATCGCCACGCCCGTCACGGCAGCATCGCCCGGGATGGCTCGGACCGGGATCCCGATGACGTCCGCCTTGATCCGGTTCCAGGTTCGCAGCCGCACGTCGCCGCCCGACACGCGCAGCTCGGTCACGGGCGCTCCGCCACCGCGGAGCAGGTCGAGCTGTCCGTCGATCGCGAAGGCCACGCCCTCGAGCATGGCCCGAGCCAGGACCCCGCGATCGTGCCGGAGCGACAGTCCGCTGAAGGCGCCGCGCAGGTCGGGATCGGTCCGCTCGCCGTCACCGAGAACGGGGACGGCGACCACGCCGTTGGCGCCGGGCGGCACGGCGCCGGCTTCGGCGTCGAGGCGCGCGTAGTCGGCGGCGGTCGGACGGCCACGGCGACCGCCATAAAGGAGGCCGGCCAGCCAGGCGATGGCCGCGCCGGTCGTGTTGATGCCGGTCTCGGTCGTGAACGGCCCGGGGATCACGTGGGGGTAGTGGGTCACGGCCAGCACGTCCAACGGAGCGGCCAGCGCCGCGTTCAGGCACGTCGACGAACCGGCCATCTCACTCACCGGTCCGGATGCGACGACGCCGGCACCGAACGCGCACGTCTGGCTGTCGGCTCCGCCGAGGACGACCGGGATCCCGGCGGGCAGACCGACGCGCGACGCAATGGGTGTCCGCAGGCTGCCGATCGCGTCGGCCGACGAGCGGATGGGCGGCAGCAGCGACGGTTCCAAGCCCAGTTGCTCGATCAGCGCACGATCCCAGTCACCCATCCGCAGGTCGTACAGCAGGGTCGCGCCCGCGTGGGTCCCGTCCGTGGCGGCCTCGCCGGTGATGCGCAACGCGACGAGGTCGCGCGGCTGGAGGGCCAGCCGTGCCTTGGCGAACCTCGCCGGTTCGTGCCGTCGCAGCCAGAGGAGCTTGGGCGCCACGTGGAAGCTCGACGGCAGGTGCCCCGTCCGCCGATGGATCGCCGCGTCCCCAAACCGCTCGCGAAGCTCGGCCGCCTCGGCCGTCGCCCGGTTATCCCGGTAGATCAGCCCCATGGTGACGGGCCGTCCGCGCTCATCGACCAGGACGACCGATGGGCACTGCCCGGTCAGGCCGATCGCCCGAACGTCTCCGGGCCGACCGACGCCTTCGGCGACGAGCCGCCGAACCAGGTCGGCCAGCGCACCGATCGACGCCGTCGCCCAGGCATCAGCGGACTGCTCCGCCCAGCCGGGACGCGGGGTCAAGGTTGGATAGTCCCGCCGCGCTTCGAGGAGGTGCCGTCCATCCAGATCGATCGCCGCGGCGCGAGCCCCGGACGTGCCGGCATCGATCGCGATCAGCAGACCGTCCCGCGGGGGGGTGGCCACGTCAGCCGCGGACGAGTTGGTGGGCCGCGACCTTGTCCTTGGCCAGCGTCACCAGGGCGCCGTTCAGCACGCCCGTCCCGTAGTCCGAGCCCGGATTGATGGCGATCGTCCGACCGATCCGCCGGATCCCTCCCAATTCATGGATGTGGCCGTGGAGCCCGAGCAGCGGCTGGACCGCGAGCAGAGCGTCGCGGACCGCGGTGCTGCCGACCGGCTCGAACCGGACCTGGCCGACGGCGGTCTGGACGGTGAGATTCTCGTCGAGTGCCGGTGCTTCATCGAGGCCGCTGCCGTAGGGTGGAACGTGGACGTTGAGGATCGACCGTTCGGGTGCCTGCAGCATCGCCACCATGTCGCCGATCGCGGTCGCCAGTCCATCCTCGGTCATCTCCCGATGACTGTGCCACGGCGTGATGTTCGAGAACCCGAGCGAGATCATCTCGTGGTCGTCGTCGAGCATGACCACCCGCCCCTCGTCCTGGATACCCCAGGACGCCTGGTCGAGCAGCGACCGCAACTCGGCCGGATCGTCGTTGCCGAGCATGAAGAACAGACGCTTGCCGGTCGGGCGCAGCCGTTGGTCCGCCAACTCGAGCCACTCGGTCAGGCGGGCCCGCATCAGCTCGACGAACAGCGCGTCGAGTGAGCCGTCGGCACGGCGCGCGTCAAGCTCACCCGTCTCCGCCCGGTACGGGTAGTAGCCGTGGTCGGCGATCAGTTTTTCGAGCAATTCGAGATCGGGGCCGGCCTCGACGTCGTACGAGGTCCCGATGAAGGTGCAGCGAAACCGTCCGTCCTGGCCCCGCACGATCGTCTGGAGCGCCTTGCCCGCGACGTCGCCGCCGAGGATCAAGACGTCCACCCCGTAGGCCGTCCCGGCGTTGACGAACTTCCGGAAGCACTTGCTCGATCCGTGGAGGTCGGTCGCGAAGTAGACCTTGGTCGGCCTGGCCATCGCGTCAGGCGCCGACGGCGCGAGACCGGACCGCCCGTGCGGCGTCCATCAACCGCATGGCGCGGTCCCGTTCGACCGGGTTCCAGGTCACCCCGTCGACCTTCAGGCTCGTGCCCACGATGACGCCGTCGGCGACCGCGAAGATCTCCTCGATGCGATCGGCGCGGACCCCCGTGTTGGCGATGACCGGGGTCGATGGGATCGCTTCCTTGGCCGTCCGCAGGTCGCTCATCGCGAACGGGACTCCGGCGGCCGGTCCGCTGATGAGGACGGCGTCCATGCCGAGGAAGGCAGCGCCCCTCGCTCGCTCCGCGATCCCGCGGCTGCCGATCGCGCTGGCGAACTCGGGCAGGATATTGTCGAACAGTGCCACGTCGCCGGCGCCGATCATGGTCCGATAGCCGGCGATATCGCCGATCCTCGGCTCGATCATCCCGAGATCGCTCTCGTAGACCCCGGTCAGGACCTCGCGGATGAAGGCGGCGCCGGTCGCTCGAGCCAGGGCCAGGCTGGCGATCGCGTCCCACAGGATATTGACCCCGAATGGCACCCGGATCTCGTTCGTGAGCATCCCGATCGTCGCCGCCATCGCGCTCGGGATCTCCGGTCCCACGCGGAGCTGGTACGGGTAGTCCGCCTCGTTGCAGAAGAGGAACCCATCGACCCCGGCCTCCTGCAGGATATCGAGGTCCCGGGCAAGGCTGTCGAAGGCCTTCGCCCGCCCATTGGCCACGTCATGCAGCGGCCGACCCGGCAGGCCCGGGAAGTGGAGCATCGCGACGACCGGCTTGACGGTCCCGAAGATCCGCTCGAGTGCGTCCATGGGCATCTCCTCAGGGGGTCGTGCCGGCGTCGGCCGGCTTGGATGCGTTGTCGTCCGGCCCGGCGATCACGATCTCGATGCCGGCGGCAGCCAGTGAAATGAGTTCGTCCTCGGGTGCCGATGCGTCGGTCACCAGCGTCCGGATCGAGGTCGTGTCGCCCACGACGGCATTCGCTGCCGCGCCGATCTTGGATCCGTCCGCGATGACCACGAGCCGAGCCGTCCGCCTGATGGCCAGGCGCTGGATCTCCGCCTCGCCCTCGTCCAGTTCGGTCAGGCCCCAGCGGGCGCTGAGACCGGCGCTGCCGACCACGGCCAGGTCGAACCGGAAGCGGCTCAGAGCGGCGGCCGCGACGGGGCCGACACAGGTCAGCTCGTCCCGGCGAACCTCCCCGCCGAGCGCGATCACTTCGACCGGCCGCGTGCCCAGAAGGCTCGCGGTCGGCAGCGACGCGGTGACCACGACGAGGCCGGGCTGGACCGGCAGGAAGCGTGCGAATTGCTCCGCGGTCGTACCGATGCCGACGAACACGAATCGGGCATCTCCCAGCAGGCGGGTCGCGCGCATCCCGATCCATCGCTTCTCGCGGGTGTGCTGGAGGGCGCGCGCGTTGAACGCCACGTCGAGGGCACGGGTTAGATGCGCGGTGGCTCCACCGTACGTCTGCCGGACAAAGCCATCGCGCTCGAGCCGCCGGATGTCGCGACGGATCGTCATATCCGACACGTCGAACTCGCGCGCTAGATCGCCGACGTGGATTGTCTGCTCCTCCGCGACTCGCTCCAGGATGCGATGCCGGCGGTCGACGGCGGCGAGGGGACGCGGCCGGGCGGCCGTCTCGGGCCGTCTCACAGCATCTGACACCTCACCCCCTGAAAAGTTACAAGAAGCGTTGACGGATGACGTTCGATTGTGTTCAACTATCGACGCGACAGGGTTGCCCTGTCAAGCATTCTCGCAGCGCTGCGGTCGCGACTGAGGAGGGACCACCTTGGCCAACCAGACGGAGGGTTCCGGAGGCAGTCAGCTGTTCGTACGCCAGAGTACCGGGCTGGTTCGGGAGGCCTCGGCGCTCGACGCGACGATCTTCAACGCCGTGTTCTCGGCGCCAGTCGGGGCAACCCTGGCCATCGGGGTCCTGTGGTCGCTGTCCGCCTTCCCCGGCGCGGACCCCGTTTGGGCGACCCTCATCGCGGTCGTGCTCAACGTACCCGTCTTGATCATGATGGCGCTGCTCGCCTCGAGTATGCCGCGGACCGGCGGAGACTACGTCTGGGTGAGCCGCATCCTGACCCCGCCGGCGGCCATGGTCAGTAACTTCGCCGCTGCCCTGTCGGCGATGATCGGGGCGACTTTCTGGGCCAGGTTCTTCCCGGTGTTCGCTCTCGGCCCGATCCTGGTCTCCTTGGGCGTGCTGTTCAGCAACAACACGCTGATCGAGTGGGGGACCAACTTCCAGACCAAGAACGAGTGGGTCTTCGTCGGCGGGCTGGCGATGATCCTGCTGATGACCGCGATCCTGATCTCCGGCCTGAAGACCACGTTCCGCTGGCAGAACGCGTTCTGGATCATCGCCATGGCGGGCACGTTCATCGCATTCGCGGCCCTGCTACTCGGCGACAGCAACAGCTTCACCTCGAACTTCGACACGCTCAACAAGTCGTTCGGGGGCGGGACGACGAGCGACGTCATCGCGGCGGCGGGGGCGGCCAACGCGGCGCCCGACGCGGGCAACATCGATGCGACCGCGCCCACCGTGTTCGCGATCATGGTCTTCATGATGTGGAGTTGGTGGTCGGTATACCTGTCGGGTGAACTCAAGAGCGCATCGAATCGTGGTCGGCAGCTGTCGGTCATGTTCGGCGGGCTGCTGTGGGACGGCGTGTTCATCGTCCTGGGCCTGATCCTGTTCTTCAAGGTCGTCCCGTACAACCTGGCGACCGCCCTTAACACCTCGCCGAACGCGGCGTACGCGATCCCGAGCGGACCGTGGTACCAGTTCCTCGCGTCGCTCGTCCAGAACATCCCGGCTCTGTCACTAGTCATCCTCGGGTCGTTCCTGTTCTGGAGCCTTCCGGCCATGGTCGGCAACACGTTCATGCCCATCCGGACGGTGTTCGCGTGGGCGTTCGACCGGGTGCTGCCCGAGAAGCTGGCCGACGTCAACGAGCGCACCCACTCGCCCGTGCCGGCGATCCTCCTGATCATGATCCTGGTGACCGGGATGCTCGCGTGGAGCGTCCTTTCGACGGATTTCTTCACCTGGCTGGCCCTGGGAGTCGAAGCGGGTGTGGTCTGCATCGTCATCGTCGGTGTTGCCGCACTGGCCTTCCCGAGCCGGCGTCCCGACCTGTACCAATCCTCGCCGGCCAACGTCCGGTTCCTGGGGATCCCGGTCCTCTACATCGTGGCGCCGCTGGCGATCCTGGTGATGCTGTTCCTGACCTGGTGCACGGTGACCTTTCCCGCGCTGGCGCTCGCCGGTGACTCGGGCAACCTGTGGCAGATCCCGGCGTTCATGGGGATGATCGTGGTCGTCGGCCTGGTCATCTTCTACGTGGCGAAGTTCATCCGTCGCCGCCAGGGCATCGACATCGACCTCGTCTACCGCGAACTGCCCCCGGAGTGAGGTCGGAAGGACTCGCGGTGCGCCGAGTGGTCGTCCCGTCAGGGCGTCGATCGAGGGTGTCTGGCCGTGGCGGAGCAGTATCGATCGACCCTGCTCGGCTTTGCATCCGACCACGCCGGCGACCACCGCCAGCGGCGGCGACATGAGCGCGGCGGCGTCGCCCGCCTCGGGTCGTCGGACTCGCGGTCTCGCGTCGTGTGGTGAGCCCGTCCGGACCGAGCCAGGCAGGAGTCGACGGAGGTGCCTCGACTGGACGCGTGACTGGGGCTCGAGCCGGGTCGTGCAGCAAGGTATGGGCATCAGCGGACCTGACCGCGCTGTGCCCATGGTGGGTTCGCCCCAATCGGAGCCCCGGAATTCGGTGCCGGTGCGTTAAGAAGTGACGAACTCGATCGACTCGACGACCCGCGTCAGTTGGTCTCGGTCGGCCTGCGTCGCATCGGGACCATACGTCGCATCGACGACCAGCCGTTGCCCGTTGACGTCCAGGACCCACAGCCGGTCAACCTGGCCGGCGACCTGCTGGTAGCGCCTACCGAAGCCGTTGCCCTCCCAGCTCACGAAGTCGTGTGAGCCGTTGGATGGCTCGACATCGCAGCCAGTAAAGTCTGCGTCCCCGGTCACGACCGCGTCGGGGGCGACCGACCACTCGAGATAGCGGCCGCTGTATCCGCCGAGAGTCACATCGGTCGGATCGGTGGGATGGCGCGTCGGTTGGGCGATCAGGGCCGCGACGAGCGCGTCCACGCCGGGGCCGGGATCAACCTCAGTCCCCGCCCAGTGGCACGGGTCCGCTGGGACAAGTCCGACGTCCCAGACGCTGACGCCGAGAGGCCCGGGCTCCTTGACGACGAAGTAACCATCGTCTCTGACAACAGCGTGGCCATCGCTCACTGACCACCCGTCCGGTACAACGACCGTGATCTTCGGGTAGTCACCCGTTCCGAGGACCTTCAATTTGTGAATCGAGTTAGGCGTTTCGACCACGCCAGGCGTCGCCTCGACGATCGCGCTCGTCGAGGGGCTGGGCGCTGACGCCACCGCCTGTGCCGTTGAAGGCGGCGTCGAACTCGATCCGATCGCCCCAGAGCACGCGCTGGTCATCAGTGCGATAGCGATCCCGACGAACACGACGGAGCGGCGTTGGCCAAGGTGCACGTCAGTGGCCCCTTTCATGGGTTCGGGTGTTTGTGGCTGCACTACTTGAGAACCGACTGCCAGGAGACATCGCCCCAGCCCGGCCACGAGCGCTGGCCATTGACCGCGCCATCTGCCACGATCGAGTCCTGGGTTTGACCATCGACGGAGACCGCGTGGATCGTGAATCCGCCCGTGTCCTGCATGACGAGGATCTGGCGACCGTCAGGCGACCAGGCGGCGATCGCGTACGGGCAGTAATCGAGCGCAATGGTGCGGGCACCTGTGCCGTCGGGCGCCGCTACGACGACTCCGCAATCTTCGAGTCGCACGGATCGATCGCCAGCCGGCGACAGGAGCGGGTCTGTCGCTTCCCGTGGTCGTGTGAAGTCCTCGATGCTCGGGTCACCCGGCAGGCCGGCAGGACCGCCGGAAGGCGGCGAGCCATCAGGTGCCCGGACCGCGACCTTGCCAGTGGTGGTGTCAACAAAGGCGATGCGAGTCCCGTCCGATGACCAGGCGGGACACGACCCCCACCGTGACCCGGCACCATCAAAGCGGACCGTGTCGGTGATGTCGCCGTTCGGAGCCACGCCGAGCACGATGATGTCCGCGCCGTAGGATGCCTCGACGGCATAGAGCAGCTGACGACCATCGGGTGAGAAGGCTGGGCAGACGTTCCGCCCGGGGCTGCCGTCCCGCCCAGCATGTTGCCGGTCGGCGATCAGCCTGGGCGTCTCGCCCGCCCTGGCGAGATAGATATCGCTTCCCGAGCTCGTATCGGTCGAGCCCGGGACCGGGCCGCTCGTCGAGTAGGCGATCCAGCCGTTGGCGATCGGTGGCGACGATGACGACGGATCAGCGCTTTCGGTCGGGCGAGTCGTCGGGTCGGCAGTGATTTCCGGGGTTGTGGTCGGCTCGGACGTGTCGACACCCTGAGCCACCTCGAGCCAACCGGCGAACGAGCCATCGATGTGGGATACGGTGCCGGTAGCCTGGTCGGTGACCGTCGCGGCCGGCTGGGCTGGGTCTCGGACGAGGCCGATATCGACCGTCATCGAGTCGTCCGGGGCGGGGCACGGGAACGCGTTCCCTCCGGTCGAGCGGCAGGTGCTGGTCGCCACCGCCTCAGGCGCGTCGACCACGGTGCCGTCGACGCCTAGGATCCTCGGAGGAGCCTGGTCCGTTGCGCTGCTTCCGACGAAGACGCCTGACCCGTCGGACGCCCAATACGGTAGAACGACCAGACCCGCAGGAATGGCCACGTCGGTGGCATCGCCTGTGCGCCCGTCGATGACGGTCAACTGGAGGTGTACCTCGCCGCCGCAACATGGGTACCAGACGACGGCGAGGCGATCGCCCGGGCCCCAGAAGGCGCCCCCGCGTGGGTCGACTTGCCAGTACGGCGTATCGCGAAGTTGCTCGACGAATTGCTCGATGCCCGGGACGACGACGGGCTCCGCCTGGGGCCGGTGCAGGTCGTAGAGCTCCCAGTGCGTCATCAGGTCGCTACCGCCTGTCGGGATCGCGAGAAGTCCACTCGGCGACACGGCGCCCATCGGCGCCAGGAACGTCGATCCCGTTTGCGGCACGCCGATGTCATACGTCACCCAGGCGCCCGGCAGCCTGGCGATCTGGCGCTCGTTACCGGCGGGATCGACGCCGACCACGAGCACATCACGCTCACCGGCGGCCACCTCCTGACGCAGGAACACGGCTTCATAGGACGGCACGGGCTCCCGATGTCGAAGCAGCGTCGCGCCCGCGGTCAGGACGCCCAACAGCGCCACGATCACGAGTCCCGCAAGCAGGGGCCAGACGAGCCGGGGGGCAACACGTTGGCTGATCGCCCCCGTGCCGGTATGCCCTTCGATCCTCGCGCTCATCTCGAAGGCCGACGGGGCGCCTGCGGTATCCCTCTCCTGCCAGGCGAGGAAGTCACGGATCTCGCGATCGAACTGGTCGTCGCTGATGCGGTCGGTCATGGCCGTGACTCCTCGAGCTCGTGGCGCAGTCGCTGTTTGGCCACTCGCAGGCGTGAACGGACGGTCTCCTCGGGCGCCCCGACGATGGCCGCCGTCTCGGCGACCGTGTAGCCGAGGTGCAGGTGCAGGACCACCACCGCTCGCTGCTCGGGAGAGATCCGTTCGAAGGCCGCTTTCAGGGCAACGAACGTCGACGGCTCCGAACCCTGCGGATCTGTCGGCTCGATCCAGCCGACCTCAGGCTGTGGCACGAACAGGCGACCGAGCCAGGATCGACGGCGCTTGCCGATCCGGATCGCTTCGCGAACGACGATGCGGTCGACCCAGGGCCGCAGTCGCGCTTCATCCTGCAAGGTGGAGCGATGACGCCACGCCTGCTCCAGGCCGACCTGCACCGCATCCGCCGCGTCGCTCGCGTCTCGAGACATGAGCCTGGCCAATCGCAGGAGCCGGTCGTAATGCTCGGCCACGAAACCCGCGATGGCCGGGTCTGACCGACTCTGTTCGATCTCCGCCGTCCGCTCGACCGTCACACGTCGTCTCCGTGGTTGGCGCTGTCAACCCTACAGAGGGACGCAACACGCCAAACGGGTCATTCGGGAAATCGGCACCCGTACTCGACCCGCCCTGGGTCGAGCGTCGCCAGGAGGTGCTTCGGGGCCGAGCGCAGATGGATGCCCCGGATCTACTCGGCCGTCAGCTCGAAGACTGGACGCGTGACCGCGGCACGAGACGGGGAGTGCAGCACTTCCGGCGCCACGGACCCGAACAGCAGTCCCAGGAAGCGCCGACCGAGCCACGGTAGTCTGGCGATGAACGCGGGCAGGGTCGCCGCGTAGAAGACCTCGGCCTCGTCCCGCCCGAGCTCTCTGGCCCGGACGTGCACCGTTCGTCCGTGGAGACGGACATCGCCTTCGGCCGCGGCCCGCAGGTTTCGGACCCACTGCACGTCACCGTACGCACCGATCACCCAGCGGCGCCCATCCAGCTCGGCGACGGCAACGGCGACGGAGCGTGGACGTCCGGTCGTGCGGCCGCGCACCGTGAGCAGCACGTTCGGGCCCATCGGCATCCCGATCCGGAGGAATGCCCGCGTGAGGGGGTTCGAGTAGCGAACGAAGGCGGGGGCACTGGTCACGGCTATCCTTTCCTGTCACGTCAGCGACCCTGCTGCCGTCAATCTCCTGACGGAACCCATTGCGAGAACGTGACCGATGCCCGACCCCGACCTGGTCGCCGAGCGCTTCGAGGCCCACCGCGCCCACCTGCACGCGGTGGCATACCGGATGCTCGGGTCGACGGCAGAGGCGGAGGATGCTGTCCAGGACGCCTGGCTCCGGCTCGATCGCTCAGAAGCCGATGCGATCGACAACCTGGGTGGCTGGCTCACGACCGTGGTCGCGCGGCTATGCCTCGATCGCCTGCGGGCTCGCGCATCGAGGCGCGAGGAGTCGCTCGAGTTGCTGCCAGACCCCGTCGTCGTCTTCGACGCCGAGGGCGATCCCGAAGGCGAGGCGATCCTCGCCGATAACGTCGGACTGGCGCTGCTCGTCGTCCTCGATACGCTCACGCCGGCGGAGCGTCTTGCATTCGTCCTGCACGACACCTTCGGACTGCCGTTCGAGGAGATCGGCCGGATCCTCCAGCGGACTCCGACCGCCGCTCGTCAGCTCGCCAGCCGCGGCCGGCGACGCGTGCGCGCGGCGCCCGCCAGCCCAAGCGTACCGCCGGGCCGCCAGCGCGAGCTGGTCGACGCCTTCCTCAGCGCCGCACGGGAGGGGGACTTCGCGGCCCTGGTGCGCGTTCTCGATCCGGGGGCCGTCGTGCGAGCGGAAACGGACGAGCGGGCGGCAGGGCTCGGCCGGTCGCGCGTCATCCGGGGCGCCGATGCGGTCGCCGGCGAGGCGCTCGGCTTCGGGCGGTTCGCCGCGGGTGCTCGTCACGCGACGGTCAACGGCAACCCGGGGCTCGTCGTGTTTGCGGGCGATGCGCCGTTCGCCGTGCTCGGCTTCACGGTCCGCGGGGATCGCATCGCCGAGATCGACATCCTCGCCGCCCCCGAGCGGCTCCGCGGCCTCGGGCTCCGACCGCCGGCCTAAACCCGGGTCGCGGGTCGCGAGTCGCGGGTCGCGGGGCGCTCCGCCTCGCGGCACCATCGTCAGTTTCAGTAGCATCGTCCGATGGCCCTGACTGCCCGACAGCTCAACCGAGCCACACTGCAGCGACAGCTCCTGCTCCAGCGTGCGTCGATCGATGTCGGCGACGCCGTCCGTCGTGTCGCGGCGCTCCAGGCCCAGGAGCCGGCCTCGCCGTACATCGCTCTCTGGAACCGGCTGAAGGCGTTCGATCCGGCGGCCCTCGACTTGGCGTTTGCGGAACAGGCGATCGTCAAGGCGCAACTGATGCGCATCACGCTGCACGCCGTCGTCGTCGATGACTACCCGGCGTTCCACGAGGCCATGCAGCCGACGCTGCGAGCCGCTCGGTACCACGATCGCCGGTTCGCGAGCGAGGGTGTCTCGATCGGGGAGACGGAAGCCCTCATCCCCGATCTTCTGGCGTTCACCGCGACGCCGAGGACGAACCAGGACGTCGAGCGATGGCTCGAGGATCGATACGGTGCGCCCAAACCGCGGATCTGGTGGGCGCTTCGACAGGTCGGGCCGTTCGTCCATGCGTCGACCGGCGGTCCATGGTCCTTCGGGCCGCGGCCGTCGTATGTCGCGGCTCGCGTCCAGGACCGCCCTCAGGACCCCGAGGCCTCGGTCCGATCGCTGGTCGCGTCGTATCTGCGGGCGTTCGGCCCGGCGACGGTGGCGGATATCGCGCAGTTCGGGACGATCTATCGGCCGCCGGTCAAACGCGCACTGTCGGCATCGGACGGGCACCTCGTCCGCCATGACGGTCCGAACGGGGAGCGGTTGTACGACGTGCCGGATGGCCACGTGCCCGACGGTGACACGCCGGCGCCGCCCCGGTTGCTGCCGATGTGGGACAGCTCATTGCTCGCCTACGCCGATCGGAGCCGGATCGTGCCTCCCGAGTACCGTCGGCTGGTCATGCGCGCCAACGGCGATCTGCTTCCGACGGTGCTCGTCGATGGGTTCGTGGCGGGGGTATGGCGGCCGATCGACGACGGCATCGAGGTGACCGCATTCCATCGGCTGTCAACGGACGACTGGGACGCCCTGGACGTCGAAGCCTCTGCGCTGCGGGCGTTCCTGGCCGATCGGCAGCCCCTCGCTTACGGTCGATACGCGCGCTGGTGGCGGACCCTGCCGAGCGAGGAAGTCCGCGTGATCGGGCGCTGAGGTGAGGATCCCGTGACCCTGGGCGGCCGACAAGGCGTCGATCACGACCGTGGTCGACGGATCCCCATCTGTACGGCCCAGCCGAGCAGGATGGCCGTCATCACGAGGCCGACCGCGTTCAAGACGGCGCCGGCGATGATCAGCACATTCAGGTTGAGGGGCAGGCCGATCGTCAGAGCCGCGACGCCGGCATCCAGCATGACAAGCCGGATCATCGAGGACCGACCCAGGAGCTGCCGCTGTCGTCCATGCGTGACCGGGCTGCCGGGGCCGATGGCGGGGAGCAGGTGCGTCGCAGAGGCGACGATCGCCAGCCCGACCCAGCCGACCACGAGCGGCCCGAGGACCGCTTCGACCGACCAGCCCGCGGGATCGGCGCCGAGAACGAGGACGCGCCCAGCCGCGATCGCGATCCCAAGCTCGAGCCAGACGATCGCGGAGATGAGGCCACCCATGGCAAAGCGATGCCAGCCTGGATCGGTCGTCCAGCGCGCCCTCGACCGCCACGTCCGCAGCACATAGACGGCCAGGCTGGCGGACCCGCCGACGACCCCCAGCGCACCGATCCGCGCCACGAGATCCGACGACACGGCGAAGCCGAGCGCCACCAGAGGGGCACCGACGGCCAACCCGATGACCGTCGCGCGGGCGCTCGGATGGACGGCGATCCGCGCGCCGACAACGGTCGGAAAGAAGTGCAGCAGGGTCGTCGCGATGACGAGCGAGATGAACCCGACCAGGTTCAACCACGCATGGGCCGGCTTCAGTCGGATCCAGTCATCCACGACTGGTGGCCACGCGGCCAACAACAAGGTCGCCAGACTCGCTCCGATGGCGACCTCGCCGAGCGCGACCAGGTACCCCTGGGTCACCAGCCCACGACTTGGCCCAAGCGCCCGGCCGAGCGGTCGGGCGGTGGCGATCCCGGTCAGGACGATGCCGACCACGAAGAGGGATCCGCCGGCCACGGCAAGGCTGGCACCGCTCGCGACGACGCCGGCGGCTACCGCTGCCGCGCCGATCGACACCCCCGCGACCGCAGATGAACGGAGTCGTGCACCACTCGGAGGCGCCGCCGCAAAGGCCGCCGCGAAGAAGGGCATGATCCCCGCGATCGCCGTGGTCGCCGCACCCATGGCCAGGTGGAGCGGCAACCAGACGCCTCGCCGATCCCCAGCGGGCAGGAACATGGTGCCCACGGCGGCCACGAGGAACACGAGAGCGATCACGATCGCACCGAGCGCGACCAGCCGGTCGGATGATCGATCGATCGGCACAGGGCGACGACGCAGGGCGACGGGATCGATCACGGCCGGCCAAGCATATCTCCAGATCATGCTCGCACCGGTTCGCAGCTGGAGCGTCCAGCCCAGCTCAACCAGGATGGATATGGGTACCTTGTTGCCGCGGATGAACGGCATTCGGCGGCAGTCGCCGAATCGAGGAGGTGTGTCGTCCTCGGTCAAACTCACAGCACGCCACCCATCAACACCCGTCGAATGAGGTCATGACCATGCTCACCCTCGAACAAGCGAACGCGATCGTGGCGAGCGCCTTGGCCAGAGCGGCGGACGATCACGTCCCACCACTGACGGTTGTCGTCCTCGACGCCGCAGGCGATCTGGTGGCCGCACAACGCCAGGATGGAGCGAGCATGTTCCGGTTCGACATCGCCTTGGGAAAGGCGTGGGCCGTCGTCGCGATGGGCGTATCGAGCCGAGCGCTGGCCAGTCGGGCGGCCGACAACCCGAACTTCTTCGGGGCACTGGCCGCCACCGCACACGGGCGGTTCATCCCCCAGCCCGGCGCGACCCCGATCATGGACGACGATGGACGGTTGATCGGCGCTGCGGGAGCCAGTGGCGGCACCGGAGACCAGGACGAGGCCTGTTGTGCCGCCGGGATCCGCGCCGTCGGGCTGGTGCCCGGTGACTGAGTGAGCGCGGATCGACGTCGCTGATCGCGACGCGCCGGCGCCTCGCCTCGTCAGATCGTCTTCGCGCTGAAGCCCCCGTCCACGCGAACGATCGAGCCCGTCACGAACCCGGACGCTCGCGCCGACGCGAGCCAGACGGCCGCCCCGACCAGCTCGTCCGCCTCGCCGAGGCGCCCAGCCGGGGTATGCGCCAGGATCGCTCGAACGCGCTCCTCCGACAGCAGCGCCCGATTCTGCTCGGCAGGAAAGAAGCCCGGCGCGATCGCGTTGACCCGGACGCCGCGCGGGGCAAGCTCAGCCGCCAGGTACTGGGTCAGGCTGTTCACTCCGGCCTTCGCGATCGAGTAGGTCGCCACCCTCGACAGTGGCGGGCCGGACGATGCGGACGAGATGTTGATGATCGATCCGCCGGACCCGCGGTCGGCCATGGCCTTCCCGAACACCTGGCAGGCGAGGAACACCGACGTGAGGTTTCCGTCGAGGACCCGATACCACTCATCCAGCCCGATCTCGAAGAACGGCGTCGCGCTGTTCACGCCGGCCGCGTTCACCAGGATGTCCACCGGGCCGAGCCGCGCCTCGGCCTGTTCCAGGGCGGCCTCCAGCGAGTGCCGATCGGTCGCGTCCACGACGATGGCCGCCGCCTCGGTGCCGTCGTTCGCAAGGGCGGCCCGTCGTGCCTCGGCTCGCTCAGGCGAACGGCCCATGACCGCGACGGCCGCGCCCGCGGCACCGAGCCCGTGGCACAGCGCGCCCCCGAGGACGCCGGTCCCACCGATCACGGCGGCGACGCTCCCGTGCAGGTCGAACCGGTCCGTCGGCGAGGGCTTCACGCGCGCCCTCCGTGGCCATCCGACGGCGATGCCTGGTCCGCCGAGGACCGTTCGGACCTCGCGCGCGATCTCGCGGTCCTCTCGAGCGGCGATGACGAGCACCCGGACGGGCGCGCCGTCCGCGCCGATCTCGCGGTCGGCCGGGCCGGATCCGTTCCGTTCCGCGTCGATCTCAACGCCCAGGAACGCGAGTCCGTCGGCGGCCATCGCCCGGATCACCGGGGCGTGCTCACCGACACCACCCGTGAAGAGGAGGGCGTCGAGTCCGCCGAGCGAGGCCGCCATGGCCGAGATCTCGGCTCGCAACCGATGGACGTAGACGTCGAGGGCGAGAGTCGCCCGTGGCTCGCCGGTCTGCGCTCGCTCGATGATGATCCGCATGTCCGCCGTGCCGGCCAGGCCGAGCAGGCCGGACCGATGCTCCAGCGTGGCGGCGAGTTCGGCCGGCGGCATCCCCACGTGCTCCGCCAGCCAGAGCACCAGACCCGGATCGACGCTACCGGACCGGGTCGCCATGACAAGGCCCTCGAGCGGGGTAAAGCCCATCGTCGTGTCGACCGAGATGCCGTCACGGATCGCGGCCAGCGACGCACCGGCACCGAGATGACAGGTGATGACGCGCAGGCCGTCGGCCGGCCGCTGGAGCAGCTCCGTGGCGCGCCGTGCTGCGTAGGCGTGAGACAAGCCGTGGAACCCGAATCGCCGGAGGTCCCACCGTTTGCGCCACTCGACCGGCAGCGCGTAGGTCGAGGCGGCCGCCGGCAGCGTGGCATGGAACGCGGTATCGAAGCAGGCGACGGCCGGCACGTCCGGCAGGACGGCCGTCACCGCCGCATACGCCGCGAGCGACTTGGGCTGGTGGAGCGGGGCGAGGTCGGTGAGGCCCTCGAGACGCTCGATGACGGACGCGTCGATGCGGACCGGCCCGGAGAAGGCAGTGCCCCCATGGACGATCCGATGGCCGACGGCGCCGACCGGGCCGAGGTCATGGACGGCGTCCGCGACGGCCGCCGCGTCCGCAGACCCTCGAGGCGCCGCCAGGTCCGCCGTGGCGACGATCGAATCGTCTGAGTCCAGCACGCGGAGCTTGAGGCTGCTGGACCCTGCGTTCACGACGAGGATCCGGCCGGCGAGCTCCCCGTCGTCGCCTAGGACGGCCACACCCAGTCCGCGATCTCGGGGGCATCCTCGCCGGCGACGCGCGTATAGGCACGCGCCTCGATCCGCTTGTCGACCATCAGCTGACGGACGTGACCTGCCCGCGGCCCGAGTCCGGGCACCCGGTCGATCACGTCGATGACGAGGTGGTACCGATCGAGGTCGTTGAGCATGACCATGTCGAACGGCGTCGTGGTGGTGCCTTCCTCCTTGTAGCCGCGGACGTGGAGGTTCCGATGGTTCGTCCGGCGGTAGGTCAGGCGGTGGATCAGCCAGGGATAGCCGTGGTAGGCGAAGATCACCGGCTTATCGTTCGTGAACAGGGAGTCGAACTCGGCGTCTGTCGCGCCGTGGGGGTGTTCGGACGTCGGTTGCAGGCGCATCAGGTCCACGACATTGACGAACCGGATCTTGAGGTCCGGCAAGTGGGTCCGCAGGAGATCCACTGCCGCCAGCGCCTCGAGCGTCGGGACGTCCCCGGCGGACGCGATGACGACGTCCGGATCGCCACCCTCGTCGTTGCTGGCGAAGTCCCAGATCCCCATCCCGCGCGTGCAATGGAGGATCGCCTCGTCCATCGACAGCCAGGCGGGAGACGGCTGCTTGCCTGCCACGATGACGTTCACGTACTGACGGCTGCGCAGGCAGTGGTCGGTGACCGACAGCAGGGTGTTCGCATCGGGCGGCAGGTAGACCCGGATGACGTCGGACTTCTTGTTGACGACGTGGTCGATGAACCCGGGATCCTGGTGGCTGAAGCCGTTGTGGTCCTGGCGCCAGACGAGCGAACTCAGGAGGTAGTTGAGCGACGCGATCGGTCGTCGCCATGGGATCTCGTCGGTCACCTTCAACCACTTGGCATGCTGATTGAACATCGAATCGACGATGTGGATGAACGCCTCGTAGCAGTCGAACAGGCCGTGCCGTCCGGTCAGGAGATAGCCCTCCAGCCAGCCCTGGCACTGGTGCTCGGACAGGACCTCCATCACCCGGCCCTCGAGCGCCTGGCCTTCATCGGTCGGCAGGATCTCGGCGTCGAACTGTCGATCGGTGACCTCGAACACCGCGCCGAGTCGATTCGACGACGTCTCGTCGGGTCCGAACAGCCTGAAGGTCTGGCGATTGCGGTCGATGACGTCGCGGATGAAGGTGCCCACGACCCGGGTCGCCTCGGCGGTCGTGGCACCGGGAGCCTTGACCTCCACCCCGTAGTCGCGGAAATCCGGCAGCGCCAGCTCGTGCAGGAGGAGGCCGCCGTTGGCGTGTGGGTTCGCACTCATCCGTCGGTAGCTGTGGGGTGCCAGCTCGGCGAGTTCGGGGATCAACGCGCCCTGCTCGTCGAACAGCTCGTCCGGTCGGTAGCTGCGCAGCCACGTCTCCAGGATGTCGCGATGCGCGGCGTTCGTGCGAACTTCGCCCATCGGGACCTGGTGGGCACGCCACGTCCCCTCGATCTTCTTGCCCTCGATCTCCTTGGGACCCGTCCAGCCTTTGGGCGTCCGCAGGATGATCATCGGCCAGCGGGGCCGTTCCGTGACCGAGCCGTCGCGGGCCGCCCGCTGGATCTCGTGGATCTCCTCGATCACGGTATCCATGACGGCTGCCATCTGCTGATGGACCAAGGCGGGATCGTCGCCCTCGACGACATAAGGATGGTGCCCGTACCCCTCCATCAGGGAGAGCAACTCCGCCTGCGGGATGCGCGCCAGGACCGTCGGGTTGGCGATCTTGTAGCCGTTCAGATGCAGGATCGGCAGGACGGCCCCGTCGTTGACCGGGTTGAGGAACTTGTTCGAATGCCAGCTCGTGGCCAAGGGCCCGGTCTCGGCTTCGCCGTCGCCGACGACACAGCAGACGACGAGGTCGGGGTTGTCGAATGCGGCGCCATAGGCATGGGAGAGCGCATAGCCGAGTTCACCGCCTTCGTGGATCGAACCCGGCGTCTCGGGCGCCACGTGACTCGGGATCCCGCCCGGGAACGAGAACTGGCGGAACAGCTTGCGCATCCCGTCTGCGTCCTGGCTGATGCTCGGGTAGACCTCGCTGTAGGTGCCCTCGAGGTAGGCGTTGGCGACGATCGCCGGACCACCGTGGCCCGGCCCGATCACGTAGATGGCGTCGAGGTCCCAGTTCCGGATGACCCGGTTCATATGGGCGTAGATGAAGTTGAGCCCCGGCGTCGTGCCCCAGTGGCCGAGGAGGCGCGGCTTCGTGTGCTCCGCGAGGAGCGGCTCGCGAAGGAGTGGGTTGTCGAGCAGGTAGATCTGGCCGACCGACAGGTAGTTGGCGGCCCGCCAGTACGCGTCGATCCGGGCGAGGTCGGTGGCCGAAAGCGGACCCGCAGCGGCCGTCGCGGCACCGTCCGTTCGGTCGGCGTGTTCGTCCGTCTGCATCGCGGTCTCCTTGGCATCGCCGGTCTCGTGTCCAGCTCGAGTCTAGGAGCCTCCGGATCACCGCGTCGGCCGGCGGATCGCGGCGCCAGGTCCTTCGTTCCCGTGCCATCCAGGATCGATGGCTTCATTCGCCCTGGAGGATCGGTGCGATCGGCGCGCGCGCTGCTCGCTGCGCCGGGAGATAGGCGCCCACCGCGGCGATCGCAAGCCCGACGAGGGACAACGCGACGATGGTCAGTGGAGTGAAGACGTCGAAAGTGACCGCTGCGACGCGCGTCTCGGCGGCGACCTGGCCCATATAGCCGAGCGCGATCCGTTGGAGTGCCATCCCGACCGGCACGCCGACGAGGCCGGCGACCAGCCCGACCGGCACCACGGAGGCGACGACCATCGTCACGACCTGGCGTGGCGTCATCCCGACGGCCTTCAGGATCGCCATATCGTGAGCCCGTTGTCTCGTCTCCAGGACGACGACGTCGAAGACACCGGCGATCGAGACAGCCACGAGGACGAACCCCATCGTGGCGACGACGGACAGGAACAGCAGGAAGCCAGTGTCGAGGGAACTGTCGAACGTCCGAGTCACGGCCCGTCCACGGAGTCCCTGCTCGAGCTGGTTGGCGTAGACGCCCGGCGAGGTTTCGGCGACCGGCTGGATCTCCCAGCTGGAGGGACGCGCGGTCGGGTCGAGGGCGAGCACATCGGCCCAGCTGCCGCGCAGGAACACGTGGTCGGCGACACCTTCGGCCGTATCGAAGATCTCCCCGACAAGACGCTCGGTGATCGATCGATCGCCGAGCGAGAGCGTGATCGTGTCGCCGACTTCGAGGCCGGCTCGGCTGAACAGGCTCGACGTTGCGACGACCTCGCCGGGACCCTGGAACCAGCGCCCGGAGATCACCGCGTAGCCCACCCAGCTCGCGTCGCCGTCGTAGCCGACGAACGGGATGGCCCCGAGGCCGGGCACGTTGGCGTGGACCTGGCCGAGGCCGACCGATCGAGCCGTGTCCGATCGCGCGGCGATGATCGATCCGATCGACGCCGGATCGGCCGCTGGATCGACCTGTTCCACGCGGACCGGGCTGTCTGCGCTCCGGTCGGTCTGGGTCTTCACCCGCACGAGTGAGAGGTCGAGGCCGAGCGCGAACGTCATCGATGCGACGCCGACGATGAGGGCACCGAGGGTCATCGCGGCCCGGATCGGATGCGATACCCCGAGGGCGATGCCCAGCCGGGAAGGAAGACCGACCCGCATGCGCAGTCCGGCACGACGCAGGCGACCACCGTCGTGGCCGAGCGATGGCGCCGTCCCGCGGGTGATGGCGGCCACGGTGCTCAGCCGTCCCGCCTTGAGCGCCGGCACGACGGCGGAGATCGTCGAGACGAGGATCGCGAACATCGGCACGACCACGACGACCGACCAATCCGGAGTGAACGTTCGGGGAAGTCCGAAGGAGGACGCCGTGTCGCCGACGATGGGTCCGCTGGCAACGGTTCCGGCGATCGCACCCGCGATGGAGCCGACGACCACCGGCACGAGGATCTGGCCGACAAGGGTCGACGTCACCTGACCCGGGGTGAACCCGACCGCCTTCATCACCCCGATGTCGCGATAGCTGGTGAGGATGATGCCGCTCACGACGTTGGCGATCGTGAATGCGGCCGCGAGCAGCGCGAATATCGAGAACGCGAGCAACACGGGGACGTACAGCTGGGCGATCCGATCGACGCCTGTCTTGATCTGAAGATAGGTCGAAGCGCTCGCGACGGCGTCGGCCGGAAGGTCCGCGGTGATCGCCGTCACAGCGGCTGACAGGTCAGCTGCGGTCGCCGCTGGTGCGACGCGATACAGCATCTGCTGGTGCAGGCCCTGGCCACCGACGGCCAGTGCGGCGACATCGCCCGGGCTCATCCAGGCGGCGACGTCCGGCGTACTGACCGACGCGGCGATCCCGACGACGGCCAGTCGGAGAGTCGGGACGCGGTTCGGTGCGCCGGATCCCGGATCGGGCGGCAGCTGGTCCATTGTCCCGGGTGTCGCTGATCGGTAGAAACCGATCTCCTGTCCGAGCGAGGCGCCGAGCATCGCGGCCGTATCACGATCGAGGACGACCTCGCCGGGCATGGCCCACCACCGGCCGGCGCTGATCGTCACCCGATCGATGGAGTCCCCCGGCGTCGGTCGCCCGGATACGGTTTGGCCGTCGATCTGCCCGAACGTGCCGGGCACCGCGGCGATCGTGACCGGCCACGGGCCCGCGCTGGCGGTGACGGCGCTGGTCGTCGCGGTCTTGGCCAGGAGCGCGTTGTCGACCGATCCGTCGTAGTCGATCACGAGATGCGCACCGTTCGCACTCGCAAAGGCTCGTTGGAATGGCTCGTGCGTCTCGGCCAGGACGCTGAGTGCGAGCGTGGCCGCACCCGCTGCCAGGAACAGGACGATCGCGAGGATGGAGGACTGCAGCCGTCGGTGTCGCAGGTCTGCCAGCGTCTTGGCGGCGACGGCTCCCATCACCCCGCCCGCCGCACGGCGTCGTCCCCGGTGATCCGACCGTCGACGAGTCGAACGATCCGATGCGCTCGAGCCGTGGCCAGCGCCTCGTCGTGGGTCACGAGGATGATGGTCTGCCCGCGACGATTCAGATCCTCGAGGAGCGCCAGCGCCAGGTCGCCGTTGTGTCGGTCGAGCGCACCCGTCGGCTCGTCGGCCAGCAGCACCGCCGGGCGATTGACGATGGCGCGCGCGATGGCCGCGCGTTGTCGCTCACCCCCGCTCAGCGTGGCCGGGAATCGGCGGGATCTGTCGCCGAGTCCGAGCTGGCCGAGGAGCTCCGCCACGGACCGTTCCGTCTCTTCCCGGGAACGCCCGGAGAGGAGGGCCGGGATGGCAACGTTGTCGGAGACGCTCAGATCCTCGAGCAGGTGGAAGAACTGGAACACGAAACCGACGTTCGTCCGACGAAATCGAGCGGCACCGGTTTCGCTCAACCGATCGACCCGGACGCCGTCGACGACGATCTCGCCACTGCTCGGACGGTCGAGACCGCCGATCACATTCAGCAGCGTCGACTTGCCGCCGCCGGACGGACCCATGATCGCGGTGATCCGTCCTGGCTCGACATCGAGGTCGATGCGGTCGAGCGCAGGGAGCGGCGAACCGTCGTAGCGCTTGGTCACGCCGCGGAGCGAGATGAGTGGTGGCATGGTCGGTCTCCTGTGTCGAGGCCCCGACGTTGTCACCACGACCCACGGGTTCACATCCGCCGTGGGGTGGGATGCGACCCAGCCGAACGGATGACCGGTCAGCGACTTCCGCCGTTCGGATGAGCTTCCATCCCTCTCGCGGCGGAGGGACCGCGGGTCAGTTGCGGCTACAGTTGCGCGATGGCCGAGGAGACCGTTCGAACGCCCATCGACGTGCCGCCGCCGGATCGGCGCTGGCTCGAGTGGCTCCAGGCGCTCGGCCCCGTGGTCGTCCTCGTCGCGATCGGGCTGGTGACCCAGGACCGGCCGCGGTCCGGTGGTCTCGAGGCCACGATCGTGCTCGTCGTCCTGCCACTGGTCGTCCGACGCGTCTTCCCGCTCGCGGTCCTCGTCACCGTGGCGGTCGGATCGCTGTTGACGGCCGCCGGTTCGCCCGCGCCCTGGATCCAGGTCTGCGCGGTGGGGTTGGCGAGCTACACGTTCGGAGGACGAGCCGAGAGCCGGACGGGCTCTGGCCTGGCCGTGATCGCCGTGGCCTCGGGCATGGCGGTCGGTTTCATGGCACAGGACGCGAGCGCGATGCTCGGGTTGGTCCTGCCGTTCGTCGTGGTCGTCCCGACGTGGCTGATCGGAGACCTGGTTCGGTCGCGCCGGATCGAGTCCGAGCGGCGGGCAGAGGCAGCGGAGCGATCCGTACGTGAGCGAGAGGAGCGCCTTCGGGTCGCCGCCGCCGAGGAGCGGCGTCACGTCGCCCGCGAGCTCCATGACGTGGTGGCTCACGCCGTCAGCGTGATGGTGATCCAGGCCGGAGCGGCACGTCAGGTCGTGAGGACGTCGCCCGAGCAGGCTGAAGCGTCGCTGCTCGCGGTCGAATCGACCGGCCGTCAGGCGATGACCGAACTGCGTCGCTTCCTGGGGGCGTTGAGCGACGAGGACGAAGCTGCCGGTCTGGCTCCGCAGCCGGGGATGAGCGAGCTGGAGAGCCTGCTGTCCCGCGTCCGTGCGGCGGGACTCCCGGCGTCGCTCGAGGTCGATGGTATGCCGCGCCCGGTCCCCACCTCGCTCGACATGACGATCTATCGCATCGTCCAGGAGGCGCTCACGAATGCGCTCCGCTATGCGCGCCAGGCGACGACCCTTGTCCGGTTGACGTGGGAGCCGGACCAGCTCCGCCTCGAGGTCCTCGACGATGGCCCGCCGACGCCTGACGCGAGCGATGGCAGCGGCCGCGGCCTGACCGGGATGCGCGAACGGGCGTCGCTGGTCGGAGGTCGACTCGAGGCCGGGCCGAGGGTCGGTGGCGGCTATGCGGTCCGGGCCTGGCTCCCCCTGGACCGTGTGTCTCTCGAGGCTGATTGTTCATGACCGATCGCCGGTTGCGGGTGCTCGTCGCCGACGATCAGGCCCTGGTGAGAGCTGGGTTCCGGTTGATCCTCGAGGCCCAACCGGACATCACGGTCGTCGCCGAGGCGGCCGAAGGCGATTCCGCGGTCAGACTGGCTCGTCGGCATCGACCGGACGTCGTCCTGATGGACATCCGGATGCCCGGTCTCGATGGGCTCGAAGCCACTCGTCGCCTGCTCGCCCCGACCGACGATGGACGGGTCACCCTGGAGGTGGCGCCCCGGGTCGTCATCCTGACCACGTTCGACCTCGACGAGTACGTCTACGCGGCGCTCCAGGCGGGTGCGTCGGGCTTCCTGCTCAAGGACGGTTCCCCTGAACATCTGGTCGCCGCGGTCCGTACCGTGGCGCTCGGCGACGCGCTTCTCGACCCGACCATCACTCGTCGCCTCGTGGAGCGATATGCGCACCCGCCGGCAGCCCCCGACGTCGCCCTGCACGCCATCGCCGAGCTCACGGTTCGCGAGACCGACGCGTTCTACCTCGTCGCTCGAGGGATGAGCAACGCCGAGATCGCCGAGGCGCTCGTGGTCAGCGAAGCGACCGTCAAGACGCATGTCGCATCGATCCTCGCGAAGCTTGGGGTCCGCAATCGCGCGCAGGCGGTCGTGTACGCCTACGAATCCGGCCTCGTGACCGCAGGCGCCCCGCTTCCGACGGCCACGCCCCGCTGATGGGAGCAACGACGCGCAGCAGATGGATCGCCCCGCTGCTCGTCGTCCTCCTGGTCGCTGCCTGTACTCCGGCGAGCCCGACGCCGTCACCCGCGACACCGACCGAGAAGAGCGGATCGGCATCGGCGACACCGACCGAACCGATCGCGTCGGCATCCTCGACACCATCGTCGCGTCCGGCGTTCGATGCCTCGGGTCGACCCCTCGTCTGGTTCGCGCCGCTCGGGCCACGGGCCGATCACCACGGCTACGGTGGGGCCAACGACTTCTACGACCTGTTCGAGCCGGGAGCGCCATGGCCGACGGCCGTCGCCGACGTCGATGTCTTCCAGGTCTACGGCACCTGGGTCACCCACTACTCCACCGACGACGAACTCACCCGTGTCATCGACGGCGTCGCCGAGCGAGGACTCGGTCTCGGCCTGGAAGTCGGTCCGCTCACGGGGACGAACGAATGCGAACAGGGCGAGGGTTGGGCAGCCGACGAAAGCCTCGATGTCGTCCGCCGGATCCAGGCGCACGGTGGCCGGGTCGATGTCGTCGCGCTCGACGAGCCGTATGCCTTCGGCCACGTGGCGACGAGTGATCGGTCGTGCCTGTACCCGGTCGATCGGGTCGCCCGCGAGGTTGCCGGGTTCGTGGCCGATCTTCGGGTTCTCGAGCCCGACGTGATCGTCGGGGATGTCGAGCCGATGTGGTCGGACATCACACCCGACGACATGGCCGCGTGGATCGATGCGTACGCGACCGCTGCGGGTGAGCCGTTCGCGTTCCTTCATCTCGACGCCGACTGGACCCGCGCCGACTGGGCGGAGGCGCTCCTGGCGACCGAGCAAGTGTGCCGTGATCAAGGCGTCCCGTTCGGGATCATCTACAACGGCGGCGACGCGCCCTCGGACGAGGAGTGGACCCGACTCGCGATGGACCGTGCGGTCCACTACGAGGAGGAGACGGGTGGTCGGCCCGACCACGTCGTGTTCCAGTCGTGGTTCGACCACCCGGATCGCGTGCTGCCGGACACCGACGTGACGACGTTCACAGGCTTGATCGCTCAGTACTCCGGAGCCCGGACCGAGATCGCGGTCGACCAGCTGGGTTCCGCTCGTGCCAGGGTGATCGAGGTCAGCGGCGCGGTCACCGTAGCCGGGCGGGCGGTCGGTGGAGCCAGCTTGACGATGAGCGCAACCCCGCTCGACGGGGCCAGACAGGAGTTGACCCTGGCCGGCCAGGTCCCCGCTGGGGCGAGCCACGCGGTGGTCGGCATTCGAGCGAATACCGAAGATGCGGGCCCGGGTCCGATCGACATCGAGTTGTACCGGTTGAGCTACCAGGAAGCGGTGGATGGGACGAATCTGGTCCCGAACCCGCGGTTCGCCGCCGGGCTCGATCATTGGGGCATCACCGGTTCCGGATCGGCCAAACTCGTGGCCAGCGACTCGGGTCCGGGCCGAGCGCTGCAACTCGCGGGGTCCGCGACACGATGGCTCAGCATCGACTCCGGCGAATTCGCGGTGACGCCGGGGGCTCGCTTCGAACTGAACGCCCTCGTCAGCGTGCCGGCGTCATCTGCCGCCAGCGCCTATGCCGCCGTGATCTTCCTCGGCCCGACCGAGCTCGCACGCGAACGACTTCCGCTCGAACCGCGTGCGATCGTGCTCGGCACGGTGGCGAGCGACGCGGAGGGCCGGTTCCAGGGGATCGGCGAGGACCTTCCTGCCGGGCGCTACCGCGTCCGTATCGACGATCGCGGAAGCGCCCAGCGTTGGCCGGCCCGTTGGTCTCAGGAGGTTCTCGTCCGCTGACGCTCGGCACGCCCCTGCGCTGACAGGCGCAGACCTGCAACGCGGACCTAGGCGAGGATCGTCCCCCGAGTCGGCAGGATTTCGCCGATCCGGTCGAGCACCTCGAGGAAGCCCTGGAGCGGCGGTGGGAGCAGACCGGCTGACGGCCGATGCACTGCCACGATCCGGCGGCGTGTCGGAGCGACACCGGCGATCGGCACCGCCCGAAGGTCGCCTCGGGCGATGTCGCTGGCGATCGCAGTAAGTGGCAGGAAGGCCACGCCGAGGCCGTCTCTGACCATGTGCTTCGCTGCTTCGATGTTGTCGAGTTCGATCGTGCTCCGCGGTACCACCCCGGAGGCTCGGAAGATCGCGTTGGTCAGGTCGTAGTAACTCGACGTCCGGTCGAAGAGGATCAAGGTCGAAATCCGCGAGACGGTCGACGCCGATCGGATCGGGACCCGCGAATTCATGATGAGCAGGGACGACCAGGATGAGTTCGTCCTCGTACAGGGGTCGCGCGATCACGCCCGGGCGATGGAGCTCCCGGATGAGCCCGATGTCGAGCTCGTTGCGCTCGACCTGCTCGACGATCTCTTCCGAATGGCCGGTCCGAACGATGAGTCGAACGCCCTCGAAACGCTGGACGAACCGGGTCAGGATCCCAGGCAGAACGTAGGCGCCGACCGCTGGGGCTGTCCCGATCGTCAACTGCCCGGTGATCCCTCGGGCGTGCTCACGCACCTGGCCCCGCCCCGCATCCAGGGACTGTATCGCGCGATCCGCGTACGGCATGAAGGCGCGACCGGCGTTCGTGAGTCGCATCCCTCGATTCGACCGCTCGAACAACGGAGTACCGAGCTCCTCCTCGAGCAGTCTGATCCGTGCCGTGAGCGCGGGTTGTGTGACGAGCAGGGCCGTCGCTGCCCGGCTCAGGTTTTGTTGACGCGCGATCTCGAGAAAGCCCTCGATCTGGGTGATCAGCATGGAATATCCCAAGGCATCACTTAGATTGATGGACATATCATATCAATCGATTGGACTGATGGGCAGGCGGACGGCAGAATCAACCTCCCTTCGAAGGAGGCTTCTCATGTACCAGCTGCCGGAACCCATTCGCTCGTCGCGCGAGCTGCTCGATCGCGGGGTCCAGACCCCCGGCTTGACGGTCGTCACGTGGACCACGTTCGGCCCACGGCTCGCCTGGCCACCGACGCCACGATCGCAAGCCGAGACGGCCGAATGCACCTGCCCGACCGATTGCATCCGCGATCACGAGAACGAGTGATCGACTCGATCCCCACGATGACCACGACGCCTGTCGTCAGCGATCCGCACGACGCGATCGTCGATCCGGAGATCGCTGAGACCCAGGATTGGTTGGACAGCCCGCGCTTCGACGGGATCACCCGACTGCATAGCGCTCGTCAGGTGGCCGAACAGCGAGGCACGATCCGGACCGACTCCGTGGTCGCCCGTGACGCGGCGACGGCGTTCTACGATCGTTTGCGCGAGCTGTTCTCGGAGCGGCGTTCGATCACCACATTCGGCCCCTACTCACCGGGTCAGGCGGTCATCATCAAGCGCCTGGGGATCGAGGGCATCTACCTCGGCGGATGGGCGACGTCGGCCAAGGGATCGGCGGCGGAGGACCCGGGGCCGGATCTCGCCAGCTACCCGCTGTCGCAGGTGCCCGACGAGGCTGCCGCCCTGGTTCGGGCCCTGCTCACGGCCGACCGCAACCAGCACTTCCTTCGGTCACGCATGCCGCCTGAGCAGCGGGCAGCCACGCCGTCCGTCGACTACCGACCATTCATCATCGCCGACGCCGACACCGGCCACGGCGGCGACCCCCACGTTCGCAACCTCATCCGGCGGTTCGTCGAGGCCGGCGTACCCGGGTACCACATCGAGGATCAGCGGCCCGGCACCAAGAAATGCGGTCACCAGGGGGGCAAGGTGCTGGTGTCGTCCAGCGAGCAGATCAAGCGTCTCAATGCCGCGCGGTTCCAGCTGGACGTGATGGGCGTGCCCGGGATCATCGTGGCTCGGACCGACGCCGAGTCGGCGAGCCTGCTCGAATTGCGGGGAGACGAGCGCGACCAGCCGTTCATCCTGGGTGTCACGAACCTGTCGGTGCCGTCGTACAAGGTCGCCTATCTCAGCCTGCTCCGGCGCTTCCACGACATCGGGATCGAGGAACTCAACGGGCATCGCGCCTATGCGATCAGCGACGACGAATACCGAGTCGCCGACGCCTGGGCGGA
>CAVRGP010000006.1:0-284386 GCA_963720755.1 uncultured Chloroflexia bacterium
CTGGCGCCGCGGCTGCCGGAGCCCGAGGGGGAGCGCAGGCGGACGAATCGGTGACTCAGTCGCGCATCGCGGGGAAGATCTCGCCAAGCACCTCATGACCCATCGCGATCGCCTCTGATCCGGTCAGCGTGGCATCGGGGTCGATGTCGGGCACCGGCTTGCCGAACATCTTGGCCATCGAGAGGACGCTCAGCAAGAGCGTCTTGCCGAGCAGGCCCAGCGGGGCATCGAGGGCCAGGAGCGAGTCTGGCATCGTCGGCACCGGTCGCGCGATGATGTCGGGCCAGTCCTCGGGTGCCCGCGGCGTCTGCAGCGTGAAGATGTCCGCGAAGGACCGGGCGGTCGCCTCCCGGGCGCTGAACGGCGCACCGAGGTTCCAGCGCCCGCGCATGGTGGCCAACAGGGAGGTCGCCCGGTACTCGTCGGTGATCACGGTGCGCTCCGGGATCCAGGGCGAGATCGCCAGGGTCGGGATGCGTACCCCAGCGCGGTCGAACCGGAAGCCCATCTGGCCCGGGCCCCTGCCATCAGGCGGGACGGCCGCCGGCGGCGCGACGTGGTCGTAGGTGCCACCATGCTCGTCGAACGTGACGAGCAGCGTGGTGTTGAGGTGGTTGGACCCGCTCGACGCGCTCGATCCACGGATCGCGTTGTAGATCCGCGCGAGGAGGTCCTCACCTCCCAGGAGCGAGGACGGCGGGTCGAAGTGCGTTTGCTGCGCGTCGGTTGCCCCCAGTTGGGCCCCTAGCAGGGCCATGAGGCCGCCGAACGGCGGGTGCATGTCGTTGTGGTTCCAGCCGATGATCCGCGGCTCGATGAACGAGTAGGTCGGCAACTCGCCCTTTTCGGCGTCCTCGAAGAACTGCCTCGTCGAGAAGAAGTTGGTGGCGAACCGGCTGGCGAGCCGCGGCGCGTGGATCACGCCGGTGAGCGAGTAGTGCGAAGGCGGATCGCAGTACACCCGCCACGCCAGCCCGGCTGCGTCGAGCCGGTCAAACAGGGTCTCAGCGTCGTTCTTGCTGGGGAACGAGCCTGGCGGACTCATGTTGACCACGAAGCCCGAGGACGAACCGGCGTGGAAGAACGAGCGGTTCGGGTAAGTGCACGTCGGGACGTCGCAGAACCAGTGGTCGAACGTTGCGAAGCCACGGGCGATGCCCGACAGCACCGGCATCTGCGCGGGCGTGTAGCCGGTCATGATCTGGGCGTACTCGTCGACCGTCGGCTGGCGCCCGAGTTCGATCATGAGCATGTTGATGTAGTCGGCGACGAAGCCGTCCATCGTCGGCGACTGGCCGGCGCGCGGCTCGTTGAACGACTTCTCCGGCTGGAAGAGCCCACGATTCTCCGCGTCGAGGGTGCCGAACAACTGCGTGTTGACGTGCATCCACTCCTCGCCCGGGTCGGGGTTGGGCGTGTTCATGTCCGGCGCGATCCCATAGCGGACGATCCCGTCCGATGGCCGGTGCTCGGCCCACTCTGGAACGGGGTTCGAGAGGTCCTTGCCGAGCACGCCCTCGAACGACGCGACCTCACCGGGTTCGTACAGGCGTCCCAGCAGGTTGTCGAACGATCGGTTCTCGAACATGACCACGACGACGTGGTCCAGGGCGTTCTCGTGGCTCAGCGCGGCCAATGTCATCTCCACTCGTTCTTAGCCAGACATCGAGCCAACGGCCCGGTCCGCCGATGCCGCATCGAATCCATCGTCGCCATCGCACCGCCAGACAGACAGTTTGCACCATCACCACTCGCTCGAGGCGATGGAGGTGGCCCAATCGGCCAACTAGGAACCGCGACCCGCCAGCCGCACCCTTTTGAGGGCATGACGGCGGTGCGTGGATCGATCGACTGTGCCGATATGGGCGATGAGCGTGGTGACGATGGGTTGGAGCGCCACACGCGAGCCGACGTCTACTCCTCCGCCCGGATCGGCGCGCGCGATCGTGCGCGGCGCGATCCCGCCTCACGACGCCGCCCAGGTCCGCCCGTCGGCGCGCACGTTGGCTCACTTGGCGCGATGAGCATGGGCGTGGCCAACGACGCGACCGAACGGAGCAAGGCCCCGGGCTGGCGCCCGGGGCCGAGCGTCAGTTGGTGGCGGTCCACCCAGCGGGGTCTGCCGATCTCACCCGCAGCGCTGGGCGATCCAGTCCCGGAACGCCGCCTCGCTGACCTCGCCGCTGGCGATGCCCCGGATAACGTGATCGGTCTCATCCGGATCGCCGGGTGCGGGGACCCACGTTCGGCTATTGCGCTCAACGAACTCGACCGTGGCTAGGAACGCGCAGCGCTTGTTGCCATCGGGCAGCGGGTGGTTCTTGACGAGGTGCCAGCAGAGCACCGCCGCCTGCGTCACGAAGTCCGGGTAGGCCTCGACACCGCCGAAGCCGGCCAGCGGAGCGGCCAGCGCTGACTCCGCCAGCCCGATCCGGTTGAAGTCGGCGATGAGCTCGGCCGGCACCCCGAGGACCGCCTCCGCGATGAGGAGGTAGTCCGCCAGGTCGAGGTAGACGGTCACCGAGCGAGGCGTTCGAGGATCTCCCGGTTGCGCTCGATGCTGGCCTTCAGGCGCCGTCGGAAATCGGGGTCGGACCGCCGAGCCTCGATGTGGGCGGCGATCGCTCGCTGGATCTCCTCGTTGACCGACACCTCGTCGACGCCGGCGATCGCCTCGAGGGCTTCGGCCTGGTCGGCAGGTAGTCGCAGGGTGCGGGACTTGATCGTCATGTCGGCCTCAGTTTATGGATCGGTAGCCCCACGATACCACGGTATCCCGGTGCCTTGGTCAACGCGCTCGGCCCGTCCTCACAAGACCTCGGACCTTCACGAGACCGAGCCAACGCCCTAGGTTGACGGGCGGCAACTTCACGTGGTTGCGATCTACTACCCGATCAATCGGAGCCTACCTCGACCAGTTCGAAGAGCAGCTCGCGGCCGGGTGGGCAGGCTTCACTTGGACAGGGCGCCAGACAACAGGTCCGGGCCGCAATCCGGATATGGCTGTCGGCTCAGGTTCCATCAACCGCCGGTCAGGGCACTAGCGATCCAAAACGGCCCGTTGCACGGAAGTTCGGCGTAAATCTTGTCCTCAACAAAGGCCCTCTCGTACTCGCCACCTTCAAGCGAGACCGAGGATCCAACTTGCACCTCATCACTACCCTGCCGTATGACGAGAGTGCCATCGCGTTGCTCTAGCGTAGAGCCGCTGGGCCAGACGACCAGATAGTTGTCGCCGGCGCCTTGGTCGACGTACAGGCACGGTCCGTCCAAGACCAATTCCCCGTTTAGGATCGCTGTCGCGCCACCCACCCCAGCGGCGACAGGAAAGAGGATCTTGGACCCACCAACGTCGACGGATGACAACCCGCTACAGGCACCGACGAGCAGGGTGAGTACGACAAGTCGGGCAGCATTTCGCAACCCAGTCCACTCGGGCGATCTCGTGGCCGACACTCCGAAGACATGGCCCAATCGGCCAACGAGAAACCGCGTCCCGCCGCCGCCACCCTCGGGGGCATGACGGCGCGCTGGTCTGATCCACATCGACTCCCGGGTCCCCCGCCGGGATACGTCCGCGCCGCCCACCGCCTCGGCCTGTCGCACTCGACTGTGAAGCACCACGTGGCGAACGCGCGATCCAGGGTGGGCGTGGCGACCACGGCAGAGCTCGTGTGGATCCTGGCGGAGCGGTTGCCGGGGCCAAAGGGTCTCGGCCAGGGGGACGAGTAGCGCAAGCACGCGCCATGAATGCGCAGGCCGACGGCGGTGCGAATGGCATGTGCGAATCAGCTCCGATTCGGGGACGCGAGTCCAGTCATCGGTCGCCTCGGACTGGGGGAGCGCCTCGAACCCCGCTTGGCTGAGCCCGCCGCCGTAGTCGTCGGTTGGCCCTGCACCGGGCTGCGACACAGAATCGCGGCCACCCCGACCGTGCATTCGGGGCGCTCATCCGTGTACATAAGTGTATGGATGGACTGAGCGAAGACGAATGTCGTTTCGATGAAGCCTTCCGGAAGTCTTGGCCATCGGTCTTTCGGTTTGCCGTTGCATGGACGAACGACCTTCAGACGGCCGAGGACATGGCCCAGGAGGCGTTCACGCGGCTTTGGGATCGGCGTGATTCCGTCGACTGGGAACGGCCGGTCATCGGCTGGCTCCTCGTCGTCGTCCGTCGTCTGGCGACCGATCGATTTCGTCGGCTTCATGCTCCGAGCGGCGCGCCCCGGGTCCGGGACCTCAACGAGGATGGGATCGCGACCTGGTTGGACGTCCGGGCCGCATTCGGCCGATTGAGCGCGAAGGAACGCGCGGCTCTGATCACCGTCGGTCTTCTCGGGTTCACCCCGGACGAGGCGGCCGAACCGCTCGGGATGACTGCGGGCGGTGTCCGGGCCGCCGTCAGCCGGGCACGTGAGAAGTTGGGGAGCGAACGATGAACACGCCCGATCAACGAGCCGAGGACCTGATGGAGTCGTGGATGCATGCCACCGCCAAGCCTGTGCCCTCATTCGTTCGACGAGCTTCTCGGCGTGGTCCGCGGGCTGCCGCGCTGATCGCTCTTGCGGTCATCCTCACGGGCATGATGCTTGGTGTTCTTGCGGTCGGCGCATATCTCGCTGCCCCGCGCGACCCGGTGCCGCCGGCCGATCTCGTCAGCCGGGCGGTCAAGGCGATCGCCTCGGCACCCGGCATCGATTACACGCTAGGGATAACGACAAATGAGAACGCCGGCGGCGTGGGACTCCATTCCACCGGTCGGATCGATTTCCAGCATGGTCGGTTCTCCGGCACCGCCGATAGAGGCGCGGGCTCGTTCATGCTCCTGTTCGGCGGCCCACAAAGCGGTGGCGCCGTCGTGGCCGACGGTCTCTTTGTCCAAACCGAAGGAGGGCCCTGGGAACGTATTCCGGATCCACGCAGTCCGCTCGACAAGTTGACCAACCCCGTCAGTCTGGCGAATGCCATCCAGGAATGGATCGCCTCTTCAAGAGTCGACAGCGCGGTTCGCTACGCGCCGTGCGGCACGCAGACCTGTCAGGTCGTCAGGCTGACCGTTCCTCCTCGCGCGCTCTTCGATCTTGCTGGGTACGTGATGGGGACCACCGGGACGCCGCCGCCCGACCTCGGGCCGTTCGATGTCGACCTCGCGGTCGATCCCTCAGGTTTCCCTGTTCGGATGGAGACTCGTGTCACCGCCGGTGACACGACGACGACCATCTCCCTCGATCTTGTGCGGCTGGACCCCGCGCCGTCGATCACGCCGCCGATCCCCTGATCGCGTGATCCCTCATCGTCCTTATGCTGGAACCAGCATGTGCGGCACGGCGTCCATATGGCGCGAACGGATCCACGAGGCCCACGATGCCCAAGCGCGTGATGATCGCTACGATAGCCGTTCTACTGGCCGGGGCTTGCGGCACCTCGGGCCCGGGGCCATCGATGCGGACGCTGGGCGCGAATGAGTACGCCTTGCCGTCCGACCCGAACCTGGTGCTGGGCCCAGAGGCGACACCCCTCGCTTGTGCTGGCGTCGGCCTGGACGCCGTGCTGGTCGGCGGCGCAAGCGATCCCCGGTACGTATGGCTATCTGACGCGCTAACCGGCCGCCGGATCGAGCTCGTGTGGCCCTCGGGCTTCACCGCGCAATTCGGTCAGGGCAGCGCGTTCGACGTGCTCAATGCCTCCGGAAGGGTGGCCATCGTCGGCGGGTCCCACGTGAACGGCGCGTGCGTCGGTGCGGGCGACGGCGAGTACTGGCTGGACACGGTGGTCCAGTAGAGTGCGACGGCTTCTCGGTCTGGCGGCGGTCGCAGCCCTGCTCGCCTCGTGCTGCTCGCCGTCCGCCGGCGCCGTGTCCTCCGGTCGCCCAGCAGATGCGTCGTTCCCATCGGAGATCGCCGGTCTACCGGTGATCAGCGTTGCCGAAGCTGTCGACCTGCTCCACTCGGGCAGACTCGACGGCCAGGCCGTCGCGGTTGCCGGCGAACAGGCTTCCGGGCGGAGATCTACGAGTGGCAGATCGCTGCGTTGCTGGCAACGGCCCAGGTCGACGAGGCGGCCAAGGCGCGGATCGTGGGCGCGCTTGGCGGCGAGCCGCCGGCGGTCGACGCGCGCAGGGTCACCCGCTTGGAGCAGGAACTCCGTGCCATCGCTCTCGACAACGCCTTCGGACGGATGACCGACGAGGTCTACCTCCGACGTAAGTCCGAGCTGGCTGCTCAGATCGAAGCGGCGAGGCGGCCTGAGTCCGCCGCGCACTCCGTGGACCCGAAGCGAGCGCTCGGATATCTCGCCGACCTACGCTCTCTTTGGGACGTGGAGCTGCCGGAATCGCCCGAGCACCAGGGCGTCCGCCACGAGTACGAGCGGCGAAGGGCGCAGGCCACGGCGGCCGGCTTCGAGCGGCTCGAGGTCTTGGGACCAGTGATCGTGGAGGCGAAGCTCGCTGATCCGATGGCCGGCGCCTCGCTGGCGATGTCGTTGCAGCCCGAAAGGGCCGAACTCGTGGGACAGCAGGCCGACGTCGTCCGCACGCTCCTCGATGGCCGTCACTCGCGTCTGGCCCACACCGACACAGCGGAGGCGCGCAAGAAACGACGCCAGAGAACAGAGACCAGGACATTAAGGTGCTTTGGTCGGGGCGAGAGGAGTCAGGCCGACACGTCACGAGTGAAGGTTTGGATCGTATCCGAGCGCTGCCGGCCGGGCGTGCGCCGTTCTGCGTGAAGCGAGCCGATTGAATGCACTTTTCGGGAACCGCCCCGATCCTTCTTCCAGGCGGATTGTTCAGCGGCCGGGCGATCACCGTCGATCAGCCACGAGTCCCAAGTTCTCTAGCCGCGCCAGTCGCCATCGATTGAGCTGGCCTAGCGCCAGAGCTCGATCGTCGCGCAAGTTCGCGATCATCCGCCGGGCGCGCTCCTGCAGGACATTCATTTCATCCTGCGAGATCTCGGTTTCACCCGGCCAGCCGCGCCCTTTGGCGTTGAGCAGTATCTCGAGGAGGTCGATCGCGCTCTCGTCTTCGTCGTTCAGGATCCGCGCATATGCTGCCTGCTCAGTCCCTACGGGGTCCGATTCAAGCTCGTGCGGATCCGCCAGGAGTTCATCCGCGAACGACCCGAGTGCCGCACGACGCCGAAGGATCGGGACGCCTTCCTCAATGACGTATTTCACAAATCGATCGATCACCTGCTCGTCGTGGCGCCCGTCAAGGATCCACCGCCGGTCGCCGAAAAGCCGCATGATCCCATCGCGTTCCATGCCAACGGCCTGGAAGCCCGGGTAGTCGGTCGGGGCAAAGAGTGGCGACGCGACGTAGCTGGCCCAAAACTCGCGGTCGTCGACGGCCACCAGATGGATTCCGACCAGGACATCCTCTATCGGATACCGATAGACGAGCACGCTTGGCTGTTTATGCCAGTCGAACGGCGATGGACTGATCAAACGAAACCCGACCAGCCGAGGCAGCAGGGCTTCACGTGCTATTCGCTCAAGTCGAAGGGCGGAGTTCATGGGCGAGGGCCTAATCGCCTGACTTCTCGCCTATTGCTCGATGCGACATTTTGGGTTGAACTGATGGTCATGCGTCGTAAATCGAGGGCGTGTGTCATCCCCTGCTCGCAGCGGCCCTCGGTCGCTACTTCGAGCGAGCGACTGATTGCCTACAGGATCTGTGTATGTTTGAACCAGATAGATGGCCGGAAAAGGTTGTACAGACCGACATGGTAGTGGAACGGAAGGCTGATTCCGATCTTACTGGGTCCACCACCATGCACCGCTCGTCGCCATGCCCAGCCTGGAACGCCTGGACCTTTTAGAATCTGATTGGACACTCGCGTGGGGCCGATCCTGATCCAGTCCTCTCGTCGATCTCGGGCCACCGCCCTGCTCACGCGTGTACCCTGACGGACCAGAGTGGCGCCAAGCCGGCTGGACCTGCCAACGACGCCGGCCAAGCGACTGACCCCACCGCTCACCTTCGACACAGCCCGGGCCACGGCGCCGAGCTTCGCGAACTTCGAGAGGAGCCCGACGCCAACAAAGCCCAAAGCGAATCCGACCGCGGCGTTGCTGGCGACGCCGCTGACGCTCCAGTCCTTGCTGTCGGTCGTGGCCAGATAGATCGCCGTGTCGACCACGGCGTTGACGATCGCGCAGATGATAAAGCAGGTGCCGGCGGGATCGACCTGGGTGACCGGGTTGTTCGCCGCGTAGGCGTACAGGTTGGCCTCCGACGCGTCCGGGTCCGGCTGCAGGAAGCGGCCGAGCGCCGGGCTGTAGTGGCGGGCGTGCATGTACACGAGGCCGAGGTTGTACGGGTTGTCCCACTGGACGTCGTACTCGCCGACGTACAGGTAGCGGAAGCCGAGGTCGCCGAAGCCGGCCGCCGGGGTCGTCGTCGGCGCCCCCCAGGTCGTGTAGGTGTAGCTGTTGGCCAGGGTCAGGGCACCGGTCGAGCCGTCGATCTGCCACAGGGCGAGGGCGTCGCCGTGGCCGTTCCAGGTGACGAGGTAGGTGCCCGCTGAGGGTTCGCCCGCGGGGATGGTCATCTTGACCACGGAGCCGTCCTCGTCGACGACGTAGGTGCGCACGACGGTGCCCGACGGGTGGGCACTGTCGGTCAGCTTGTCCTCGACGATGGCGTCGCCCTGGTAGCGGAAGTCCCAGGTCTTGGCGAGCGTGCCGGTCGTGTATTCCTTGGTCTGGATCCGGTGGCCGTCGCCGTCGTAGGCGTACTCGACCTTGGTGATCGAGCCCGCGCACGACGTGCTCAGGCAGGCGTGGATCAGGCGACCGGCGGCGTCGTATTCGAAGAACCAGCCGTTGAGCTTCTGCATCCGCCCGGCGCTGTCATGGGCGACCGTCCCGCAGCCGCTCGTGCAGGAAGCCAGTTGACCAGAGCCGTTGTAGGTGAAGGTCACCGCCGAGGTCGTCTTGCGATTGCCCGAGTCGTCGTACGTGTACGCGTCGAGGAGCCCGCTCGAGCAGCCGCTGGCCGACCGAGTCGAGACCAGCCGTTCGACCGCGTCATAGCAGTAATAGCGATCGTTGGTGGCCGTGCCGTTGGCCTCGTTGACCCGGGTCCGGTTGTCGCCGGTGTCATACGCGTAGGCGTCGGAGCCGGTCGTCTGGAGGACGTTGCCGCCGGCGCACGGGTGCTGGACGGCGCTGCACAGCTGGTGGGTGACGCTCGTCAGCCGGTGCCGCTCGTCATAGCCGAAGATGGTCTGGTGTTCCTTCGTCCCGCCGGTTGCGAGGTAGATCGCCCAGACCTGGTAGTTCTGGTCCGGGTCGTAGGTCGTCGTCGAATTGGCGACCGCGTCGACGAGCGTCACGCGGCTGTTGCGGGCATCGAACGTCGCGCTCGTGACCGACGCTGGTTGCGGGCTCGCGAAGGTCGAGCCGGCCGCCTTGCACGGGTCGCTCGGCGCCGCCGTCCACAGGCAGCGATCGGTCGGATTGCCGGCCGCGTCGTAGTTGGTCTTGGCCCAGGTGCCGCTCGAGCGGACCGCGACCGTGACCTGGTCGAGCGGGTTGACGGTGGCCGTGGTGGTCGTCGTCGTCGAGGTGCTCGCGACGTACGAGGAACTGGTCAGGACGTTGCCCGCCGCGTCGAACGCGGCGTCGACGGTCTTGTCGTTGAGACCCTGACCGGCCGTGACCTGGCTGACCATCAGGCGGCCCAGGCCGTCGTACGAGCTCGTCACGGTCCGGAGGCCAGCACCTGAACAGGCGCCCGATGTCTGGCCCTCGACGCGCGTCTGCTCGAGATCGCGGTAGTCGAATGTCCGGCTCGTGCACGTGAACTCGTCGTCGATCTTCAACGCCCGCCCACCGAGGTCGAAGGTCGTGACCGTCGCCTGGGCCGAGGGGTCGGACACGCCGGTCGTGACCGTGGTCTGGCGATCCAGGTTGTCGTATGCGTAGTCGGTCTCGGTGGCGTCGGCGGTGGTGACCGCCGAAGCTTCGGCGATAAGCCTGCCGAGATCGTCGTAGGCGGACTGGCTGTAGCCGAGCGCACCGTTGACGGCCTGGCGCTGATCCTTGACCGTCAGCACCCGACCCGAGGCGTCATACGTCGTCTGGGACACGACACTGGCCGGAAAGACGGTCAAGGCCCCGTCGGGATCCTCGAACGTCTGGGTGCTCCGGCCGGCGCGATCGTATTCGGTGGCCGTCACGAGACCGCCGAGATCCGTCGTCGAGCGCACGTTCCCGAGCTCGTCGTAGATCGAGCTCGAAGTTCGCTGTGTCGCGTTGAATACGGGCGTCGTCGGTGTCGTCTCCGACAGGCGCTGGTTGAGCCCGTCGAAGATCCACGTGGTCAGGAAGTCATAGGTTCCGGGCGATCCGGTGGCGACCAGGATGGCGCGACGCGGATCGGCGGCGGTGATCCGGTTGCCGGCGGTATCCGAGGTGAAGACCGTCGTGAGATCGGTCCGGGCGTTGGTGGTGGCATTCGGGCTGACGTCGTCGCCCGATCCCGCCACCGCGCCGTCGACGTAGTTCGCGATCTGGCTGGTCAGGTTGCCGCCCGAGTCGTACGTGAAGCCGGTGGCGCGAGCATCGAGGAGGGTGCCCGCGGCGTCGTAGTTCGCCCGCGTCTCGCGCGTCTTCTGGCCGCTGGCGTCGTACTGGAACGTCGTGGTCACGTCTTCGGCGTTGCCGTTCGTCCCGCCGGCGCTGCCGTCCTTGTAGTTCTCGATCTGTGAGCGCAGCAGGAGGTCGGTCGCGCTCGTCGCGCAGCCCGACGTCGTGTAGCAGTAGCGGGTGATCGTGTTCGGCGTGCCGGCGTTGAGCGCGACCGTCCTTTGGGTCACGTCGTTGTTGGCGTTGTAGAGGTAGTCGGTGGTGCGGTTGTTCGACGCGTCGAGCGGCTCGGTCATGCGCGAGACCAGCGCGAGGGAGCTCCCGACATACGTGTAGCTCGTCGTCCGCGCCGGGCTGCCGCCGAAGTTGTCGGTGACCGATGTCGGCTCGAGCGGGTAGGTGGCGTCGTAGGCCGTGCGGCGTTCGATCGCCCCGCCCCCGAGTGCCCGCCAGACCGACTGGGTCCGTCCAAGCGGATCGGTCGAGCTGACCAGCCCATAGGTCGTCGTCGACACCGGTGTCCCTTGCCGGACCACCCTGGTCTGCCCGGGCCCCGGGTGACTGATGATCGTGCCGGTCGTGCCGGCGAACTGCTCCTGGGCGTCCTTGATCGTCGTGGCGTCGGCCGCGCTGTAGGTGATGGCGGTCGTGATCGGGTTGCGACTCGCGGTGCCGAGCACAAGCGGGGCGCCCGAGATGGTCGCGACGGTCTGGGTCTTGGCGATCGAGCTCAGGAGGCCATTCGCGTAGCCAAGACAGGTCAAGTGGCTCACGCTCGGGCAGGACGTTGCCGTTTCCAGCGGGTCGGACCAACCGGCGAGGTTGCCGGATCCGTCGTAGAACAGGCGATACAGGCGTCGGCTTCCGGTGCCACTCGTTGGCTGGACGACGCCACCCGACACATAGCCCCAGTCGGTGAAGCTGGTCAGGCGGTCGGGTGTGGGCGCCGTGTCCCAGATGAACTCGACGTAGCGGCCGGCCGGGTCCGTCGCGCGGTAGAGGTTGTCGCTCGAGGCGTAGTACGTGTACGTGACGGCGTTGGCGAAGCGGTCCTCGGACGTCTCGAGCCGACCGATCGAGCCCGAGATATCGAAGCGATCCTTGGACTGGTCGCGATAGGTGAGCGTGAACTCGTGGGCCGTCTGGCTGGTGTCCTTGACCAGCGTCGCGTATAGGCTGCCTGGGCGCGTGTAGGTGGTGATCGCCCCGTTCACCACCGGCGTGCTGAACGTGTGGCGGGAGCCGTCCTCGTCGGTGAACGTGACACTGGCGTCCGCGTTGATCGTCAGGCGTCGGAACGTGTTCAACCGCCAGCCGGGACCGACGCCGACATTCGTCTGGTCATGACTGTTGTAGGTCGCAGCGATCGCGAGGTCGCCGCCGACGCTTGGCAGGCTGACGAACGGGTGGCTCAGGACCACGTTGCCGCTGCCGGTGCTCAGGGCGAGCTCGTCGCCCGAGCCCACGTCCCAGGTCTCGGTGGCGAACTGGGCCTGCAGCCCGAGGACATTGGAGGTGTCGGTCACGATCGAGCCCGACGTGATGGCCGCGGCGACCTTGCCGTTCTGGTCGGTCGCCCCGAGGGTCCAGCGATAGCAGCTGGCCAGGGCCAGGCTCTGGCTGACGACCTGGCCGGTCGCGTTGGTCGTGCCGGTCGTGAGGTTGCCCGCGGCTGGATCGTTGGCGAAGGTGCCGCAGGTCGTGCCGTTCCACGTCGCGATCTGGCGTTGCAGGCTCCAGCCGTTCGCGCCGCCGAAGCCCGCCACGACATCGGTCGCATCGAACTGGACGCCCGCGAACGCCGACGGAACGACCACGGGTCCACCGGCGGCCGGCGACGTAAACGCGACCGTGGGCGGCGTGTTGTCGTAGGTCACGGTCTGGCTGGTGCCCGTGCTGTCGAGGGTGATCGGGTCGCAGTTGGCGCCCGGGCGGTTGGTCCCGCTCGAGGTCGAGAAGGTCACCGGACTGGCTTCGGTGCCCTTGATCGGCTCGGCCCCGTAATAGGGGGTCGTGTCGCAGTCCGAGTGGGCGTAGCTGAACTGGCCGACCGCGGTGTGCGCTGAGCTCGCGACGTAGGTCCGCTCGGCGGACAGGGTGACGGCCATCGCGTACTGGGCGTCGCTGGTCGCGCAGTTGGCGGTGTCGTTGGCCTTCAGGTAGTCGGTCGAGCCGACCACCCAGTTGCAGGCGTTCGAGGTCGAGTTGATGATCGTCCCCCAGTCGAACCGCCCGGCACTCGCGGTGACGTTCCAGGTCACCCCCGAATAGCGCCGATAGAGCGTGCACGACCAGGCCGAAATCGACCTTGCTGATGTAGCCGTACACGTTGGCGTTGGTGATCCGCGACACGGCGGTCGTCGATGCCGAGGACGCGGTCAAGCGTCCCGTGAACGTCGGGTTCGAGCCGCAGTAGGCGGCATCGACCGACTGTGGGCCGAGACCGAACGGCAGCGGCGCGCCGACCGGATGATCGGCCGCCGGGGTGGGCACGGGGGCGGCGTCGAGACCGAGCCCGGTGATGGTCAGGATCGCCGTCAGCAGGACGACGCGGAGGCGGCCGGAGCGAGATGGCTGCAGCATCGGACGGCTCCCCTCAACCCTTCGGGTCGGCGGACGGTGGCGGTGCCAGCGGCTCGGGTTTGGGCAGCTCGGTCGGCACCCCGTCGTAGCCGAACGTGATCGTGGTCTCGACGATGAGCTCGAACACCTTGGAGTTCGTGTCACGCATCCGGACCGTCAGCTGGGCCAGCCGGCCCTGGTCGTCGAAGGCGTAGGTGAGCGGTCCTGTGAACTCGGTGAACGGTGCGGCGTCGATGGCCATCAGCCCTGGGGCGTCGGCGACCGTGCCAGTGGCTGACACGGCTGCCAGGCTCGTGCCCCCGACCGTCACCGGCGGCTCGGTCTTGGCTTCGGTCCCGTGACGCAGGAGGGTCGGCAGGCCGGCGATCGTGTGCGGGTCGAGGCCGATCCCCGGCAGCAGGTCGGTCTCGCGCCAGCCATCGCCGTCGTTGCGGTAGTCCTTGCCGTCGCGCACCAGCGCGGCGAGCGTCGTCTCCGCCTTCTCGAAGTCGGGCGCGTCCTGCCGGGTGGCCGGACCGCGGCGCATCTGGAGGACGTAGCCATCGGGCGTCACGAAGCCCGACGCGATCGAGCCACCGACGTCGTACTCGTCGGCAAGGCCTAGGGTCTTGGTCGGGTCGACCGGATCCGGCACCTCGATCTTCGGGCCGTCCGGCCGGGCGTACAGGACCGAACGCGCGACGACCTCGAAGGTGTAGCCCGGGCCGCCCTTGGCGGTGGCTGCCACGAGCTGGTCGGCGGCCGAGGCGAGGAGGGCGGCGGGATCGGTCGACGTCGCGGCAGCGGCGATGGCGGGCCGCAACGTGCTCACGCCGACCGCGCGGGCGAGCACCAGGCCGGCGATCAGGAGCACCGGCAACAGGGCGGCCAGCCAGGCGCGACCGCGCTCGAGTCGAGTGCTGAAGGCGGCCTCGTCCGAGGCACGCCGAACCGGCGTCCCTGCCATCGTCTCGACCCTCCCATCGCGGGGTTCGCAGCGACCGGATG
Organism: uncultured Chloroflexia bacterium; assembly: GCA_963720755.1. GTDB lineage: Bacteria > Chloroflexota > Limnocylindria > Limnocylindrales > CSP1-4 > SPCO01. Next base: position 14,167 of record CAVRGP010000006.1, read on the forward strand.
GTCAGCCAGAACCCCGTCCTGCCGTCACCTTGGGCGGTGGCGACTGGTCTCGACTGTCGGCGTTCGCCGGGTGGTCGTCAACGGGGTTATCCACAGGCGATCCCAGCCGATGGTCCGTTCGGGACGTGACGTTCGTTCGGTGCCGAGGGCGGACGAGAGTCGTGCTCACAAAATCAACGGCACACACTCTGGTACACCCTTGGTCTTGACCCGCGGTCGGCCCGTTCGTAGTCTCGGCTCGAGGGTTGATCAACCCGTTCTCGACGCAGTACCTGGCGCCAGCGGCGTGGGTACCGATGGGGAGCGGGTAAGCCTGACTGAGTCCACGTCGGTCGTCCGTAACTCGCCGACCTAGACGAAGCCCGATCGACCGCCACGCACAAGACGGAGTCCTTTGCCATGACCAACGACCATGCGTTCAGCAGCACCACTCCCTTCGAACCGACTCGCCCTCGACCGGGCTGATTCGGCCTGGCCGATGGGCGGTCCGCCCTGAGAGCGGCCCGACGCCTCGGCATCCGCTCGAGCCCCGGGATCGCGGCCTGGACGGCGCTGCCCGAGCGTGACCGGAGCCTCCTGCTCTGGCTCGTCGGTGGCGACGTCGTAACGGCCGAGCTCGCGGCACTCCTCGCCTACGGCCACCGGCGCATCGCCCAGCGACGATTGGCCCGGCTGGTCGAATACGGCTTGCTGACGGGCTTCTGGGCGGCCAACCGCCAACGGCCGCGCGGACGCTACGCGTATGCGCTGACCCGGGCGACCAGGCTCGCCCTCGAGCGATCGATCTGGCCGGAGGGCCAGAAGAAGCTCTTCAACAATGCCCCCGAGGGTGTCTCGCCGGTCATCCACGGCCTGGCCAGCCATGATGTCCTCGCGGCGTTCCTCCGGGCCAGCGACGGGGCGAGCGGTGTCGGGCTCGCCGCCTGGGTGTCCGAGCGACCGCTCATCCGGATGACCTGGCACGCGGGCCTGCGGCCCGACGCCCTCGCCGTCATCCGGGTCGGCGAACGCTCGATCCTCCTCGCCATCGAGCGCGACCTCGGGACCGAGCGCGGACCGATCCTCGCCGGCAAGGTCGACTCGTATCAGCGCATCTACGACGTTCGCCGGTATACGGCACCGCTCCACGTCGGCTTCGTCGTCAATTCCGCCCGGCGGGCTGCCTCGGTCCGATCGCGCCTGCGCGGCACGGACAAGGACGACTCGGTCGTGACGACCTGGGTGGTGACCGAGCCCGCCCTCGCGACCGACCCCTATGGCGCCATCTGGACGACACCGGGTGGGACCGACGCCCGCGTCGTCGACTTCGAGCCCGCACTGGACCGGCGATCCCTGGCCGTATTTGGCGCCTGGCGACCTCGCCGATCCGACGACCCTCGAGGTCCTCGACGACCGGGTATATCGGCGGATCCCGATGCTGGCCGACGCGCTGTGAGCGGGAAGGTCGCGCGCGTCCCGCAGCGCGTCCCTGGCGCGTCGCGCAGGACCAGCCGCGACCGGGTCGCGACCGCGGGCCGACGACCGACGCGACACCCCGCCCGAGCGTGCCGAGCCCAGGGCGCCGAAGTGCGACATCACTACCGTGAATTCATCATCCAGCGCCCTCCAGTGACCATGCCTCGCCGACCTCCCCGTACCCAGCCGACGACAACCGAACGCTCGCGACGCAACCGCTAACAGTCGTCCACCGCAGACAGCCACCAGCGCTCGCCATCCTCGCGACCTCCGTCTCCAGATCGTCTACTCATCACCCCCAGTCATGGACCCGCACCCGCAGGTGCGAGACAATCCCCCGATGGACCCCGTCGTCATCGCTCTCGCCCAACTCGTCCGGGATCGCTGGACCAACGAACAACCTGCCCGTACCGCTCGACGGTCCAGCCTCACGATCGTCCCGAGCGAACCAGCGATGAAGACGCCTGCCAGCCACGATCGAGGACCTCGCCGGTCGACGAGCTGCCCGCTGGATCCGCGAGAGCACCGCCGGCCAGTTCGACCGCTACGGTCCCGAGGCCCAGGCCGAGATGCAGGACCGCGCGATCGCCCGGCTCGGCCTGGTCGACTCCGGGCTCGCCTGGCGGGCCGCCCATTCCGGGCGGACGGTCTACCGCTCGGCGGAGATGGTCGACATGCTCGGCTCGGCCCAGCGTGGCGAGTTCGACGTCCTCCTCGTCGGCTACGTCTCGCGCTGGCAGCGCAACCTGCGCCGAACACTCGAGCTCCTCGAGGACACCCTCCATCCGGCCGGTGTCCCGGTCTACTTCTGCGACGAGGAGATCCTGTCGTCGTCCGAGCGCCACTGGGACCAGCTCGTCGATGAGGCCAAGGATGCCGAGCGCTACAGCCGCCGGCTGTCGCGCCGGATCAAGGAGGGCTATGCCTCCAAGCTGGCGAAGGAGCGCGACCCGGGCGGCCGCCCGCCGTTCGGCTTCCGGCGCAACGCGGCCAAGCTGCTCGAGCCCGACCCGATCGCCTCGCGACGGTCCGGCGCGTGTTCGAGCTCGCCGCGGCGGGCCTGCCCGACCGCGATGTCGCGGCGGCCGTCGAGCTGCCACTCTTCACCGTCCGCGGGATGCTGACCTCGCCGCTGTACGTCGGGCGACTGCGCGATGGCGAACCGGCCCGCTGGGCACCGCTCGTCCCGGGCGGCCGAATGGGAGGCCACCCAAGGCGACCCGCGCCAAGCGGGCGACGAATACCAGTCGGCCGGCCGATCCACGCCGACCCGTACGCGCTCGACATGCTCCATTGCGCCGCCTGCGGCAAACGGCTCACCGGCGACACCGGCTACTACCGCCACCGCGAGCCGTGCCCACCCTTCGTGGCCGCCCGACCCGAGCACCGCGGTCGCGGCCGGACCCTTGGCCACGCCTACCGCCGTGAGCTGTACGAGCAGATCGTCGAGGAACTGCTCGCCGAGGCCTCCGTCGGTGCATCGGCGATCGCCAGCGTGGTCGGCGAGGTGAACCGGGCGACATCAGCTCCCGATCGCCTGGCACCCGATCGGATCGCTCGCGAACGTGAGCGCGCGATGGCCCACTACCTCCGAGATCGGGACGCGTCGCGGCTCGAGCAGACCATGACTCGTCTCGACCAGGAACAGGCGGCGGCCGAGACTCGCGAGCGACCGGACGACATCCCGGCCGATGTCGCGGTCCGCTTCGTCCAGGACCTGCCCGAGACCTGGCGGAAGGCCGAGGGCGGCTCGGGGCGCCAGCTCCTGGCGAGCGCCCTGTTCGACCGGATCGACGTGCTGGGGATCGCAGGAGGCGACCGTCCACCTCAGCGCGCATGCCGTCCGACACGGCCTTGCGGCAGCGCTCCCGGCTGAGATGGGAATACTCGTAAGTGGTCGGGGCGAGAGGATTTGAACCTCCGACCTCATCGTCCCGAACGATGCGCGCTACCAAGCTGCGCCACGCCCCGACCGAGGGTGCCCGTTGTACAGGGCCTGCGGATGATAGCGCAAGCGAGCCGCCAAAGGGAAAACCGCTCCGGCGACTCTCGACGTATGTACCGATGGGCAGGTATTGCCCCTCAGCCGTCGAGGAGTCCCACATGCCGCCGATCCGTCACCGCCTTCGCATTCGATCCGTAGCCGCCATAGGCGCGGTCGCACTCCTCGTCGCGGCGTGCTCGTCGTCCGCGGGCTCGGCTACCACCGCACCGACCTCCGGGCCGAGCGCGGCGCCATCGGCCGCTTCACCGGCAACGATGGAACATACCGTCGGTGTCGGTTCGGGCGCCGTCGGTGCGTACCTGATCGGCCCGGACGGCAAGACGCTGTATATCTTCACCCCGGATTCCGCCAACACGAGCACCTGCGTCGACGGCTGCGCCCAGGCCTGGCCTCCGCTCACCGTCCCGTCCGGCACGACGCCGACCGGCGGCGACGGCGTCACCGGCACGCTGTCGACCTTCGCTCGGCCCGATGGCACCCTCCAGGTCGCGTACGACGGCGCGCCGCTCTACTTCTACTCGGGCGATACGGCTCCGGGCGACACGAACGGCCAGGGCCTGAATGGCAAGTGGTTCGTCGCGTCGCCGTCCGGTGAGCAGCCGGCCGCGAGTGCGGCAACGAGCGCCTACTGACGACCGCCTAGGTGAGCCCTGCCTCGAAGGTCGCGTTCTCCCGCGCCCGCTGCGCCGCCCGGATAGGCACCGTCGCAAGGGCCGCAAGGACGAAGGTCAACGCCATCAGCAGGAACACGACCGGCACTCCCTGAGTCTCCCCCATGACATCGATGACGACGCCGTACAGGATCGTCCAAAGCGATCCGATACCGAACGCCATCGCGAAGTAGAACGCGTAGGACGCATCCCGCGACGACGGTGGCGCGATGTCGCCGAGGAGCGCCTGGAGTTGCGGGCTCTCGGAGAAGGTGAACAGGCCCATCAGGACGATCCCGATCCACATCCAGAGCAGGGACGATCCAGCGGCCAGGAAGACGACGAACCCCAGCGCTCCTCCCAGGTACACGCCGATGATCAGGGGCTTCCTCCCGATCCGGTCGGACAGCCAGCCCGCGATCAACGGCATCGGGACCGAGAAGACGATCAGCACCCCGTACATCAACCCGGACGTCGCGTCGTCGAGGCCCACGACGCGCGTCATGTAGATGAGCGCGAACAGGTTCACCACGCCGAGTCCGCGGCCCCCGCCGCCCAGCGCCGCGGTCAGATACAGCCAGCGCAGGTCGCGGTCACGCAGGATGCGCCCGAATGCCGCCCGAACGGTCCCACTGGCCCGAGCCGCCGCGCGGTCCGTGCCTCGCTCCCGGACGAACAGGAGGATGAGGATCGCCACCGCGATCGCCGGCAGTCCGAACACGATCGCGGCGCCGCGCCAGCCGACGGCCAGGATGATCGGCACCCCGAAGACGGCGACCACGACGGTCCCGATATTCCCGCCGGCGATGTGCGCGCTGATCGCGAAACCGCGCCGTTGGGCCGGGAACTGCTCCGCCAGGAGCCCGTTCCCGACGGGATGCTGTGGTGACCCGCCGATCCGCGACACGACGTTCGGGATGGCGAAGGTGGCGAAGCTGGTGGCGAAAGCCTGGAGCGCGAAGCCGCCCCCGAACAGCAGTCCGCCGATACCGAGCAGGCGTCGCCGCGAGACGAGCCGGGTGAGTCCCGCATAGCTCAGCTGGACCATCCCGGACAGGAACGCGCCGATCGCCGCCAGGAACGCGATCGTTTCCACCCCGACGCCGTACTCATCGATGATCTTGAGGAAGATCAGGGGCAGGACGACCGCCTGGGCGTGGTTGATGGCGTGGGCGACCGAAAGCAGCCCGAGCGATCGCATCGGGTGGATCCGGACCTGGGACTCCGGCGTTATCGAAGACATCGACGTATCGTGCCGGACGATGGCCTAGGCCGCTGGGCCAATCCGCAGGGGCACCACGTGGCCGCGCTGGCGCCCCGCCGACACCGCGTTAGCGATGCTTCTTGGGGACCTCGTAGAGCGCGTCTTGCGAGTCCGACTTCTTCTTGGCATGCCCGGCGGCGTGCACCGGCTCGTGCTTCGGCAGGACATACAGGATCATCAGGGCGATCGGCCCGAAGATGACGCACAGGACCGTCCAGAGGACGGCACTGCGGCCGAACTTGGGGGCGTTCTGGTACGCGTACACCGCGCACACGATCCAGACGACGGCCGCCAGGACGACGAAGCCCGTGCCGATGAGTGTGGTCTGATCCATCGCGGTCGAGTCCCTCTAGAGCTGCTTCGGGTAGCGGTCGATATCGGCCCGCCTGACCCGTACATGATGACGGAACCGAGAGTCGGCGGGGGCAGGCCCGCTACCCGCTCAGTACTGGAACAGCAACTCGCGATACTTGGGCAGCGGCCAGAGGTCGTCGGCCACGAGCGTCTCGAGCTCGTCGACGACCTCGCGGAGCGCCTCCTGGGCCGGGAGGACCTCCGTCACGAACACCTTCGCCTCGTCCTGCGGAGACCCCGCTTCATGGGCGGCGTGCTGGCTCGTTTCGAGCGCGGCGATGGCATCGACAAGGGCATCGGCAAGCCCGGAGACACGTTCGCAGACCGCGTTGATCCCGCGCGACGACGGGGCGGCGGCAAGCTGGCCGAGGTATTGGGCCGTGGCAGGAAGGATCATCGTCGAGGCGATATCCAACGCACAGCTCGCCTCGATATCCGAGACCTTGACGTAGCGCTCCCAGCTGATGTCGACCCGCGATTGGAGCTCCCGTTCGGACAGGACGCCGAACGACGAGAACAGGCCCTTCGCGGTCCTGGTCGTCAGCGACGGCAGCGCATCGACCGTGGTCCGGTTGTTCGGCAGCTTGCGGCGAGCTGCCTCGGCATGCCATTCCTCGGAATAGCCGTTGCCTTCGAACAGGACTTGCTTGTTGTCCCGGACGATCGACGACAGGATCGAGGTCAGGCTCTGGAAATCGCCGTGGTCGAGCTTGTCGAGCTCGTCCGCCAGCTGCTTGAGCGACTCGGCGACGGCGGTGTTGAGGACCGTCTGCGGCCAGTAGATCGGCGCCGACGAGCCCACGGCGCGGAACTCGAACTTGTTGCCGGTGAAGGCGAACGGCGATGTCCGGTTCCGGTCCGTGGCGTCGCTGGCGAGGACCGGCAGCGACGTCGCGCCAAGCCGCAACTGGCCGCCCTTCTTGGAGGCAGCGGCCGGACCCTTTTCGAGCTGCTCGATGACGTCGACGAGCTGGGCGCCGAGGAAGATCGACATGATCGCGGGCGGGGCTTCGTTGGCTCCCAGCCGATGGTCGTTGCCCGCGTCGGCGATGGACGCTCGGAGCAGGTCCGCGTGGACGTTCACCGCTCGGATGACTGCCACGAGAAAGGCCAGGAACTGGGCGTTCGCGTGCGGGTCGTTGCCCGGGTCGAGCAGGTTCTCACCACTGTCGGTGGCCATCGACCAGTTGTTGTGCTTGCCCGATCCGTTGATCCCGAAGAACGGCTTCTCGTGGATCAGGAGCATGAGCCCATGTTGCGCGGCAAGTCGGCGCATATGGCTCATGACGACCATGTTGTGATCCGAGCCGACCGACGTCGGTTCGTAGACCGGCGCCATCTCGAACTGGCCCGGGGCGACCTCGTTGTGACGCGTCTTGGCCGGGATGCCCAGGCGCCACAGTTCCCGGTCGAGATCCATCATGAACGCCAGGATCCGTTCGCGGATCGGGCCGAAGTACTGGTCCTCCAGCTCCTGCCCCTTGGGCGACGGCGCGCCGAAGAGGGTGCGGCCGGTCAGGAGCAGGTCGGGCCGCTGTTCGGCGAGCCGGCGGTCGACCAGGAAGTACTCCTGCTCCGGGCCGATATTGGTGAAGACCCGGTGGGCCGTCGTGTTCTCGAACCAGTCCAACACGCGCAGTGCCTGGGTCGCCAGCGCCTCCTGCGAACGCAGCAGCGGGATCTTGAAGTCGAGCGCCTCGCCCGTGTACGACACGTACGCGGTCGGGATGGTCAGGGTCACCCCGTTCGGCTCGACCTGGAGGAAGATCGGGCTCGTCACATCCCAGCCGGTGTAGCCCCGGGCCTCGAACGTCGCTCGCAATCCACCCGACGGGAAGGAGCTGGCGTCGGGTTCGCCCTGGAGCAGGTTCTGCCCGGAGAATTCGGCGATGGTCTGGCCATCCCCGGTCGGCGTCAGGAACGAGTCGTGCTTCTCGGCTGTCGAGCCGGTCATCGGCACGAACCAGTGGGTGTAATGGGTCGCTCCGTGATCCATCGCCCACTCCTTCACGCCGTGGGCGACGGCGCCGACGATGTCCGGATCGAGTGGCTCGAGGCCGTCGATCGCCATCCGCAACTTCTCGAAGATCGGCTTGGCGAGGTACTGACGCTGGGCCACCTCATGGAAGACGTAGGTGCCGAAGATCACGGCGCCGGCGTCCTTGAGGTAGTCCTGGGTCTTGGCGACGCGGTGGGTGGCGATGGCCGCGATCGCAGCCTGTCGAGCGGTCATGGGTCTCCTGTCGATGCGTACGTCGCGGAGGGCTGGAATGATCCCGGGCCGTTGCGCCGGACGCGCGAAGGAGAGCGCGCGAAACGGCCGTTACAAGGCTAGCAGGGCGGCCGGTTGCGGTTCGGTTCCAATGCCCTTGCAAAGCGTCATCGGCGTGCCCGTTCGGGGGTCCGGCGGGCCTGGATCCACCGCCTCAGGTCGAGCGTCGGACGGCGACCAGCTGGTCGAGAAGACGCCCGAATTCGCGCTCGACGTCCACGTATCGGTCCGAACGCCAGACGATGCCGAGACGGCCGTCAGGGGCGATCCGGGTCCAGACGCGGCGGCGGGGTCGGTAGAACGTGATCGTGATCCCGGCGATGAGCAGGCCGAACGCCAGCCAGATGAGCCCCTGGCCCGGGTCGCGCTTGGCGATCAGGAGCGTGAACTGGCCGATGTCGACGAGCCCGATGGACAGGTCGAGCGCCTGCGACACCCTCGTGTCGCCCTGGTGGAGATCGACCGCCTGATAGAGGTCTTCGATCGGCTGGCCGTCGGTCGCGGTCCCGGCCACCCGATATGGGATGGCGATGACGACCCCGGTCCCGTCGGACTCCTTGTCGAGGAACAGTTTGAGCCCCAGGTCACGACCGGGGACGCCGATCGACGTGAACGGCAGGCCGTCGAGCGCATCGGTCATCGGGACCGGCGCATCCCACAGCAGCGCGCCACTCGCATCGCGCAGGACGACGTGCGGGGCGGGTCCGAACCCGTTCTGGTGGAAGGTGTACCCGGCGACCGACAACGGGTCGTTGACACGGATCGTCTTGCGGGCGATCTGCTGGCCATCCTGGTAGACGGCCAGGTCGGTGGTGAAGTCGGACGGATGACCGGTATCGAACCCGGGCGCGTCGAACGCAAAGTTCTTGACCAGCAACAGGCCGGGCGTGCCGATCGGCTGGACGGTCAGCGACTGGCCCTCCGCGACGACCAACCCCTGTTCATCGCCCAATCGGGAGGTCACCGCGGCGGCGACCAGGAAGACGATCAGTCCGGCGTGGGTGAGGAGCGTCGCCATCTTCGTGTACTGGTGGCGATCGCCGTAGAAGTAGCGCGTGCCATCGGTGTCGGTCGCCTCCCGGACCCGGAAACCGACCCGTCGGAGCACCGTCCGCAGATCGTCGGCGACGACGCCGTCCATCGCGGCGCGATCGGGCAGGACCGGATCGAAGTAGGGCTCCGGTTGCGCGACCCGGATGTCGCTGACGCCGCGCCACAGCTTCGGTGTGCGATCCAGCGTGCACACGACGATGGAGATGACGAGGACGACCAGCGCGGCGCTGAACCACGGCGATCTGAACACCGCGAACAGGGACAGCCGCTCCATGGCGTCCACCACTGCGGCACCGAGGACCGCGTCGTACCGACCGTGGAGCTGATCCATCGCCGTCGCGTAGTCGGTCGTCGAACGGAAAGCGAAGTCGGGCAGCTGCTTGATGGTCATCCCGATCACGGCCAGGAGCAGCAGGAAGATGATCTGGAAGACGGCGAAATCGACCGACGTGAAGAGCCGCCACAGGCCATAGCCAAGGCGGGCCGGGATGTTCCGGGTGGAGGGTCCGCTGTTCGCCGCCGAGATGGCGGCCGGGCTCGCGATGACGGACGCCCCTAGACCGCGCCGAGCGCCGTGACGGGCCGTCCGTCGGTGGCTCGAGCCGCCGCCAATGCAGCGCTGAAGTCGGCCTGCAGGTCCTCGAGATCCTCCAGCCCGACCGAGACCCGAAGCAGGCCCGGCGTGATCCCGGCGGCCAGCAGGTCGGCGTCGCTCGACTGACGGTGCGACGTGGACGGCGGGTGGACGACCATCGTGTGGACGCTGCCGAGCGAGGCCGTCAGTTCGGGGATCTGCATCGTATCGATGATCGCTCGCCCGGCATCGCGGCCACCTTCGACCTCGAACGCGAGCATGCCGCCGGCGACCCCGGTCCGGAACTGGCGGACCGCGACGTCGTGCTGCGGGTGGCTGGGAAGGCCCGGGTAGAGGACGGATCGAACGCCATCCTGGTGCTCCAGCCACGCAGCAAGCGAAGCGGCAGTCGCCGCCTGGCGATCCATCCTGATCGCGAGGGTGAGGATCCCGCGGAGGACCAGGAACGCCTCGAATGGGCCGAGGGTCGCGCCGGTGTCGACCTGGATCCGCTCCACGGCCGCGATCGAGGAAGCCGAACCAGCCACGACGCCGGCGATCACGTCACTGTGGCCGCCGAGGAACTTGGTCGCCGATTCGACGACGAGGTCGGCCCCAAGGTCGAGTGGCCGGCAGACGTACGGTGAGGCGAATGTGTTGTCGACCACGTAGGCGGCACCGTGGCGGTGGGCGATCTGCGCGAGGGCCGCGTGATCGGCCACGTGGGTCGTGGGATTGGCGATGGTCTCCGCATACAGGACCCGCGTCCGGGCCGCGACGAGCGCTGCCTCCACGGCGGCCGGATCGGTCATGTCGACGATCTCGATCTCGACGCCGAGGCCGCCGAAGACCCGGGTCAGCTGGGTCCGGGTGGAGCCGTAGCTGGCCAGCGGGGCGACGATCCGATCGCCCGCCCGGACCAGCGACGCGATCGCGGCATGGATCGCGCCCATGCCGGACGCCAGCGCCACACCCGCTTCTCCGCCGGCCAGTTCGGCATAGGTGCTGCCGAGGGCCGTGGTGGTCGGGTTCGAGATCCGGCTGTAGGAATAGCCCGAGCGTGCATCGGCGACGACCCGGCCAAGCTCGTCGGCGTCGGCCGACGCGAACGTGGCGGTCTGGTAGATCGGCACACTGGTCGGAGCCTGATCGAGCCTCGGGATCCGGGACGCGGCTTGGATCGCCCGGGTGGAGAAGCCGGTCGGCGCGGGGCGACGGCTCGAGTCGGTATCGCTCACCCGGCGATGCTACACCGGCGACGCCTGACGGCCCGCCGGTGCGACCAGGAACCCGGTCACCCGGTCCTTGCCCGCGTGTTTCGAAGCGTACATCGCGCCGTCGGCGCTGATGATCAGCTGATCGGAGGTCCGCCCATCTTCCGGGTAGCTGACCACCCCGATCGAGATCGACGGACGTGGCGCTCCACTGGGCAGGTCGACGGCCATCGCGCCCACTCCGAGCCGGATCTTCTCGGCCAGCACGAATGCGCCGGTCGGGTCCGTTTCCGGGAGCAGGGCGACGAATTCGTCACCGCCATATCGGGCCGCGGTATCGATCTGGCGAACGCCCTGGCTGATCACGTCGCCGACCCGGCGCAGGACTCGGTCGCCGTAGAAGTGCCCGAGTCGGTCGTTGATCGTCTTGAGCTCGTCGAGATCCATCATCAGCAGGCAGAACCCGCGACCCGACCGCGCGCTGCGGGCGATCTCGCGGTCGATCGCGGCGAAGAAGAACGCGCGGTTGAACAGGCCCGTCAGGGAATCCACCGTGGACAGGCGGATGGCCGCCTCGCGCGTGCGCCGCTGCGCTCGGGCGATGACGGTGGCCACGTAGGCCAGCAGGATGAGAGCGGTCAGGTTCACCCCGACGATCGCCACGGCCGTCGTCCCGAGCGCCCCATCGGGCGAACCCGCCAGGACGGCCAGCAGGTAGCAGATGGAGGCCGCTGTCGTCAGTCCGACCGTGACCGGCGGCATCACGACCAGCGCCGCACCACCGACGATCAGCGGGAACGCGAAGAAGAACGGGCTGTCGACCCCACCCGTCAAGGCCACGAGGAGGGTGGCGACGGTGATCGCCACGGAGCCTTCGACCAGGAATTTGGCCGACCCCAAGGCCGCCGGCGGGAGGAGTTCGTGGACCACGACCGTGAACAGGCCCGCGACCGCCAGCAGGACGAAGATCGCCTCCTGCGTATCCGGCCAGAGGCCAGTCACGGCGACCACGGCGGCGGCGGTGATCAGGAACACCCAGGCGACGATCCGAACGATGCGGTCGTACGTCTGGGTCGGGACGCCATCGTCGGTGACGGCGGTACCGATGCCGGCGATGACCGCTTCCTGTGCGGCCTGCCGTCCCTCGGTCCCCGGGCGATCGTTCCGGCGCGACCGGCCAGTACGGGGCCTGGTAAGCGCCACCACGAGACCGATCACGACGAGGTTCACGACGATGATCGCCGCCGTGAGGATCAGGATCGGGTCGACGGGCACGTCGTCCTCGCTCGAAGGTGGTCGCGGGTCATCGGGCGGCCCGCAGGCAGGTCATCTTATCCATCCGAGTGGTGCACCTGGGCCTACGCCGGAGCCGGTGGTGCGACCCCGCAACGATTCCAACGGGTCAGCGGGTCCCGTACTGGTAGGTCTGCTTGACCAGCCGCAGGTAGACGAACGTCTCCGTCTCGCGAACGCCATCGACCGTGCGCAGTCGCTCGGCCAGGAATGCGAGCAGCGCATCGTTGTCCTCGCACACCGTTTCGACGAGGAGGTCGTACGAGCCGGCCGTGATGACGACGTAGTCCACCTCGGGCATGGTCGCCAGGCGCTCCGCGACCTCGACGAGCTTCGAGCTTTCGCAGCGGATCCCGATCATCGCCATCTGGCGGAAGCCGAGCTTGAGCGGGTCGGTCACGCCGACGACCTGGAGGATGCCGTGCTCGATGAGCCGGTTCGTCCTCGATCGGACAGCCGCCTCCGAGACGCCGAGATCCGCCGCGATCTGGGTGAACGGCCGGCGACCGTCGGCCTGGAGGTGCTCGATGATCCGCTTGTCGAGCGGCGAGACGTCGTCCGTTGTGCGTGCGTTGGCCGCTCGGGTCCGCGGCTGTCGTTCAGGCGAGGCCACGCTCCGATGCTAGCACGGGGTCACGCCGGATCGGCCCGCGTATCGCGGCGCAGGACCGGGGGCCGCTACCGGCGATCCAGTTCGTCCAGGGCGAGGGCTACCCGGCGGATCGATGGCAGGTCGATCGGGTCCAGGGCCAACTGGACGTGCGCGATCCCCTCATCGGCAAATCGGCGGAGCGTTCGGGCCAGTTCCATGGGTTCGCCACTGACCGGCTCGAAGCCAGTCTGGTCGTCGGCGCCCTGCAGTCGGCCGCTGCCGCCGGGCAGCCTGACCAGGACCGCCACGGTGCGTTCGACCTCGGCGGGATCGCGACCGACCTCGACGCAGGCTTCATCGACCTGATCGCGAAGCCCGGGCACGCCTTCGGGACGATTGTCGAAGGCGTCGAACCAGGCATTCCAGGAATCGGCCCTGGCCATCGTCAGACGCAGCATCCGGGGCCCGGTCGAACCGATCATCAGCGGCGGTCCGGATGGTCGCGGACCCCGTGGCAGGAGCTCGCAATCCCGTGCCTGGTACCACTTCCCGTCGAAATCGATCGCGCCGTCCCGCAGGAGCGTGCTGATGATCGTGAACGCCTCCGCGAACCGGTCGATCCGGTGGTCGAACGGGTAGCCGAAGGCGCGGAACTCCGTCTCGTTCCAGCCGGCCCCGAGACCCAGGACGAACCGGCCGCCGCTCAGCTCGTCGATCGTGACGGCCTGCTTGGCGAGCAGGGCCGGATTGTGGAAGTTGGTGCAGGCGACGAGCGGTCCGAGTTCGATCCGTGTCGTCGATGCGGCGATGGCGGCAAGGCTCGTCCATGCTTCCCACGGTCCGCGCGGCGGTCGATCGGTCCAGCGGTACAGGAGGTGCTCGCCGACCCAGACGGAGTCGAACCCGAGATCCTCGATGGCCCGGGTCATGTCGAGCAGCTCGGGCCAGCGAACGTCGCGTTCCACTTCGGGGAGCTGGATCCCGACCTTGAGCGGGCGGCCGGTGCCGGTGGCGGTCATGGCGGGAGTCTACCCGCACCGTTGACAGCGGCCGCCCTCGTCCCGCACCCTGCGTCCCGGCGACGACCCGCCGAGGCGTCTTTCATCCCTGCCATTCACCCGTTGAGAGGAGTCGGCGTGGACCCCGCGTTCGCCGTCCGCGGTTTCATCCTGGGGTTCACGATCGCCGCGGCCGTCGGTCCGATCTCCCTGCTCGTCATCCGCCGGACGCTGGCCGAGGGGCACCGGTACGGGCTCGTGTCGGGCATGGGCGTCGCCACCGCTGACGCGACCTACGGCGCGATCGCCGCGTTCGGCCTCGGTGCGATCACGGACATCCTCGTCGGTGCCCGTCAGGTCCTCGGTCTGGTCGGTGGGCTCTTCCTGCTGTGGCTGGCGTGGCGGACGATCCGCTCGACCCCGACCGAGGCTGCGACCGTCCAGACTCGACGACCCGGCTACGTGGGCGCGTATCTGTCGATCCTGGGTCTCACCCTGGCGAACCCGATGACGATCCTGTCGTTCGGGGCATTGTTCGCGGGTCTGGGTGTCCGGGCGGGGGCAAGTGGGGACGCAGCGATGATCGTGCTCGGCGTCCTGCTCGGATCGGCTGCCTGGTGGGTCGCCCTGACGACGGCCGTCGCGATGACCCGGCACCGATTGACTCCGGTCTGGCTGCGTCGGATCAACGTGACATCGGGCGTGATCATCGGCCTGTTCGCGATCGTGACGATCACGTCCGTGATCGGCGGGAGCCGCTGACGGCGTCAGGCGGGCAAGAGATCCCGCACCACGGCCGCCACCTCTTCCGGCGTGAAGCCGAGCGTCGCGTCGCCGATGGTGAGTTCCAGGCGGCGGATCCCCGGCGTGTCGGATGGCGCCGAACCGCCCCAGGTCCATAGCCGCTGTTCAGTAGCCATCCGACGGATCCCGGCGACCACGGCTGCCGCGGTCGTGCGCAGGTGGAGATGCATCATCGGCGTCTGCGGCGGGTCGGGCACGACCTCGACGCCATCGACCGTCGCCAGGACGGCGGCGATCGCCTGGGCGTGGGTGACGTAGTCGGGCATCCGCGGCAGCTTCGAGCGCAACCCGACGAGGCCGGCGGCCGCATACGGCCAGAGGTTGTAGAGCGTCCCGCCATGCCGGGAACGCCATGCCCGTGCTTCGGACACCAGGGCGTCCTCTCCCAGGAGCATGCTGCCGGCAAGCCCGCCGAGTCCCTTGTAGAACGACACGTAGACGCTATCGAACAGCCCGGCGATCTCCGACAGTGGGCGTCCGTAGAAGGGTCCTGACTCCCACAGCCTCGCGCCGTCGAGGTGGGCTGCCGCGCCGCGCTCCCGTGCGTACGCGACCTGCGCGGCGAGATCGTCCCAGGCGGGTAGTCGCCCACCGATCTCCCGCTGCGGCAACTCGATCAGGAGCGCGGCGAGGGGCTCGCGCAGGCCTTCGAGGTCGGCGAGCGTCAGCAGACCACGCCCGTCTCCCAGAGGCCGGCCGACCAGCCCATGGAGCCGCTGATAGGCCTTGTCCTCGTGCAACTCGAGGTGGCAGGTCGGATGGAACGCGACGACGTGTCGACCGGTCCGGTCGGCATGGATGCGCAGTGCGATCTGCTGGGCCATCGTCCCACTGGGCATGAACACGGCAGCCGGCTTGCCGAGCAGCTCGCGCACCTCGGTCTCGAGCGTGGCGACGACGCCGCCGTCGCCGTAGAGATCGGAGACGAGGTCGGAGGGAGGCAGCGATGCCAGATCGTCCAGCGCGCTGGCCGCGGTGCGGAGCCCGTGACCTCCGAGCGATCGGACGCAGGCGTCCTGGAGCGTCCGGACTTCGGCGGGGGCGAGTCGACCCGCGTTCGCGTCGTCCATGCGGGCAAGTATGCGCGACGATATGCGGGCGTCGTCAGCAGGATGGTCGGGGAGGCGGGATTCGAACCCACGATCTCGTGCTCCCAAAGCACGCGCGTTGCCAGGCTACGCTACTCCCCGCCGTTTCACGCTCAAGAAGATGCATGCGCTCCAGCGCGGCGGGCCGTGGGCAAGCCTACACCGCACGACCCGTGGTCGCGATTGCCCGGGACTCAGGCAGGTTCGGGGGGCCACGCCCACCCATCGGACCTTAGCCCGGTCCGATGTCCGCCAGGATGGCCGGGGCGATCCAGGGCGCCAGCGCGGTGGCGAACGGACCGGTCAGGTGGTGTTTGTCGCGATAGACGAGGAACTTGCCGATGACGGCGGGGCACGGGCGCGACGGGCAGACCCATGACGTCGGATCGATGAAATCTGCCCCGCCCGCCGCCGCTGCCTCCTGCTCCAGAGCGGTCCATGCGGGGTCGACGGCCCGCTCGAACGGAGTGGAGCAGGCCAGCATGTCGCCCACGTGTCCGGAAACGCAGTAAGGCACGTCGAACGCCGACCGCGGCGTGTCGCCGAGAACGACGACCCGATCGGCCGCTGCGCCCAGCCGGTCGAGCGTGCTCGCCATCCCCTGGCGCCAGATGTCGGTGCGCTTGGCTCCGGTGGCCGGGCCCGATCCCTCGCTGTTGGCCACCTTGAACTTGCGCGCTCCGGTGATGATCACCAGGGCGGGTCGGAGCGCTTCGATCCTCTGGAATGCCGCCTCTCGCCAGGTGGAGCACTCCGTGTATTCGCGCTTGAGGCTGTCATCCCACATGACCATGTTCGCCGGATGGCACGAACTCTTCGTCAGGCTCAGCAACCGCAAGCCACGTTCCGTCGCGATCCGCTCGATGGCCGGGAACCAAGCGAGCGCATGGCTATCACCCATGAGGACGATGGCGACCGGTGACGCCTTGTCGCCATAGAGGCAGATGCCAGAAACCAGGTCGGGCCGGTCGGCGCGGCAGCCGTCCGAGTATGGGGTCGCCTTCTCGCTGCGGACGTTTTCGAGGGGCGGCCGCAGGCCGGAGGGCAGTGGTCCTCCGGGCGTGGCCGGCGTCCCGGACGCGGCGGCGAGGATCCGACCGAGTTGCGCCTCGTCTTCCGCCAGGCTGGTCGTCGGGGCGCTGGACCGCAGCGCGCTCGCAGCCGAGACGCCAACGGTCAGCGATACCGTCACCACGATCATGGACAGGGCCCCGGCCATCGCCAGGTTGCGCCGTGGGACGGTGCCGATCCTGCGTCCGTGGCGGAACGGGTCCTCCACCCAACGTTGAGTCACAGCGGCCAGACCGACGGCAACGAGAACGAGGCCGAGTCGCGCCGGCCCGGGGAGTTTCTCGCCCAGGGCGGCGGCCGGGAGCACGAGCAGCGGCCAATGCCAGAGGTATAACGAATAGGAGATCCGACCGAGGAAGCGCGGGACCGCCATCGATAGCCAACGCCCAGGGGCGAAGTTCGTCTGTCGAAATCCTCCGGCGATCACGAGAGCGCTGCCGACCGTTGGGAGAAGCGCCGCGATCCCGGGAAATGGCGTGTCGACGGTCAGGATCACGCCGGACGCAGCGACCATGGCCAGGCCGACCCAGGCGGCCACCACAGCGGGCCGAGCCGGGATCCGCGCGAGGTTCGCCGACCCGACGGCCAGAAGCGCGCCGAGGCCAAGCTCCCACGCTCGCGTCGGCAGCGAAAAGAACGCCCAGGGTTCGTTGGTCCGGGTCAACCACAGCGACAGGGCGAACGAGACGATGGCGATGGCCCCCGCCGCGACCCCGACGCGTCGACCGATATCGCCCCGGCTCCGTGCGATCAGAAGGACGATGGCCGGCCAGAACAGGTAGAACTGTTCCTCGACGCTCAACGACCAGAAATGAAGGATCGGTGAGGGGCTGAGGTCAGCCTGCAGGTAGTCGGTCGCCTGGAACGCGAACCGCATATTGGACACATACAGGGCCGCTGCTGAAGCATCACCCGCGACGTCCGGCACGCGCAGTGGCGGCAGCATGAAGGCAGAGAAGATGACCGTGACGATGAGCACGAGGGCGGACGCCGGCAACAATCGCCGGGCGCGTCGTGCGTAGAAGGTCGGCAGCGAGATCCTTCCCGTCCGCCGTACCTCGCGAACCAGAAGTCCGGTGATCAGGAAGCCCGACAGGACGAAGAAGACATCGACCCCGACATAGCCGCCACCGAACCGGGGAACGGACGCATGGTAGAGGAGGACGAGCACGATCGCGATCGCGCGCAGTCCTTCCAGGTCCGGCCTGAAGTGACCGGATGGGTCATCGGTGGGTTCCGCGGCGGGCGACGACCATAGGCCGCGAATCGATCGGCCGATCCCCCTGGTGCGTGCCTGCCCGGAGTCTGGGGGTCGCGTCAGGGCCAGCTGACCGTGGCGGTCAGGCCCGTTGTGCCGAACCCGACCTCGGCGTTCTGGAGCACCAGCCGCCAGACACCCGGCGCGACAGGGACCGACTGGTCGACGTTCGTGGATGGGCCCTGGCCGGCGAGCGTCAGGTCGCCGCTCCCGTTCGTCTCGTCGAACAGATCCACCTCGTAGATGAACGGGTGTCCGCCCCAGGCGGCGACGAGGTGGGCGTCACCGTCCGAGCGCGCGGTGAAACGAACCTGGATCCCATTCGTGTCCGGGAACGCCGTCCCGTCGAACCGGGCGTTGGCGATCTTGACCGAGGGGGCGAGCGCCTGGAAGGTGACGCGCAACTTGACGACCGGCGCGAAGATCCCGAGTCCGCGAAGGGAAACGTGCCACGTCGCTCAATTCTGCGATGTTTGGCCGGTGAAGGTGCCTGACGCGAGGTCCTGGCAGGTCACGTCCTTCTTGCCCAGGAGCAGGCACATGTGGGTGAGGCCCTGCGGCGAGATCGAGGTCAGCTTCGCCTTGACCGTGCCCGGTCCGTCACTCTTGAACGTGATCACCCGGTCGAGCCCTGCCGGGTCGTCGGTGGCATCGAGTTTCAGGTCCAGGATGGTCGCCGTCGCGACCGGCACGGGCGGCGGCGTCGGCGACGCACTCACGAGCGGGGTCTCGGAAGGCGCGGCACTCGCCTCGGTCGAGGCGGCCGGGCTCTCGCCGCCGGAGGCGCTTTCGGACGGGGTCACGGACTCGCTGGGCGATCCGGCCGCGATCGGGCTCCCGGTCGCCGTGGCGGTACCTGTGTTCCGACCCATCATCACGAACGCCGTCGAACCGAGGGCGACGACGATCAGAACGACCAGGACGGCGATGACGTTCCGAAGTGTGCGGTCATTCATGGATATCCCTCTTGTCCCGGAATCCTACCTGACCACCCGGACACTACGCCTGCGGCGCCGGATCGCGTCACGCGCTGGCGGCTCGGCCCGTCCCATGACCTGACGCCGGGCGATCAAGGCAGGCTGATCGATCGCCCGGCGTCTCCATGCCCGGATACCCGCGCGACGGCATGTCGGGGTAGACTCGGCCCGGCCATTCGAGCCGATCGGTGACAAAGGGGAGTCAACGCCCGAGTGCACGCCACCCGGATCCGGCCCGACACGAGGCCGACAGACGTTCGCCGCCTGACCGCCGCCGGACTGTCGGCGATCCTTCCGGGCCTCGGCCAGGCGTTCAATCGTCGTCCATCGCTGGCGGCCCTCTTCCTCATCCCGTCGCTGATCGTGCTCGCCATCGGGCTGATCCTGGTGCAACTCCAGTCGCCGGCGCGACTCGCCGCCTGGGTGGTGAACCCATCGATCCTCGGCACCCTCCTGACCCTCAACCTCGTCTTCCTGGTGTGGCGACTCATCGCCGTCGGCCAGGCCTTCCTCGATACCCGACGGTCGGGTCCGGCCGGTCGCCTGGGGATCGTCGGGATCATCGTCATCGCGCTCGCCGTCGTGATCCCCCACCTCGCCATCTACAGCTACGGCACACTCCTCGGCGACACGTTCAAGAGCATCTTCACCGGCGCCGTCCTCGGGGCCACCGACGACCCCAGGGGCGGTGGTTTGCCAGCCCCCGGTGACCACGAGCGGATCAACATCCTGCTCATCGGTATCGATTCGCGCGGCACGTACACGGCGAACCTGACCGACACGATGATGGTCGCCTCGATCGACCCGGTCGGGCACTCCGTCTCACTCGTATCGATCCCGCGTGACCTGGTCGACACGCCGTTAGGCGACGGCAACGTCTTCGGTCCAAAGGTGAATTCCCTGTATTCCTACGCCGGGGCCCATCCCGACGAGTTCCCGGCAGGTGGGATGCGAACGCTCCAGAACGCCCTCGGCGCGCTCCTGGGAATCCCGATCCAGTACTACGCCCAGGTGGATTTCAAGGGCTTCGTCAAGATCGTCAATTCGGTGGGTGGGGTCGATATCGTCGCCCCCCGTTCATTCGACGACCCGACCTACCCCAAATGGGGCCGCGGCCACCGTGGCTTCTCCATCACCGCCGGGCCGCACCATCTGGATGGCCAGGACGCCCTCGCCTACGCCCGATCGCGCAAGGCCCCCGGCGAAAGCGACTTCACGAGACAGGCCCGCCAGCAACAGATCCTGCTCGCGCTCAAGGCGCAGGCAACCAGGGCCGGCAGCCTCCTGTTCCAACTACCGGACCTGCTCGGAGCCGTGGGCAAGACGGTCCACACGGACGTCCCCGTCGATCGCCTGCCGGACCTCGCGGCGATCGTCGATGAGGTCGGGCGCGACGGGGTGACGAGCGTGGTCATCCAGGCGCCGCTGGTCCACGGGATCATCGGCCAGTACGGGAGCTCGCAGGAGCCGCGCCTCACCCGGATCCGGGCGATGGCCGCCGCCCTCTTCTCGACACCGGGTGAGCCGCCGACGGCATGGCCCACGCCGGAACCGACGCCGAGTTCCTAGCCCTCAGAACCCCAGGGCGGGCACCGGTCCTCGCGCCGGTCCCAGGCGCACGACCCAACGCACGGGCCGCGTGCGCAGGACCTGGCTCGCCGGCCCAGGACCCAGCTCGCCTCTCGGCCGGCTGGCGCACGACCCGTCGCGCGGACATTACCCGGCAGGATTCTCATGCACGGACCGTAATGCCGAGTCGGCCGCCGGCGCGGGCCCCAACGACGGCCGCGCCGGCGGGCCCGACGCACGGAATGGGCTGCGACGACCGGTCGCGAGGCGGCATCTGACCAGCCGACCGGGTCGAAACCAGCCATAACGGTCTGGTGGAGGCAATCTTGCCGACTACCCGTGTCCGGGCCGGGCTGCCGTCCCGATGGCCCACTCCGGAACCGACGCCGAGTTCCTGGCCCTCAGAACCCCAGGGCGGAGAGCCGGCGGACCATCCGGCGGGCTGCGCGGGCGCGGTGGGAGATCGCGTGCTTCTCGGCCGGGGTCCACAGACCGAGGGTCCGTCCACCGGGCGGCTCGGACGCCGGCTCGAAGATCGGGTCGTAGCCGAACCCGCCGGTTCCCTTCGGCGCGGTCGAGATCCGGCCGCGACAGGTGCCCCTGGTAAAGACTGGATCGAAACCTCCGCGCGGACCGAGCGCGTCCGGCATCGCGAGGGCGAGGACACACACGTAGCGAGCGCCGCGCCTGGCCGCCGGGAGCCCGTCAAGGGCGGCGAGCAACCGGCGATTGTTGTCCTCGTCGGTCGCATCCTCGCCCGCATACCGGCGGGTCCGCACACCTGGCCCGCCGTCGAGGGCGTCCACCTCGATCCCCGAGTCGTCGGCCAGGGTCGGCAGCCCGCTCGCCCGGACCCCGAACCGGGCCTTGATCGCCGCGTTCGTTTCGAACGTCTCGCCATCCTCGATCGGGTCGCCGGCGATGCCCAGGTCGTCGAGTGAGACCAGGTCGGTGTGCTCGAGCGCGAGCAGTTCCCGCAACTCGCGCAGCTTGTGGACGGAGCGCGTCGCGACCAGCAGGCGCCGTCGGGTCACCGTCGGACGGTTGCCAGGATCGCGGTCTGGGCATCGAACAGGCGGGTCAGGCCGGCATCGGCCAGGTCGAGCAGGCCGTCGCTGGCAGCCCGGTCGAATGGTAGGCCCTCGGCCGTGCCCTGGAGCTCGACGTAGGCGCCGGCGTCCGTGCCGACCACGTTGAAGTCGACATCGGCGCGCGAATCCTCCGAGTAGTCGAGATCGAGGAGCGGCACCCCGTCGACCAATCCGACCGAAACGGCGGCCACCTTGCCGACCAGGTGCCGGTCCATGCCGTAGGTGATCAGGGCCGCGGCGAGCGCGACGTACCCACCGGTGATCGACGCCGTGCGGGTCCCACCGTCGGCCTGGAGGACGTCGCAATCGACCGTGATCGTCCGCTCGCCGAGCCGGGTGAGGTCCACGGCATCGCGCAGCGACCGCCCGATGAGACGCTGGATCTCGTGCGTCCGGCCACCGATCTTGCCGCGCACCGACTCCCGGTCCGTCCGCTCCGCCGTGGCTCGCGGCAGCATCGAATACTCGGCCGTGACCCAGCCGGTTCCCTTGCCGCGCAGATGGGGCGGCACTCGATCGGCGATCGTGGCCGCGCACAGGACTTCCGTGTCGCCGACCCTGATCCGGCATGATCCCTCGGCCCATTTCTGGACACCGAGGGTGAAGGTGACGGGTCGGAGGTCGTTGGGTCCGCGCCCGTCGGCCCTGACAGTGGGCGGCCGATTGCCGATGGTCATGTGGTCCTCTCCTCAGCCTTGGCGGCATCCCAGAGCGCATCGAGCGCATCGAAGTCGAGATCGCGCAGGGCGACCCCTTTGGCGGCGGCGGCACGTTCGACGCTGGCGAACCGACGCTTGAACTTGGCATTGGCCGACCTGACCGCGGACTCGGCCTCGATCCCGGACCGTCGGGCGAGATTGACGAGCACGAACAGCAAGTCTCCGAATTCCTCGGCCCGCGCGCCGTCCGTCGACGCCTGGCGGAATTCCTCCGCCTCCTCGGTCACCTTCTCGAGCACGCCATCGATCGACGGCCAGTCGTAGCCGAGATTGGCGGCCCGCTCCTGCATCTCCTGGCTGGCCGCCAGCGCCGGCATGGACGGGCTGATCCCGTCGAGCGCGCCATCCGGCGTCGCGGACGACGCCCGTTCGTCGGCCTTGATCCGCTCCCACTGGCGGTTGACGTCCGACGCGGTGCGAGCCACAGCGTCCCCGAAGACATGGGGATGGCGCCGGACGATCTTGGACGCGATCGCCGCCTGGACATCGGACAGGTCGAACACGCCGGCCTCAGCCGCCAGTTGGGCGTGCAGCACGATCTGGAGCCAGAGATCGCCCAGCTCGCCGGCAAGTTCAGGGGTGGCCCCCGCCTCGAGCGCGTCGTAGACCTCGTAGGCTTCCTCGAGCAGGTGCTTGCGCAACGACGTATGGGTCTGCTCCCGGTCCCACGGGCAGCCGTCGGGGGCGCGGAGCCGAGCCGAGATCCAGGGCATCGCCCACGGACCGGCGACCGCCAGCTCCGGCGCGACCGGAGCCAGGTACAGGGCCCCCTCGAGCGCTGGCCGATCGAGGGACCCGATGGTCGTCCCGTCCGGCGCCCCGAACCGCCCGACCGGATGGTCTGACGGGTACAGGCGGTGGAGCACGTCGATCGGGTCGGCGCCGCGAGGACCCGCTCGACCAGGCAGGGCCGCAGATCCCACCCCGTGGTCGTCGGCTCGGAGCGATGCGAGCGGCACGATCAGGACCGGGCGCGACGGCTCGATCGGGCTCGCGACGAGGGCCTCCGCGGCGATGACCTGGATGCCTTCCGCCGGATCGAATCCCCAGCGAAGTCGCGCCTCTGCGACGAGCGCGTCGAGCACTCGCCCCCTCCTTGCCTAGTTGAGCGTGGTGGGTACGGAACTGTCGGCTCGCTGGATGTCTGCGGCCGCCTTCTTCGCGTCATACCACTTCGTGAACGCGGTCGAGGTCAACTCGTCGAGCTGACGTCCCTCGGGGGTGCGGGTCTCCTCGGCCGTGACCTTGAACAGGTACGTGCCGTCCCCGGAGACCGCCACCACGTCCGACGTCTGGCCGATCGGGGTGGCGAAGATCGCTGCCGTGAGCTTGTCGTCGAGCTGACCCTTGGCGACCCACCCGAGGTCGCCGCCGGTGCCGGCGGTGGGCGCCTCCGAATTGTCCCGGGCCAGGATCGCGAAGTCGGCGCCGCTGTCCGCCTCCTGCTTGAGCATCTGGAAATGGGCCTCGTCGGTCGGGTGGTACATCACCTGGATGACGTGCCAGCCGAAGCCGGACTTGACCGGTTCGAGGATCTGCCCGTCCTTGAGGCCGGGCACCAGGATGGCGGCCAGGAAGGCGGCGTCCACCTGGCTCTGGCTGTCGAAGTACGGGAGCTTCCCGCCGGTGCCGGTCGGGCCTTGCGCCGCGGTCTCGTCGCTCTCGGTCCGGGCGATCGAGTCGAACACCTCCGGGTTCGCCTGCAGTCGCACGTACGCGGCAAGCGCCTGCTGGCGCGCGATCTCCCAGGCAGGGTCGTCCGCCGAGAGGCTCGAGGCGTTGGTGGGGTCGCCGTTCGGGGAATACAGGATGTGGCGGGTCTTGATCGCATCCGCGCCGAGATCGGGTGCCGGTTCCTTGGCGTAGATCTCCTGGACCTGGCGCTGTGGAGCCGCGCCGGTCAGGCCGGCGACGAGCTTGGCCTGGAGGTTTGCATGGATCACGTCCGCGGCGAGGACCTTGCGGTACTGGTCGAGCGTGACGCCGTCGTTGACGAGCGTGGTCTGGTACTGGGCGTCGACCGACTCGGGTGCGATCTCGGTCACCCGGCCGATCCGATAGGCGCCGTCGGCGCCGACGATGACCGCCGTGGGTTCGTTGACCTTGGCAGCGAAGACCGCCTTGAGGAAGGACTCGTCGGACTGCGTCGCGTCCGCCCGAGCCCAACCGAGATCGCCACCCAGCGGTGCGCTGGACGATTCCGTCGATACGGTCTTGGCGACGTCCTCCCAGGCCTTCCCGGAAGCGAGGTCGGCAAGCGCCGCGTCGGCCTTGGCCCTGGCCTCGTCCGCCTGGGCCTGCGTCGGCTGGACGGCACCAGGATCCGTCACCGGCTTGACCTCGATCATCCAGATGTGCCGCTCCTCGGGCGTCGTCGCGTCCTTGGTGAACTGGGCATCGATCTCTTCGGGCGTCGCGGTCACGCCCTCCTCGCCGGCAAGCTGCGACTGGAGGGTCGCATCGATGAGTCGCTCGAGCGAAACGGTCTGGATCTGACCGAGCGCCGAGGTGATCGACTGCTGCTGCTGGGAGCCCTGCGCCTGGGTCAACTGACCCGCGGCCACGGCCGTCGAGATGCGGCGTCCCGTCTCGGTCAGTCGCCAGCTGTCGACCGCGACGCGGTCGCGCAGGTCGTCCTTCGTGATCGACTGGCCGTTGACGCTGCCGACCGATGCGAGATGCTCGTTGTAGTAATTCAGCCCGGCCGCGATGAGGAGCATGGCGATGCCGACGACAACGACGATCCCGAACCCGATGTTCAGGTAGAAGTTCCGCCGATCCTGGGTCTCCCAAGCGGGCCGGTGGGCGCGCTTGACGACGGGCTTGGCACGAAAGGTCATGGTGCGGTCGATTCCTGTCACATGGCCGGCAGAGGCCGGGGATGGAGGGCCGCGGTATGGTACACCGAGGCCCCGAAAGGCCGCGACCGCAGCGTTGTCAGTGTTCTCCCGCCCGGGTCAATGACGGGATGATCAGTTCATTCGTGACGCGAGCCGTGGACTTGCCATCCGCGACATCGAACGACGCCTCCCGGAATCGGGCCACCCGTTCGAGGTCGAAGGCGCCTGCGCGCAGGAACGCCGCCAGCGCCTCGGTCGTCTCGAAGATCGGCCCGGGCACTCCCGTCCGGTAGTCGAAGTAGAAGCCCCGCTCGCGCTCGTACGTCTCGTAGTCGGGTGCGAAGAAGACCATCGGTCGGTCAAGCAGGGCGAATTCGAAGATCGCGCTGGAGTAGTCCGTCACGAGGATGTCGCTGACGAGCATCAACTCGTTGATGTCCGGGTAGTCGGACACGTCGATGGCGAAGTCGGCCAGGTCGGGTCCGATGACCGTCGCGGATCGCACGAACGGATGGAGCCGGACGAGGAGCACGTGGTCGTCGGCCAGGCTCGCCTGCAGGACACCCAGATCCAGGTCGTCGGTCGCGTGGGCGTTGGTGATCGTGTCGCCCCGGAACGTCGGGGCATACAGGATGATCCGACGGTCCTCGTCCAGTCCGTATCGGGACCGGACCGCGGCCCTCGTCCGCTCGAGCCGGTCGTCGCCGAACAGGACATCCGTGCGCGGGATCCCCAGGTCGGAGCGGAAGCGGGTCAGCGGCTGGCGGAACGCCTCGGCATAGGCTGGCGCCGAGGCCTGCGACGCGACGAGGCAGACGTCGTAATTCGAGTGGATCGCGACCCGATCGACCAGCATTCTCGTCGGCTCCGAACGACCGGTCGAGCAGGCTGTAGCCGACCTTCTTGAACGCGCCGCAGGCATGCCACGTCTGGATGATCGTCGTGCCCGGACGAGGGTGGATGACGTAGATCGCGAAGAAGTAGTCGTCGACGATGAAGACGCGCGATGTCGCCAGGTAGTAGCCGGCCGAGACGGCCTGGCCCATCGCGGCCAGCCGGCCCCGGACGCCGCGAGCCGGTCGACGGGCGAGGACGACGACCGGGATCGACGGGTGGTTCGCGGTCAGCTCGGCGTGGATGGCGGCGAGGTTCCCGGCGAGACGGGCGGAGTGCGCCGTGGCCAGGACGACCCGCCGGCGCATGGGCAGGTGCCGGGCCGTGGCGAAGGCGATCCGGACCAGGCCGATCCGGATGGTGAGGACGATGCCACGCATCAGGGCAGCAGGCACTCGGCGACGAACCGGGTTGGGGCGCGTACTGGCATCTGCCTCCCGACGATCCGCGCGTCGCAGCATCCGCCGCGCTCAGTGGCGGATGATAGCCCGGCTGCGATCCACCGGTTCATATCGCGTACGCTCTGGCTGACAGCGGTCGCGCACCGGAGGACTCCATGAAGATCGGGATGATCGTGCTCGCCGGGGGCGTCGGGAAGCGCATCGGGCGACCCGCGCCGAAGCAGTTCCTCCTGCTCGGCGGGAAGCCGCTCATCATCCACGTGCTCGAGAAGGCACGGGTCATCAAGGAGATCGACCGGGTCGTCATCACCTGTCCGGAGGCATACCTGGAGGAGACCCGGCAGCTCATCGCCAACCACGGATTCGACGACCGCTTCAGCTGCATCGTCGGCGGTGGGTCGCGCCAGGAGTCGGCGTATCTCGGCCTGCAGCGATTGAGCGAATGCGACTCGGTGATCATCCACGAGGCCGTCCGGCCGCTGGTGACGGTCGACGAGTTCCGGGCGCTCATCGCCGCCGACGACCCCAATGCGATGTTCGGGATCCCCATCCCGTTCACCGTCCTGCAGGGCCACGACTACGTGGAAGGTCTGCTCGCACGCGACGAACTGGTCAATGTCCAGCTCCCGCAAAAGTTCGACCGGGCCCGGCTGGCCGCCGCGCACGAAGCGGCTCGGGCGGACGGGGCGATCTTCACCGAAGACGCGAGCCTGTTCCACCAGTACGCGAACGAGCCGGTCCGGATCCTGCCCGGGTCGGAACGGAACATCAAGATCACCGTCCCCACCGATATCGTGACCGCGGAAGCGATCTACGCCGACTCGATCGGGCGCGTGGGCTGACCCGATGGCCAAGGTCTGCGTGATCACCGGGGCCAGCCAGGGCATCGGCCGGGCCGCCGCGGTTCGGATGAGCCGCGACCCCGATGTCGGCACGCTGGTCCTCATCGCGCGGAACGCCTCGGGCCTCGAGGGAACTCGGGCCGAGATGGGCCAGACCGACAAGGCGGTCGAGCTGATCCCCTACGACCTCATGGCTCTTGACGGGATCCCCGCCCTGGTGCGCGGGATCCACGAGGCCCATGGGAGCATCGACGTCCTGCTCAACATCGCCGGGTACGCCGACCCGCGATCGCTCCTGGACACGGAGATCGACAACATCCAGAAGACGTACACGATCAACGTCTTCGCCATGCTGGTGCTCATCCGCGAGACGGTCAGGTTCATGTACGACCGGCCGGCAAAGATCCTCAATGTCGCCTCGACCGCCGGGATCACCTCCCGGCCCGGCTGGCTCGCCTACGCCTCGTCCAAGGCGGCCGTCGTGTCCCTGTCCGCGACCCTGGCCGATGAGCTGGCGGGCAGCGGGATCAAGGTCTACAGCATCTCGCCCGGCCGGACGGCCACCGAACTCCGACGCAAGCTCGCGCCGGAGGAGGATCCGTCGTCGATCATGCAGCCGAGCCAGGTCGCCGACGTCATCGCCCAACTCATGAGCGACACCGAGGTCACCCTCGACGGTCAGAACATCGTCGTTCGGACCCGGGCCTGACCGGACGGATGCGCCTGCTCGAATACCGGCTCGCGAGCGCGCTGCTCCGTCTCGTCCGGCTCATCGCGATGCGCCTCCCGACCCACCCCGAGCGGGTCGTGCTGGCGACCGCACGGGTCGCCACGCTCGACGGCAATCTGCTCTACATCGATCAGGCGCTGCGCGCGCGGCATCCCGAGCTCGACTACGTCCACCTGCTCGAACCGTACAGCTACGGATTGACCGGCAAGATCGCCTATCTCGTCCGGCTCATCCGAGGCATGTATCACCTCCAGACGGCGGGCCTGTTCATCGTCGACAACGCCTATCTGCCCATCCACGTGGCGCCGCATCGAGCATCGACGACCGTCGTCCAGGTCTGGCATGCGGCCGGCGCCCTCAAGCGCTTCGGCCTGGACACGGCGCGACCGCCGGCGGAGCCTGAGCGGACCTTCCTGCATCGCTATTACGACTGGGTCGTCGTCGGTGGTGAGTGGACCCGGGGGCCCTATGCGGCCGCGCTGCGGACGCCGCTCGAGCGGGTGCTCGCGCTCGGTTCGCCGCGGACCGATGCGTTCTTCGACGAAGCGGCCCTTGCTGCGGCGCGCGAGCGAGTCGTCGCCCGGCATCCTGGTCTCGCCGGTCGACGCGTCGTCCTGTATGCACCGACATTCCGCGGTCGCGGCATCGGCAAGCGAGCGGCACCCGGACTCGACGGCGCCAAGCTGCGCGCCGGACTGTCGAACGAGTACGTCCTCGTGCTCAAGACGCACCCGAACCTCGATCCGGCGGCCACGAACGTCGATGGCTTCGATGTCATCGCGGATCCGGCCAGCGAGATCAACGATCTGCTTGCCCTGACCGATGTCCTGATCACCGACTACTCGTCGTCGGTCATCGAGTTCGCCATCCTCCATCGCCCGATCATCCTGCTCATCCCGGACCTGGCAGAGTACGAACGGGATCCCGGGCTGTACCTCGACTACCGGACCGACATGATCGGGGTCCAGGTCACCGATACCGAGGCGCTCCTTGACGCGATCCTTCAGGATCGATCCGACATCGACGCCTACGACTCGTTCATCGAGCGACAACTCGGGCCACACCACGGTGGGGCGAGCGACCGGTTCGTCGACCGGTTCATCGACGGTCGAATGGCCGGCGACGGGCGGCGCTGACCGTCAGCGACGGCGCAGGATCGCGGCGACCAGGCCGAAGACGCCCGCGAGGGCGAGTGCGCCGCGCCAGTCGAGCAGCGCGGTGACCTCACCGTCCACTTTGCCCGCGATGACGACGCCGGCGAAGCCCTTTCGTTGGAAGGTGACCTTGCCCGCCATCAGGTTCCAGACGCCGACCTGGTCCAGCCTGGCCTCTCGTGCGAAGAGCGCCCGGACGAATGACTGACTGACCTTCGCATCGCCGGCGAGCGCGAGGGCGATGCCCCCCATCTCGGTCGAGATGGTGTCACCACGGGCGATCGCGATCCCGCCCATGCTGACGGCGACATCCTGCGCAGCAACGGAGGCGATTCCTCCCTGCCTGACGTCCACGTGGGTGGCCTCGACCTGGGTGATCCCGCCACGTGTCACGTTTACGTTCGTGGCTTTGGCGAGGTCGATCCCGCCGTCCTGGACGGTCACCGTATCTGGCGATTTGAGCGGCGACGCCGCGGTCGCCGCAGCCGCAGGTTTCGCGGCCGGTGCGGTCTTGGCGGCCGCAGGCTTTGCAGCGGGTTTGGCCCTGGCGGCCGGTTTCTGCGCAGCCGGCTTCCTGGATGTGGCGGTCGCGCCGTTCGACCCGCTCGAGGCCGCGGTCGTCGCCTTCCGAGTCTTGGCTCCCGCCTGGGTCGCATCGGGTCCCGAGCCCGGATCCTCCGGTGTCGGTCGATCTGTCATGGGCCAAGCCTACCGCGCGGGACCAAGATGCGCGAGCGCCGGAATGCCCGACGGGCGATCGTCATGTATCCTCCGCGACGTCCATCTCACCGTACTCAGAGGGCGACCTTGAATCGGACGACCGGTGGGGTCATCGCGGTGGTCATCACGGCGGTGCTCCTGATCGCATTCACTGCGACGACCCTCGGGCAACCCGGACCGACTGCCGGGCCTGGGCCGATCGGACAGGCGTCCGCGACACCCTCCTCGTCGCCGGCGACCGTGGCGGGAACGCCGACGGCATCGCCGACCGCGACGGCCACGCCGACCCCGACGCCCGAACCGACCCCGGTCCCGACGCCGACCACGGTGCCGGCGCCGCTCACCGGTCGCCTCGTGTCACCCGCCGTCGCAGCTCGACATCCGATCGCGGTGATGATCGACGACCTGATCGACGCTCGTCCCCAGTCCGGCCTGTCCGCCGCCTCGGTCGTGTGGCACGCACCGGCCGAAGGGGGGATCCCGCGGTACATGGCGATCTTCCAGGACGAGCTGCCCAAGGACATCGGACCGGTCAGGAGCTCGCGCTACTACTACATCGCCTGGGCTGCCGAATGGCGGGCGATCTATGCCCACGCCGGCGGTTCCCCACAGGCGCTGGACACACTGCGGGCGAAGGGCAGCGGCCAGTATGTCTACAACGTCGACGAATTCCGATACAGCGGGACGTTCCGTCGGATCACCACGCGCTACGCGCCCCACAACCTGTACACGACGGCGAAGCAGTTGCGCAGCGTCGGGAAGAACGCGGGCGCCGCTGACAAGGTCTACAAGGCTGCCTGGACGTTCGCCCCGGACGCACCCCTCGACATGCGGCCGTACGGCGGCTCGATCACCGTCAAGTACCCGTACAACACGATCAAGTACACGTACAACCGCAACACGAACACCTACCTGCGTTCGGTCACCGGCGAGAAGAAGCAGACCGACGCCGCGACCGGGGAGCGGATCGCGCCGGCGAACGTGATCGTCATGCGGATGCAATTCGGCCCGCTCAACGACGGCCACCCGACCAAGCACCGACTCGAGGCGACGGTCATCGGCAGCGGACCTGCCTGGATCTCGACCAACGGGGTGACCATCAAGGGGACGTGGAAGAAGACCTCGATGACCAAGCCGACGAAGTTCTACGACCGAAACGGCAACGAGGTCACGCTGACGGTCGGTCAGACGTTCATCCAGGTGCTGACGACGAATACCTACAGTTACTCGGCGACGTTCAAGGCCGGCTCGATGACCCCACCCGCGACGCCCGCCCCAAGCGCCAGCCCGACCTCGAACTGACAGGACGTCAATCCGGCCGGCGTCGACCCGCGTTCACGGCCGCATAGACCTCGCGTGTCTCCTGGGCGACGTCCGACCATGTTCGGGGGCTCCCCATCGCACTCGCCCGGGCGATCTCGGTGAGGCGTCCATGAACGGCATCGTCGGCCCAGAGCGTCCCCAGGGCGACCGCCATGCGAGCCGGGTCCCGAGGTTCGATCAGGAGTCCGGCCGGTCCGACGAGCTCAGGCAATGGTCCGACCGATGTCGCGATGACCGGCACGCCGCAGGCCAGCGCTTCGATGATCGGCAATCCGGCCGCCTCTGAAACGACCGGGAGGACGACGCCGCGGGCGCCCTGGATCAATCGAACGAGATCGTCGACCGGAAGCGCTGGCGCGTAGACCAGGGTCTCGCCGATCCCCTTGCGCGCCGCCGCCCGGGCGATAGATGCTCTGTCGTCGGGACTGGCGCCGACGATCAGCACGCGGGGTGGCCAGGCGATCGCCTCGTCCAACCCTGCCGGACGCCCGGCCGCCGCCAGATCGGCCAACGAGGACAGGAACGTGCCGAGGTCGAGGCGGGCATCGAATCGCCCAGGCAGGACGAAGTAGCGCGACCCGAGACCGAGGCGTTCGCGGAGGGCGTCTCCATCCTCATCCGAGTTCGGACCAGGTGGACGAAGACCGAAGCCGTGTCGCGGGGCCAGGCGGACGACGTGGATCCGGTCGCGACGGATCCGAAGCATCCGCCGCGCGGCAAGCGCGGTCGCCTCGCTGCCGACGATGACCGCAGCGGCTTCTCTGAGCAGTCGGGTACGCAGTCGCTGGCCGAACCGATTCGCCGCCGATCGGTTGAACGCCTGGCGCAGCTCCCATGGTGCGACGTCGAGCAGCGTGACCACGACCGGCAGTCCGGAGGCGATCGGCAACGGGCCACTGCCCACCGCGTGGTAGACGGCGCCGGTCGCACCGCGCTTGTCGGCTCTCCAGGCGGTTCCGAATGCGGCGCTCCTGAGGATGAACGGATCGACGGTCATCGCCCCGGCGCGCAACAACCTCGTGGGCGGCAGTTGCCGTCGGCCGGCTTCATCGAGGTGTTCGAACCTGGCGGTCACATCGGCCAGATCGGCAGCGACCAGCCAGACGAACGACTCACCCTCGGCCGGCTCGCTGTCGTACGCCGTCAGGAGGCCGTCCAGGTACTGCGCAGCCACCGGCGCTCGGTCGGGGGCCTGGAGTGGCCGTACGTCGAGAACGACCCGGACCCCCGGCGGCCGAGGGCGAAGATCGATCCCCAGACGCTGACCCGCTCCCGTACCGGTCACGACTCGTTGCGGCGGCGGGACCGACGGATCCGCCCGATGAGGTCCTCTGCGCGAAGTTGGACGACGACGACGAGCGCCTCGACCACGATCCTCCGGCTCATCTTGGATTGGCCGACCCGGCGATCGCGGAACGTGATCGGGACCTCCTCGATGCGCGCGCCCGAACGGCTCGCCCGAAAGGTCATCTCGATCTGGAAGACGTAGCCGCCGGCATGGACCCCATCGAACGGAACGTTGGCCAGGGTTTCCGCCCGCCACGCCTTGAAGCCTCCGGTCAGATCGTGCTGGTGAAGACCCAGGACGATCCTGGCGAACAGGCTCCCGCCGCGTGAGACGATCCGGCGACCCAGCCCCCAGTCAGCGACCGATCCACCCGCGACGTAGCGCGACCCGATGACCAGGTCTGCCGACCCATCCGCGATCGGGCCGACGAGCGCCGGCAACGCCTCCGGCGCATGACTGAAATCGGCATCCATCTGGACGACCGTGGTCGCCCCACCGTCGAGCGCCACGCCGAAGCCGTCGAGATAGGCACGGCCCAGACCTTGTTTGAGCGAGCGATGGCGGACCCGGATGCGCGGATCTGCTGCCGCGAGTGCGTCAGCCAGACGGCCGGTCCCGTCCGGGGAGTCGTCATCGACCACGAGGATGGTCGCGCCCGGGAGCGCGGCCAGCACCGCCTTCGTGATCGGCTCGATGTTCTCCGCTTCGTCGTAGGTCGGCAGGACGATCCAGGCGCCCGCGCCAGGCTGGTCGCGCGGCGGGATCGAGGTCGGATCGGCGGTCTCCGTCATCGCCCGAAGTCTACGGGTCGCACGCCGACTACGGAACCTTGACGACGACGGACCGGGCGAACCGCGACGCGCCGATCCGGCTGGTCGCGTCGATCACGATCTTGTAGGTGCCAGCTGCCACGTACGCGTGTGCCGCCTTGCCGTTCCAGGTCCAGCTATGGACGCCGGCCGTCATGGCTTGCCCGCTCCGGATCGTGCGAACGAGCCTCGACCCCTGGTAGATGGCGACCGTGACCGTGGCCTTGCGAAGCAACGAGAAGGTCACCGTGTCCCGCTGACCCACTCGCGGCCGGAACGAAGCGGCAGACCAGCGAACAGACCGGATGGTCCGGTCGACCCGGACAGCCAGGTCCTTGACCGTCCGGTTGCCGGCGGCGTCGAGGCCATTGATCCGGAAGGTGTAGCGCCCATCAGGGACTCGCCGGCCCCTGGCGTCATCGCCGTTCCAGACCCACCGACCCGTGGCCGACTTCTTGATGGCCCAGCCGCGAACCACCTTGCCCGCTTGATCGAGGATCCGGGCCTTGCCCGTGACCGCCTCGCTCGCCGACATGGCGAGGGCCATCCGATCGGTGTGTCCATCGCCATCTGGCGAGATAGAGAGATGTGAGGATGACATCCGCACGGAAGCGGCGTGCGTGTCGATGGTCACGACTTTGGCCACGCTCGCCCGGTTGTCCGAAGCGTCGGCCGTCCACACGGTGATCCGGTACGGCCCATCCGGGACCGCGGCCCCGGCCCCGGTCTTGCCGTCCCAGGTATAGCTGACGGTCTTGCTGGACGACGACCCGGACACGACCTTCGGCCCGGCGATACTGTCGAAGTAGGGTTCCACGACCCACCCGAAGGTGAGCTGTCCGGTCACCTTGACGTTGATGGTCGTCGTATCCAGACGACCGTCGCCGTTCGGTG
This sequence comes from uncultured Chloroflexia bacterium, assembly GCA_963720755.1. Lineage (GTDB taxonomy): Bacteria > Chloroflexota > Limnocylindria > Limnocylindrales > CSP1-4 > SPCO01. The sequence goes on from CAVRGP010000006.1 coordinate 48,363, forward strand.
ACACGAGCGTGGTGCTGATCGAGGAACTGGTGATGACCGGCGGCACCGTGTCCGTGATGAACTTGTCGCCGAGCGCCTGGTAGAGCTCCGGCCGGGTCCCGTCATAGCCGAGCGCCCAGATCCCAACGCCGCGGAGGTTGTCCTTGTTGACCAGGTCGTACTTGAGTCGGAGCGCCTTGGAGCTATCGAAATAAAGCTGGCGCCACGGGTTGACGCAGCCGTAGGTCGCGGTGCAGTTCTGGCGCCGATAGACGGTCCAGGCCACGCCTTCCACCGGGTCCCACGATTGACCGTGGTCGGCGGCGTACTTGCGGGCGGTCGTGTAGACCACGGATGCCGACGCGCCGTTCTTGGTCCCGGAGATGTTCTTGGAGTTCAAGTCCGCGGTCTTGGTCGACCAGGCGCGGCCGTAGTAGGGGACGCCCAGGATGATCCTGGAAGCGGGGATCCGAGCCAGGTACGCCTGCAACGTGTCACCGACGTCGTAGGTGGGGCCCCCGATCGGCGCGATCGACCCGACCGTCGCCGAGGATGCTGACCGGTAGTCGTAGCCCATGATCACCACGGCGTCGGCCGCGTTGGAGCCGGTCGAATCCTCGATCGGATAGTTGCCGATCCAGCCGGTCGCGTCGAACGTCAGCTGGTAGCCCGCATGGACCTTGTCCAACTCGTTGCGGACGGACTTGACGAGCGCGGTGAATTCGTCGGCGTAGGTCGACGCGATCGGCTCGAAGTCCAGGTTGGCCCCATCGGCGCCCCGATCCCTGACCGCCGCCGCGATCTGGCGGGCCAGGTTCGCGCGGTTGGCGCTGCTGCCGAGCAGGGTCATTTGATTCTTCGCACCGGTCGTCGACCAGGCGAAACTCTGGACCGTGAGCACGACGCGGGCCCCGCTCGCGTGCGCAGCGTTGATGATGCTGGTCATCTTGGAGCTCGTCCAGCCGCTCCAGCCGACCGTCGTGGATCCATCGCTGTTCCGGCGCTGGAGGTCACCGTTGCTGGCGGCTCCGACACCGAAGTAGGCGATCGTCGACAGCTTCGCCCAGTCGAGTCGGGTCGAGCTGGCGTTCAGCTCCCAGTACGGCAGGAACCCGAAGACTTCCCGTTTGAGACCGCCCGGATCGACCGCTGCGGCCAGGTCGGCCGGGATCGCGGCCGACGGGTCGAACACCGGCGTGTCGACCGAGCCGACCGATCCTGATGGGGCGATCGTCGTGGTCGCGGGGACCGGTGCGGATCCCTGCCGGCGCAGGTCGTTGCCGGTCAGCCGTCCGGCGGGGAGCGCCTGCGACCTGGCGCCACCGACGTTCCATCGATCACTGTGCCGTGGCTTGAACCCGATCGACACCCGATCACCCGGGGCGAACGCGATCTTGTCCGCGGCGTGCGCCATCGCTTCTTCGTACTGGATCGTGGGTTGCACGTGGGCGGGCGAGGCCGAAGCCGTCGGGTCGGCCGCGCGGACAGCGGCGGCCGGAGCCCAGACTGCGAGCAGGGCAAGGCCCGTGGCGAGCACGACCAGGGTCCGGGCGGCCGGGCGGTGTCGGGCGGCGGGGCGTACGACGGGCGATGACACGACATTCCTCCGGTGATCCTGCACTGCCCCAGCCTCGTGTCAGGCGCTTCGCGCATCCATCGCCCGAAGGTCCCGGTCAGGGATGGTACGGGGCACTACAGTGCGGTCCGGGTCGGCCCGGTGTTGTCCGGTGTGGTCCAGATGCTACGCCGGGTCAGTGCAATGTGTATGTGAACCAGGTCCGTTGCCTGCCGCCATACTTGTCGTAGCCCTTGACCCGGAACCTGACCGGACCGGCCGACCCGCCCGACTTGAGCCGGATCGTGACCTTGTAGGTGTACTTGCCCGTCTTCGTCGTGGCGGCGCTCCAGTGCGACACGCCGGGTTGGTACACGAACAGGCGCGGGTTCCTGGACAGGACCTCGGCCGAGGTGATGGCGATGCTGACCGTCTGGCCACGGGCGGGCGTCGCATCACTCAGGGTCAAACGGAACGCGTCGAGGTCGAAGGCGACGGCCTGGGTCGCGGTCAGCGTCCCGTCCGTAGCGACGGCCTGTACCGTGTAGTGGCCCCGCGGCAGCATGGTCCCGTCCGCGGCACGACCATCGAACGTCCAGGTCTGGCGTCCGGCCGGCAACGGGGTGGCGTCGAACCGGGTCGCAACGGTCGCGCCGGTCGCGTCCAGGATGGCCCAGCTGACCGTCATCGGACGCTGGAGCACGAGCGAGAGGCTTGTCTTCCTGGCGAGGCGATCGAGGTCCTGCGGGAAGAACATCGTCCGACTCGATGCCACGGACCGAAGTGCGGCGACGAGCTCAACGGTCCGGGCGACCGTCGGGCCGGTGTTGCCGGCGAGATCCTGGGAGGCCGCGTTGATCGTGTAGACGCCATCCGGCGCATAGCCCCCGGCCGTCGTTCGCCCGTCCCAGGTCAGCGCGACCGGGCTCGATCCATAGCCCACCGTCCACTTGTCGACGACCGCACCGCCGGCATCCCGGACCTTGACGGCAACGCCGCCCGGCTCCGGGTCCGTGGCGACCACGGCGACCGTATCGCGGAAGCCGTCACCGTTGGGCGAGAACCATTGGGTCGTGGATGCGCCGGGGGTGAGGCTCGTCGTGGTCGGCGGCGTCGTATCCACCTTCACGTTCCTGGTGGCCTCCGCCGGTCCGTTGCCCCATGCATCGACGCCCGTGACATGGACCTGATACGTCCCGTCCGCCACGGGTGCGCCGGCGACCAGGCCGTCCCAGGCCACATCGACGGCAGACCCTTGGCCGGTCTGCTCGAACAGGATGCCGTGATCGTCGGTCACCTGGAGTGTCCAGGCCACGCTCTCCGTGAATTGGGCGCGGATCTGGGCGGTGTCGACCTGCCCGTCGCCATTGGGCGAGAACGGGCCCCCCGAATCGAGGGATCGGATGATCGGCGCCGTGCTGTCCCGCGGCGTCAGATCGCTGGCCGCGATGAACCCAGTGATCGATGGGTCATCGATCCCCTGGACCTGGACCAGCGTTGCAGCCTCGCCGCTCGTCTGGACGGCCGTATCGACGACGCGCAGGCGCGTCCCGGCCGGCAGCGTCCCGTCCGGCACGTTGTCGCCGGCCTCGGTGAACAGGGCAGCTCCGCCTGCGGCCACATCGGCGTTGCCGGGAACCTGCAGGGTCGACGGATCGCTGCCGGTATCGCCGATCCCGCCGAGGATCACGTCGTCCGTCGTCACACCCGTCGAGGTGATAGCCAGGGATCGGTAGTAGCCGGTGGTGGCAGTGTTCGGGTCCTGGAAGACGGTCGCGCCGGGCGTCCGGCTCGAGGCGAAACTCCTGACGTGGCCGTTCTGGTCGGGCATGGTCCGCCACATGTCTTCCAGCGTCTGGTGGGTCGTGAACAACGCCTGCAGGTACGGCTCCGCGCCGGTGTGCCCATCGGCGATGACGGCCGCGGCGCCGGCCTTCAGGAACCCGGCCGCGTAGTTGTCGGCGCGCTGGCGGGCGACCGAGGCGCTCGGTTCGGCGTTGCCCGGTTCGGAGTTACCGGATGCGTAGCAGAGGTGATGGAGCAGGATGACGGCGCCCGGCGCGAGGTCGAGCTTGGCGACGTACGGTTCCCCGTAGTACTTGTTGTTGTAATCCCCGTTACCCGCTGTCGCATTGAGCCCGAAGCCGTCCTTGGTCGTGTAGTTCGGGTCGTAGGTGTAGGGGCTCGGCCAGCCGTTCCCGTGACCCATGTAGATCACCACCGAAGCGCCGACCACGGCCGCCTTCACCTTCGCCCATGTCGCGTTCGGGCTGTAGACCTTGGTGACGTCGGAGGTGTACTTGATCGCCTCGGCGTAGGCCCGGTCCGCGTCCGCGCGGTAGGACGCCGTCGCGCTGTGCGTGGCGCCGACGATGATGACGACCTTCGGCTCGCCGGATGGGGAGACGGCCGCCGAGGCCGCCGGCACGGCGATGCCGAGCGTGACGATCAACGTGATGGCGAGGGCGACGGCTGATCTTCGCAACACGGACTCCGAGACTGGCGGGGCGAGAGATGGCCTCACCAGAGTCGCGGGGTGGGCGGAGCGCCTCAATCGCGGGATGGTCCGGGGACCCCTAGCCCCTTCGGGCCGACCGGAGTGCGGAGCCGGGGAGAGCGGTGCGGTCCGGGTCAGACGGCCCCGTCGCGCAGGCGCACCGCGAGCTCGGCGAGTGATGGGTTCGCAGCGTCACGCGGCGACAGGATCGGCCGTCCGTGCGGGGTCCAGGAGAGGTTCGGCCATGGGACGCCGACGGCCGGATCGTCCCACGCGAACCCCAGCTCATCCGAGCCGTCGTACTCGTTCGTGACGAAGTAGATCAGCTGGAGCGGATCCAGGGCGAGGAACCCGTGGGCGACGCCGGTCGGGATGATGACCCACTCGTCGGCGACGAGCTCCCGGACCTCTACGACGGCGGCGCCGGTCCCATCGACCAGCGGCCGAGTATCCACGAGCGCCACGAACGCCCGGCCGTCAGCCACGACCCACAGATCATCCTGGTGCCGATGCAGGTGGAGACCACGGAGGACACCAGCGGCGGAGGTCGACAGGTTGGCCTGCACGAACCGCCGGTCCGGCAGGTCGCTGGCGCGCCAGAGCTCGCGGAAGGACCCGCGTTGATCGCCATACCGCTCGATCGCTCCGTAGGCGACCCCGGGGAGCGCGGATGGTGGACGGCTGGCGGTCATGCCCGACTCCTCGCGGCTCGCAGGAAGGACGGAGCGTAATCGGCCATCGCCGCCCTCCAGGGTCGCATCTGCTCCCCCCAGGGGAGCGGGGTCGGGGCCAGGACCCCCCAGCGCGGCGGGCGCGACGGGCGCTGCCAGGTCGCCGACGGCACGTCCGTCGCGTCGATCTCGAGTCCCGCCCGAGCCAGGACGTCGCGGCCCCACTCCGCCCGCGTCGCGACCCCGCTGTTGACCAGGTGATGGATCCCGGCGACGGCATCCTCGGCCAGCAGGCCGACGATCGCCTCGGCGACATCGGCGACGTACGTCGGGGTTCCCCATTCATCGTCGACCAGCCGGAGCGCCTCCCCGGCCTGCCGCGCCCGGATCGCCGCCTCGAGGATCCGGGACGGGTAGTCGCTGCCGGGTCGCCCGAACAGCCAGGCCGTCCGGGCGATGCCCAGCGCTGCACCGGGCCGGATCGAGAACGCCTCCTCGGCCAGCCGCTCGCCTTCCGCCTTCGAGCGCCCATACGGGTTCGCGGGCGATCGTGCGTCATCCCAGGCGTATGGCTGCCCGTCGATCCGGGCACCATCGAACACCTCGTTCGTCGAGACGGCGAGCAGGTCGATCCCGCGCTCGGCGCAGGCGGCCGCGAGGACCCCGGTCGCTTTCCCATTACGGCGAATCGCGAGGTCCGGATCGAGCGCGCACCCGTCGACGTCGGTCCAGGCCGCTGCGTGGACGACCACTTCCGGGCGCTCCCGGTCGAGGCTCTCGCCGACGCGATCCGGGGCGTCGAGGTCGAACGCGTCGCGGGTCCACCCGATCGGCCCGGCCGGACCCGTGAACGGCGCGTCCTCCAGGGCTTCGACGAGCGCCCGGCCGAGACGCCCTCCGGCTCCGGTGACGGCGACCCGCACTGGTCCGCCTACCCGATCCGACCGGACGGTTCCGGCGCATCGGGCGCCGTCGCCTGACCAGTGGCGAGGCGCTGGCCGTACTGGCGCGAATACCAATCGTCCCAGTCGCCCGACCGGGCGGCGCGCCACCAGGCTTCGTTCTCCCGATACCAGTCCACCGTGGCCGTCAGGCCGTCGTCGAACGATGTCGTCGGACGCCAGCCGAGTGCTTCGAGCTTCCGGCCGTCCATCGCATAGCGCCGGTCATGCCCGGGCCGGTCATCGACCTGCCGGACCAGCGACCACGGCTTGTGGAGCCTGGCCAGCAACAGCGTGACCACGTCCCGATTCGTCCGCTCCGATGCGCCGGCCACGTTGTACGTCTCGCCGCCCAGGCCCCGTCGCAGGACCAGATCGATCGCGGCGGCATGGTCGGAAACGTATAGCCACTCGCGCCGCTGGAGACCGTCGCCGTAGAGCGGCAGTGGCCGATCGTCGATCGCGTTGGTGATGAACAGCGGGATGAGCTTCTCCGGATGATGGTACGGCCCGTAGGTGTTCGAGCCTCGGGTGACGACGGCATCGACACCGTGGGTGATCACGTAGCTCCGGACGAGCAACTCACCGGCCGCCTTGGCCGCGGCATAGGGCGACCGAGGTGCAAGCGGCGCCTGTTCATCGGCCCGTCCCTCGTCGACCGAGCCGTACACCTCGTCCGTCGAGACTTGCAGGAACCGGGGGTGGGCTGGTGCGGTGCGGCATGCCTCGAGCAGGACGTGGACACCGATGACGCCCGTCGTCAGGAAGGCCGCCGGGTCGAGGATCGACCGATCCACGTGCAATTCCGCGGCGAAGTTGAGGACGGCGTCCACACCCTGGACGAGTGGGTCGACGACGGTCGGATCGGCGATATCGCCGCGGACGAACGTCAGCCGGGCCGCCATCTCCGGGTCGTCCCGGACGGGCGCGAGGTTGGCCTCGTTGCCGGCGTAGGTCAGCTTGTCGAGGACGGTGATCCGAGTGCCATCGCGACGGCCCAGGACGTCGCGGACATAGGCGGATCCGATGAACCCGGCGCCACCGGTGACGAGGAGGCGGTCGAGCCGCTGGGGGGCGGCAGCCACAGGATCAGCCACGGGAGCGATTGACCGGTGGGTCGAGGGTGCCCGCGGCGTCGTCGGCAGCCGCCAGCTCCGCGGCTCGAAGCAGCGACGGCACCGTCCCGGCATCGGTCCAATGGCCGTCATAGATCGGGCTGAACAGCCGGCCATCCGGGATGTAGTGGTTGAGCACGTCGGTGATCTCGAATTCACCCCGGCCCGATGGCAGCAGCTCGCCGATGACGTCGAAGGCGTCCGGGCGCAGGAAGTAGACCCCGATCGGGATGAGATCGCTCTTGGGATGCGCGGGCTTCTCCTCGAACCCGATCACCCGCCCATCGGCGTCGAGCTCGGCAACCCCGAACCGCTCCGGATCCGGGACTCGATGGAGGAGCGTGCCGGCTCCGTACGGACCTCGCTCGAACTCGGCGGCGACGGAGGCCAGGTCCGGCCCACGCAGGATGTTGTCGCCGAGCACGCAGCAGAACGCATCGTCGCCGACGAAGGCGCGCGCCAGTCCGATCGCATGGGCGATCCCGAGCGCACCCGGCTGATATCGATAGGTCAGTTCGATCCCGAAGGCCGATCCGTCACCGAGCAACTCGACCACGTCGCCGACGCTCTTGCCGCCGACGATGACCATGACCTCGCGGATCCCCATCCCTGCCAACGTCTCGATCGGGTAGTAGATCATCGGCCGGTCATAGATCGGCAGCAGGTGCTTGTTGGTGACGATCGTGAGGGGGTAGAGGCGGGTCGCGGTCCCGCCGGCTAGAACGATGCCTTTCATCAGGCGGAAGCGTACCAGTCGAGGTCGGGGGCGATCCTCCCGGTCAACGGTGGGCTCAGGGAGCAGCGCTGGCGCCGGGGGACGCGGGAACCAGACACGGTTGCTCGCCCTGGGGCAGGACCCCACCGGACCCGCAATCGACCGGTTGGTCCTCGATCGGGGGCAGACCGCCGACGTAGTCGGTGATCACCAGCACATACTCGAGGTTGTCGAGATCGGCAGCCGGTTGCAGGTAGGCGGTCTGGACGACATCGTTGGCGTCACTCCGAACATCCACGACCTGCCCGATCAGGAGACCCTTCGGGTACGGCGATCGGAGCCCACCGCCAAGTTCGATCCCGGCAGTCACGACCTCATCCCCGAGCGTGACGGTCTGGCCCGCATCGATCTGGCGCATCAGGAGGACCCCGCCCAGTTCTCCGACGACCTCCCCGGTCGCGGCATTCGCGACCAGCTGGCCGACCACCGTCGATTCGCTGTCGGTCAGGAGGACGACCTTGGCGCTGTCGGGCCCGACTTCGACGACGCGACCGGCCAGCGCACCCCCGGATGTGATCGTCACGTCCCCGACCGCGACCCCGTCATTGGTCCCGCGATCCAGGACGACCAGTCGCCGGAATTCGGACGACTCCCGGGCGATGACTGTCGCCGTCGCGGTCTGGAAGTCCAGCCCGGCCCGGAGCTGCAGGAGTGCGGTGAGCGATTCGTTCTCGCGACGGATCTCCTTGGCCTGCGCGTTCTCGGACTTGAGCCGTTCGTTCTCGGCCCGCAACGCGTTGTTGTCGGTCCGAAGGCGATCGATCTCCGTGATCGCGGCCGCGATCGACGAGACGCCCCGGGCGACATCTTCGAGCGAGGACTGGATCGGCCTGAATGCGAAGCTCATGCCGTTCTGCATCTCGCGGACCGCTGGGTTCGACGAGAACGCCATCAGCATGGCGCTGACCACGAGGAGGATGGTGAATGCCAGCCACCGCCGGCGGGCGGCCCGAGTGGCGAGAAGAGGATCCATGCTCGTCCGGCCCGGTTCGCTCAGCGCGGCGGGCGGGAATACGTCTCGGAAACGAGGACGCGGCCCATCCGGTCGAGGTCCTGGAGGACGACGCCCGTCCCCCGGGCGACGCAGGTCAACGGGTCGTCCGCGATGTGGACGGGCATCTGGGTCGCCTCGGCCACGCGGCGATCCAGCCCGGCCAGCAACGCGCCGCCGCCGGCCAGCACGATGCCCTGATCCATGATGTCGGCCACCAGCTCGGGCGGGGTCTCCTCGATCGTGTCCTTGACCGTATCGACGATCTGCTGGACCGAGGGCTCGATGGCTTCGCGGATCTGGTCGGCGCCGACCTCCACCGAGCGCGGCAGACCGGTCAACAGGTCTCGGCCACGCAGGGCGACTCGCTGCGCATCCCATTCGCCGGGGTAGGCGGAGCCGATGGCGATCTTGATGTCCTCCGCCGTCCGCTCACCCAGGAAGAGGTTGTACTCGCGCCGGGCGAAGGTGACGATGTCCTGGTCCATCTCATCGCCGCCGATCCGGATGCTCCGACTGACGACGATACCGCCAAGGCTGATGACGGCGACCTCGGTCGTCCCACCGCCGATATCCACGATCAGCGATCCCGACGGTTCGCTGACCGGGAGGCCGGCACCGATCGCGGCCGCCATCGGCTCCTCGATGAGGCCGGCCCAGCGGGCCCCGGCATTGAGCGCGGCGTCGCGAACGGCGCGCTTCTCGACCTCGGTCACGCCGGACGGGATCCCGAGCAGCATCCGGGGCCGGGCGATCGTGCCCACTCGGTCGTGGACCTTGTCGACGAAGTACTTGATCATCTGCTCGGTCACGTCGAAGTCGCTGATGACGCCGTCGCGCAATGGACGGACCGCGATGATGTTGGCGGGAGTCCGACCGACCATCCGCTTCGCCTCAGCCCCGACGGCCAGGACCCGCTTCGTCTTGGCATCGATCGCCACGACCGAAGGCTCACTCATGACGATGCCGCGGTCGCGGACGTGGACGAGGGTATTGGCGGTGCCAAGGTCGATGCCGATGTCGCGGGAGAAGAGGCCGAGGATCCGGTCGAGCATGAGAGGGGCGGGTCCTTCGTCGTCGGGTGGAGGGTGACTTCATCGCTGGCGCTGGCGACCGACGCGGGCGACGCCGATGTCAGGGCGGTTCGCGCGGATCCAGGCGGGCTCGGGCGGGCAGCCGGGGCAGTATACCCGGTCGCCCCGGTTCGGCCGGGCGGGTCGATCGACAGGTCGATTGACTCCGCGGACGGCCGCTCAGGTCCGTCGGTCGGCGGCCCGATCCGGCGGACCCGGCCGGTCGAAGGCGACACCACGGTCGCGCAGCGAGACGTAGGCATCGTGCCCGATGACGAGGTGGTCCAACACCTGGATGTCGAGGAGCCGGCCCGCCGCGAGCGCCTCGGCCGTGAGGTGCAGGTCATCCGGTGAAGGGGTGGGGTCACCGGAGGGATGGTTGTGGACGAGGATCAGGCCGGCGGCATTCGATCGGACGGCATCGCGGAACAACTCCCCCACCCTGACCAGGGCAGCCGATACGTTGCCCTGGTAGACAGTCACCACTTTGAGGACGGTGTTCTTGGTCGTGAGCAGGACCACCCGCAGTTCCTCCCGCTCGAGGCGACCCATCTGGAGGATCAGCCGGTCAGCGACATCGTGCGGGCCCCGGATGGTCCACCGCCCGGTCGGCCAATCGGCCAGAAGCCGCCGACCAAGCTCGAATGAAGCCGTCAGCTGTGCCGCCTTGGCGGTCCCGACGCCGGGCAGGTCGACAAGTTCCAGGTCGCTGGCTCGTGCCAGCCCGGCCAGGCCATCGTGGCGAGTCAAGGCCTCCTCCGCCAGGTCCACGGCCCCGGTTCCTCGCGCGCCCGAGCCCCAGACCAGTGCGATCAGCTCCGCCGTGGTCAGTCCAGCGGCGCCGCGAGCGGCGAGTCGCTCGCGTGGACGCTCCTCGGCTGGGATCTCCCGGATGACCCGAGGTCCACGGCGCAGGGCGGTCTTCACCCTGCGTTCGATCTCGGCCATCGGTGCCTCCACAGCGCTGCTAGGCGTCCCCGGGCCTGAACGACGGAAGCCCGCCGATTCCCCCCGCCGTCCAGACCTCGAGGACGCTGCGGAGCCTACCGACGGGCACTCACCGGCGACTCACCGCCCGGTGCACCAAGGCTCATCATCCGGTCAGCGAGCGCGTCGCGACCTCGGCGATGACCAACAAGACCCCGTTGAACGTGGCGTGCAGCCCGAAGGACGCCCAGATCGAACCCCGGCGCACGAAGATCCAACCCAGGGCGAGGGCGACCGGCAGGCGGCTGACGAACGCCACGAGGGCCTGACCGGATGCCTCGCCGGCCGACGACCCGGACACCGTCAGCACGTGGGCGAATGCGAAGACGACGGCGCCGACGATGATCCCGCTGCGCACGCCGCGCCCACGGACCCAGGCGGTCGTCGCAAAGCCACGGAACAGGAGTTCTTCGCCCAGAGGCGCGAGGATCACCCCGGCGGCAAGCGACAGGGCGAACCCTCCGGCGGTGCCCGTCGGTGGCAGTGGACTGACGGGCTCGACCGGGACCGCGTACAGAAGGAGCGAGGCGAGCAGCCCGGTGACGACGACCACCGGGAGCGCCCAGGCCGCACCCGCGAGCATCTCTGCCACGGCCTTGCCGTCAAGGCGAGACCAACCCATCGACCGCCAGTCGAGGGCACCCGCATCGACGACGAGCAGGCGCACGAGTCCGAAGTAGACGATCGCCTGGATCCCGACGGACAGCACGGCCCCGAACGGGCCGTCGAGCGGGATACCGAGCAGGAGGAACGGCAGGCTGACCACGACGACGACCAGGACGGCCACCGGGACCGACGCCGCCAGGACGAGGAACGGCGAGGGCCCCGCGTAGGCAAGGCCGCCGCGAGCCCTTCGCTCGATGGCCTGGGAGCCTGCCCCGGCGATGAGGCCCACAGCCAGGAGGAGGACCCCTATCAGGAGCAGGATCGTCCCGGCACCGGGCTTCCCGGCCAGGACGGCGATCAGGATCAGTCCGAGACCGACCAGCGTCGCGAGCCAGCCGACCACGAACAAGCCAGGCGCCGAACGGCCTTCGATCGTGAACGTGGCCGCGCCGGGCCGTGCGGCCGACGGGGGATCGTGGTCTGCCGGACCCGGATCCCCGTCAGGGTCGGAGGGAAGGTCCGGCCGGTTCAACGCTCGGGCAGCGGATCCTGCGAGGACGCCGGGCCGGACGCAGCGCCGGGCCGGGTCTGGTTGCGCGCGGGTCGGCGGACCTTTGGCTTGGGTCCGGCGATCGCGGTCGGCATCGGCTCCTGGGCGAAGGCGATCCGGCCCGTCTCCTCGAGGCTCGGCGGCAACGCCTCGATGGCGGCCGGCGCTTCGCGTCGCTCGAAGTCCTTCCCGCACCAGGCGCACAGCGACCAGTCCATGCCGACCAGCCGGCTGCAGTTCGGGCAGACGCGCTTCAGCCGGGTCCGACAGCCGGGGCAGATGATCCATTCATCGTCGATGCGCCGATCGCACCCTGGGCAGTGATGGATCGATTCGACCTCGGCGAGCAGCGCCTCTTCCGCCAGGTTGCGCTCCCAGACCTCACCGATCTTCTCGTGCGGCCGCACGATCTTGTAGATCCATACGGCGAAGATGAAGAAGATGGGTGTGAACAGGATGATCCCGGCAGCGGCGATGTACGGCAGGATCGCGTTGTCCGATCGCTGCTGCATGTCGCGGAACGCCCAGTACGCGGCGGCCAGCCAGATGACGACGAGGTAGATCCCGATCGCCCGCAGGCCGAACTGGACGGGTGCACTCTGGAAGAAGCCACTGAGCGAGTCGCCGATCTGGGGGAGGATCTGATCCATGCGTCTGGGGGTCGCCTCCGTGGGCCTCTACCTGACCGAACCCGACTCGGGCCGGGCCCGATTCGCTCGGGGCAGTGTAGCAGGGGCCGCTCAGGTGCCCCTGCGGGTCCTGCAGCCTCAGACGGAAGGTTCAGCCTCGACGTGACGGGATGACCACGTGGCCAGGACGCCCCCGACGATCAGCGCGAGGCCACCCAGGACGACGACGCGGATGCCGAGGTCGGCACCGAGGGGCCCCACCAGGTACGGCCAACTCAGACCGATGAGCAGGGAGCCAAGGGTCAGGCCGGCGACGCCGGCGGAGATCCAGGCCGGCACGGGCGTCCGCACGATCGCGAGCGCGAGGACGCCGAGGATGGCCAGGAAGACGAGGAGGTGGGTCGGGCTGGCGAGTCCCCATGTGCTGAGATAGCCACCAAAGGCGCCAGCCCCGATGACGACTCGCGACCACGGCAGCAGGAATCCGAGCGTCGACATGGCCGCTCCGACGAGCACGAACCAGCCGGCGATCTCGAGGATCCGGGCCGGTTCGAGCGGCGTGGAGGACGGCCCCGTTCGGCCAGTCGCATCCGCCGCGGCCGGTTTCGCTTCGGGATCCGCGGACGGCAGCGCCGCAGATGGCCACAGTGGCGCCTCGGTCGCCACTGCACCCGGTGTGACCGCCGCCGTCGCGAGCGTCGGTCGGCGATAGAGACTTGCGGCTCGCGGGCTGAGGGTCGGTCCCGGCGGCCGGGCCGCCGGCGTCACGGATTCGGACGGTTCCGCGGCGAGCACGGATGGCGGTTCCGGGGCGAGCACCGATGGCGGTTCAGGGGCGAGCATCGATGGCTCGTCCACGGCGTCGGCGCTCTGGCCGCCGGGCGGGCCGTCGGTCGTGTCTGCCGTCTCGGCCCTCATGTCGTCGTCGAGGACTGGCTGCGCTGCGAGGACCGGTTGCGCGGCGAGGCTGTCCGCGTGTCCGTTCGGCGACGGTGCGACCGAGGGCGACGCCGGCGTGACGACCGGGCGCGTCCGCTGGCCGGCGACCGACGCAAGGAGCGAGCCGCAATCTGGGCAGGACAGACGGCCGTAGGCGACCGACACCCCACACTCGGTGCACTCGATGGTCTTCGTCGTCATGTTCCACCTCGCCGGGCCTGACCCGTACGGGCCGGCGATCACACGGTCGCAGATGGATGGCCGGGGCGCCAGTCACCCGGTCGGCTGTGGACCGACCCCCCGAACGTCCTCTCCCCCACGACGTCGGCCACCGTCCACACGGCCGACCGCCAGGCACACACGACCGCGGTGAGGAGGAGGCCGACGGCCCACAGGGCGACGAACGTCAGGATCCTCACCAGGATCTCGATCGGATCGATCGGATCGGCGAGCGAGCCCGCCAGGGCGCGCCAGCCCGTGCTCGCGGCCATCGTCGAGGGCACCAGCACGAGGAGCAGGACGATGGTCGGGATCCAGAAGCGAGCGAGTGATGCGAGCGGATGTCGCAAACCTCCGGTCACGCCCGCGGTCGATGCCCTGGCCACGCCGGCTCCGGCAAGCACGACCCGGCGCGCACCGATCGCGCCGACGATCTGGCCGGCCATCCACGCCAGCCCGATCAGCAGCATCACCTCGGGTGACCCGGCCAGGACCCGGACGACGATCGACGTGCCGACATCCGACGGGCTGGTGAGTTCGGCGTAGGTACGGGCGATCAGGCGGATCGAACCCCACCCCAGGACAATGACCAAGGGGATGTTCGCGATGAGTCGCGCCGCCATCACCCGCCCGGCCAGTCGGACGGTCATCGGGTCGGTCGGTCCCGCGCCGGCGACCTCGACGTCGGCGGCCACGACCCGCACCGCTTCACCCTCGAACGCGGCGGCGATCCACGCGGCCAGCCCCACGATGGCCACGAAACCGACCGCGATCCCTGCCGCAGCCAGGATCGCGCCGGTGGGGAGGGCGCCGAAGGCGATCTCCGTCAGGGCCGGACCCAGGACGTCACCCAGCCCAGCCGGCGTCGGGAGGACGACGATCGGGATGAGGAACACGAGGACGCCTCCCCGCAGCAGGAAAGTGGCCAGCGCCAGCGGCCAGATGACCGGCCTCGCGATGGTCACGAGCAGGGCCCCAACGAGCACTGCCCCACGACTCATGGGGCAGTGCTGGCCGCCGGAGCGAGGCTCGGGACGGCGAGACCCGGGGCGAGGATCTGCAACTGTCGCAGGGCCTCCGCGACCAGCGCCATCTCATCCCCGTAGGTCGAGAAGTCGCCGGCCCGCAGGGCGGCCTGCGCCGCCTCGAAGTGGGTGTTCGCGTAGGCGATCAGACCCTGGATGTCAGCCGGCAGGCCAGGGTTCGCGGTCGGCGTCGGACTCGGACTCGTGCCCGGTCCGGGCGTTGCCGTCGGGCCCGGGCTCGGTGATGGTCCCGGCGATGGCCCGGTCGGCCCGTTGCCTTCTGCCACGAGGAGTTGCTGCAGGGCCACCGCCAGTGAATCGGCCCAGACGACTTGACGTGGCGATGCCACGACGATCTTCTTGAACTCGGGGAAGGCCGATCCGGTCGACTGGAGATAGACGGGCTGCAGGTAGATGAGCGAATCGTCGAGCGCGACGACGATCAGGTTGCCCCGGATCACCTTGCTGCCCGACTGGTTCCACAGCGAGATCTGGGCGCTGATCGCGGGATCCTGGTCGATCCGCGCCTCGATCTGGGCCGGTCCGAAGATCGTCGTGTCAGCCGGGAACCGATAGACCTCGGTCTGGCCGTAGTTGGGCGCGTCCATCCGGGCCGCCACCCAGGCGATCATGTTCGGTCGATCGATCGGGACCATCGGTTGCAGGAGGAGGAACTCGACACCGTTCTGGTTCGGGAGTCGCATCTCCACGTAGTAGGCCTCGGACGGGAGGGTCTGCTCGCTGGTCTGGTCGGGCACGGTCCACAGGTCGTCCTTCTGGATGAACTGCTGGGTGTCGGTCACGTGGTACCGCCCGAACATCCGGGTCTGCACGTTGAACAGTTCCTCAGGGACGCGCAGGTGCGCACGGAGGTCCGACGGCATCGCATCGAGTGACTCGAACAGGTCCGGGAAGACACCCTGGTACGCCCGGATGATCGGATCGGCGGGGTCCGAGACGTAGAAGTGCATCGTCCCGTCGTAGGCGTCCATCGTGATCTTGACGCTGTTCCGGATGTAGTCGAACGGTTGGTTCCCGAGGCCCGTGGGCGCGAAGGTGGACGGGTCGAACGCCTGGGCGTTCGGGAACTTGTCCGAGGTCGTGAAGGCGTCCTGGACGTAGATCATCCGCCCCGAGTCGTCGATGACGAGGTATGGGTCCTTGTCGAACAGAAGGAACGGGGCGATCCGGCTGATCCGATCGTCGAGCGATCGGTGGAACAACAGCTGGCTGTCGCGGGTCACCTGGTCGCTGATGAGCAGGTTGAGGTCCCGGAACCGGAGGGCGAACAGGAGCCGTTGGAAGGTCGTGTCGAGCGGGATCCCGGTCGTCCCGGTCCAGCGCGTCTGGGGGCCGGATCCGCCGGTGGAATCATCGCCGGTCGGGTAATCGAACTCGTCCTGCTGCGCACCGACGACGAGGTAGTTGCTCGGCCGCTCACCGAAATAGATCCTGGGCTGGGTGATCGTCGGGGTCCCGGGGACCGAAACCGGCGGCAGATTGCCGATGAACAGGCGCGGCTGCCCCTCGTTCGTGACTTCGTTCACCGGGACCATCGCGGCCCCGAAGCCATGGGTGTAGACGATCCGCTGGTTCACCCAGCCCGTGGCGCTCGGGTTCTGCTCCAGCCACAGCTCACGGGCGGACAGCATCACCTGGCGGGGGACCCCGTCGATGGTGTACCGATCCGTGTCGACGTCGGTGAAGTCGTAGTACTTGCGGACGGTCTGGAGTTGATCGAGTGTCTTCTGCAGGGGTCGGTAATCCCACAAACGTGCGCTCCGGAACGTATCCGCCTCTGACGTGATCTGCGCCTCGGTCAGGATCTGGTCGCCCTTGAACGGGATATCGGTCCAGTCCCCGAGGTCGTAGGCGAGACGGGTCATCGCGATGTTGTTGCTGACGTACTGCGCTTCCTGGGCGTTCTGGTTGGGCGTCACGGAGAATCGCTGGATGGCCTCCGGATAGACCCGTCCGACGATGATCGAGGCGAGGAACCAGACGGCGATCGTGAGCCCGAGCGGCCAGATCACCCTCGTGAAGGCGCCACCGACGAGGAACGCGGCGGCCAGCCCGGAGATGACCGTCAGGATGTCGTACGCGATGAACTGGGCGTTCTGGTCCGTATAGCTGACACCCGTTGCCAGCCCCCGGTTGCTGTACACGAGCTCGAGCTTGTCCAGCTGATAGCCGAAGGCCACCGACAGCAGGAACAGCCCGCCGAGGATCGCGAGATGGACCCTCACGGGGGTGGTGAACACGAGGCTGCCATGCGAGGCGCCGATGAGGTAGCGGGCCAGGGTCACGATCAGGGCGGCCACGACCAGGGTATTGAAGAGGCCCTGGACGAGCCGCAGGAACGGCAACTCGAACAGGAAGAAGCCGATATCGCGGTTGAAGACCGGATCGGTCACCGTGGCCGTGGGCGAGAACGGCACCCGATGGATCCACAGCAGCACGGTCTCCCACGCCCCGGACATCGAACCCCCGATGAGCAGGGCGATGAAGATCGCCACGCCACCGAGCGCCCAGCCGGCGAGCGGTGTGAGATCCGGCAGGTCGCCCATCTCGAATGTGACCGCCTGTCCGTCCCGCCCGCCACCGACACCGCCGCCGAATGGGGGGCGGCCACCGCCAAAGGCCGATCGTGATCGACCGCGCCCTTCGTCGGCGGCACGAGCCGCCTCATTGAACCGGGACACGATGGAGCGCAACCCGCCGCCGGTGCCGTCATCCACAGGCGCCATCCGGCCCGCGAGCCAGATGTTGCCGAGGAGGACGACGAGGGCAAGGACGAACGCACCGACGCCGAGACCGAAGGTGGCGATCAGGCGGGTCCAGAAGACCGAGTCGAAGGACACGCTCTTGTACCACTCGGCGTCCGTCCAGAGGTCGAGCCCCACGCTGAACAACAGGAAGATCGCGACGACGACCAGGATCGCGACGGTCAGGCCGATCCGGCGACCGGCTCGAGCGGCCCGGCCCGTCCCACCGTCATCGGGACCTCCGGGCCCACGTCGGCGCGGCGGGGGCCCACCACGCCTTCGGCCGGCCTCGATCGGGATCGGGACGCCTTCGACGTCTTCGGCGTCTCCGTCGGACTCGACCGACTCGTTGCCGATCGCCTCGTCGCCGTCGACCGTTTCGGGTTCGCCCGCTTCGTCGTCGACCGCTTCGTCCTCGATCACGTCATCGTCGTCAGGGCCGTCGTCGGGACGACCTTCATCGCGTCGATCGGCGTCCGGGTCGCGCCCGCGCGCCAGCGCCTCCCGCTTGCGGAGTTCCTCCATGAAGTCGTCGAAAAGGTCGCGCATCCAGCGGCGAGTCTACCTGCCGCGGCCGTTCAGGGCCGATGGAGCCCCTCGATGGCGCGGACGAACCCGTCGAGGACCGTGTCGGCGAGTTCGTTCGGACGCATCGCCGCGGCCCGTGCGGGCTCGAACCGGAATGCGCTCCGGATCGCCAGCGGGACGCGCCATGGATGAAGCGGATCGTCCGGCGGGGCCACCAGGCCAAGACGCATCTGGAGCCGCCCGCCATCCTCGAGGATCAGACCGGAAAGCGCCCCGCTGAGCGCCGGGCCGAGCCTGGCCAGCGGCGGGTCCGGCGGCGGCCCGGCGGTCGGGGCCACATCCCGGAAACACACCACGCCTTCGTCATCGACGACCCAGACGACGGCCAGCCACCAGCCATCCGGCGCCCCGGATGGTCGTCCCATCCCCGCACGGTAGGTCGTGTCGCCGGCCCGGACCGGGCGCTCACGGAGATACGACGGACCGGGTGGCGGCAGGCGTTCGGGCATCGGGTCGGCGTGCGGGTCAGGCCGGCCCGGGATCCTCGGGCTGAGGAGGAGCGGGGTCGGACGTCATGGCATCCACCCGGGCCTGGAGTTCGGCGATCTGCGCCTCGAGTTCGCGTCGCATCCGCTCGCGCTCCGCCTCTGCCTCTGCCTCCGCTGCCGCTGACTCCGCGCCTGGCGCGGGTGGAGCGTCGACGGCAACGGCATCGCTCGGCTCGGTGGCGACCTCGGCAGCCTCAGGTTCCACGACCGGCGCCGTCGGATCGGCCGTGGCAGGTCCACCCGCGTCGACGACCGCCTCGGTCGCCTCGTCGGGCGTCTCGGCCGTCGCTTCGAGGGCCAACTCGTCCGTCGTCTCACGCATCCCCAATTCGACCAGGGCGTCCGCGGCGATGGCGGCCGCCTCGGCCTGCAGGTCGGCCAGTTCCGCCTCAAGTTGCAGGCGGAGGATCTCCTGCTGGACGGCCAGATCGGGCGGCGCCACGGCCAGGGCTTCTGCCTTGGACGGGACGTCGTCAGCGTAGTCTCCGCTGATCCACGACAGCAGCCGACTCCGAGGTCGCGCCTTGATCTCGGGGCGCGTGGCGCGCACGTCCACGCTGGTCAGCCCGGGCATATCCGATTCGTCGGTCGGGATGAGTTGCGCACCACACGATGGACAATCCGCCATCGTCGGCTCAAGGGTCGCGGAGCACCACGAGCAGACCAGGTCCGGGGATCGGTCGGAAGACTGGGTCGATTGGGCCATGGGCGAAATCGTACCGCGTCGCCGCGCGCTGACGATGGCCCATCCGTCATGGGACGGGCAGGACGGTCACTCCCATTCGATCGTCGCCGGCGGCTTCGAACTGATGTCGTACACCACACGGTTCACACCCGGGACTTCGTTGACGATCCGCGAGGAGATCTTGCCCAGCACGTCATACGGCAGCTTGGCCCAATCGGCGGTCATGCCGTCCTCGCTGGTGACCGCCCGGATGGCGACGACGTTGGCATACGTCCGCCCATCACCCATGACCCCGACCGAGCGGACCGGGGTGAGGATCGCGAAGGACTGCCACAGACTTCGGTACAGCCCGGCGCCCTTGATCTCATCGATGACGATCCAGTCCGCCTCGCGCAACGTGTCGAGGCGGGCGGCGGTCACCTCCCCGATGATCCGGATCGCCAGGCCCGGGCCCGGGAACGGTTGCCGAAGGACCATCGCTTCGGGCAACCCCAGCTCCAGGCCGACCTTGCGGACTTCGTCCTTGAACAAGTAACGAAGTGGTTCGATCAACTGGAACCGAAGGTCGGCCGGAAGGCCGCCGACGTTGTGATGGGTCTTGATCTTCTGGGCGGTCTTGGTCTCGGACGTGGCCGACTCGATAACGTCGGGGTAGAGCGTCCCCTGGGTCAGGAAGTCGATGCTGCCGAGCCTGGCGGCTTCCTCCTCGAAGACCCGGATGAATTCATCGCCGATGATCCGCCGCTTCTCTTCCGGATCCTCCACGCCGGCCAGCCGGGCGAGGAACCGCTCGCGAGCGTCGACCATCACCAGGTTCATCCCGAGATCGCGCTCGAAGGTCACCCGGAGCAGTTCGGACTCCTTCTTGCGCATCAAGCCGTGATCCACGTAGATGCAGGTCAGCCGATCACCGACGGCGCGGTGGACGAGGGCCGCGGCGACGGCCGAATCGACCCCGCCGGACAGGGCGCAGATGACGAGGCCGTCCGAACCCGTCCTGGCGGCATGGCCGTCGACACGCTCACGGATCCCGGCGACCGTGGTATCGATGAAGTTGGCGGCCGTCCAGGTCGGGTCGATCCCGGCGATCCCCACGACGAAGTTGCGGAGGACCTGACGGCCGCGAGGCGTGTGGACGACTTCCGGATGGAACTGGATCCCATACAGGTCGCGGTCCGGCGCGGCCAGCCCGGCGTACGGCGAGGAATCGGACTGCGCGGTCGCGTGGAACCCCTCGGGCAGGCGGGTGATCGAGTCCCCATGGCTCATCCAGACCGGCTGGTCGCGATCGAGATCGGTGAACAGGCCGTCCTCGGCCGTGATCGTGACGTTCGCCGGACCGTACTCGCGCCGGTCGGCCGGGAGCACGTCACCGCCGAATTCGAGCGCCATCAGCTGGGCCCCGTAGCAGATCCCGAGGACCGGTATCCGGCCCGACCAGATGGCCGGATCCGGACGGGGCGCATCGGGGTCGTAGACCGACATCGGTCCGCCAGACAGGATGATGGCTCGAGTGCCGCGCCGTTCGAGCTCCGCCAGCGGCGTGTCGTGCGGCAGTAGCTCGGAATAGACGTCGAGTTCGCGGACACGGCGCGCGATCAGCTGCGCGAACTGGCTACCGAAATCGAGGACGGCGACCGTCGGCGTGGTCGTCGCGCCAGCCGGCCGATCATCGGGCGAGCGGGCGGGTGACGGTGCCTTCAGGGCGGTCTCGAGATAGACCTCGACCTCGGCGTCATCGGGGGCCAGGACGCGATGTCCGGCATTGGCCTGCTCCCCGTGGACGGTCTTGCCCCGTTGTCTGGACTCGTCGGGCACGGGATCGTCCGTCCCCTCGCCGCTCCCGGGAGCGGGTTCCCCTGTCGTGTCGGTCGCCTCGGTCATCGGTCGATGCCGCCCTCCCCTGCGTTCAGGACGCCAGTGTACGGGACGACCCCCGGGCACCGGGCGATCCACCGGGTACCCTGCGAGCCTGGCTCAGCCACGGTTGCGCATCGCCTCCGCCGCCATCGCGAAGTACGCATCCAGCTCGGTCGCGACGTCGGCCTCAGGTCCGAGCTCGGCGATCGCCGCCCGCATGTGGACGAGCCATCGATCGCGCTCGCCCGGACCGATCGCGAACGGCGCATGACGCATCCGCAGCCGCGGGTGACCACGCTCCTGGTCGTAGGTCGACGGGCCGCCCCAGTACTGGATCAGGAAGAGGGTCAGACGATGTCGCGCCCCGGCCAGATCGGGCTCCGGATACAACGGCCGGATCGCCTCGTCGTCGGCGACGCCGTCGTAGAACCGACTGACGAGCCGCTCGAAGAACGTCGTCCCGCCGGCTCGCTCGTACAGAGTCGGTCCGTCGCTGGTCATCGCTCGAGCCGGAACCTGAGCGCCTCGAGGTCGAGGGCAGCCGCGCGCCGGGCCTGTGGCGCGACCATCGATTCGAACATCCGATAGCGCAACGGCAGGCCGACCCGGACCGACCAGCGAAGCCGGGTCCTTGGCCC
This sequence comes from uncultured Chloroflexia bacterium, assembly GCA_963720755.1. GTDB lineage: Bacteria > Chloroflexota > Limnocylindria > Limnocylindrales > CSP1-4 > SPCO01. Next base: position 69,939 of record CAVRGP010000006.1, read on the forward strand.
GTCCTCCGCCAACCCATCGGCGACGAGCACGGCATCGATCTCGATCGTCACGCCGTCGACGTCCCGGCCCCGGAGGCCGAAGGCCGCATCGGTCGCCAGAACGGTCACCGCACCGTCGAGCAGGGTCGATCGTCCGGCGACCGTCTGGGAGATCCGCAGCCGTGACCCGGCGGCGATCGGCCCGGCGTCGAGTCGTTCCACGCCGGTGATCCCGGAGGCGATCAGCCAGGCCGGCCAGCGCTCGACATCGGTCAGGGCCGTGAAGACATCTGTCGGCGGGCGTGCGATCGTCGTCTCGATCTCGACCGAGATCGTCATCGTGGCCGGCTCGTGTCGGGGGCCAGCCGGATCCGGAAGCTCGGACCGCTGCCCAGGCTCTCCGCCGGCGTCCCATAGTGGATGATCAGCGCCGCGACCGCCCGCCCGTGGTCGGCCCGCTCGAGGAGTTCGGCGACGCCATCGAACGCGCGCGAACCGATCGTGACCCGGCAGGCGGGATCCTCGACCAGGTTGGCGGCCCAGGCGCTGTCCGACGCCCCGGAAGCGACGAGGATCGCGCTCGACGGCGCGGCCGGATCGTCCACGTATCCGACGGTCACGGTGCGCACCGTGCCGGACCGGCGACCGCGAGTCTCGATCCGGGCATATCGGCCGGACGCGACGAGCTCGGCATCCATCGCCTCCTGATCGGAAGGGATCAGCGGCTCCGCTGCCAGGACTTGCCTTCGGTCTGGGTGGACGGCGCGTAGACCATCTCGACCCGCTGCATGTCGCGGATCGATCGGGCCCCCAGCGCAGCCATCGACTGGCGCAGGGCGCCGACCAGGTTCTCCGATCCATCGGTCACGTGGGCGGGGCCGAACAGGATGCGCTCCAGCGACCCGACCGTCCCGACCTTGATCCGGGTCCCGCGCGGGAGGGTCGGCGACGGGTGCCGCCATCCCCCAGTTCATACCCCGGCCGGGAGCTTCCTCGGCTCGCGCCAGTGGCGAACCGATCATCAACGCATCGGCCCCTGCCGCGATGGCCTTGGCCAACTCGCCACCCCGGCGCATCCCGCCGTCCGCGACGACCGGGACGTAGCGGCCCGTCTCGGCGAAATAGGCGTCGCGGGCGGCGGCGACGTCGCTGATCGCGGTGACCTGCGGGACCCCGATCCCGAGGACCTCACGGGTCGTGCAGGCGGCGCCAGGGCCGACGCCGACGAACACCGCGGCGGCTCCCTGCTCCATCAAGGCGAACGCCGCCTCGGCGTTGGTCGTGTTGCCGACAGCCACCGGGATGGGCAGCTCGCGCGCGAAGTCCGCGAGCGACAGCGGCTCGTACTCGGTGGCGATGTGACGCGCCGACGAGACCTGGCTCTGGACCAGGAACAGGTCCGCGCCATGGTCGGCGCAGTACGACCCGAACCGGCGGGCGACCCCGGGCGTCGCGGCGACCGCCGCCGGCGACCCGAGCTGGTGGATCTCGTCCAGCCGCCGAGCGATGAGTCCTTCGCGGATCGGCTGCTGGTACACCTCGGCGAGGACGGCCTGGACATCGGCGTCGGCGGCGGTCGCGATCCGCTGGAGGATCGTGTCGGGCTCGTCGTAGCGCGTCTGGACGCCCTCGAGGTTCAGGATCGCCAGACCACCGAGCCCGGCGAGCACGCCCGCGAAGGCCGGATCCACGACGGCGTCCATCGCCGAGGCGAGGATCGGGACCCGGAGCTCGATGCCGGCGAACGACTGGGACAGCTCGACGTCACTGGGCTCGATCGTGTCGGTGCCCGGGGCGAGCGAGACGTCGTCGAACCCGTAGGTCGGACGGATCGTGTCCACCTTCGAATGGAAGACCCGGCGCAAGGCGGCCGTCGCGATCCCCGGGTTCATTGGCGCTGCGCTTCGGTCGATCACGTGGCCCTCCTGTGCCGCCTCACGAGGGCTGCCGGCCCTCCGCCGAGTCTACCAGCGCGTCAGCTTCGGCGACCGGTGGTCGGATTCGGCCCGGTCGCCCGACAGGGTGAGCTCGAACCAGGCGGCTCGCTCCGGCTCCGACAGGTCGTCCCGGATCCGCTCGATGGCCGTCCGGTAGCCGGGCCAGATCACCTGTTGATGCGCCTCGTCCAGATCGTGCCAGCGGAGATCGTCATGCTCGGCGGACAGGTGTGCCTCAGCCTCGGGACGGAGGCGAACGGCGAAGACGGCTGCGGTCACGATCGCGTCGTAGGACGGCTCATGGAACTGGTTGACCAGGTCGAGATCGTAGAACGCCTCGATCGCATCGGGTCCGAACCCGGTCTCCTCCCGGAGTTCCCGGAGCGCGCCGGCCGTCACGCGTTCTCCCGGTTCGAGCGTGCCGGACACGCACTGCCACAGGCCGGGCAGGATCCGTCCGGGCGCCCGGCGCAGCAGGAGGATCTCGGGACGCTCCACGTCACGGGCGGTCAGCCCGACCCGGAAGACCCAGCAATCGACGATATCCGGTCGGAACGGGCTCATCGCATCGAACCTGCGGGCGGGTCCGGTCGTTCGATGTGGCGGGTCACAGTCGCTCGAAGCGTTCGACCGGCATGACGAAGACCGTCGCGCCGCCGACCTCCACCTCGAGCGGATACGGCATGAAGAACTCGCCAGGTTCCATGATCGGCGGCATCGGGTTCATGACCTGGGTGCGGGAGGTGCAGTTCGCCCGGACGATGCCGATCACCTCGTCGACGTCACCGTCCTCCACGCCGAGGATGATCGTCGCGTTGGATTGCTTCAGGAACCCGCCCGAGCTCTGGAGACGGGTCGCCCGGAATTCCTTGTCGAGCAGGGCAGTGACGAGAGCGCCGGCGTCCTCGCTGTGGACGATGGCAACGACAAGCTTCACGGGCGGAGTATCGACGCCGAGCGTGTCCCGGGTCAATGCATGGCCCTCGCGGCGGTCGAGGCGTGGCCGTCGCGGTGTACGATGCGTCCCCTACCTAGCGCAGGAGTCCGCCGTGCCCGACGACCGACAACCCAGCGATCCCAGGCTTGCCATCTCCGCGGCCATCGAGGCTCTCGCGACAGGGGTCGATCTCGAAGTGATCCTCGACGGGATCCTGGCAACCGCGGTCGGCGCGACACGATCCGCGATGGCCGCCATCGTCGTCTCCGATCCCGACCGGCAGGGCCTCCAGATCATGGCCTCCAGCGGGATGGACGCATCGGCCGTCAGTCGCCTGTCGGATGAGATCGGCGATCCCGCCCATCCGTTCGCGACCGCAGCCATGCTGCGCGAGACGACCTTCGACCGAGCGGCGACCACGCCGGACGGCGCCGCCTTCGTCGGCGCCTACCTTCCGTTGATGGTGACGACCGGCGGTGTGGAGGCTTCGATCGGGTCGCTCGGCCTCGGCTGGCCAGGGCCTAGAACCCTCGACGACCCGGAGCGCGAGCTGCTGACCGCCATCGCCTCACTCGCGGCGATCGCCATCGATCGGGCGCGACTCGCATCCACCGCGGCCGAACGGTCCGAATGGTTCGAGCGGATGGCGCACACCGATCCGCTGACCGGCCTGGCCAACGAGCGGACGGTCGGTCGCATCCTCGAGACCGAACTCGCCCGCGCTGCACGGCAGGGCGGCGAGGTGTCGTTCGCCATCCTCGACGTCGACGACTTCCAGGCGACCAACCTCGAAGGCGGCCACGACGCCGGCGACGACGTCCTCCGCCGGGTCGCTGCGGTCCTCGCCGAATCGGTCAGGCTTGTCGACACCGTCGGTCGGATCGGCGGGGACGAATTCGTCCTGATCGCGCCCGGCGCGGCCGGGACCGTCGTCGCCGAGCGAGTCCTGGCCGGGATCGCGGCGCTGCCGGCGGTGGCCGGCCGGCCGATCACCGTATCGGCCGGGGTCGCTCGCTTCCCCGCCGACGGGGCGGACGCCCAGGCGCTCATCGCGGCGGCGACAGCTGGCCTGGAGCGAGCCCGAAGCGACGGCCGTGGCAAGGTCGGCTCCGCGTTGGGCGCGGACGCCTAACCCACCAGCCCGTCGACGGCGGCAGCAGCGGCAGCAGCCACAAGGTCCGCCGAGGCCGCAGCGTCGATCACCACGAACCGGTCGGGTTCGGCGACAGCCAACTCGAGGAACCCGGCGCGCACGCGACGGTGGAATGCCAGATCGAATTCAGCCTCGAACCGAGTCACGTCGTCGGGCGCCTTTCGGGCGAGGCCATCCTCGACGGGCAGGTCGAGCAGGATCGTCAGATCGGGCCGCAGACCGTCCGTCGCGGCGGCTTCGAGCAGGCGCAGCTCGGCGAGCGGGATCCCGGCGCCGTACCCCTGGTAGGCCAGGGTGGAGTCGGCGAACCGGGCGCACAGGACGGTCCGGCCGGCCGCAAGTGATGGACGGATCACCTCGGTCACGAGCTGCCGGCGGGCTGCGCTGAACAGGAGGGCGTCGGTCAATGGGTCGGTCGCGGCTGCTGCATCGGTCCTGGCCAGGATGACCTCGCGGATCCGTTCACCGAGCCATGTCCCGCCCGGTTCCCGAGTCACATGGACGTCGAGGCCGATCCGCTCGAAGTGCGCAGCCAGTGCCGTCGCCTGCGTCGTCTTCCCGGCGCCCTCCGGTCCTTCGATGGTGATGAACCAGCCGCGGGACGGCGTGCCAGGGCGAGTCACTGATCGAGTGTAGCCGACCCGTCGGCACCGGCCGATCGCCACTTGGCCGAAGATACGCCCGTGCTGTCGGATCGCAGGATATCGATCACTGGTCGGCGACGGCTTGCCCTCGCCGGGCCGGCCCTCGCCCTGCTGTTCCTTGTCCCGGCCGTCGTGTCCGCCCACCCGTTGGGCAACTTCACCGTGAACCACTACGCCGGGGTCCGTGTCGAGCCCGATCGGATCCTCCTCGATGTGGTCATCGACCAGGCAGAGATCCCGACCTTCCAGGCTCGGCTCGGGTTCGACCTGGACGGCGATGGCGAGGTATCAGATGCGGAGACCGATGCCGGTCGCCTGACCGCCTGCGCCGCCCTCGCTCCCGACCTCCGACTCGAGATCGACGGCGTGCGCCAGAGCCTGGACCTGGCAGCGGCCGGTCTGAGCTTCCCGCCCGGCGTCGGCGGTCTGTCGACGATGCGGATGGTCTGCGAGTTCGAAGTGCACCCGGTCGGTGGGTTCGACCCCGGGGCGCGGCTGACCTTCACCGATGCGTTCGCCTCGGATCGACTCGGCTGGCGTGAGATCGTGGTCGGCGCTTCAGGCGTGACGGTCGCCGGGGTGGCTGGGCCGTTGCGATCGACCAGCCCATCGGACCGATTGACCCACTACCCGACGAACCTGCTGGCGAGCGCCCTCCACGACACCGATGTCGCTCTGACCGTCACGCCCGGTGGACCCTTCGCACCAGTCCCTGCCGTCCCGGACGCGCGACCCGTGATCCCGGAACCGACGGCGGCGCCGCAGGGCCACACCGCCGAGACGCCGCGACCGAGCGCATCGGCGGCGGCGGCGGTCATCGGGGCGACCGGCGCGGTCCCAGGTGGCGTCTCGATCGACGACCTGCCGACCATCTTCCGATCGGCGGATCTGTCGCCGTTCGTCCTGCTCGCGTCGATCCTGACCGCGGCGGTGCTCGGCGCCGGCCACGCCTTGACGCCCGGCCATGGCAAGACGCTCATGGCGGCATACCTGGTCGGATCCAGTGGGCGGCCCATCCATGCCGCCGGGCTCGGTCTGTCCGTCACCTTCGCCCATACCCTGGGGATCCTGATCCTGGCCGCGCTCGTGGTCGGCGCCCAGGGTGTCCTGCCGGCGGACATCGTGGCGACCGCCGCCCCGCGCGTGGCAGCGATCTCGATCATCCTCATCGGCGGCTGGATGCTGCTCGCGGAAGGTCGGCGCCGGTGGAGCTCGCGGAGGGCGAGGGCCGATGCGTCCGCCGCGGGACATCCTCACGCTGGTGGTGGACACACCCACCCGATACCGGGCGCGCCGACCATCTCGTGGCGCGGCCTGTTCGCCCTTGGGCTGGCCGGCGGCATCGTCCCGTCGACGAGTGCGCTCCTCATCCTGCTGGGATCGATCGCCGCGGGTCGGCCGGCGTTCGGGTTCGCCCTCGTCGTGGCCTTCGGGCTCGGGATGGCGGTCGTGCTCGCCGGCATCGGATCCGGGATCGTGATGGCTCGAGGACGCCTCGCCCGGCTCCCGGTCGGCCCAGGACTCGGTCGAGCCAGCGAATTCGTCCCGCTCGCGGCAGCCGTCCTGGTGCTCGGATTCGGGTGCTACCTGATGGCACAAGCCGTCACCGGGACGACGCTCTGAGCCGAGGATATCGGCGCTCTGCTAGGCTCCGCGACGCATGCGAGACCTGACGGAACGCGCCCTCGACACCGCTTCATCGCGGGGGGCCGCCTATGCCGACATCCGGGTCGTCCGCCGGCTCGAGGAGAGCATCGCCATCAAGACCGGCCGGGTCGAGGGCGTCGCCTCCGGTGAGACCGAAGGGTTCGGGGTCAGAGTCCTCGTCGACGGGGCGTGGGGGTTTGCCGCGTCGCACATCCTGACCACGGCAGAGGCCGATCGGGTCGCCGCCGAGGCCGTCCGGATCGCCCGAGCGAGCGCCACGGCCCTCCGCAACCAGGTGATCCTGGACGACCGTCCGCCGGCCCACGGGACGTACGAAACGCCGATCGAGGTCGACCCGTTCGCGGTCCCGCTCGAGACCAAGATCGCCGACCTCCTTGCCGCCGACCAGGCCACCGCCGCGGTCAAGGGGATCGCCTTCACCGAATCGAGCTATGCCGCCCAGCGCGAGTGGAAGACCTTCGCGGCCACGGACGGCAGCCTGACCGAGCAGACGATCACCCACGTCGGGGCCGCGATCGAGGCCAACGCCGTCGATGGCGACGAGCATCAGCGCCGGAGTTACCCCGACTCGGGCGGTGGCTGGCAGGCGGCCGGCTACGAGTACATCCGGAGTCTTCGCCTGGCCGATCGGGCGGAACCGCTTGCCTCCGAGGCGGTCGAATTGCTGACCGCGCCGCAGTGCCCATCCGGGCGGTACACGATCGTGCTCGACCCGAGTCAGCTCTATCTCCAGGTCCACGAATCGTGCGGGCACCCGACCGAACTGGATCGCGTCTTCGGGACCGAGGCGTCGTATGCCGGAACGAGCTTCCTGACGACCGACAAACTCGACGAAGGCTTCCGCTACGGCTCGGACCTGATCGACATCGTGGCCGATGCGACCGCGCCCGGTGGGATGGGCACGTTCGGCTGGGACGACGAAGGTGTCGCCGCTCAGTCGGTCCCGCTCATCCAGAACGGCATCCTCGTCGGCTACCTGTCCAGTCGCGAGACCGCGCCGCGGATCGGGCGGCAGAGCGGCGGGGCGATGCGGGCCGATGGCTGGAACCGGATCCCACTCATCCGGATGACCAACATCAATCTGCTGCCGAAACCGGGGATGAGCCTCGATGACATCGTGACCGATACGGACGATGGCCTGTACCTCGCCTCCAACCGCTCCTGGTCCATCGATGACCGCCGACTGAACTTCCAGTTCGCGACGGAGGTCGCCTACGAGATCAAGGGCGGGAAGAAGGGACGGCTGTTCAAGAACCCGACCTACACCGGGATCACCTACGAATTCTGGCGTTCATGTGACGCGGTCGGCGACGAGTCGAGCTACGTCATGCTCGGCACACCCAATTGCGGCAAGGGCGAACCGGGCCAGACCGGCCATGTCGGTCACGCCGTACCGGGTGCACGATTCCGGAACGTCCAGGTCGGTGTCGGCAAGTGGTAAACGGACGCTAGGGCGATGCACGACGACCGAGCCCAGGACGCGCTCGCGCTGGCACAGGCCGCACTGACGGCGGCGCTCCGCGATGGCGTCACGGAAGCCGAGGCGTTGGTCATGGCGGACGACCAGGCGCTGACCCGTTTCGCCAACAGCGAGATCCACCAGAACGTCGCCGAGACGAACGTCGCGATCAACTTGCGTGTGGTCGTCGGCAAGCGGGTCGGGGTCGCTTCCTCCGGACGGACCGACGCCGACGGCCTCCGGCGACTCGCCGAGTCCGCGACCGCGATCGCGCGTGTCGTCGAGGAGCTTGACGATTGGGGTGGGCTGCCCGGACCGACCGAGATCCGCGACGTGCCGGCGGGCTACAGCCGAGCGACCGCCGGGGCCAGCCCGGAGTTCCGTGCCGAAGCCGCCCGCGCGGTCATCGCTGCAGCCGATGCCGCCGGGGTCACCGCCTACGGCTCCTTCGCGACCGGCCTCGAATCGATCGCGGTCGCCAATTCCAGGGGCGTCAGGGCGGCCTCGACCCGGACGACGTCACAGTTGATCACGGTCTCGATGGGCCCGGCCGGAGGGACCGGCTACGCCGAGACCGCAGCGGTCGATGCCGCGGCGATCGATGCCGCCGCGATCGGCCGCGAGGCGGCGGGCAAGGCCAGGGCGTCCGCGAATGCCGTCTCGATCGAACCCGGCGATTACCCGGTCGTTCTCGAGGAGTACGCCGTCGTCGACCTCGTCGACTACCTCGGCTACCTCGGCTTCTCGGCGCTGGCGGTCCAGGAGGGTCGGAGCTTCGCCGAGCCCGGGCGCCGGATCGGCAGCGACCTGGTCACGATCCGCGACGATGGCCACGATCCGGCCGGTCTCCCGCTCGCGTTCGACTACGAGGGCGTGGCCAAGCAGCGCGTCTCGCTCGTCGAGCAGGGCGTCTGCCGGGACGTGGTCTATGACAGCCAGACCGCCGCTCGAGCGGGCGTGCCGTCCACCGGTCATGGTCTGCCGGCCCCGAACCCGTGGGGCCCGTTCCCGCTCAACATGGTCATGGAGGCCGGTTCGGCGTCACGCGACGAACTCATCGGCGGCCTCGACCGCGGCCTCCTGGTGACGCGGTTCCACTACACGAATCCGGTCCACCCGAAGCTCGCGATCGTGACCGGGATGACCAGGGACGGGACGTTCCTCGTCGAGGGCGGCCAGATCGTCGGACCGGTCCGGAACCTGCGCTACACCCAGAGCTACCTGGACGCGATGCTCGGCACCGTCGCGGTCGGGCGCGACCGGAAGACGCTCAAGGGCTTCCTGGGTGGCGTCGTCGTGCCCGCCATCCGGGTCGATGGCTGGACGTTCACCGGGGGCACCGAACACTAGTCGGGACGGCCGCGCCTGGGCCGAGTGCCTGGTTGGGCGCCTGGGCCGCGTGCCTGGTTGGGCGCCTGGGCCGCGTGCCTGGGCCGCGAGCCTGGTTGGGCGCCTGGCCGCGTGCCTGGGCCGCGTGCCCGGTTGGGCGCCTGGCCGCGTGCCCGGGCCGCGTGCCTGGTTCGCGTGCGACGCAGGCCCAGCTCGAACCTGGCAGAAATCCCACCCACAGAACGGTATGGCAAGTCATCGGGCCACCGGCGCGGTCTCGGGGCCGACCATGGTGCGGTTTCGAGCGTGGGCAACGGGATCCGACTCCACTCCGCACCGCTGACACCCCGGCCAATCACCCATAACGTTCTCCGGGTGAACATCTCGCCAGGCTGCGGGCCGGACGTGTTGTCAGGCTGCGGGCCCGACGTGTTGTCAGGCTGCGGGCCGGACGTGTTGTCAGGTCGCGGGCCGGACGTCTTGCCATGTCGCGAACGACACGAACCGCACGCGCCCCGCAAGGTTTCGAAACGTTAGCCGCGTCGCTGGACATTCTCAGGAAACCCTCAGAAAACTCCGCGAACGTCGAGGAACACCCACACGCTTACCTGCGTGTCGACGCCCTCAACGCACCTCGGAGACATTCATGACCGACTCGTCCTCGACCGCCAAGCCTTCCCAGACCGACCTTCGGGCGCTCCCCGACCCGGCCGATCCGCGCGCCACCGCCGAAGCGATCATGTTCGAGATCCGGCGCATCATCGTCGGGCAGGACGAGATGCTCGAGCGGATCCTGGTGGGCCTGCTGAGCGGCGGCCACCTCCTGCTTGAAGGCGTCCCGGGTCTGGCCAAGACACTGACGATCAAAACCCTGGCCGACATCCTCGGCGGCACGTTCAAGCGGATCCAGTTCACCCCGGATCTCATGCCGTCCGACCTCGTCGGGACCCGGATCTACCGTCCCGATCAGGGCGGCTTCGAAGTCGAGCCCGGCCCCGTCTTCGCCAACTTCCTGCTCGCCGACGAGATCAACCGGGCCCCGGCCAAGGTCCAGTCCGCTCTCCTCGAGGTCATGCAGGAGCACCAGGTCACGATCGGCCACGAGACGTTCAAGGTCCCGACCCCATTCCTCGTCCTGGCCACGGAGAACCCGATCGAGGCGGAGGGGACCTACCCGCTGCCCGAGGCCCAGGTGGATCGGTTCATGCTCAAGATCCTGCTCGACTACCCGAACCCGACCGACGAGGCGCAGATCGTGGCTCGATCCCTCGTCCCGCCCGCGCCGTCTCGCGAGATCCTCGATCCGGCCGGCCTGCTCCGGCTCCAGCAGACGGTGTCGGAGGTGTACGTCGACCCGCGACTGATCAGCTATGCGGTCGGCCTCGTCGAGGCGACCCGCAAATTGACCTATTGGGGCGCGCCCGAACTCGAAAGCTACGTCTCCTACGGGGCGAGCCCGCGAGGCTCGATCAACCTCATCCACGGTGCTCGAGCCATGGCCCTGCTCCATGGCCGCCGCTACGTCCTGCCGTCGGACATCAGCGCCCTCGCGCCCGATGTCCTTCGCCATCGACTGGTGATGAGCTACAGCGCCCTGGCCGACGGGATCACGCCGGACGCGGTCATCCAGCGAGTCCTCCAGCTCGTCCCGGCACCGCGCCTGGAGATGGCGATGGAGCCGACTGCGTGACGGTCGCTACCCCCGCCGCGCGCCCGGCTTCGGACCTCGCCCGCATCATCGGTCGCGAACGGACTCCGGCCCGACCCGGACCCGGCCCCATCGCCGACCGGCTCGTCCGTCAACTCGAGCTCAGCCTGGACCGTCGGGTCGGTGGCCAGATGAGCGGCGACCACCTCGGGGTCGGGCACGGCGCGGGCATGGAGCTCGACCGGATCCGTCCGTACGAGCCCGGCGATGACGTCCGCAGGATCGACTGGAACGCCACTGCCAGGACGCTGGTCCCACAGGTCCGCGAGGACGTGCCGGATCGACAGGTCACCGCGTGGCTGCTGCTGGATCACTCCCCATCGATGCACTTCGGCACGCACGATCGACGGAAGACCGATGTCGCTGAGGGTGTGGCGCTCGTCGTCGGTCGGTTCGCGGCCCGCCGGGGCAATCGACTCGGCATCGTCACCTTCGGCGCCGGTCGAGAGACGGTCACGCCGCCCGCCGGAGGCCGCCTGGGCATGCTCGGACTGTTGCGGGCCGTCGCCACGGAGCCACCCGAGGAGGGCCACGGACCCACCTCGCCGGCCCGGGCGCTCGCGCTCGTCGGCGCGATCCGGACGACCCCCGGCGTCGTGATCGTCGTGTCCGACTTCCGCGGCCCACGTGACTGGATCCCGGCCCTCACAGAGATCGCGGGACGGCATTCGGTCGTCGCACTCGAGATCGTGGATCCGCGGGAGGACCAGCTCGTCGATGTCGGCGAGCTGACCCTGGTCGATCCGGAGACGGGCCGATCACTCCGCGTGGACACCGGTGATCATCGGCTCCGAGCTGCCTTCGACGAGGCGGCGACCGAGGATCGCACGTCACTCTCCCGCGCCTTCCGCCGACTGGCCGTCCGTCACCTCCGGGTATCGACCGACGGGCCGTGGCTCCCGACCCTCGCCCAGGGCTTCACCCGCAATCCAGAACGCACAGGACGAACGGCATGACCTTCCTTCAACCAGAACTCCTCCTCCTCGGCCTGCTGCTGATCCCGATCGCGGTGGCCTTCTACCTCTGGGCGCAGCGTCGCCGGACGCGGTATGCGGTCCGGTTCACCAATCTGGACCTCCTCGCCAACCTGGCTGCGAAGCGACCCGCCTGGCGACGGCATCTCCCACCCCTGCTCTACCTGGGCGCGATCGCCGCGCTCCTGATCGGGCTCGCCCGGCCGACGATGGTCGTCCAGGTGCCGCGCGAGGACGCCACGGTCATCCTGGCGATGGATGTCTCGGGCTCGATGCGCGCGACCGATGTCTCGCCGACCCGACTCGATGCCGCCAAGGCCGCCGCGCTCTCGTTCATCGATCAGCTGCCGGACAACATCCGGGTCGGGATCGTGTCGTTCGCCTCGGAGCCGACCACCCTGGTCAGCCCGACCAGCGACCGCGAACAGCTCAAGGCCGCGATCGACGGGCTGACCGCCCGTGACGGAACGGCCATGGGCGATGCGCTCATGCAGGTCCTCGACGTCGCCGAGCGGATCCAGGCACAGGGGGCGGAAACACCGGACACGTCGGCCACGCCGACGCCGGCCGCCACACCCGGAACATCGCCCGTGCCGGGCTCCCCGGCCGATCAGCCGTCCGGGCAGCCACTCGTCGCCGCGATCCTCCTGTCGGACGGGGCGAATTCGACCGGCCAGACCGAACCGCTCGATGCCGCGAACCGGGCCAGGACCCTCGGCGTCCCGATCTACACGATCGCGCTCGGTACGCCCAGTGGCACCGTCCAGGTCCGCAACGATTTCGGACAGATCGTGACCCTGGACGTCCCGCCCGACACCCAGACGCTCCAGGCGATCGCCGATACGACTGGCGGGACCGCGTTCGATGCGCCGACCGCCCAGGACCTCGCCAGCGTCTACGACCATCTCGAGTCCCGGGTCGGGTACACGGAGGAGCGCCAGGAGGTCACCTACGCACTGGTGGCGGCCGGGCTCGTCCTGGTCCTGGTCGGGGCCGGGATGTCGGCGGTGTGGTTCGGCCGGCTGCCGTAGGGAGTACGCTCCGGCTCATGACGCTGCACCGGACATTCGACCCTCAGGCGCTCCGAGCGGAGTTCCCGGCGCTCGCCCGCCGGCAGGATGGGCAGGAGGTCGTCTTCCTCGACGGGCCGGGCGGCACGCAGGTCCCGCAACGCGTCATCGACGCGGTCGTCGGCTACTACCGCGATTCGAACGCGAACGACGGCGGGGCATTCGCGACGAGCCAGGCATCGGTGGCGATCGTGGGCGAGGCCCGCGCAGCGATCGCCGACTTCGTGGGGGCCGCCAGCCCTGACGAGATCAAGTTCGGCCAGAACATGACCAGCCTGACCCTCCATCTCGGTCGATCGATCGGCGCGACGCTTGGCCCCGGTGACGAGATCGTCGTCACGACGCTGGACCACGAGGCCAACGTCAGCCCATGGCGGGCGATGGCCGCCGACCGCGGGGTGACCGTCCACACGGTCGACATCCATCTGGACGACTGCACGCTCGATCTCGAGGACCTGGAGTCGAAACTGTCGTCGCGGACGAAACTTGTCGCCGTCGGCTATGCCAGCAACGCCGTCGGCACGATCAACCCCGTTGCGGAGATCGTCGCCCGGGCGCATGAAGTCGGCGCCCTCGCCTTCGTCGACGCCGTGGCCTTCGCGCCCCATGGCCCGATCGATGTCCAGGCGCTGGATACGGACTTCCTGGCCTGCTCCGCCTACAAGTGGTTCGGGCCACACCTGGGCATCCTGTATGGCAAAGCCGACGCGTTCGATCGACTACCGACCTACAAGGTCCGGCCGGCCCACGACCGATGGGAGACCGGGACCCAGTCCTTCGAGTCGATCGCCGGCGCCTGCGCGGCTACCGACTACCTGCGAGACGTGGGCCGCGAGTACGGCGATGTGGCCGGGGCTCCGGGGGCTGCCAGCGCCAGCGAACGACGCCGCGAACTGGTCGCCGCCATGGTCGCGATCGCCGCGTACGAACGGACGCTCGTCACCCGCCTGGTCGAGGGGCTTGTGACGATCGCTGGCGTCTCGATCCACGGCATCACCGACGATTCCCGCTTTGACGCCCGGGTGCCGACCGTGTCGGTCTCGATCGATGGGGTACCGCCGCGGGTCGCCGCCGAGGCCCTCGCGCGCGACGGCATCTACGCCTGGGATGGCGACTTCTATGCGACCGGGCTGATCGAGCGCCTGGGCAAGGCGGATGCGGGCGGCGTCCTCCGCCTCGGGCTGGTCCACTACAACACGGTCACGGAGGTCGATCGGACGATCGACGCGCTGACCCGGATCGCTGGCCGAGCCTGACGGTCCGTGGCGCCTCGACCCTCCGTCCGGAGCCGGCTCGCCCGTCCGTTCGATCCGACCGAGCTGCGCCGGATCAAGCGACTGTGGGTCCGCCACTCCATCGCGGAGGACGCGCGTGACATCGACGGGCTGATCGCGACGCTCGCCGAGGATTGCGTCTACGAGATCGTGCCGACCGGCCAGCGTTGGGACGGTCATGCCGGAGCCCGCGCCTTCTATACGGAACTCTTTGCGGCCTTTCCCGACAATGCCTTCGCCCTGTCGGAGATCGTCATCGGACCGCAGGGAGCGTTCGAGGTGGCGACCCTGACCGGCACGAACACCGGGCCGTGGGCGGGGGTCCCTCCATCCGGCCTCGCGGTCGCGCTGGAGGTCATCATCCTGTTCCCGTGGGATCCGGTGACGGAACGCTTCACCGGCGAGCGGATCTGGTTCGACCGAGGATCCGTCTAGGGGCCGCCCCGGCCAGATCCAGTCCTGGACACCACTACCAGGCGGCGAACGTCCAGATCCCCGGATCGGGCTCCGGTTCACCCTCACCGATCTCGGCGAACAGCGCGACGGCGCGCTTGAGGTGCTCCATCGACTCCTCCTGACGGCCCGAGCCATGGAGGATGTCGGCGAGGTGGTTCTCGACCGCTGCCTCAAGGTGCCGGTCACCGATCCGTCGACACGCATCGATCGCGCGGGTCGCGTCCGTTACCGCGTCGTCCGTTGCGCCGGCGGCCCCGAGCGTGAGGCTCATGGCAGCGTTCGCAGCGATCCAGGCGGTCGGGTCCGGATCGTCTGCTGCGAGCTGGAGGCTTCGCTCGAGCGCATCCCGGGCACCCGCCAGATCGCCTCGCGCCTGGGCCACCAAACCGACCAGGCGCTCCGCCCGGCCGCGCAGATGCGGATCACCGACA
Source organism: uncultured Chloroflexia bacterium (assembly GCA_963720755.1). Classification (GTDB taxonomy): domain Bacteria; phylum Chloroflexota; class Limnocylindria; order Limnocylindrales; family CSP1-4; genus SPCO01. Next base: position 84,958 of record CAVRGP010000006.1, read on the forward strand.
CGATCGGCGGCGGCGAGTGCCTCGGCAGACAGCGTCGCGGCGGAATCGAGTTCGCCGGCCCGAAGCGCCACGACCGTCCTCTCGGCGAGGGCAGCCGCCCGCAGGACGTCAGGGATGGCTCCGGTCGCCAGGACCGCATCGAGGTGGCTGGCCGCTGCCATGAGATCGCCGCGACGACGATGGACGCGACCGAGGGTGATCTCGATCTCGGGCAGATCGGTCCCTTGGGCGAGGGCGGCCGCGGTCTCGAGTGCGGTGATCGCAGCCGGGTACTCCCCGAGGCGGGCGTGGAGCTCGCCGATCCTCGCATGCAGCAGCGGGCGACCGACGTAGCCGAGCGCGATGGCCGCCGCCAGGAAGTCGATCGCCTCCTGATTGGCGAAGACCGCCTCCGCCCGGTCCGCCGCCTCGACGAATGCCTCGGCGGCTTCCTCGGGCCGCCCTGCGGCTCGTTCGTGTCGGGCGATCAGGGCGTGTCGGGCAAGATCGTCCAGGCTCGAGACACCATGGCTGAGGCGCAACGCCTCGGCGATCCGGCGATGCAGCAACCGCCGACGCGCCTGGCTGGTTGCCTCGTACACGACGTCGCGGATCCGGCCATGGGCGAAGTCGTACCGAACGGACAGCGCGGCGCCTTCAGGCATCTCGCGAACGAGGCCGCGCCGGACGACCTCGTCCATCGCTTCCACGGTCTCCTCTTCCGACCGACCACTAGCGGCCCGGACCGTCGCGAGATCGAACGACCGGCCGATCACGGCCGCCGCCGTGAGGATCTGCGCGGCCGTCTCACTCACGGAGCCGACCCGTTCACGCAACAGCGCGTTGATCCCTCGGGGCATCGAGCCGCTCGTGGGGTCGGCGCTGGCGAGCGCTGCGACCACATGCAGCGGCACCCCCTCCGAATCCGCGGCGAGCGCATCGATCAGGTCATCCGCTGGATCTTCGTCCGGTCGCGTCGCTCGGAGCATCGCCGCGATGTCGTTCCGTTCGAGGCGCCCGAGCGTGATGTGGGTCGAAGACGGCAGGCTGGCCAGGTCCGCTGCCGTGGCCTCGCCGCCAGCAGTCAGGTCTTCGCGTCGCCATGCGACGAGGAGGAGCATCGGGCGACCGGCCAGACGATGGGCGAGGTATTCGATCGCTTCGCGGGTCGGATCGTCCGCCAGGTGGAGGTCGTCGATCCAGATCAGCCCGGGCGTTTGCCCGCTGACGAGGACCGAGAGCGCCACCACGATCGCATCGAGCAGACGGACCTTGGCGCTGGCGCGATCGACGCTGCTCGCACCAGTCGCACCCCCGACCCGGAGCGGAGCCGGCAGACTGATCAGGCGGCCCAACTCCCCCCGGGCGGTCGGGTCGAGCGAGGCGAGCCGCTTCAGCCCATCGGGGTCGGCGATGCCCGCCTGGAGGAGCTGTGCGATCGGACCGTAGGCGATCGCGCCTTCCCCCTGGTACCCACGGGCGGCCAGCACGTTGCTGCCGCCGGCGCGGATCGTGGCCGCGGCAGCATCGCCAAGGCGGGTCTTGCCGATGCCGACCTCGCCTTCGAGCATGACGATCCGACCATCGACCACGGCTCCGTTCCATGCCGATCGGATCATCGAGAGTTCCCGCTCACGGCCGATGATCGGCGTGACAGTGGCTGCCGGGATCGCACTCCCGTCGCTGGCAACGCTCGCCTCGGCCGACGTGGCGACGACGACTCGCGATCGCTCGTCGGTCAGGCGCCCTTCGCGGACCGAGTCGTACAGCTCGCTCGTTTCCCGCAATGGGGCCACACCGAGCTCGCGGTCGAACAGGGCCACGAGCTCCCGATACTGGCGGATCGCCCCCGTCCGATCGCCGGCGAGCGCGAGTAACTCGATGAGGCGTCGCTGGCCGAGCTCGTCGAGCGGGTCGAGATCGACCCGGCGTCGGGCTGCCTCGATCGCCCCGTTGACGTCGCCGCCCGAGAAGCGGGCGGCCGCGAGCCGCTCGTAGAGGTTGCCGAACAGGCGCTCCGTCCGGGCGGCCGTGGCCGCCTGCCAATCGTCGAACGCCGGGCTGTCACGCAGCGCGAACCCCGCCAGGAACGGTCCGCGGATGAGCCCCACGGCCGACTCGAGGTCGGAGATCCGTTCGGACGTCGCGAGTCGCTCGACCGAAGACAGATCGACATCAGTTCTCGCAACGTCGATGGCGACCCGCGTCCGCTCGATGATGAGACCAGGGTCGCCGACGGCGGACCTGAGTGCCGAAAGCGTTCGGCGTAGCGCGCCGCGGGCAGACTCATCGTCCGCATCCGGCCAGAACATCGCAGCGAGTTCGTCCCGCGCGAATGGGCGGCCCTCGGCAGCCACGAGAGCCACGATGGCCATGGCCTTGCGGGTGTCGACCGAGATCGGACGACCATCCACGCTCACTTCCAGTGGGCCGAGGAGGCGGATGGAGAGAGTGTTCGCTCGGCGGGTCACCGCGTAACGGTACTGGACCGGTGCCAGATCTCGTAACGATGTCCGAACGATGGATGTGGATGATGCGCGAGATGGGATCGAGTCAAGCCGCTGTGAACCCGCCGCGGGCGGCCGCCCCGCGGGCGGCCGCCCCGCGGTCATCGCCAACGCCGTCGGTCGCTCTGGCGTTCGCCGTCTCAGGCCTCGTCGTGAGGGTCGGCGCGATCCGGGCGGACCGCCGGTGAGCCGGGGCCGTCTCGCATGGGCGATCGCCATCGTCGACATCGTGGCGATCTTGATCGTGAGCGTGGTCGACCCGAACCTCGACGGAGCTTCAGGCCTCCTGTATGCGGTTGGGATCGCCTCGTTCGTGCTTGTTGGAGCGTTGTTGCGCTCGCGCGTCCCCGACAATCCGATCGGCGGACTCCTGATCATCGCCGGAACCCTGCTCGTGGTGTCTGTGAGCATCGGCACCTACTCGGATCTCGCGGTCCTGCGCACTCCGCCGTGGCCCGCGGCCAGCCTCGCCCGAACGATCGGTGACGCGACGTTCATCTACCCGTTCGCGATCGCCTTCATCGGGATCCCGCTCGTGTTCCCGGACGGCCATCTGCCGTCGCCACGCTTCCGATGGGTCGCCTGGCTCGCGATCGCTGACGGGGTCGCCTGGGCTTCAGGAGCGCTCCTCTCGACGCCGACCGACGGCTTCGTCCTGATCGCAACGATCGTGAGCTTCAGCGGCGCCATGATCGCCGTCGGGCTCCGGTTCCGACATGGGAACGCCGTTGAGCGCCAGCAGGTCAAGTGGCCCCTGGCCACGGCGGGTTTGGGTGTCTTGGCCCTCGCAGGGAGCTTGTTCACGGTCGAGGTGTCCCCGGACCTCTCCAACGCCTTCGACATTGTCGGCATCCTGGTCTTCTTCGCCTTGCCGGTGGTGATCGGCACAGCCATCCTGCGCTATCGGCTGTACGAGATCGACCGGATCGTGTCCCGGACGATCGGCTATGGCCTGGTGACCGGGGTGCTGGTGATCGTCTTCGCCGGTGCGGTCATCGCCTTCGAGGCGATCCTGGCCGGGGTGACCGATACCGGTGGGGAGACCCTTGCGGTAGCCGGTTCCACGTTGCTCGCGTTCGCCCTGTTCCAGCCGTTGCGGCGGCGGGTCCAGCGGGCGGTCGATCGACGGTTCGATCGGAGCCGCTATGACGGGGAGCGGACGAGTGCCGCGTTCAGTCCGAACGCTTGCGCGATGAGGTCGACCTGGCCACGGTCACCGCCGATCTCGATGCCACCGTCCGGGGTGTCATGGCACCGACCGCGATGAGCGTCTGGCTGCGGGGGGCGGGGCGGTGAGGCGGAGACGCTGGCCGTGGCTTGTCGCGCTCGTGGCAATGGCCACCTTCATCGTCGCCTCAGGGGTGGATCCGAAGCTAGATGTGAGTGCGAACGCACTCTTCTTCAGTATCGTCGTGGCCTGCGGCTTCGTCGGCGCGCTTCTGATGACCCGCGCGCCCGGCAATAGGATCGGCTCCCTGCTGCTGACCTCGGGGATCATGTTGACCGCAGGCGTGACCCTGTCGACGTACTCGGAGCTCGGGTCTGGGTCCGTGCCGATTTGGACAGGCACCGCTGTGGCCGGCTTGCTTGCCGACACCTTCTATATCTACCCGGTGATCATTGCTCTGATCGGCATCCCGCTCATCTTCCCGGATGGCCACCTCCCGTCCCGGCGATTCCGCTGGGTCGCCTGGCTCACGATCCTGGCGATGGCCGCCATCACGATCGCGGCGGTGTTGTATCCCGGTGAGGTTGGGAAGACTGGTTTGGACAACCCCCTGGGGATCCCCGCCCTCGTGCCAGTCTTCGATGCGCTCAACAACTTCGCGGATCTCACCGCGCCCATCGGGTTCGGCGGTGCCCTGGCTGCCGTCTGGATTCGGTTCCACCGAGGTGATCCGATCATCCGCGAGCAGATCAAGTGGTTGCTGGCCACGGCCGGCGTGGCCGCAGTCGCGTTCCCGACCGCCTTCATCCTTTCCCTGGCGGCCCCCGAATTGGAGGGGTTGGCCAGCGGGCTGTTCCTGCTCGGGTTCGTGGCCATGCTGGCCCTGCCCATCGCCATCGGCATCGCCATCCTGCGCTATCGGCTGTACGAGATCGACCGGATCGTGTCCCGGACGATCGGCTATGGCCTGGTGACCGGGGTGCTGGTGATCGTCTTCGCCGGTGCGGTCATCGCCTTCGAGGCGATCCTGGCCGGGGTGACCGATACCGGTGGGGAGACCCTTGCGGTAGCCGGTTCCACGTTGCTCGCGTTCGCCCTGTTCCAGCCGTTGCGGCGGCGGGTCCAGCGGGCGGTCGATCGACGGTTCGATCGGAGCCGCTATGACGGGGAGCGGACGAGTGCCGCCTTCAGTGAACGCTTGCGCGATGAGGTCGACCTGGCCACCGTCACGGCCGATCTCGATGCCACCGTCCGGGGGGTCATGGCACCGACCGGGCTGAGCGTCTGGCTCCGGGGCGAGACCCGATGAGGGCAGGGGCGTCACGCGGAGAGGCGGCGATGGTGCGGGGTCAATCGACGGCCATCGGCGTACTGGCAGGTGGCGCCATCCTGCTGGCCACGATTGCGACGATCACGCGAATGGCGCAGGACCCGTCGACCCGGATCCTCAGCCTCGTGTTCCTCGCCGCGACAAGCGCCTACCTCATCGTCGGGTGGCTCATCATGGTGCGGCGGCCCGGCAATCGTGTGGGGCCGCTCGTTCTGGGGCTCGGCCTTCCGATCGCCGGCTACGTCACGCTGGACGCCTGGATCCGACAACCGGACACGCCGCCCGGTGTCGAAGTGGCTGCCCTGACGGTCAGCGTCCTCGACGGTCCCATGTTCCTCCTCGTGGCGATGCTCTTCCTCGTCTTCCCGGACGGGCGATTGCCCTCGCCACGGTGGCGTTGGCTGGTGGCGATCGACGCCGTGGCCGTGGCCTATCTGATCCTCGGCGTCGCGCTCCGGCCGGGACCGTTTCCCTACTACACGTGGCTGGAAAACCCGCTGTACCCACCGCCGAACGCCGTCTCGACCATGTGGGAATTGGTCTACGGCCTGGTGGTCATCTGCGTCGGGATCGCCGCACTCTCACTCTTCGGTCGATGGCGACGTGCGGGAGTCGTGGAACGGGCGCAACTCAAGTGGGTGGCCGCCGCCGCCGCGGTCGTCGCCACGGCGATGTTCAGCTACGGGGCGGGAGCCGGACCGAGCCAGTATTCCGACGTCGGCGATCTGGCCGTCGGGCTCGCCCTGACCCTGTTCCCCATCGCCATCGGGATCGCTGTCCTGCGCTATCGGCTGTACGAGATCGACCGGGTCATCAGCCGGACGATCGGCTGGGCCCTCGTGACGGGTGTGCTGGTGGGAGCGTTCGTCCTGCTGGTCCTCGGACTGACCAGGGTGCTGGAACCGCTCACCGGTGGCAACACCCTGGCGGTTGCCGGCTCGACCCTGATCGTGGCCGCGCTGTTCGCACCCGTCCGCCGACGCGTCCAACGCGCCGTCGACCGACAATTCGACCGGTCCCGCTACGACGGCGAGCGACTGCTGGCCGACTTCACCGAGCGTCTGCGCGATGAGGTCGACCTACCGACCATCAGTCATGAGGCGCGGGCGACGGTCGATGCGGCGGTCCGGCCGGTCAGCGTCGGGTTGTGGCTACGGGATCCCGGGGGCGAGTCGTGAGCGAGGCACGAGTCGAGACGAGGGCCGAGCGCTCCCTTGGCCTGGCCGGCCGCGTCACCCTGATCGGGCTCCTTGCCGCGGGCACGATCCTGGCGACCTTCGATCTGATCACGCTCGGGTTCTTCGTGTCGTATGCGACCGTCGGTGCCTACCTGATCTTCCGCCGGCCGCGGAACACGATCGGCTGGCTACTGCTGGCGATCGGGTTCGGGTTCATCGGGACATCGGTGCCACCCGATCTCGATGTCGGCGCGTTGGTCCGCGGCAACGGGACAGCCCGCGATCTCCTCATCGCCTGGCTCAACGGCTGGGCAGGATCCGCCGGATTCGTCGGCTTCCTCGCCCTGATGATCCTGTTCCCGTCCGGTCGCGTGCCGTCCGGACGCTGGCACCGTCCGGCCATGGCGGTCCTGGCCATCGGGGTGATCGTCGTCGTGCTCGCAGCGACGGCACCGACGATCACGTTCAGCACTGATGGCGCGAACGACATCACCCTGAAGAACCCGGCCGCGCTGCTGCCGGGCCTGCCGATCTGGGATCTCCCACTCCTGTCGAACGGCATCGTCATCGTCATCCCGATGCTGGTCGGCGGGGTCGTCTCCATCCTGGTTCGGTATCAGCACTCGACCGGAACGCTCCGACTCCAATTGCGGTGGCTGGTGGCGGCGGCCGCGTTCATGGTCGTCGCGATCCTGTTCGGACTCGGCACGCTCGCGTTCGTGAACCGCGGAGCCGTCTTCGCCTGGATCCCGGCGGTCATCGCCTACCCGACGATCCCCATCGCCATCGGCATCGCCGTGCTGCGCTATCGGCTGTACGAGATCGACCGGATCGTGTCCCGGACGATCGGCTATGGCCTGGTGACCGGGGTGCTGGTGATCGTCTTCGCCGGTGCGGTCATCGCCTTCGAGGCGGTCCTGGCCGGGGTGACCGATACCGGTGGGGAGACCCTTGCGGTAGCCGGCTCCACCCTGCTCGCGTTCGCCCTGTTCCAGCCGTTGCGCCGGCGGGTCCAGCGGGCGGTCGATCGACGGTTCGACCGGAGCCGCTATGACGGGGAGCGGACGAGTGCCGCGTTCAGTGAACGCTTGCGCGATGAGGTCGACCTGGCCACGGTCACCGCCGATCTCGATGCCACCGTCCGGGGGGTCATGGCACCGACCGCGATGAGCGTCTGGCTGCGGGGTGACCGAGGGAAACCCGCATGACATCACGAGTCCCGCACATCAGACGACTTCGTAACGATTTCCGGACGACCGCACCGCAACATGAGGCCCGAGATGAGCGAAGTGACCCGCCCGATCCGCCGCCTCCTTGGTCGAGGTGACCGCGTCGTCGACATGCCACCCCCGCCGGCCGAGCAGGCTGCCGACGCGGACGTCCAGCTCGCCGGCGTCGGCGAACCCGCGTCCGACACCGGACCTGTGGCCAACTCGATCACCGTCGACATCCCCGAATCGGACCCGCTCCTCGCATACCTTCAGGCTGCCCCCGGTCCGGTGGATCTCTCCCGGTTGGAATTGGATACACCGGCCGTCAGAAACATGCGCGATGCAGGCGTGGCCCTCATCGTCCCGCTGGTGTCGCAGGGCGAACTCATCGGCACGCTCAACCTCGGCCCGCGACTTTCCGAGCAGGACTATTCGACCGACGACCGGCGCCTCCTGACGACGCTCGCCGCGCAGGCCGCACCGGCGATCCGGGTCGCCCAGCTCGTCCGGGAACAGGCCGCCGAGGCGGCAGAACGGCAACGTCTCGAACAGGAGATGCGGGTCGCCACGCTGATCCAGCAGCAGTTCCTGCCGCGCGAGTTGCCGAAGCTGCCGCAGTGGCAGATCGCCGCCTACTACGGGCCTGCGCGAGCCGTCGGCGGCGACTTCTACGACTTCATCGAGATGCCCGACGGCCGGATCGGGATCGCCGTTGGCGACGTGACCGACAAGGGTGTCCCGGCGGCCCTCGTCATGGCCCGGACCCACTCGGTCCTCCGCGCCGAGGCATCCCGGAGCGACTCGCCGGGGGTGATCCTCGAGCGGGCCAACGAACTGCTCTGCCCGGAGATGCCGGCGCGCATGTTCGTGACCTGTCTGTTCGCCATCCTCGAACCGGAAACCGGCCGGATCGTGATGGCCAATGCCGGCCACAACCTGCCGTACATCCGCACCGACGAGGGCGTCATCGAGCTCCGTGCGACCGGGATGCCTCTTGGCCTGATGCCGGCGATCCACTACGAGGAGACGGAAGGCATCATCGCCCCCGGCAACAACGTCCTCCTCTACTCGGACGGCCTCGTCGAGGCCCACGATCCGAGTCAGGCGATGTACGGCTTCCCGCGACTCCGGGACGAGATGGCCGTCGACGACGCCGGCAGTGAACTGCTCGACCGGCTGCTCGACACGCTGCATGCATTCACCGGAGCCGATTGGGAGCAGGAAGACGACATCACCCTCGTCACACTCCACCGGGCCACAGGTGTCGCCGAGGACCCCGATGGTGACGCGGTCGGCCCGACCGCGATCACGGAGTTCTCGATCCCTGGCGAAGAGGGCAACGAGCGCCTGGCCATGGATCGGGTGGCGGCTGCGGTCGCCGACCTGGGTCTCTCGCCGGCCCGCCTCGAACGCTTCAAGACGGCCGTCAGTGAGACCGCGATGAACGCCATCGAGTACGGCAGCCAGGGCCGCGCCGAGATCCCGGTCGACATCGTCGTGGAGACGACGGCCGACTCGATCATCGTTCGGGTCACAGACCGCGCCCTGTCGGGTGGCGTCCCGACCGAACCCGAGGCTCCGAACATCGAGGCGAAACTCGCGGGCGATCAGAAGCCGCGCGGGTGGGGCCTCTTCCTGATCAAGAACATGGTGGATTCGATGGACGTGACCACCGATGGGACGACCCAGACCGTCGCCCTGACGATGGCACGCGAGGAGCACGACGATGGATGACCACACGTTCAGCGCTGAGATCGTCGAGATCGCAGGCGGGGTCCAGGTCCGGATGACCGGCGACCTCAACGGTCGGGCCGACGAAGCCCTTGCCGGGGCCTACACCGGAGTGTCCGCGCTCGACACGAAGAACGTCAGCCTCGACTTCCACCACGTCGGCTACATCAACAGCACCGGGATCGCCCTGATCGTCCGGCTGCTGGCCGAGGCTCGGCGAGATGGTCGAACGGTCCAGGCGATCGGTCTGACCGACCACTACCAGGAGATCTTCCGGATCACCCGTCTGTCGGACTTCATGGAGATCGTCGAAGGAGACGCAGCATGACCGCCACCGTCATCGAACTCGACCAGGATGGTGCCGCCGCCATCCTCCACATCTCGGGTGACATCACATCCGCCAGCGAGGGCGACCTGATGGCGGCCTACGGCCTGGCGACCGAGAACGGGGCCTCGGCGGTCATCCTCGACTTCAGCAAGCTCGAGTACATGAACAGTGGTGGCATCGGCCTGTTGGTGACGCTCCTTGTCCGGGCCCAGCGCAGTGGCGGGCGCCTCGTCGCGATCGGCCTGTCCGACCACTACCGGCAGATCTTCGAACTGACCCGCCTCGATGAGGCGATCGAGATCCACGACGACCAGGCCACGGCGATGGCAGCCGCGACCGCCTGACCCGGGTGAACCCGGAGGATCGAGGAGACACACGATGGTCGAGATGCAGGACACGTCCCCAGCCAGCACGGAAGCCACCGAGACGCCGCCTCCAGCCGAACCGGTCGTGCCGGCTCCGGTGGTACCGGCTCCAGCCGCAGCTCCGGTCAATCGCGATGCCGCGAACTGGGCTCGCCCGTCGATCGGCTGTCGGCCGCCGGCGTCACCGGCGCGAAGGACGACGCCGTCACGGGCAAGCGAGTCTCCGGTCCGCTCCAGGGGTTCGGCCAGCTGTGGCAGAAAACCTTCAGCGTCCGGCTCGAAGGCGTCGACCAGTCGCCAGAGAAGGTGATCGCGACCTGGAAAGCGCACTTCCCTGAATACTGGCCGAAGGGCCAGCGGTTCTACGCACCCCTGTCGGGGATCGCCCCCGGCGAGGTCGCCCTCCTCGAGATCGAGCCACTGCCCGGGGCACCGGTTCGCCTGTCCACGGGCGTCCTCGTCCTCTACGCAGATGACGAGTCGTTCACCTTCATGACCCCCGAAGGCCATACCCTATCGGCATGGATCACCTTCTCGGCCCATCAGGTGGACGGCGTCACGGTCGCCCAGGCCCAGGCACTCGAGCGACCGTCCGATCCATTCGACGAGTTCGCCTACATGGTCGGCGGCAATCGCCAGAACAACAAGTTCTGGCAAGGGACCTTGCGCAACCTCGCTGCTCAGCTCGGCGTGGCAGATCCGGTCGTCGAGACCCAGAGCGTGTGCATCGACCGGAATCGCCAGTGGCGGTATTGGCGGAACGTCCGCAACAGCGCCACGGTTCGAGGCGCCCGACGCACACTGACGGCTCCGGTCCGCAAACTGACCGGCCGGGGGTGAGGCCCCGCATCCGGTGACGGTGCGGAGCGAGTCCAGCCAGATCGACGCGATCGTCGTCGGAGCAGGACCAAATGGCCTGGCGGCGGCGATCACCCTGGCCCGCGCCGGGCGATCGGTGCGTGTGTACGAGGCCGCGGACACGATCGGCGGCGGCACGCGGACCATGGAGCTGACGCTACCGGGGTTCCGCCACGACATGTGTTCGACGATCCTGCCCCTCACGATCGCGTCCCCGTTCTTCAAGACGATGGACCTGGCCGCGCGGGGCGTGGAGGTGGTCCATCCGGACGCACCGGTCGCCCACCCGCTCGACGGCGGCCGCGCTGCCGTGCTGGAGCGGTCCGTCACCGCCACGGCGGACGGATTGGGCGAGGACGGACGCGCCTGGAAACGATTGTTCGGGCCACTCGCCGGCGACGCGGGCAAGATCGGGTCGGAGATCCTGCGTCCGGTCATGCACGTTCCCCGTCATCCATTGGCTCTCGCTAGGTTCGGCCTCCCGGCACTGCGGTCGGCCGAAGGTCTCGCTCGTAGCCGGTTCGACGGAGACGATGCCCGCGCCCTGTTCGGTGGGATCGCAGCCCATGCCATGCTCCGTCTCGATCGTCCGTTGAGCGCCTCGTTTGGACTGGTCCTGGCAACGTATGCCCACGCGGTCGGCTGGCCGATGATCCGGGGCGGGGCTGACGCGGTGGCAGGGGCCATGGCGGCCGAGCTCCAGGAACACGGCGGGGACATCGTCACCGGGCAACGCGTGGATGACATCGCCGAGCTTCCGCCCTCGCGGGCGGTCCTCTTCGATACGACACCTCGGCAGCTCGTCGCCATCGCCGGCGACCGGCTGTCGGGGCGCACTCGGTGGCTGGCTCAGCGGTTCCGCTACGGTTCGGGCGTATTCAAGGTCGACTGGGCCCTCGATGGGCCAGTGCCGTGGGCGGCCGAGGGTCCGCGCCGCGCGGCCACCATCCACCTCGGCGGCACGCTCGACGAGATCGCCGCTTCTGAGGCGGATGTCGCGGCCGGTCGACATCCGGATCGACCCTATGTGCTGTTCGTGCAGTACGCTCCGTGGGACACGACGCGAGCCCCGGCAGGCAAGACGACCGCATGGGCGTATTGCCACGTGCCGTCAGGTTCCGGCGTCGACATGACGGACCGGATCGAGGCCCAGGTCGAGCGGTTCGCTCCGGGGTTCCGCGATCGGATCCTGGCGCGTGCCGTTGCGGGGCCTGCCGCCATCGAGGCGCACGATGCGAACTACATCGGCGGCGACATCATCGGCGGGATCCAGGACATCCGCCAACTCATCTTCCGACCGTGGCCCTCACTCGATCCCTACCACGTCGGCGCGGGCCTCTACCTCTGCTCCTCGTCCACACCACCCGGTGGGGGCGTCCACGGGATGAGCGGGATGCTTGCCGCGAACTCCGCCCTGCGCCACGAGCTGCGCTGACCGAGCCACTGCAGGTGGTCGAAGCCGGGCCGCCGCCGGGTCGATAATGTCGGACATGAGGACTCGGATCGTGGACGGTCTGGCGGGCCTCGATGCGTTGCGCGACGGTTGGATGCGGCTCGAGCAAGGGGCGGTCCTCCCGATGCAGCAGTTCATCTGGTCGCGGGCGGGTGCGGCCACATTCACGTCCGATGCCGAACTCCGGGTCATCGCGCTCGATGATGGGAATCGAACGGTGGCGATCGCGCCACTGATCTACCGAACGTCCAGCGCCCGCCTCGAATGGCTCGGCGTGGCAGAGCTGTACGAACCGATGGATGCTCTGTACGAGAGCGAGGATGTGGTCCCCTTGCTGGCGGCGGCCATCGTCGATCTGGAACTACCCATCTTCCTCCGCCGGATCCCGGTCGCCTCGCCGCTCACGGATGCCCTCGCGAGGGCCTATCGGTCTCGTGGGACGTCGATCTGCCGACCCGACAGCGCGTGGCCAACGATCACGTTGGATGATGCCTGGGCGGATCCGGAGAGCAAGTTTCGCGCCCACCGTCGCGCCTATCTGCACCGCGCGCGCCGGATCGCGGAGGAACTCGGAACCGTCGAATCGGAAGTCCTGACCCCGACGCCTGAGAACCTTCCGCCACGGCTGGAGGAGGCCATCGCCGTTGAAGCGTCCAGCTGGAAGGGCAGGACCGGCACCGCGCTCGAGTTGGATCCGATCCGAGGCGCCTTCTACCGCCAGTATGCGGCGGCCGCGGCGGCGCAGGGCACCCTGCGTCTCTGCTTTCTCCGCATCGACGGGCGAGCCATCGCGATGCAGTTGGCGGTCGAGTTCGCCGACGCCTTCTGGCTCCTGAAGATCGGCTACGACGAAGCGTTTGCGGCTTGCTCTCCCGGCAACCTCCTGATCCGCGAGACGATCAGCGCAACGGCACAGCGCCATGTTGGTTCGATCGCATTCCTCGGGGCGGTCGAGCCCTGGAAGGAGGAGTGGACCCACGAGCAGGATCCGTGCGTCGTCCTCCGTGGATACCCGTCAGGTCGTCGGGGCCTGCGGCGACTCACGACCGACTTGGCTGGGGCTGGCCGCAGGCGACTCCCCTTGTCGGGCCGAACGGACAGAGAAGCTCGGGCACGGGACCGCGGCGATCACGGGTGAGCGCATGGTCGAGGTCCACGGACAACCTTGCGAAATGTTCACCCACGGACCGCTATGCCAACTCAGGCGGGCCAAATGCCTTTACTTGGAGCGAGTTCCGCCGATCGGTTGCCTCGGCTGAGCGCGAACCGGCGGCGGACAGGCGACCGCCGCATACCGGCGCTGAGGCGGACCTGCCCTAACGGTCTACCCATGAGAGTCCTGCCAGGTGCGCGGCTGCGGGTCACGTCGGCCCGGCCCTCTCGTCAGGCCGACAGCTGGCGCCGGAGCCAGAACCCGAACACCAGCGCCCCGACGGCTGGCACCACGGACAGCGCCATCAGGAGTAACAGCATGACGACGATGACGACCCGGACGTCCTCGACCGAGGCCTCGACCACGCCCGACCGCAGTCGCTCGGCCAGAACGGCGGTGCTGTCGCCAAGCTGACCGAGCGACGCTGCGTTGGCCTCCAGTGATGCCTGATTGGTGGCCAGTCCGTCGGCGATCGACGTGAGCCGCGAGTCGAGCCCTTCGATCGAGCCCGCGATGCCATCCACCGCGCCCGCCGCGGGACCGAGCGGCGAGACGCCCAGGATGTTGACGGCGCTGAGTACGTCGCGCAGCGTCTCGAGGTTGGTTCGGACCCCGATGATCGTATCGGCGGCGGCCGCGACCGACGCCTGGGTCCGGTCGAGCGTGACCGAAAACGTCTGGGCCGTGGACGAGGCGTCGTGGAGGACCTGGGCCGTCCGCTCCAGCGTCGTCGCCAGCGGATCCATCGACGCCGCGACCCGTTCACCCGCCGCGTCGATCCGACCATTGACCCAGACCAGAGTCCCCAGCCCGATGAACGCCACGACGAGCCCGATGATCCCGTAGGCGATCAGCCCGCGACTCAGGCGATGGAGGCCACGCCGGAGATCGAGCTGTGGTGGGGCGGTCTCGGGTGGGGCCCCGCCCGGCGCGACCGGCGGCGTGGTGGGCACCGGCCCGTAGTCCTCGGTCGGCGAATCGCTCATCCATCCCACTCCACGACGTCACCGATCGCGGTCGGCACGGTCCGGACATCGGGGGCGAGTTCGGCCGCGTACTCGACGAACGCGGCCGGCGGCTCGACGAGCCGTTCCGGAAAGACTCGTCCGAGCGCGTGGGGCCAGTAGGTGCCCCAGTGGATCGGCGTCGCCGCCCGCGGCCGGATCAGGCGCAGGGCCATCGCGGCGCGGAATGGGTCGAGATGCAGGCCCCGGCCCAAGGTCGGACCCCAACCCCAAACGGGAAGGAGCGCGAGGTCGATGGGCTCGCCGAGTTCGCCCATGCCGGCGAACAGATCCGTGTCCCCGGCGAAGTAGATCGTCCGACTGCCCCGGATCACGAAGCCCAGGGGCGGGGCGGTCGGACCGAGCGGCGGCCGATACCCGGAATGGACGGCCGGGACCGCACGGATCACGACTCCGCCGACCGACGTCGCGTCGGCGACCGCCATCTCCCGGACGTCGGTGAAGCCGGCGGACCGCATCCAGGCTCCCGATCCGGCGGGAACGAACATCGGCACATCGCGCCCGAGGCTCCGCAACGACGGGACATCGAGGTGGTCCCAGTGGAGGTGCGAGATGAGGACGGCGTCGATGCCGCGCAGCCGGTCGCGACGCGGCACGGGCTCGACTCGTCGCAATGGCCCGACTCGGGCCCGGGTCACCGGATCGGTCACCAACCGGATCCCGTCGATCTCGATGACGACCGTCGAGTGGCCGATGAAGTCGAGAGCGACGGGCTCGGTCATCGCCAGCCGGTTCGGGCAGCGTCCGGATACAGGCGGACCCGCCGGTACGGCTCGCGGCCACGCGACCGTGACACGAGATTGGCCCGCTCCGCCATCTGGTGCTGGAGTCGGCGGATGTACGCGTTCTGGGGCGACAACTCGATCGCCTCCGACGACGACAGGACGGACTCGATCGCGTCCTCGGTCTCGCGCATCGCCGCCTCGCGTGGGTCGATCTCGAGCGAGAAGATCGAGGTCAGGCTCGACTGCATCTGCGGGATCGTGTTGCTCTTGAGCACGTAGATCGGCATCGCTCGATCCTCGGCGTCGCGAAGCAGCGGGGTCTTCTGCTTGTATTCGTTGCGGAGGGTCATGACCACGTCCGCCTCGTCCACGTCCCGGGCGATCACGACGGGCAGTTGCAGGTCGCGAACCGCCTGCTCGAGCCGCTTCCGGCTGATGCCCTGGGGGAGGACCCGCAACGTCGGCAGCGGCGACCCGCCGGGTGTCAGCACGGTCGTGCCGTCCGGACCCTCCTCGGCCCCCAGTGGCAGGCGATCGAGATCGTCGTCCTCCAGATCGTCGGCGTTGACCGGACCGGTGCCGTCCTCGGCGCGCATCGCGTTGAGGGCCTTGCTGGCCTGGTCTCGCCACGCCTTCTGGCGCTCCAGCTCACGGGCCTCGCGAGCCCGGGTCTCGGACGCGGACAGGGCCGCTCCGCGCTCGAGCGGGCCTCGATCCGCGATCTCGCCGGCAACGAATGGATCCTCCGAGCCGGCGACCTCGCCACGGCTGCCGGCCGGTCTGCGCCCGCTGGGCGACGGCGGGGAGGCGAACCGTTCACCGGGGATCGTGCCGGCCCAGCCACCCTCCGATGTCGTGCCCCGGGTGGCGGGCTCACGCCCGGAACCGCCTCGCGAAGCCCGCCAGCCCCCAGTCGCCCCAGGCCGATATCCGGGCCTGGCGCCGCCGCGATCCGCTTCCCGATAGCCGCCGTTTCGATACGCCCCTTCGCCGCGCCAGCCCGGCTCCATCCGCCATGGCGTCCCGGCCCCGACCAGGCCGGCGAACCGTTCGGCGCCGAGTTGCTCGCGAGGCGACGGGCGCGGCCGGCCCTGGCTCCGATGGACGCCCTCCTCGTCGCGCCAGCGAAGTTCCGGAGCGACCTGATCGCCTCGGAGCATCGCATCGATCGTGTCGGCGACGTCCGCATGGACGACCACGCGCTCGCGATCGACGATCTCCACGATGACATCGAAGGTCGGTGGTGCCTTGCGTTCCAGGACGCTCTTCTGGGTCCGCCGGCGGCGCGCCTCCTCGTCGCCGAGGGTCACGCTCTGGATCCCGCCGATCAGGTCGGACAGGGTCGGATTGAGCATCAGGTTGTCGAGGTTGTTGCCGTGCGCCGTCCCGATCAGCTGGACTCCGCGCTCGGCGATCGTCCGGGCCGCCTGTGCCTCGAGTTCGGTCCCGATCTCGTCGATGACGATGACCTGGGGCATGTGGTTCTCGACGGCTTCGATCATCACCTCGTGCTGCAGCGATGGCGTGCGGACCTGCATCCGGCGTGCCTTGCCGATCGCCGGGTGCGGGATGTCGCCATCGCCCGCGATCTCGTTCGAGGTGTCGACCACGACGACGCGCTTGCCCATGTCGTCGGCGAGGACGCGCGCCGCCTCGCGCAACATCGTCGTCTTGCCGATGCCCGGGCGACCCATGATCAGGATCGACTTCCCGGTCTCGACGAAGTCGTTGATGATCTCGATCGTTCCGTAGACGGCGCGACCGATCCGGCAGGTCAGCCCGACGATCTTGCCGTTCCGATTGCGGATGGCGCTGATCCGATGGAGCGTCCGCTCGATGCCTGCGCGGTTGTCGTCGCCGAACGTCCCGATGTGCTCCACGACGAAGGCGATGTCGGCCTCGGTGATCTCACGATCCAGCAGGCTCACCTCCGAATCCGGGAAGCGCGCCTCCGGGCGCCGGCCGAGATCCATGACGACCTCGATCAGCGCGTTCCGATCGGGCAGGGCGTGGACCGCAGCCACGATCTCCGGGGGCAGCGACGCGAGCAGGGCATCGAGATCGTCGATCGACTCGCGCGGGCGTTCGTCGGATCCCATCCTGACCTCCATTAGCGGACGCCGGCCGGCACGAGGGCCGGTTCGGCGACGCGGACGAGGGTTTCCTTCATCAGCAGATTGACCCTGGCGACCGATCCGAAGCCGGCCTCCTCCAGGCGACGGTCGATCGGCGATTCGTAGGTCCGGACCGGCGCGATGACGCCGTGATCATGGCGGTGGTCGCCCTTCGACGTCTGGGCCGCGATGGCGCCCAGGCCGTAGTCGACGAGGTCCGTCACGTCGACCTCGGGGCGGGCCATCACCCTGAGGTAGTGGGGCTGGTCCTCCTTGGCCACGCCGATCTGGAGGAAGCCGTCGAGCTGCGTCCCGTCCGGGCCGCCATCCGGCGACGTCTGGACGAATCCCTCGACATCGGCGAACCGGAGGATCGGCGTGAGGCTGGATCTCGGCACGCGCCAATGCGAGCCCTGCCGCTCCCAGTCGGTCAGCCGGATGGCCTCGAGCCGGGCGACCGGGGCCGGCGTCACTGCGGAATAGAGTCGTGCCAGCGGCAACGCGTCGAGGCTATCCGTGGGCCGGATCCGACAGGCGGCCGCGCGATCGTCGGGCCAGGGCGCCGGCAGCGCCTCGCCGGGCGCGCGGAACAGGACGTGTTCCTCGCCGTAGCGCATGAAACCGGCCTGCATCAGCAGCTCGACGTTGCCGTCGGCGTCGGCGCAGGCGACATGGAATCGCGCGGCAGCGCGTTTGGCCCCCTCGCGCAGGAGCTGCTGCACGAGCCGGTACCGGATGTCGCCCGCGTTGGCCATCCCGACCGCGTCGAGCTCGACGATCGTCCACTCGTCCCGAACGTTCTCGCGTTCCACGCGGACCAGACCGGCGATCCGGCCGTCCTCTTCGTAGACGAACATGAGGTCATTCGGTCGGAAGGCGCCGAGCGGCAGTCGGAACAGGCTGAATACCCCGATCGGCGGACCGTTGACCGGGAGGCCAAGCGAGCGCGTCTCGGCACCGTCGGACTGGCACAGCCGCGACAGCTCGCCGAGGGCGGCCAGATCGGTCAGGCGGGCGGCCCGGACCTTGCCGGAGCTGCGCGGCTGGCGAAGCGTGGTCATCGGTCGGCTCGATGGTGATGCGCTGCGCGTTCGCGGCGAGTCGGGTGCCGGCGCCGGCCGGAACCCTCGGCGGGGTCGTCGTACTCGGCAGCCATGGTGGCGACGAGCCGGTGGAACCGGGTCTCCCCCGCGAGCTCCGGATGGAACGCGGTCGCGACGATGTTCCGTTGACGAACCGCGACGATCCGTCCGTCGTCAAGGCGAGCGAGGATGTCGACATCGGGACCCGTTCGCTCGACGATCGGTGCCCGGATGAAGACGGCGTGGACCGGGGTGTCGCCGAGGACCGGGACGATGAGGTCGGCCTCGAACGATTCGAGTTGGCGGCCGAATGCGTTGCGGGCCACGGTCACGTCAAGAAGCGGAAGGATCGGCGGCTCGCCACCGGAGATCTCGGCGGCCAGGACGATCATCCCGGCGCACGTCCCGAAGATCGGCGCACCGCGCTGGGCCAGGTCGAGGATCGGCCCGCGGAGGCCCCAGCGGTCGATGAGCTGGCGCATGGTCGTACTCTCACCGCCCGGCAGGATGAGTCCGCCCACCCCATCGAGGTCGGCCGGCTCGCGCACGCGGACACCAGCGACGCCGATCGCTTCAAGCGTATCGAGGTGCTCGCGGAACGCCCCCTGGAGGGCCAGGACGCCGATCCTCATGTCATGGTCGCCAGCGAGGTCGTCGGTCGCCCTACCAGCCGCGCACCGCGAGGCGATCCTGCTCGGCGATCTCCTCGAGGGCGATGCCGCGCATCGGGGCTCCCAGGCCCTTCGAGACTTCGGCGATCTTCTTGGGATCGTCGAAGAAGGTCGTCGCCTGGACGATGGCGTTCGCCATCCGGGCCGGATCTTCGCTCTTGAAGATGCCCGATCCGACGAAGACACCCTCGGCGCCGAGCTGCATCACGAGCGCAGCATCGGCCGGCGTGCTGATCCCGCCGGCGACGAAGTTGACGACGGGCAGCTTGCCGTCGGCCGCGACGCCGCGGACCAGGTCGTACGGGGCACCGAGATCTTTGGCCGCCACGAACAGCTCGTCGTCGCGCAGGCCCTGGAGCCTGCGGATCTCGGCCAGGACATCGCGCAGCTGGCGAACCGCCTCCACGATGTTGCCGGTACCGGCCTCGCCCTTGGTCCGCATCATCGCGGCACCTTCGTTGATCCGACGGAGCGCCTCACCGAGATCGCGGCAGCCACACACGAACGGCACCTTGAACGCGTGCTTGTCGATGTGGTTGCGCTCATCGGCCGGGGTCAGGACCTCGGACTCGTCGATGTAGTCGACGCCGAGGGCTTCTAGGACCTGGGCTTCGACGAAGTGACCGATGCGTGCCTTGGCCATGACCGGGATGGTCACCGCGTCCATGATCCCCTCGATCATCGAGGGATCGGACATCCGGGCGACCCCGCCGTCCTTTCGGATATCGGACGGGACGCGCTCCAGCGCCATCACGGCGACAGCGCCGGCATCCTCGGCGATCTTGGCCTGGTCGGGCGTGACGACATCCATGATGACGCCGCCCTTGAGCATCTGGGCAAGGCCCTTCTTGGTGGCCCAGGTGGACGTCTCGACGGTCATGTGGGTGGGATCCCTCTGGTTCCAGGCGCTCGGGTCGCCGGCCGGGTCTGGCCCCGGGGTCGTCGCCCGTTCGAGTCGGCCGAGCCCCTCGCGCGCGTCGATTATGGCACGACGATGCACGAAGGCCCGAGCTGGGCGCTCGGCTCAGCGGGCGACGGTCCGCACGACGCCCGACATCAGCTTGGTCGCCCGGCGGGCGGCCGTTGGCGACAGGCGGGACAGGGTTTCGACGAGGTCCACGACGTCGTCGTCGGGAAGGCCGCCCAGCAGGTCGAACAGGCGCAGGATCGTGGCGTCCGGGATCCGGCCCAGAAGCTGCAGCGACCTCTCGAGTTCCCGCGGTTCCACTTGCGGGAGCAGCCCGACCGCTCGGTCGAACAGCCGGACGAAGACGAGGAACGCCGACAGCCAGTCCCGGAGGCCTTGAAGTTCGAGATCTCCCGGGTTCGCCTCGAGCGCCAGGGTGGCCTCACGTTCCTTCACCTCGAGGACCGCCACGATCGGGTCACCCTCGCGCACCTTGCGCTCGGCGACGACGCGACCGAACCACTGCCAGTGATCGCCGACCGCCAGGTAGGCGACGCCAGCGGGGCCGCGCCGACCCACACGGCGAGGCTCGGGCACACGCTCCACGATGCCCCACGACTCCGCTTCGGCCAGGGCCATGCTGGCTGCGCGATGGCTGAGTCCGAGCGCTTCCCGAACCTCGCGTTCGGTCAACGGCTCCTGCCGGGCCATCAGATAGGCCTGAACACGGGCGATCGCCGGGGTCACGCCCCATGCGGTGCCCATCGACCCCCAGGCCTCGGCCAGTTCTATCCGGATCGACTCGGCCGTAGCCGATCCGCCATCGCCGGATGCGACTCGACGATCGTCCGAAAGAGGCGCCTTGACAGTAGCGAGTTTGAGGTCCATAACTTGCTATGCCAGAGTAGCACGTGCTGAGGTGCCCGTAGATGCGGTCGAGAGATCCGCGCGGTGCGTGGATCGGCGCGTTCGCCGGTCTGACCCCGACGCTCATGTTGTTCGCCTGGCTCCAGATCACTGGCTGGTCCGGCGATGCTAGCCAGCTGGCGGTCGCGATATTCCTGCTCGGTGCGGTGGCCGTCGCTGCGGGTGTGATCGTCGGGCCGCGGCTCGGTGCCGGCATCAGGGCCAGCCTGGTCGGGGTTATCGCCTACGCACTGGTCGCCTGGTCGATCTATGTGCCGGTCGGCGTCATCGCTTCGACCGTTGGAGGGATCGCAGACGGGACGCTTCAGGGTGTGGCGGCGATCGTCGGCAGCGTCGTCGGCTACCTCGCCTATGCGCTCGTGACCAGCCTGTACGTCTGGATCTTCCTCGTCCCGTTCGGCATCGGATGGATCCTCACGGTTCGCATCCTTCGAGCGGTCCGTCGGACGCCGCCCGACCGAGTCAGTGCCTGAGTCTGAAATTCCACCAACGGCAGTTACCCGGTCGAGCGGCGATACGGACTCGGCGCGGGTCGCGCGGGGGAGGCGGAGGACGTGGGTGGTGTCCTGGCTCCTCGGGATCGCGCTGGGGATGTTCGCGGGTGGAGGGATCCTCGTGGCCGGGGTGTTTGGGCTCCTGCTCCTGGTCGCCTCCGTCGTGTGGGCAGCACGTGAGCGGGCGCGTCCACTCGGGCTCGGCGGCCTGCTCATCGGGCTTGGAGCAGGGAGCGGCGGGCTGCTCGTGCTCGCGAACGCGCGATGTGCGGCCTCGAACGTGACCGCGTCGGACCACTTCTCCGGCTGCGTCGCCCCGGATCTCACACCGTGGTTCGTTGCCGCCGCGGTATCGGCGGTCATCGGAGTCGCGGTGTCGTTGCTTGGGATGGCTCACACGGAGTTGCGATCCTCCTGACCTGTTCATGAATCGTTCCGGGGCGTCAAGGTCCATCCGTCTATCCTCGTCGGCATGACCGTCCTGCGCAGCCGGCTCGACCCTGCCACCACCGAGACGCGCGCGAATCACGATGCGATGGCGTCGCTCGTCGACGACCTGCGGGCGCGCCAGGCCGCCGTGTCCGAACGTGGCGCGGGCGGCGACGACCGCTCGATCGCACGGCATCGCGAGCGCGGCAAGCTACCCGTCCGCGAACGGATCGAGCGACTGATCGACCCGGGCTCCGCCTTCCTCGAGCTGTCCCCGCTGGCCGCGACCGGTCTCTATGACGACGACGCGCCCGGCGCGGGGATCGTCACGGGCGTGGGCCGGGTCGAGGGCACGACGTGCGTGATCGTGGCCAACGACGCGACCGTCAAGGGCGGCACCTACTACCCGATGACCGTCAAGAAGCACCTCCGGGCGCAGGAGATCGCCCTCGAGAACCAGCTCCCGTGCATCTATCTCGTCGACAGCGGCGGGGCGTTCCTGCCGCTGCAGGCCGACGTCTTTCCCGATCGCGACCACTTCGGCCGGATCTTCTACAACCAGGCTCGGATGTCCGCGGCCGGGATCCCCCAGGTCGCGCTGGTCATGGGTTCGTGCACGGCCGGCGGCGCCTACGTTCCGGCGATGAGCGACGAGACCGTCATCGTCAAAGGGACCGGCACGATCTTCCTCGGCGGCCCGCCGCTGGTGAAGGCCGCCACCGGGGAAGAGGTGACGCCGGAGGACCTGGGGGGCGCCGAGGTTCACACCCGCCGCTCGGGCGTGGCCGATCACGAGGCTCTCGACGACGACCATGCGCTGGCCCTCGGACGCTCGATCGTCGCCAACCTCAATCGGAAACCGCCCGCCGCACCATGGGACCGACGGGCGCCGGAG
Organism: uncultured Chloroflexia bacterium; assembly: GCA_963720755.1. Lineage (GTDB taxonomy): Bacteria > Chloroflexota > Limnocylindria > Limnocylindrales > CSP1-4 > SPCO01. The sequence continues at coordinate 107,488 of CAVRGP010000006.1, forward strand.
CCTCCGGCGGTGGTTCCAGCCGGCGACGACCGTGCCGCGTCGCTCTACGCGGCCGTGTCGCTCGACGCGCGTCGACCCATCCCGGTGCGCGAACTGATCGCTCGACTCGTCGACGGCAGCCGGTTCCACGACTTCAAACCGCTCTACGGGGAAACGCTCGTGACCGGGTTCGCGCACATCGATGGCTATCCGGTCGCCATCCTGGCCAACGACGGGATCCTGTTCAGCCAGTCCGCCCTCAAGGGCGCCCACTTCATCGAACTCGCCTGCCAGCGGCGGATCCCACTCGTCTTCCTCCAGAACATCACGGGGTTCATGGTCGGGCGCGAGTACGAAGAGGCGGGGATCGCCAAGGATGGGGCCAAGCTGGTCACCGCGGTCGCCTCGGCCGAGGTGCCCAAGTTCACCGTCCTCATCGGCGGGTCGTTCGGGGCCGGGAACTACGCCATGGCCGGCCGGGCGTACCAGCCGCGGTTCCTGTGGTCGTGGCCCAACAGCCGGATCTCGGTGATGGGCGGCCCCCAGGCCGCACGCGTCCTGTCCACGGTCCGCGGCGGGTTCGCGTCGGACGGCGAACGCGATTCCTTCGAGGCACCCATCCTCGAGACGTACGAACGCGAAGGGTCGCCGTACTTCGCGACGGCCCGGCTGTGGGATGACGGGGTCATCGATCCACTCGATACCCGGCGGATCCTGTCGATGGGCATCGAGTCCGCGCTCCATGCCCCGATCCCCGAGACGCGCTTCGGCGTGTTCCGGATGTGACCGCGCTTCGAGCGGCTCGGTTCTCGATCGCGCCGGTCCGAAGTCTCGGTCTCGAGCATCCGAGCGAGATCGATGTCACCAGCGTCGGCGTCCTGGAGGATCGCCGGTTCTTCCTTGCCGATGACGCCGGCCGGCTGGTCGACCGGCTCGTCATCCCGGGGCTGGTGCAGATCGAGGCCCATACCGATCCAGACGGGCGCCAGCTTCGACTGACCTTTCCCGACCACGAAACGGTCGACGGGGACGTCCAGCTGGGAGATCCCGTCGAGGTTCCCATCCATGGCCGGACCGGGGTCGGGCACATCGTCGTGGGGCCCTGGGCCGAGCCGCTCTCCGCGTTCGCCAAGCGGACGATCCGACTCATCCGCTGCGACCGGCCAGGCGGCACCCGCGATGGCAACCCAACCAGCCTCGTGACCGACGGTTCGATCGAGGAATTCGTCCGCCACAGCGGTGTCGATCGGGTGGATGCCCGACGGTTCCGGATGCTTATCGAACTCGAAGGCGGCGCACCCCGGGAGGAGGACTCCTGGATCGGACGCTCCATCTCGATCGGTGACGCCATCCTCGCCGTCACCAGGCCAGACGCCCGGTGCGCGATCACGACCCAGGACCCGGACACCGGCGAACGGGACCTGGACACGCTCCGAACGCTCATCGCCTACCGCGGCCTGCGCGATGGGAAGCACGCTGACTTCGGCGTGCTCGCGGACGTGGCGAAGCCCGGGCGCATCCGGCTCGGCGACGAGGTCGCCGTTCTCGACTAGGAAGGGACCGGGGCGCTCGCGAACCGGCGGACCGTCACCACCCACACGGCTGCGCCCACGGCCACGAGCGGGGCGATGGCGACCGCGGCGGACTCACCCGCCCGCAACACCGGGCCGGCCAGATCGGCTCCGAGCAGCGCCCCGAACACGAACGCGCCGATGACCAGCGAGGTCACGGCCGCCACGGGACCCCCAAGACCGAAGGCGACGCCCGCGACGACCGCGTCGATCCGTGAGCCGATGGTCGTCGGGGCGAGTCCGGCGCCCAGGAGCGCGACACCCGGGAGCCCGAGCGCAACCACGATCATGGCGATGTCCCGCGGAACCTTGTCGTCCATCGGGGCCAGGGCACCGAGCGGCAGGTAGACGATCGCGGCCAGCAACGCCCCGCGCCGGGCAGCGCGGATCATCGTCAGCCGGCGACCGGTCTCGTCGGGCCGCCAGTTCGGCGACCACGGGTTGTCGGGTCCCATCGAGGCAGCCTACGGCCGGGCGGGTCGACCCGGTAGGGGTACGTCCGGCTGGTACCTGGGGCGACCCACTACGGCTCGACGATCCAGTGGCAACCGAGCAGGTCCGCTTCGTGCGCCTCCCGGCCGGGGACGGCGAGCCGGATGGTGACATCCGGGGCTCCGACGCGTGGACGCGGCCGGATCCGCACGATCTGCGGGCCGATATCGGCGTCGCGGGCGCCGCGCCCGAGCAGCGACGGGCGGAACCGCAGATCGAGCGTCGAGAGGAAACGCAAGGTCGTTCGGGCGACGTCATCGACGGCGAGTTCGATCGCCGTGAGTCGGGCCCGGTCGGCCGATCGGGCTGCGCGCTCCTCCGGGGTCCACTCGGCGCTCGCCACGTCGTGCTCGATGACGAATGGCGGGAGATCCGGGCCGAGGGCCGGCGGCGCGGCCAGGCGCCACCGGACGACGCGGCCATCTGGACGGATCCGCTCGCCGGTCTCCGCCGCGGAGACGTCGGAGCCAGCCGCCCGAAGACGGTCGACATCGGCCTCGATGGCATCGGATGCCAGTGCCCAGGTCGCCAGTCCGCCGCCGTCCTCGAGGGCGCGTAACGTCGGTCGCCCGACCCACGAGGCCCGCGCCAGCTCGGGATCGAACACGCCGATCAGTTCCAGGTAGGAATCGCCCAGCCAGATGAGACGGTTGAACGTGCCAAGGCGGTCGTGGCGTCCGCCGCCGCCTGCCGTCAGGCCGAGCTCCGCTGCCAGGGCATCGACGGCCGCGTCGGGATCCGGGACGGCGACCACCAGGTGGTCGATGCCGGTAAACATGGCCAGAGCGTAGCGGGTCGAGTGGGTCGCTAGGATTGGCCGGTGAGCGGTATCGCGGAAGAGCACCTGCGGGTCGAGCGAACCGGGCCGTCCGGCGTGGTCGCCCGGGTGACCCTGGCCCGTCCTGCGGTCCACAACGCCTTCGATGCGACCCTGATCGCCGAGCTGCGCGCGACGTTCACGAGGCTGGCCCGCGAGGAACCAGCCGACCTGCGGGTGGTCGTGCTCGCCGGGGATGGTCCGTCGTTCTGCGCCGGCGCCGACCTCGGATGGATGCGCACGGCCATGGCACTCGAGATCGAGGCGAACGAGCAGGACGCGATGGCCATGGCCGACATGTTCGAGACCATCGACACCTGCCCGGTCCCCGTCATCGCCCGCGTCCATGGGGCGGCCCTCGGAGGTGGGATGGGCCTGTGCGCCGTCGCCGACCTGGTCATCGCCGAATCGGGCACCCGATTCGGGTTCACGGAGACGCGTCTCGGGATCCTGCCGTCGGTCATCGGCCCGTTCGTGATCGCCAAGATCGGTGAAAGCCACGCCCGGGCGCTGTTCCCGGGCGGTCGCCGATTCGATGCCACCCGGGCTGCCCGGATCGGCCTGGTCCACGAGATCGCCGAAGGCGAGGAAGCGCTGGACGCGGCGGTCGCCGGTGCGGTCGACGACATCCTGGCATCGGGTCCGACGGCCACCCGAGCGGCCAAGGCGGTCATCCGCGAGGTGCGTGGCCTCGGCCATGGTTCGGCCAAGTGGCACACCGCCCGCGTGATCGCCCGACAACGGACGACCGAGGAGGCGCAGGAGGGGTTTCGGGCCTTCACCGAGAAACGACGTCCCGCCTGGGCGCCCGACGAGCGAGATCGCTGAGCGCCAGATGGTCGCCCCGACGATCGCCTGCGTCGGCTGTGGTGCGCTCGTCGACGACGTGGACGGGCCGACCCATCGATACCTCGGGGCGTCCGCGGGATGCTGGGCGGTGTACAGCCCGCTGACCGTCGCGAACCTGGCCATCCCGATGCCCGAAGGCGCACTGACGGTCGATGCCTACGCCGTCCAGCATCCCGGCGTGGAAGGCCCGCAGTCCACCCCGTCCGTGTGGATCCACCTCATCACGCTCCAGCTGGTCCTGGAGGATGGGTGGCGGCCGGACCAGGCGATCCGGATCAGGAAGCTCGCAGCGGACGCGTTCGATCGATGGCCGTGGCTCGAGCCACCGAGGTCGATGGGACCGGTGACGGTCGTCGATCTCGCATCGGCCCCGGCGAGCGACGTTGCCGGTGTCGGTTGCGCCTGGGTCGACGGCGCATGGGCGGCGTGGGCGGGACACCATCAGTCCGTCCGGGCGCAGGCGGCGCGACTCGTCGCGGGACTCGACTAGCCGGGCGTCGTCGGCCATCCGAGTGGCGCCCATATGCGGCATGTGCGACGATCGCGACATCAATGCGCGATGAATTGAGCCCGAGCCAGGCAGCGGCGCGGATCGGCACGACGACACGGACGGTCCAACGGTGGATCGGGACGGGTCGACTGCCTGCGCGACGCGTCGGTGGACGCTGGCGTGTCGCGATTGACGCGATCGACGCGTTAGTGGAGATCGCGAGCGCGGATCAATCGGCCCAAGCCCGGGCCCGGACCGATCGCGGCGTGCCGCCCCGCCCCATCCGAGCGGTCTTCATCGCCAACCGCGGTGAGATCGTCACCCGCATCACGCGGACATGTGACCGTCTCGGGATCCGTGCGGTCGCGGCAGTGATCGATGGACCCGACGCAGTCGACCTCCTCGACATCGACGGCGTCGTGGCTGCCGCACGTCGGGCGGAAGCCGACGCGATCCATCCAGGCTTCGGGTTCCTGGCCGAGAACGCGGCGTTCGCCGAGGCCGTACAGGTCGCCGGGTTGACCTGGATCGGGCCCCCTGCGGCAGCGATCCGGGCGATGGGCGACAAGGGCGCCGCCAGGCATCTAGCGGCAAGCCTGGGCGTGCCGATCCTGCGGGGCTACGACGGCGACGATCAGACCGACGGAGCGCTGGCGACGGCGGCGGCGGCGATCGGCTATCCGATCCTGATCAAACCCTCGGCCGGCGGTGGCGGCAAGGGGATGCGCGTGGTCCGGGAGGCCGGCCGGCTCGGCGACGCGCTCGACGCCGCCCGTCGCGAGGCGTCGAGCGCATTCGGCGACGAGCGGCTCATCCTCGAGCGGCTCGTCGAAGGGGCCCGTCACGTCGAGATCCAGGTCCTGTTCGACGCACACGGCACCGGGATCCAGCTGGGTGATCGCGATTGCTCGATCCAGCGGCGACATCAGAAGATCCTCGAGGAGTCCCCCTCGCCGGCCGTCGGGGCACCGCTCCGGGAGCAACTCGGCGAGGCAGCGGTCCGTCTCGCCGGTGCCGTCGGCTATGTCGGTGCCGGGACCTGCGAGTTCCTGGTGGATGACCACGGCGAGCCAGCGTTCCTCGAGATGAACACGCGCCTCCAGGTCGAGCACCCGGTGACCGAGCTCGTGACCGGCCGCGATCTGGTCGCCGACCAGCTGTGGATCGCCGCCGGCGGCCGACTCGACGATCCGGCGCACGGGATGGGCGGCCACGGGATCCCGGGCGGGCACGCGATCGAGGTGCGCCTGTACGCGGAGGACGCCGAGGATGGCTTCCTGCCGGCGACCGGAAGGGTCGAGGCGTTGGGCTGGCCCGTCGGCGACGGTGTCCGGGTCGATCCCGGGATCGAACTCGGCACGGAGATCGGCGGGCGCTTCGATCCGATGCTCGCGAAGATCATCGCCTGGGGGCAGGATCGGGCAACGGCCCTGGAACGCCTCACCTCCGCGCTCGACGACACGCTCGTCCTCGGGATCGTGACCAACCTCCGATTCCTCAGGTGGCTCGTTCGTGAGCCGGTCGTGCGATCTGGTCAGACCCGGATCGACACGCTCGATCGCATCTGGCCCCCCGACGACTGGGCCGAGCGCGTCGCGATCCCCGAGGACGCGTGGCGTGAGGCGGCGACGATCGTCGCATCCGACGGCCCCGGCGATCCCTGGGCGGGCGGCTGGCGGCTCAATGCGGCACCATCGGTCCGCCTGGCGACCGGCGGTCTCGTCCGATCCGTCCCTGCCACGGGTCGGGTCGACGCCTGCGCCGCCGTCCGTGTCGGCGCGACCGTCCACCTGGACCTCGCCGGACGAAGCACGCCCTTCACGGTCCCACCGCCGCCCGACGTCGACATCACGGCCCGGGCGGCGATCGCGCACGGCGTGGTCGGCTCGGGCGGGCCTGTCGAGCTGATCGCACCGATGCCGGGCGCGGTCCTGCGCGTCCATGCCGGTCTCGGGTCGATGGTCGAGATCGGTGACCCGGTGGTCACGCTCGAAGCCATGAAGATGGAGCACGTCGTGGCCGCACCGTCGCCCGGTCGTGTCACGGAGATCGGCGTCCACCCGGGTGACCAGGTCACTCGCGGGCAGTCACTGGCGATCATCGAGCCCTGACGACACACATTCAGGTACGCTCCCGTACATCCGATCCCCGAGGAGCCGATGGACAAGCACGAAACGGCGCCGATACCCCTGCCACAGACCCGAGTCGAACTACTCGCCCTCCACCGCGAGACGCGTCGTCGCCGGAATGCGGCGGCGCACGGTAGTCCGGACCATGTCGCGGCGATCGACCTGCTCGGCCGGATCGAGGTCGAGGTCGCCCGTCTCGAGCGGGCGATGGACCCGCCGCTCGTCTGATCCGACCCGGCGACCCCGACTGACACTGCCATGACCGAACACGTCCGCGTCTACGAGGTCGGTCCACGCGACGGTCTCCAGAACGAGGCGACGCCGATCCCGACGGCGGTCAAGGCCCGGTTCATCGAGCTGCTGGCCCGGGCCGGTCTGCGCGAGATCGAAGCGACGAGCTTCGTGTCCCCCAGCGCGATCCCGCAGCTTGCCGACGCCGACGCCCTGCTGGCCGGCCTGGACCGCACGACGGGCGTCCGCTATCCCGTCCTTGTCCCGAATCTTCGTGGCCTCGCGCGAGCCGAGACGGCCGGCGCCGATGCGGTCGCGGTCTTCACCGCGGCGACCGATGCCTTCACGGCCAGGAACATCGGGATGACCGTGACGGAATCGCTGGCGGCCTTCGCGCCGGTCCTGGATCGGGCCAGCGAGCTCGGCTGGTGGCGCCGTGGCTACGTGTCGACCGCGTTCGGCTGCCCGTACACAGGAGGGGTGCCTCCGGATCGGGCCGTCGAGGTCGCCCTGCAACTCCTCGAACTCGGTGTCGACGAAGTCTGCTTCGGCGACACCATCGGGGTCGGCGTGCCGGGCCAGGTCGCGGCGTTGACCGGTCTGGCCGTCGAAGCGGGACTTCGACTCGACCAGATGGCATTCCACTTCCACGACACGCGGGGGACGGCTCTGGCCAATGTCGCCGCCGGATTGGACGCGGGCGTCCGTTGCTTCGACTCGTCGGCCGGCGGCACGGGTGGCTGCCCCTATGCGCCGGGCGCGGCCGGGAACCTCGCGACGGAGGACCTCGTGTACTTCCTCGATGCGTCCGGCTGGGAGTCAGGGGTCGCCCTTGACGGCGTGCTGGCAGCCGCGCGATTCATCGCCGATGCACTCGGGCGGCCGCTGACGACCAAGGTCGGGCAGGCCGGCGGGTGGGATCCGACGACCGGCAAGGCGACGTTCCGGTGACCGACACCCGCACTGGCCGGGTCGACGCTGGTCGATCGCTCCGAACGATCGCGCCCCGCAGCACGCATGCCGCCTGGCGACCCGATCCCGACCGGCGTGACCCGATCGCCATCCTTGAGGAGACGGCGACCACGCGCGTACCGGAACTCGTCCCGTTCCGGTATGGGCGGATGGCGACTTCGCCGTTCGCCTTCCTGCGCGGCGCCGCCGCGGTCATGGCCGCCGACCTCGCTGCCACCCCGATGACCGGCCTCCGGGTCCAGGCGTGCGGCGACGCGCACGTCGCGAACTTCGGCCAATTCAAGACCCCGGAACGGCGCCACGTGTTCGACATCAACGACTTCGACGAGACCCTGCCGGGCGCCTGGGAATGGGACGTGAAGCGGCTCGCCGCCAGTATCGACCTCGTGGCTCGGATCCGGATCGACGACCCGGCGGTCCGACGGGACATGGTCGCCTTCGTAGTGCGCAGCTACCGGGAGCGATTGCGCAGCTTCGCCCAGCTTCGCGTCCTCGACCTCTGGCATGCCCGGATCGGCATCGACGACGTCCTCGCCCATTTCCCGGCCCGCTATCGCCCGCTCGTCGAGCGCGATCTGGCTCGCTCCCGGGCACGGAACCATGGACGCGCCATCGAGAAGCTCACCAGGCGCGTCGGCGACCACCGACACTTCATCGAGAACCCACCGCTCATCGTCCGTCTCGAGCGGACGGGATTCGACATGGACGAGGCGCTCGGGCTCCTCGAGAGTTATCGCGCCTCGCTGACGGACGATCAGCGCGCCCTCCTCGATCGGTTCGAGCTCGTCGAGGTGGCCCGCAAGACGGTCGGGGTCGGGAGTGTCGGGACTCGCTGCTGGGTCGCCCTGTTCGAAGGTCCCGACCACCCGCGCGGCGATGCGATCGTCCTGCAGGTCAAGGAGGCCGGACCATCGGTCCTCGAGCCCTATCTCGGGCGGGCGACCCTCCCCCACCACGGCCAGCGCGTCGTGGTGGGGCAGCGGTTGACCCAGTCCGCCAGCGATGGATTCCTCGGCTGGGCGACCGGGCCAACCTCGGGCCGTCACTACTACGTTCGCCAGCTCTGGGACGCCAAGGGCCAGGGCGACACCGAGACGATGGACCGCTCGAACCTGACCCACTACGGCGCGTTGTGCGCCTGGGCTCTGGCTCGCGCCCATGCGCGCACCGGTGACGCCGTGGCGATCACCGCCTACATGGGCCGCGGGCAGACCTTCGACCGGGCGATCGCCGAGTTCGCGTCGCGCTACGCCGACCAGAGCGAACGGGATCATGCGGCACTCGTGGACGCCATCCGTGACGGCCGGATCGAAGCACGGACGGATCCGTGAGCCGCACGATCCGGACGTTCTGCTATCGTCCGGCGAAATGGACGGTGTCGTACTCGTTCTGAACCAGAACTACGAGCCGCTCAACGTCTGTAACCTGCCTCGCGCCTTCCGGCTGGTCTTCGGCGAGAGGGCGGAAGTGATCGAATACGACCACCAGGTGATCCGGACGCCGCGGACCGAGTATCGCGCGCCCTCCGTCATCCGCCTCCAGCACATGATCAGACGCCCGCGCCCGCGAGTGAAGCTGTCCCGCCGCGAGATCTTCGCCCGCGATCGGCACACCTGCCAGTACTGCGGCCGCCAGGCCCATGACATGACCCTCGACCACATCGTTCCCCGTCATCGCGGCGGCGGACACACGTGGGAGAACCTCGTGACCGCGTGCAAGACGTGCAACCACCGCAAGGGTGGCAAGACGCTGGAAGAGGCGCGTCTCCGCCTGCTCCAGCAGCCGCACGAACCGCGAAGCGACATCTACGCATTGTTCAAGTCGTATCTCGCCGACGAGAACAACGAAGCCTGGCGCTCGTACCTGTTCCTGGGTCGCAACTGACGGGCACGCCGGCCGGGCTCGAGGCATTGATCCCGGGCGCTGTCCGCGACCTGCTCGCTGGCCTGTGGTCCGCGGGCCATGCGGCCTACCTGGTCGGTGGGTCGTTGCGCGACATCATCCTCGATCGACACCCCGCCGACTGGGACCTCGCGACCGACGCGCTCCCGGATCGGGTGACGGCACTCTTCCCGGGTGCGGTCTACGAGAACCGATTCGGCACCGTCACGGTCCGGAGATCGGGCGAGACCTTCGAGATCACGACCTTCCGGACCGATCACGACTACGCCGATCATCGCCGCCCGGATCACGTCGAGTTCGGCGACTCGATCGAGGCCGACCTTGCCCGTCGCGACTTCACCGTGAACGCGATGGCGTGGGGCGCCCGACCCGGGGAGTCGCCTGCGTTCCTCGACCCGCAGCACGGTCTGGCGGACGCGCGGGCGAGGATCCTGCGGGCGGTCGGGGAACCGCGCGCCAGGTTCGAGGAGGACGCCCTGCGGATGATCCGAGCGGTCCGACTTGCCGCCGCGCTCGAATTCGGGATCGACGCCGGGACGCTCGCCGGGATCCAGGCGATGGCCGACCTGGCGGCCAACCTGTCCGGCGAGCGGATCGCCGCGGAGCTGACCAAGCTGCTCGCCGCCCCCGTCCCGTCGATCGGCCTTCGACTGTGGAGCGACACGGATCTCCTGATGCCGATATCACCGGAGCTGGCGGCGCAGCGCGGGATCCCCCAGAACAAGGTGCCCGGCGAGGACCTCTGGGATCACACCTTGCGGTCCGTCGACGCGGTGCCCGCCTCTCGGCCGATCGTCAGACTGGCGGCCCTGCTCCACGACATCGGCAAGCCAGCGACCTCCGCGGATGGCCACTTCGTGGGACACGACCTGGTCGGTGCCGAGCTCGCCGGCCAGTTCCTCGATCGGTTGCACGTCGCCCACGCGACTCGCGATCGGGTCGTCGGTCTCGTTCGGAACCACATGTTCAGCTACGAGTCGAACTGGTCGGACGCGGCGGTCCGTCGGTTCATCCGCCGGATCGCTGCCCTCGGCCCGGGTGCCCTGGAGGAACTGCTGGAGCTGCGGGCGGCCGACAACGTCGGGTCGGGGCTGCCGGCCGAAGCCGGACGGCTCGATGAGCTGCGAGCCAGGGTCGACGCCGAATCCGCCGCAGGCTCCGTCATCGACCTGCGCGGCCTGGCGATCGACGGCAGCGACCTGATGACGGTGGTCGGCGTCGAGCCCGGACCGCGTCTCGGTGCCATGCTGGACGACTTGCTGGAGCGTGTCATCGTCGATCCGTCGCTGAACGATCGCCAGACACTGTTGGACATCGCCCGGTCGATGACGACGGAGGAACGATGATCGAGTTGCTGCTCCAGGCGGAACGAGCCCTGTCGGTCGGGTTGCTCGACCGAGCCGAAGCCCTCTACCGCCAGGTCGCGACGGCCGACCCCCGGAATTCGATCGCGGTCGTCGGATTGGCACGAGTCGCCCTCGATCGGAACGACGACGTCAGGTCTCTTGAACTCGCGCGCCAGGCGCTGACCATCGATCCGGAGAATGCGGCCGCGCAACGCATGGTGGCGCGCCTCGAGGAGGTCCTCGAGTATCGCCACGCGAGCGAGGTCGTCGCCGAGCCTGTGGTCGTGGTCGAGCCTGAGCCTGAACCCGAGGTCGTCGCCGAGTCCGCGGTCGTGGCGGAACCCGCGGTCGTGGCGGAACCCGCGGTCGTGGCCGAGCCGGAGCCTGCTGTCGAAGTCGCGCCGCCCGAACCTGAGCACGTGCCGGAGCCCGAGCCCGAACCTCGGCCGGAGCCGGAGGCGGAGGTCGAACCCGAGCCCGAGCAGAACGATCCGCTGGTGGTGGCCTCCCCGGCGACACAGGCGTCACCCTTGCCGCGCTGGCGCTCGTTCCTCGATCGACTGCTCCGGCGTCTCGGGCGTCGCTGACCGTTCGGTTCGCTGATCCCGGCCATCGGTGTACCGTCCGCGCCATGCCGGACATCACCATCCGTCGAGCCGAGACCGATATCGACCTGGCGGCGTGGAACCGAGTCCGGCGGATCGTCCTCCCCGACGAACCCGTACCGACCATCAACCAACTGCGGGCGGCCGGCCCCGACCGCCTCCATCTCATCGCGGAGATCGGCGGCGAGACGGTCGGCCACGGTTTCGCGAGCGATTCGAGCCTCGCCGATGGGTTCGCCATGGTTCGGATCCTCCCGGGTCAACGTCGACGCGGGATCGGGAGCGCAGTCCTGCGCGCCGTCCTCGACCTCCAGTTGGCCGCCAGACGTCGAACGGTCGCGTCACATGCTCAGGACGACGGCGCGATGGCATTCGCGGCGCATCATGGATTCGTGGAGGTCGATCGCCAGATCGAACTGGTTCGTCCGGTCGCTCCCGGCGAGCCCGAGCCCCCGCCCTATCCCGGTGTCGAGTTCGCGACGATCGCCGCCCAGCCCGACCTGCTGGGTCGCGCGTACCCCCTTGCCCAGCAAGGTCATTCGGATCTCGCCCTGGCGACGGGACCGGCGAGGATCACCCTCGACGACTGGCTCGGGGAGGAGGCGACCCTGCCGGGTGGCTCGATGGTCGCTCTGGTCGATGGCGAGGTCGTCGGGTATGCCGGGCTCACCGCCTGGAACGACGATGAGTCGCGCGCCGAGAACGGCCTGACGGTGGTGGATCGCGCCTGGCGCCGCAAGGGTCTGGCGACCGCCCTCAAGCGTCGGCAACTCGCGTGGGCGTCGGCCAACGGTATCGTCGAACTCGTGACCTGGACCCAGCAGGGCAACGACGCGATGCGCCTCGTCAACATGCGACTTGGCTACGCGACCCGCTCGATGACCCGGACGGTCCGCCGCGACCTGCCGTGAACCTGGTCGACCTGTCCTCCTGCACTGGGCTCAGCGGACGGTATCAGGCGCGAAGCGGCAGCAGAGCGCACCGCGTATCGTTCGGTCATGACGAGGATCCTGGTCACCGGCGGGGCCGGCTATGTCGGTTCGGTCTCGATCAATGCGCTCCTCGATGCGGGCCACGAGGTCGTCGTCCTCGATGACCTGACGACCGGCCATCGCAGCGCCGTCCCCGCGGGGGCGACGCTCAGCGAGGGCACCTACACGGACCAGGCGGCCACGACCCGCCTGCTCGCGGATCAGCGCATCGAGGCCATCCTTCATTGCGCGGCGCGCTCACTGGTCGGCGAATCGATCGCGGACCCGTCGAAGTACTACCGCGACAACGTGGCCGGGGGCGTCGCACTCCTCGAGGCAGCGCGCGCGACGGGCGTGAACCGGATCGTGTTCTCCTCGACCGCAGCGGTGTATGGCGCTCCGGACGTGACGCCGATCCCGGAAGACGCGCCGCTTCGCCCGATCAATCCGTACGGTGAGTCGAAGCGCACTTTCGAGACCGCCCTTGCCTGGTACGGGCGGGCGTACGGACTGCGCAGCGTGAGTCTTCGATACTTCAACGTGGCGGGCGCGACGGACACGCTCGGTGAGATGCACGACCCGGAAACGCACCTGATCCCGAACGTCCTGGCGGCGGCCGAAGGACGGCGCGACTTGACGGTCTTCGGCGACGATTACTCGACGCCGGACGGGACGTGCATCCGCGACTACATCCATGTCAGCGACCTGGCCGACGCCCATCTCCGCGCGATCGACGCCACGGCCCCGACGGATGGGCGGACCGACGAGCCACTCGTCTGCAATCTCGGCAACGGCGGAGGGTTCTCGGTCCGCGAGATCGTCGACGCCGCGCGGACGGTCACGGGCGGCGAGATCCCCTTCTCGGTCGGTTCACGACGTGCCGGCGATCCGCCCGTCCTCGTGGCCAGCTCGGCGCGCGCTGCCGAGGTCCTCGGTTGGCGACCGCAGCAGCCGACGCTCGAGCAGATGGTCGGCTCGGCTTGGGCCTGGCGCCGCCGACACCCGACCGGCTATCCGGACTGACCTATCAGCTCGCCCGATCCGGCCCAATCGTCGCGGACCGGCCATACCAGCCACAATCCGATGAGCATGGTCGCCAGCAGACTCAGGACCGCGACCTGGTACGCCCCGCTGCCCATCGAGTCGAGCAGCAGGAACAGGATCAGGCCGTACAGCAACTGCCCGACGACCTGCGAACCCTTGCCGACCAACCCGTAGATCCCGAAGAACTCGCCGATCATCTCGGGTGGCGACAATCGCACCATGAGCACGCGATCTGCGACCTGCACGCCACCGAGCCCGGAGCCGAGGATCGCCCCAGCCACGAGGAACAGCGGCAACCCGGACGGGCCGAAACCGATCGAGATGCCGCCCAGGACCAGCCCGACCGCCCAGGAGATGAGGACGACGACGAGGGTCCACTTCGGTCCTCGGCGGTCGACCGACAGGCCCCAGACGAAGCTCATCGCGATCGCGACCAGGGTCAACAGCAGCAGGACCAGGACACTCGTCTGATCGGTCAGGCCCATCGCCTTCACGGTCACGACACTCATGACCACGATGACTGTGTTGACCGCGTCCGAATAGAAGAATCGGCCGACCAGGAAGCGCCCCAGGCCGGGCACCGATCGAGCGTGCGCGATCGACCGGCGCAGCTGACCGAACGAATCGCGGACATCGGCTGCGCGGATGGACGGTCCGCCGGACACACGCGGTTCGTGGACGAACACGAAGATCGGGACCGCGAACAGGGCGAAGAGGAGCGCGGTCACCCGGAAGCGGTCGACCACCGGGATGTCCAGCAGGAAGATCAGCAAGCCGACGAAGACGGTCCCGCAATAGCCGATGGCGGTACCCAAACCGGATAGCTTCCCCCGGGTCGCCGGGTACCCGACCGTCTTGAGCGTCGCGTCGTAATAGATGAGGGCGGCCTGGTAGGCGAAGTTCGCCACGATGAACAGGAGCAGCCCGATGACCGGCGGCAGATCCGCGATGAAGAACGTCGCGCCGATGCACAGCGCCGTGAAGAACAGGAGGAACGGCATCCGGCCGGGGCCTCGATCCGACAGGGCCCCGAGGATCGGCGAGACGAGCGCGTTGACCCCGACACTCGCGACGACCGCGATCGACAACAGGGCGTTGCCGTCCCGCTCGCCGAACTGGGCGTCGTTGACCAGGTACAGGCCGATCGCCCCGGACACCACGGCGAACGAGAAGATGGTGTTGGCGAAGTCGTACAGCGCCCACGAGGCCGGCACGATCGCCCGGCCGCTGGGGGTCAGCCCGGCCAGGCCGCGCCCGGACCCGGACCCAGGACCGCGGGACGGGGCGGCACTCGTCACCGGCCGATGATAGCGGCGCCGGGACGGGTAGGATTTGCCGATGGCACAGGACGAGCGCGTCTCGCGCGACGACCCGCATCAGGTCATCGAGACTCTCCGACCCCAGGAGTTCGGCACCGGTTCACCGGCCAACGTCATCGATCCGATCATCGAACCGCTGTGGATGGGCGTCCGGGCACTGGCCGCCGTCAGCGGCGACGGCGCTCGACTGATCGACGACGAAGCCGGCCCGGTCGAAGGGATGGCGGCCATCGTCGATGCCCTGGTCGACGGCCTGCGGGCGACCGGCCTGGTGGTCGATGGCGTCGTGACGAAGCAGGCGATCGGGCACGAGGTCGCCGTCTACGAGTGGTCGTCAGAGACGCCGTCGCTGGGCTCGCTCATCGGGCTGCGACGGAACCGGGCGAACGATACCGCCGCGCTCCGCGAGGAGGCGCTTGAGGCGATCACGTTCGAACCGGACGATCCGATCGCGTTCGTGGCCACGGACCTCCTGTGGCTCGACGGCACACCTCTGCTTGACATCCCGCTCCTCGAACGCCGCCGCCTGCTCGAGTCCGTGCTGGTCGAGTCGGACTCGGTCCGTCACGGGATCCACGTCCGTCCCCCACTCGGATCCTGGATCGGGTCATGGCGCGCACAGGGCTTCAGCGGCCTCACCTACAAGGCCGCCAACAGCCGCTACCGGCCCGGTGAAGTGAACCCGGACTGGGCCGTGGGAGGGATGCCGCGCCGCTGAGGGTGGTAGGGTTCTGGGGTGCCAGAGACAACCCTGACACCGGCCATCCGCGATGAGATCTCGCGACTCGGTCGGGCCGACATCATGGTCGGCATCCCCAGCTTCAAGAACGCTGCGACGATCGGATACGTCGTCCGCGCGGCCCAGGCTGGACTCGTCCAGTACTTCCCCGACCTGCACCCGATCGTGGTCAATTCGGACGCTGGCTCACCTGATGGGACGGGTCGCGTCGTGGTCGAGACGGAGCCGCCGGACTACGTGGAGCAGATCCTGCTCGTCCGGCCGACCAACCGGCTCGAGCGGGTCAGCCTGACCTACCCGGAGATCGACGGCGTCGGTGGCAAGGGCGCCGCCCTGCGCACGATCTTCGAGATGGCCGACGCCCTCCAGGTCCAGGCCCTCGTCGTGGTCGACAGTGACCTGCGCAGCATCGTCCCGGAGTGGATCGAGCTGCTGGCCGGACCGATCCTGAAGGGCGGCTACGACTTCGTCGCGCCGCTCTACGCACGGTACAAGTTCGACGGCACGATCACCAACACCGTCACCTACCCGCTGACTCGAGCGCTCTACGGGCACCGGATCCGACAGCCGATCGGCGGCGACTTCGGCGTCTCGGGCGATCTCGTCAAGCACTATCTCGAACTCGACGACTGGACGCCCGAGATCAGCAAGTTCGGCGTCGACATCTGGATGACGACGTCGGCGATCACCGCCGGTTACGCCGTGTGCCAGACGCGACTCGGGGCCAAGATCCACGACCCGAAGGATCCCGGGTCGGACCTCGGGCCGATGTTCCGACAGGTCGTCGGGACGATCCTCGAGCTGGCGAATCGCTACCCCGAGCATTGGCTGTCCATCCACGGCAGCCACGACGTCCCGGCCTACGGCTTCGAACGGATCATCGAGCCGCCGCCGCTGGAGGTGAACACGCTTCGACTCCTGTCGGAATTCCACGCGGGCTCGCTCACGCTGGCTGAGACGTGGGCGCACATGCTCGCACCGGCAACGCTGGAGACCGTGCTGGAACTGGCGGCCGAAGCCGGTCGGCTGGGTGACACCGCGGTGAACCGTCTCGGTCTGGGCGGGGACGTCGCATCGACGACTGCGACGACCCTCGAGATGGCCGACGCCGTCTCCACGTTCCACTTCCCGGACGACCTGTGGGCCCGGGTCGTGTACGACCTGATCATCGCCGCCCGCGATCCGCGACCGTCGCTCGAGGCGATCGTCGCCGCCCTCGTGCCGATCTACTTCGGCCGCGTCGGCAGCTTCGTCATCGAGAACCGCAACGTCACGACAGACCAGGCCGAAGAGCGGGTCGAGCGCCAGGCCCGTGAGTTCGAACTGCTCAAGCCGTACCTGGTCGAGCGCTGGAACGCGTCCTGATGGCCCCCAAGACACCGCTGCCGACGAGGGTCCTGATCCCGGTCGCCAACCCGATGACCGCCGAGGAACTCGTTCGCCTCGGGGTCGCCATGCTCGACGAACGGTCGGGCGAACTGTCGGCGCTCGGGATCGTGGAAGTCCCGGAGGGGATGCCGCTGTCCGAGGGGGCGACCCGCGCCCGCCATGCCCGCCGATTGCTCCAGCGGGTCCTGGACTTCGCCCCGGACGGCGCAACCATCCACCCGATCGTCCGGATCGGCCGGCATGCCGCGGAGGGCATCATCGAGGCGGCCGCCGAGCAGGAGGCGGAGCTCATCATCTTCGGTTGGGGAGGTCGCGCGGCCGGCGGCCGGGCGGGCAGCGGTCCGACCATCTTCTCGTCGACGATCGATGAAGTCGTCCGAGACGCGCCCTGCGACATCGCGGTCGTCAAACAGCGCGGTTACAAGCCGATCCGGCGCGTCCTCGTGCCCGTCCGCGGCGGACCTCACGCGGAACTCGCGCTCCATTTCGCCGACGCGATCGCCCGCCACCACGGTGCGAAGGTCGTCGTCCTCCATCTCGTCCCGCCCGGCATCACCCTGGCGGTCCGCGCTCAGGCGGAACGGGCGCTCGCGTCGTTCGTCAAGCAGCACATCAGCGGTGAGAGTGAGGCACTCCTCCATGAGGCGCCGAACGTCCGCAACGCCATCCTCAAGGAAGCGGAGAGCGCGGACCTCGTGGTCATGGGCGCCTCGGCCCCGACCGGCAACGCCGACGGCGAGAGCTACCTGTTCGGTGCCCTGCCCGAAGCGATCGCGGCACGGGCCAAGCCGAGCGTCATGGTCGTCAAGACGCGCGAGGCGGTCGAGCGGGCGACCTTCGAGCAACTGGCCGCACGGGCCGAGACCCTGGCCGCCGCCGATCGAGCCGCCGAGGAAGCTCGGGCCGTCCCGATCCGGGTGGAACGCTGGTTCGGGGAGTCGAATTTCCACCACTCGGAGTTCGCCGACCTGCGCCGCCTGGCCACCCTGAAGGAGAAGCAGAACCTGACCGTCAGCCTCGTCCTGCCGACCCTCAACGAAGAGGAGACGATCGGGCCGATCGTGCGCCGGGCGCTCCGCGAGATGGTCGGTCGCGTGCCGCTCCTCGACGAGGTCCTCGTCATCGACTCGGCGTCGACCGATCGGACCCGGGAGATCGCCGAGGCCGAGGGTGCCCGGGTCGTGCAGCACCCGGACGTCCTGCCCCGCTACGGGTCGTTCGCCGGGAAGGGTGAGGCCCTCTGGAAGTCCCTCTTCGAGACGAGCGGCGACATCATCGTCTGGGCCGACACGGACGTGAAGCACTGGCATCCCCGGATGGTCTACGGCACCCTGGGCCCGCTGCTCCACGAACCCCGCCTCCAGTACGTCAAGGGCTACTACCAGCGGCCGATCGTCGAGGGCGGTGTCCTCAAGGAGGGCGGTGGCGGCCGGGTCACGGAACTGGTCGCGCGGCCGCTGATCAACCTGTTCTTCCCGGAACTGTCGGGCATGATCCAGCCGCTGGCGGGCGAATATGCGGGGCGGCGGACCCTGCTCGAGTCGATCCCGTTCTTCACCGGCTATGCGGTGGAGATCGGGCATCTCATCGACACCACCGAACGGGTCGGGATCGAGGGACTCGGCCAGGTCGACCTGGAGCGCCGGATCCATCGCAACCAGGAGCTCGAGGGTCTGTCGCGGATGTCGTTCGTCATCCTCCAGGCGGTGATGAAGCGGCTCGAAGAGCGACGCAAGGCCCGGTTGTTCGCCGAGCTTGGCTCGACCATGAAGCTGCCGCGATCGGGCAAGGGCCGGCTCTCGCTCGAAGTCATCGAATTGGCCGACCAGGAACGTCCGCCGATGAACCGGATCCCCGAGTACCTCGAGCGACGGCGGCCGGCGGACGGGTCGGCCGATGACGCGACACCCGCGACCGACCGACCCAAGCCCCGTCGGCGACGCACGCCCGCGTCGTGACCGGCCGACCGGCCACGGTCCTCATCGCGCCCGACTCGTTCAAGGGCTCGCTGACCTCGGTCGATGTCGCCCAGGCGCTCGCCGACGGCTGGCGCCGGGCCCGGCCCGAGGACACGATCCTGCTCTGCCCGCTCGCGGATGGAGGCGAAGGCACCCTCGAATCGGTCGCCGGGGCGGGCGGCTGGGATTGGCAGGAGATGATCGTTGCCGATCCCCTGCACCGACCGGTCCGGGCCCGCTGGCTGCGGTCGTCCGATGGCACGCGGGCCGTCATCGAGATGGCCGAATCCTCGGGCCTGTCGCGTGTGGCTCCACCCGATCGCGATGCCGTCCACGCGACATCGACCGGACTCGGCGAGCTGCTGGCCGCGGTCGCGGCTTCCGGGGTCGGCGAGGTCATCCTCGGGATCGGCGGGAGCGCCACCACGGACGGCGGACTCGGGATGCTCGTCGCGCTCGGGCTGGACTACACCCCACGGACAGAGGCGAGCAGACCGCCCCGGGGGATCCCGGCCGATCTCGCCGGCGTCGACCCGACCGGGCTGGCCCCGGCGCTGGCTCACGTCCGGCTGTCCGTCGCCTGCGACGTGACCAACCCGCTCCTCGGTCCGGACGGCGCGGCCGCTGTCTACGGCCCACAAAAGGGAGCGACGCCGGACCAGGTCGTCGATCTCGATGGCCGGATCGGCCACCTGGGCGACTTGCTGGATCGAGCCCTCGACTGGCCTGTGTCGCTGCGTGACCAACCGGGGGCCGGTGCGGCGGGCGGCGTCGGATTCGCGCTGATGGCGATCCAGCGCTCGTTCGCGGCATTCGCGCTCCGTCCGGGTGTCGATCTCGTGATGCACGCGACCGATTTTGACGCGCGACTCGCCCGCGCCGACCTGGTCATCACCGGCGAAGGGCGGATCGATGCCCAGACCGCCTTCGGCAAGACGGCGCTCGGCGTGGCCAGGCGATCGCGGACGGCCGGCGTTCCGTGTGTCGCCGTCGGCGGCGGCGTGGAACCCGAAGGGGTCGAAGCGCTGGCCGCGGTCGGGGCGATCGCGGTGCCGGTCATCGAGGGCCCGAGGTCGGTCGAGGCGGCGATGGCGGCCGGGCGGGCGCCCCTGGAACGGACCGGCGAACGGCTGGCCCGGCTCATCGCGCTCCAGGTCTGACCGAGGCGAATCGCGGCCGGACCCGACGGGACGGCGTCAAGACGGCCAAACGTCCCGGTCACGAACTTCCGGCGCTCGCGGGCACCGGGCTTCCGTGCGCGGTCCCGTGGGCGCCGGGACCAATGTCTCATTGTCGCCCCGTGACGTGACCGGCAGGATTTCGCAATCTCCCGCAATCATCCAGGGAAGTGAGATCGTGCCGAGCCTTCGTACACCCGGAACTCAGACCCGGCGATCCCGCCGTCGACCGCGCTCGCGTGGCCAGGCGCTCGTCGAATTCGCCCTGATCCTGCCGGTCTTCCTCCTGATCCTGTCAGGCGTGCTCGACTTCGGGTTCATGCTCTACTCGCGGATGACCGTCATCAATGCGAGCCGCGAGGGCGCCCGGCTGGCCGTGACCGCGGCCGACCCGACGACCATCCCGAGCATCGTCAAGGGCCAGGTCCTGGCGGTCTCCGGCGGTCTGGTCAAGTCCGACGTGGCGATCGCCACGTCGTGCGTCGCGATCGTCTCACCGTCCTGCAGCTGGAACACCAAGACGTCCTCGCAGGCCGGTGACGCCGTCAACGTCACGGTGAGCTACCAGTACCACACGTTCTTCCCCTTGCTCTTCGGACAGACCATCGACCTCGCGTCCACCGTCCAGATGGTCAGGGAGTAGCCCGAGTGTTCAAGGTCCGCACTGACGAGAGGTCCACCGTCGAGCACAGTGCGCCGGCGCTCGAAGACCGGCGCCCCCGCCAGCAGGGGCAGATCCTTGTCCTGTTCACGATCGTCCTGGTCGGGATGCTCGCCTTCGCCGCCCTCGTCGTCGATGTCGGGGTGCTGCGGAACGACCGGCAGACGCTGTCGAACACGATGGACGCGGCGGCCCTGGCCGGCGGGACCCTCCTGCCCGTGGACGGCTCCCTGCCCGGGGCTGCGGCGAAGATGAACAACCTGATCGTGAAGATCGTCAAGGCGAACTTCCCCAGCCTGCCCAGTTCCGCGTACACGATCTCGTACATGTGCCTGATCGGCGTGGACACCAGCAGTCCGCCCAAGCCCTATATCTCCCGCGATATCCCGCTCGTCTGCGACCCGAGCAAGTCGCTCGGGCGCGCCCCCGTCGCCAGCGACTTCCATGGCGCGGGCCCGACCCGGTTCTCATCGTGCAACCCGGCCGTCGGCGACAAGTGCAATGTCGTCCAGGTGGCCGGCAACGCGACCACGCCGTTCACGTTCGCCCGGGTCGTCGGCGTCGATCAAGGCAACACCGGCATCGTCACTTCGGCGGCGTGCAACGGTCCGTGCGGTCAGTCGCCGCTGACCCCGGTGGACGTCGTGATGATCATCGACCGCACCGGCAGCATGAGCGGCCTGGACACGACCAACGCGAAGGCCGCCGCAAACTCGATCATCCCGACCTACGACCCGTCACTCCAGTGGCTGGCCCTGGGCACGCTGGGTCCGAGCGTCACGTCCGGCGGCTGCGTGGCCGGTGGGGCTAGTTCGATCGGGACGGCGAATGCCCCCGCCGACCTGCGCCGATGGGTGCCTATCGGCCTGAGCGGCACCGGGTCGTCGTTCAGCACGAACTACACCAAGGTTACGAACGCGATCAACTGCTACACGAATTCGAGCACCGGCACGGACCTCGCAGATCCGGTGACGATGGCCGTCTATGAGCTGTTGAACAACGGCCGGCCCGGTGTCCGGAAGGGGATCATCCTCGAGACGGACGGCCAGCCGAACAACGCCGTCGGCAGCGGGCCTAACTATTGCAACCTGGCGGCCGCAGCGGCCACCGCCGCGAAGGCCAAGAACATCGAGGTCTTCACCATCGGGTTCGGGCTCGATGCGGCGAGCGGCGGCGATCCGAAGTGTCCTGACACCTCGGGTACCTGGAAGGGCCAGACGGCGACCGCGCTCCTCGCCAGCATGGCCACCTCGCCGATCGTCGGGACCACGACCTGCGACGCCGCCGAGAACAACGACGGCGATCACTTCTTCTGCATCGGCAAGACGGGTGCCTCGACCGACCTGTCGAACATCTTCAAGGCGGCCGCGGCCCAGCTCGCCAAGGGCGGTTCGCACCTGGTCCAGCTCTACCCGGTGCCGGTCCTGACGGGTATCGGCCCGAACAAGGGCACCCACCTTGGCGGCACGACCGTGACGATCAGCGGCCAGTACTTCACCGGGGCCACCTCGGTCACGTTCGGTGGGAGCTCCGTGAGCTTCACCGTGACGAGCGACTCGACCATCACCGCCACGGCGCCGGCCGGAGCGATCGGGAACAGCACCGACATCGTCGTACGGACACCCGGCGGGGCGACCAGCGTCTCCTCTGCCGGCAAGTACACCTGGAACTGACCGCCGCACCCATCATCGTCCCGGCGCCCGAAGACCCGCCGGGACCACTCGAGAGGCGCCTTTTCTCCGGGGGGAAGGGCGCCTCTTCGATTTGACGTCGTTCCGTGGACCGTCAACGATTGGCCCGTGCCGACCGCCAGCCGCACCCCGACCCGCCGAGCGCGGCCCCGCAAGCGCCGCTTCTCCGACCCGGGGCGAACCTGGGCGAAGCGCCTCGAGCGGTATCGGCCGGGTCTCGTGGCGTTCGTGCTCGATGAACTCGGGGCCGCCTACGGCCGCCCGACCTGGGAGCGCCGGCTCGGCCCGACCAGCGAATTGATCCTGACGATCCTCACCCAGAACAGCGCGGACACGAATGCAGAGGTCGCGTTCCAGGCGCTGCGAGATCGCTATCCAGGTGACGGCGAGGCACGTCCGCACAACCCGGGCAAGGGCTGGGGCGGCGATGGATTGCCGGACGGGGTCGCGCCGGACTGGTCGGCCATCGAGCACGCGCCGCTTCCCGAGCTGGTCGACACCATCCGACCGGGCGGCCTCGCCAACCAGAAGGCGCCCCGGATCCAGGCCACGCTCCGGAGGATCCGCGAGGAGCGCGGCGACTATTCGCTCGAGTTCCTCGGCCAGTTGGCCGCGCTCGAGGCGCGTGACTGGCTGACCGGGATCGACGGGATCGGCAAGAAGACGGCGTCGGTCCTGCTCCTGTTCTCGTTCGGGCTGCCGCTCATGCCGGTCGACCGGCATGTCGAGCGGGTCGCTCATCGGGTCGGTCTCGTGGGACCCAAGGTGTCGGCCGACGATGCCCACGACCTGTTCCTCGGGATGCTCGAACCCGACCAGATGTACGAAGCGCACGTCAACCTCATCCAGCACGGCCGGAAGGTCTGCCACGCGCAGCGACCCGACTGCGATCATTGCCCGCTGCGGCTCCGCTGCCGGTACGTGGACCCGAAGGCTCTCTGAGCCAGGTCCGGGACCGCGCGGCCCGGCCGTTCCGCGAAATCCGGCGCATCGAGGCACCACGAACCGCGCCGGAGACGGATCCACCCCTAGTCAGGTCCGGGGCCTGCGGCTACCGTTACCGTGTATCCATCTATGAGGTACCACAGTTGATCCAGGAACCGACCCCGCTGACCCCGATGCCGACCGGGTTCGAACCGAGTCCGGCGCCGCGGCGACCGCGCTCATCTGCGCCGTGGCTCGTCGCCGTCGTCATCGCACTGTTCGTGGGTGCCGTGTCGTTCGCCTGGGTCCTGGCCGCGAGCCCGACCTCCCCGACCGCGGCCGCGGCGGGCGCCACGGCAGCGGCAACGCCGGCCGCCCCGACAGCGACCAAGGATCCCGACGGCGACAAGTCGGGCAAGGGACGCGGCTTCGGCTGGGCGAATGGCTTGTCGAAGATCGGCAAGTTCGGCTTCGGGCAGGACTTCGGCAAGGGCAAGGGCGCCGTGCGCGGGCCGATCACCATCAAGTCGATCAACGGTTCGGATCTCCATCTCGGTACGGACGATGGATGGACCCGGACGATCACCGTCACCGCCGATACGAAGATCACCAAGGGCGGCCAGACCATCGCGGTCGGTGCCCTCAAGGTCGGTGACGAGGTCCGCCTCAACCAGACGCGGAACGCGGACGGCACGTACACGATCACGGCGATCGTCGTGCCGACACCCAAGACCGGTGGCGAGGTCACCGCGGTCAGCGGCAACCAGATCACCATCAAGAAGCGCGACGGGTCGGCCCAGGTGGTCACGGTGAACGGTTCGACCGTCTACACCCTTGGCAAGGCCGCCGGCTCGAAGGCCGATGTGACGGTCGGCGTCGATATCGCCGCCGAGGGCACGCTCGTCGGCACCGACTTCACCGCGCTGTCCGTCCATGTCGCCCTGGCGAATGTCGGAGGCGAAGTGACGGCCAAGAGCAGCAACACGATCACGGTCAAGGGTCGCGATGGGACCGAGACCGTCATCCACGTCTCGTCCACGACGACCTTCAAGGTCCGGGGCGCGGATCCGGCGACCATCGCCGACATCGCGGTCGGGGACTTCGTCGGGGCCGACGGGGTCCTGCGGGCGAACGGCTCGCTCGATGCGGTCGGCGTCTTCGGCATCGGCCCGAAAGGCGACTGGGGCAAGCCGAAGCCGTCTCCCACCACGAACACCACCCCAGGCTGATCGTCCCACCCGGTACGATCGGGGCATTGGTCCGCCCGCCTCGCGCCCTACAATGCCGCCATGGTCTGGGACACGGGATTTACCAACGACGGCGGGCTCAGGGACGAAGGCGCTGAACAGCACCGCGAGCCGATCGAACTCATCGGCACCCACCTTCGGCTGACGGGCACCGTCGCGCTTGGCCGGTTCGGTCGCCTGACCGACTTCGTCAATGCCTCGAGCGGGTACATCCGGATCCAGGATGCGCGCCTCCTCCGCCGGAACGGCGATCCGACGAACCTGGTCCTGCCGGAACTCATGGTCGATCAGGACGAGATCTCGTTCATCGCCCAGCAGGAAGTCCACGCCTCGGCCGAGCTGCACGCCACGGGCTTCATCGAGGATCGGGCCGCAGCAGCGCCTGGCGTCGAGAACCGCACGCCTCGTGAGTTCGTGATGTTCACGCCTGGCCACACGGTCACGGGCAAGGTCTTCGTGTTCGGGCAAACGGACCTGGCGGGGTTCGTCGACGCCAGCGATCCACGCTTCGTCCCGGTCAAGGACGTGACCGCACGCTCGCTGGCCGATCGCCGGGTCATCAGCCATTTCCCGTTCGTGCTGATCAATCGCACCCAGATGATCGCTGCATCGGAGATCGGGCGAGCGGGCGACGTGAACGCCGACGACGTCCCGGATCTTTGAGGACGTCCCGGCCCGCGTAGTCCAGCCTCCAGCCACTGCTATCCTCGGACGATGTCGAGCCTCTGGCCGGGTGGGCAGCGGGTGCAGGCCCCCCGGATCCTCATCGTCGATGACGACCCGAACCTGCTGATCCTGCTCGCCGAGCAGCTCCGAGCGGACGGGTTCGAGACGGCCACGGCCCGCGACGGCGTCGAGGCTCTCAGGCGCCTGGAGATCTCCTGGCCGGACCTGCTGATCATCGACATGATGATGCCGCGGATGGACGGACTGTCGCTCGCACGCGAGATCAAGTCGAGGGCGGATCTCCCGGTCATCGTCCTGTCGGCGATCGATGCGGGCGACTCCAAGGCGGACCTGCTCGAGGAGGTCGCCGAGGACTACGTCACCAAGCCCTACCACTACCCGGAGCTGCGGGCCCGGATCAATCGTGTCCTGAGGCGGCTCGGCGACAAGGTCCCTCGCCAGAGTCTCGTCCTCGGTCCGGACCTGACCCTGGATCTCCACCGGCGCGAGGCGACGGTCGGCGGTCGGGTGGTCGAGCTGACACCGACCGAATCCCGCCTGCTTTATGCGCTGGCCGCCAACCTCGGACAGACCGTGCCGACCGAGTCCCTCCTCGCCCGAGGCTGGGCCGACACGGATGGGGCCGATCCCTCGTACGTGTGGGTCACGATGCGGCGGCTGCGCCAGAAAGTCGAGGTCGATCCCAACAAGCCGATCCACCTCCAGACCGTCCGTGGGGTTGGATACCGACTCGTGTCGAAAGCGACGGATCCCGTGGCTGGGTCGCCCGGTGACTGACGGCGACCGATGACCGACGGTGATCGCCCGCCTGGAATGAGCTTCCGCAACCGACTGACCGGGGCGTTGATGCTCGCGTCGCTGGGGCCGCTGGCCATCTTCGCCATCTTCGTCCTGACCGTCGGCGTCGCGCTGGGTGGGCCGACGGCCGATGCGAACCTGGAGCGGCTTCTGCTCTTCGGGTTGACAATCGTGGCGGTCTTCTCGATCCTCGGTTCCTACCTGCTCGTCGGTGACCTGACCCGGCCGTTGCGCGATGTAGCACAGGCCGTCGATCGCGTGTCGTCCGGCGACCTGTCCACCCCGATCCGGGTCGCCGGCGACGACGAGCTGGCCCGCCTCGCCGACAGCCACAACACGCTGGCCGCATCGCTCGAGCGGCGCAACCGCGAACTGGACCGGATCCTGGCGGCCATCGAGGCGATGTCGCCCCGTGACGGCGTGGAGAACCTCGTCCGGCGCGCGGGTGAGGACGCGCGGGTCGCGTTCGGGTTGATCGATGCCGCCGTGATCCTCGGCGATCCGGCGCTGGTGCCCGAGGTCGAAGCGGTCGCCGGTGAGGTGCGCCAGGTGCGAACCGTCCTCGGCGATGGCAAGGACGAGTTCGGCGTGCTCGTCGGGCGGCTGCCGGCGACTCGGCGCTGGGAGCCCGCCGATCAGGATCTCCTCAAGCTGTTCACCAGCGAGGTCGCCATCGCCATCAGGAACGCGGAGCTGTTCGGCCAGGTCGAGAGCCAGAACGCCAAGCTGCTGGAGCTCGATGCCGCCAAGGACGACTTCCTTCGGGGCGTCAGCCACAACCTCCAGACGCCGCTCACGAGTATCCGGGCGTACGCCGAGCAGCTCGAGGCCGATCATCCCGATCGACGGCTCGCGATCATCTCCGAGCAGGCCGAGCGACTGTCCCGGATGGTCCGTCAGCTGCTGACCGTGAACCGACTCGAGTCCGGCGCGCTTCGACCACGGGCCGAGGTGTTGTCGCTGGCGACGCGTGCGCGACGAGCCTGGGAAGCGCTCGGCGCCGACGACGTCCAGTTCACCCTCGACGATCAATCCGGCGGCTGGCTCGCCATCGCCGACGGGGACCATCTCGATCAGGTGCTGTGGGCCCTGCTCGACAACGCGCTCAAGTACGGCGGGCGAACGCCGATCAGCGTCGCCATCTCGGTGGACACGGAGGCGGCGCGCCTGCGCATGACGATCTCCGACCGCGGGCCGGGCATCGGGCCGGAGGATCGGTCGAGACTCTTCGCGCGGTTCGCCCGGGGCGACAACGGCATATCGAGCGAGGGCAGCGGCCTTGGGCTCTACGTGTCGAGGGAACTGTGCCGGGCCATGGGCGGCGAACTCAGCCTCGCCGACGACCACGTCGGGCTGGGCAGCACGTTCAGCATCCGCCTCCCGGGCGAGCCGGGAACCGAGGCGTGATCCCTGGCAGCTCAGCACGATCCGGCTTCCCCCGGTGATCGAGGCTCTCGTCGCCTCGCAGTCCTTCGTCCCCTCGCGTTCCTTTCACGATGTGCGGAACCGCTAGGGATTCCCCGCCGGCACCAGACCGGGGACAGGAGGGCAGGACTTCCGGGTGACTTGTCTGCCACTTCTGGGCGACCCACTGTGGACCGATGAAGCGAGCCACCACCGCGATCCCGTGGTTCACGAACGCAACGGACGCTGGTGAAATTCAAGAATGGCAAGGTACGGCGAAAGGTTGCCCGGATAGCCTCCGTACCATGCCTGCCAATCACTCAAGTGACCGGATCGGACCGCGCGTTCCCGCCCGCGTTTCGTCGCAACCCACGCGATCGAGAACCGGCCGCCCGGATCGTCGCTTCGGCCGGGCAAGTACGGACCGGTCGCGCGCTCAGGCCCTGGTCGAGTTTGCCCTGATACTGCCTCTGCTCCTGCTGTTCCTGCTGGGGGCGATCGACGCGGGTCGACTGTTCTTTTCGTACGTTCAGGTCAGCAACGCTTCACGGGAAGCGGCGTCATACGGCGTCGTCTATCCGAACGACACGGCAACGATGACCACTCGGGCCATGCGTGAAGCGAACGTGCAGGGCCAGGCCGGAGAGAGCACCCTCGTGGTCGCAGCCGTCTGCGCGAATTCAGCAGGGACCACGATCGCATGCGTCGATGCCGCAGGCGGCGGAGGCGCGGGCAACACCGTGACGGTGAACGTCACGGAGCACTTTTCGTTCCTGACGCCGTTGATCAACACGTTCTTCGGCGGTGGCCTTGACATCAAGGCCGCATCGACGGCCGCGGTCCTTGGCCTCGCTCCCAATGGCGGCTCGACGCCTCCATCAGGGTGTGCGCCGCCGACCAGTGCCGCATTCACGGTTACGGTTTCGACGTTTGACGTCACGCTGGATGCGACGGCGGCGACCCCGAACAGCGGTGCATGCGCCATCGCCAGCTATGACTGGGATATGGGCGACGGTCTCGATCCATTCCCCCCGTCGTCGGCCGGACAGTCGGGCTATACGTACGCTGGGGCGCAGATCTATGCGATCACGCTCACGGTCAGCAACCCAGGAGGAACGCTCGTCTCAACGCAGTTCATCCCGGTCGGACCAGGCGCAACCCCGAGCCCGACACCGACGCCCACTCCAACCCCGACCGCAACGCCGACTGCGGCACCGACACCGACAGCCCCCGTGTGCAACTTCGTCCCTGACTTCACGCTGGCAAAGTCGCTGCGGAAGCAAGTCCGGTCAACTTCCATGGATCCTACAGCGGCCAGCCAGTGCCAATCACCTGGACGTTGGGACTATGGCGATAACGACTTCGGATACGGGGCCGGGCATTCCAAAACACCTACCACGTGTACGGGAACTCGAGTAGCAAGGACGTGGTCTTGACGGTCACGAACGGCTCATGCACCAACTCGGTCACCAAGTCCGTCAAGCCGTGATGACTGGGCGCAGGCACTCTAGGCGGCGCGGGCAAGGGCTCGTCGAATTCGCTCTCGTGCTGCCGGTCTTCCTGCTGATCCTGTTCGGGCTCGTCGACGTTGGCCGCCTGGTATACATGAATACCGTGCTCTCGCAGGCGGCTCGAGAAGCCACGAGGGTGGGGTCGGTCGAGGCCAGCTGGATCGGTTCCACCGACGCGAGTTGTGGAACGACCGGGGGTCCGACCTGCCCAGCCGATTACAACGCATGGCATGCGGACGTCGCGAGTGCCGCGAACCGCATGGTCACCCCATTCGGGCCGATCCCGATAAACAAGGTGTTCACGAAATGCACCGCGGTAGCGGCGCCTTCGGGGGCCTGGACCGACCAGACCTGTGGTTCGCCCTCCAACGGCAATCTCATTTCGGTTCGTACAGAACTCACCTTTCGACCGATCACGCCAGTCATCGCCAGCATCGTCGGCAATGTGACACTCGCCGGTGCGGCGACCATGTCAATCAATTAGAGAGAAGGCAAGAAATCATGTCGGAGAGACGTAGGGCCCGCACAGGCGGTCAGATGATCGCCCTCTTTGCCCTTAGCCTTGTTGTCATCGTCCTCCTCGTCGGTCTCGTGATCGACGGCGGAAATGCCCTGGTCCAGCGACGGGACGCGCAGAACGCGTCCGACTTCGCGGCGATGGCTGGTGCGCGGGTTGTCGCGGTTAGGATCGGCGGAGACACCGCGAATGGGAGCGATTTCTATGTCAAGGACGCGATCATCGCGTCCGTCGCCGCCAACAAGGGAACGCCCATCGTCTTCGGTGCACCGAATGGCCCACGTTACGTGGACGCCGCCGGCGCCGCATTGGCATATGTGGGCAACGGAACGCTTCCGCCGTCCGCTGTCGGCGTCAAGGTGTCATCGAGCCGAACATGGAAGCCCTACTTCCTCTCGATCGCCGGCTTCGGCGACTGGACCGCCACCGCCGACGCAACAGCGCGCGGCGGTTATGCGGCCGGTGGACCGGGTGGCGACGTCTTCCCTGCTGGGATCGCCCAAGCCTTCTTCGACGGGCGTCAACCTTGTTCCGGGCCAGTCAGCAACATTCCGTCGGATCCGTGCTATCCCGCCCACATGACGCCGGGGACGCTCAATGTCCCCGGTGGCTTCGGATGGCTCAAGTTCGGTTGCTCCGGATATGGGCTCGGGCAGGGCCCCGCCGGCGGCTGCGCCAATTCAAAGCCGTTCCTTCAGAGCGAGATCGGGCCACCCGCGGATAGCTACGGCTGCTGCACGCAGGTCGGCCTCTCAGGCAGCGCGGACAAGATCGGCAACCTCCCTGGCAACAAGGCCAGCGCAGACTGCGACTACTACATCACCAACAAGATCGTCGTGACGGTGCCCGTCTGGGACGTTGCCGGGGGTACCGGATCGAACGCCTGGTACCACATCGTCGGGTTCACGGGCTTCCAGATCACGGCGTGCCACGGCGGCAAGGACATCGAAGGCGTTTGGCGCGTGCCGTTCTTCCTCGGCCCGACCACGAGCACACCCGGGTTTGCCGGTGCTCCGCTGGCCGTGCAGCTCATCCATTAGATCGGTACTCCCCTCGACCATCGGGCCGCGACGCAAGTCGCGGCCCTTTCCCTCTCTGGCAGTTACCGGGCCGCGGTTCGATGGAGTCCGAGCCTGCACATGGTGAAGCGACCGCTGCGTACCCGTACAATCGTGACGATGTCACCCAACGAGGCCGGACTGCCCGCGCCGGTCCCCCGTCTGTCCTGGTTCTTCCCGGCCCACAACGAGGAGGCCAACCTCGAGGGCTTGATCGCCGAGGCGCTCGAGACGCTGCCGAAGCTGGCCGAAACGTTCGAGATCATCGCGGTCGATGACGGGTCGACAGACCGGACGCCGGAGATCGCCGATGCGCTCGCCGCCGCGAACCAGGACGTCGTTCGGGTCGTTCACCACCCGACGAACCTGGGCTATGGCGCGGCACTCCGATCAGGCTTCGGCGCCGCCCGCTACGAACTCGTGGCCTTCACCGACGGCGATCGCCAGTTCCAGGTCATCGACATCGGCCGCTTGACCGAACGGATGGTCGAGGACGATCGGCCGGATGCCGTCGTCGGCTTCCGGATCAAGCGCGCGGACGCGCCGGTTCGGCTCGCCTACGCCCGGGCGTATCGGCTCGCCAATCGACTCTTCTTCGGGCTGCAGGTCACCGACGTCGATTGCGCGGCCAAGCTCTTCCGACGCGAGGCGCTCGAGGGGCTGCGGGTCGAATCGGACGGTGCGTTCTTCTCGGCCGAGATGATGATCAAGCTGCGCGCATCCGGCCGGACCGTGGTCGAGGTCGGTGTCCCTCACTACCCGAGGACGGCCGGATCAGCGACCGGTGCCAAGCCACAGGTCGTCTTCCGAGCGGTGCGCGACTTCTGGCGGTTGCGCCTGCACATGTGGGTGAATCGCTCGCGGGCGCTGCGTCGAGGCGCCCCGCTGGTCTGAGGGCGGTCGGCCGCCGGCGCCCACCAGGCCCGGCGTCTGGACGGTCGGCCCGCCGACGCCGAGCCGGTCAGCCGCCGATCGTCGTCTCGAAGCCGGGGTCGACGAGCTCGACAGTGCCGCCGTCGTATCGCGCGATGACGCTGTCGATCGTCTCGCGCCGGTCGAAGCCCATCTGGATATGGGTCAACAGGACGCGCCCCGCACCCGACCGCCTGGCCAGCTCGCCGACCTCTGGCCCATCGAGATGCCATGCGCCCTCCACGGCCGGCCCGGGTCCGAACGAGACTTCGGAGAGGAGCGTGTCCCCCGGCCGGATGAGTTGGTCGAGGTCCTCGGCACGACCGCAATCGCCGGAATAGACGATTCCCGCTTCGCCGCTCGGAAGTCCGACGCGGAAGGCATAGCTGGAGTCCGTATGCGCGACCCTGGCGGCCTCGATCTCGAACGGACCGATCTCCAGCCGGCCGGGGGCCAGATCCTCGATGTCCAGGGCGGCGTCGGCGAAGCCGGGCTCGTCGTGGAGTCCGTCGAGCTTGCCGGCCAACCCGGCCGGTCCGACGACACGGACGCGGCGACGCGGTTCCTCCCAGCGAAGGTACAGCCGAAGCGGGATGAGGTCGATGAAATGGTCGGGATGAAGGTGGCTGATGAGGATGGCATCGAGGTCGGCCGGATCGAGGAGGTTGGCCAGGCGTGGGAAGGAGCCCTGACCGAGATCCAGCAGGACGGCACCGTCGCGGTGGCGGATGAGGTAGGCGGCCCCGGTCGAACCCGGCCGGTCCGTGTAGGCGGGACCGGCGCCGACCACGGTGAGCCGCATCCGGTCGTCACCATGGCCACCCGTCACGGCGTCATCAAGGTCCACATCATCCTCTAGCTGTCGGCATCGGCATGGTGCCACGATTGGGCTCGCGAGGGTCGGCCGTCGCTACATCGGCCGCGGCGTGCCGGGCATCGGCTATGGGGTGCCGGGCATCGGTACGGCGACACGTGCCTCGCGCGGTCCGCGCCGGAAGGTGAGTTCCGAGAAGCCGGAATCGGCTGCGATCGCGTAGCCCTGGTCGAGCCCCCAATTGGCGTTCTTCGCCCGGTGCGCGTCGGAGCCCACCGTCACGGCACGCCCGCCCAGCTCCCGGAACCTGGCCACGATGGCCGGGTATGGGAACGGGGCCGCGATCGCGTACCGAAGCCCGCTGGTATTGACCTCCAGGGCCGTGCCACTTTCGACGAGGGCCCGCAGGATCGGCTCGTACAGCTCCGGGGCCGCCTCGAAGGCGGTCGGCAAGACATGCGGGAAGAGGTACCGCTTTACCACGTCGATGTGCCCGATGGCATCGAACAGGCCCGACCTGGCGGCCGCTTCGACCTCGTCGAACGATGGCGCAACGATCTCCGCAAGCGAGCGACCGGCCACGAATCCTGCGACCTGCCCGGCCGAATACGGTCCCGTGACCCGATCGTGGACGGATCCGATCGTGAAGTCGTAGGCGTGGTGCGCGAGGTGGTCGCGGATGTCGGCCTCCCACGCTCGGTCGTAGGTCAGTTCGACACCGAACCGGATGAGGACCCCTTGCGGCCCCCAGCGCTCGGCGGCATCGCGGACCACACGCTCTCGATCCTCGAACGTCGTGTAGCCGAAGGCCGGCGCCCCGGGCTCGAAATCCACGTGGTCGGTGATGGCGATCTCGGCGATGCCACGCTCGAGCGCGCCCGCCGCATACACGTCGATCGGGACGTTGCTGTCGGGCGACAGGTCCGTGTGCATATGCGCGTCGAGCGGCAGGTCCCGGGGCAGTCGATCGATCATCGGAGTTGCCACGCCGGGCGGCGTGCGAGGCTCGCTGATGCGGGCACGTCGCTCGATGATGCTTGAATCGGGGCATCTTCCACGGCGTCCGTGTCGGTATGCGTGTAGGCGGCATACCGGTGGGGGCCGGCAGGTGCCGAGTGGGCCGATCGCCCGCCCGGAATATGCCGCCTACGGGCATCGGGAACGTGGACGGCTCCAGACGCCCCGGATTCAAGCATCAAGGGCGGCCCCGCCAGGGCCCCGCCAGGGACAAGGCCACCCTGCGGACAGGGCCCCACTGCTGGGGACAGGGCGCCCCTCAACCGGCGATCAGACCAAGCTCGCGACCGACCCGGTCGAACGCGGCGAGGGCGAGATCGAGCTGCTCATCGCTATGGGCCGCCGACACAATCGTGCGGATGCGCGCCTTGTCGATGGCGACGGTCGGGAAGACGACGGGCTGAGCGAAGACGCCCTCCGCGAGCAATCGATCGCTGAACCGGCCGGCGGTATCGGGGTCGCCCATCATCACCGGCGTGATCGGGGTCTCGGACCGACCGGTATCGAACCCGAGCCGCGTCAACTCCGCCTTGAACCGCCGGGTGTTCGCCCACAGGCGCTCCTGCAACTCCGGCTCGTCCTGCATCACCCGGATCGCCTCGCGGCAGGACGCGACCACGGACGGCGGGTGCGACGTGGAGAACAGGAACGGGCGGGCACGCTGGGTCAGGATCTCGCGCAGCGCTCTCGACCCCGCCACATAGCCACCCAGCGAACCGACCGCTTTGGACAGGGTGCCGACCTGGATCGCCACCCGGCCGTGCAGCCCGAAGTGGTCGACCGTGCCACGACCGTCCCGCCCGAGGACGCCGGACGCATGGGCGTCATCGACCATGACGGCCGCGCCGAACGCCTCGGCCGCCTCGACGATCCCGGGGAGTGGCGCGATGTCGCCATCCATGGAGAACACACCGTCGGTGACGACGAGGATCAGGCGATGCTCGCCACCACCCGGGCGCCCATCCCGCCGAGCGCGCTCGAGGACCTCGCGGAGCCCCGCCACATCGCCGTGGGGGTAGATCTCGCGCGGCGCCTTGGACAACCGCATGCCATCGATGATCGAAGCGTGGTTGAGCGCATCCGACACGATCAGGTCCGTCTCGCCGGTCACCGCCGGGATCACCCCGGTGTTGGCGGTGAAGCCGGACTGGAACGTCAGCACGGCCGGCGTCCCCTTGAACTCGGCCAGCTCCGCCTCGAGCGCCTCGTGCATCGACATCGTCCCGGCGATCGTCCGGACCGCCCCGGAACCGACGCCGAAGTCCTCGACCGCCTGGAGGGCCGCGGCCCGGATCCGCGGGTGGTGGGTGAGCCCGAGATAGTCGTTCGATGACAGGCTGACCAGGCGCTGCCCGTCGACCGAGACGATCGGCCCCTGGGCGGACGACATGACCCGAAGCGCCCGATACAGGTGTCGCTCACGCAGAGCGGCGACCTCGTCGTCCAGGAAGGCGAGCGGGTCCGGCCGCCCGGGGCTCATGACGTCCAGTCCATGACGACCTTGCCCGAATCGCCGGAGCGCGCGGCGGCGAAAGCCGCCTGGAACTCACGGAAGCCGAACCGGTGGGTGATCGCCGGCGTGATATCGAGCCCGGACTGGAGCATGACCGTCATCTTGTACCAAGTTTCGTACATCTCGCGACCGTAGATACCGCGCACGGTCAGCATCTTGAACACGATCGCATTGACGTCCAGGGCGATGTCCCCTGTCGGGATGCCCAGGATCGCGACGCCGCCACCGTGGGCCATCGAGTCGATGGCGGCCCGAAGGGCACTGGCGTTGCCGGACATCTCGAGGGCGATGTCGAACCCCTCGACCATGTCGAGCTCGGCGAAGACGTCAGCCAGGGTCCGTTCGCGCGGATCGATCGCGATCGTGGCCCCCATCTGCATCGCCAGGCCTCGGCGGTAGGCGTTCGGTTCACTGACGACGACGTGGCGTGCTCCCGCGTGGCGGGCGACCGCGGTCGCCATCAGCCCGATCGGCCCCGCGCCGGACACCAGCACGTCCTCGCCCAGGACCGGGAAGGCGAGCGCCGTATGGACGGCATTGCCGAACGGATCGAAGATCGCCGCGACCTCCTCGTCGATGCCCGGCCAGTGGCTCCAGACGTTGGTCATCGGCAGGGCGACGTACTCGGCGAAGGCGCCGTCTCGACCGACCCCCAGCCCGATCGTGTGGGCGCACAACTGTCGCCGGCCGGCCAGGCAGTGACGGCAGCGCCCACAGACGACGTGACCCTCGCCGGACACGATCTCGCCCGGCCGGAACCCCACGACATTGGACCCGACCTCGACGATCTCGCCGACGAACTCGTGGCCGACGACGAGCGGTGGCACGATCGTCTTGGCTGCCCACGGGTCCCACGACTCGATGTGGAGGTCCGTTCCGCAGATGCCCGTCTTATGGACCCGGATGAGGACGTCGTTGATTCCGACCGCCGGCATCGGGACCTCGCGCAGGTCCAGACCAGGTCCCGGACCGGTCTTGACCAGGGCAAGCATCGTCGGCCGGCTCAGCGTTCGCCGAGGATGTCGTCGAGATCGACGTCGGCTGCAGCGCCTTCGAACGCGTCCTCGACATCGAACCAGTCGACGATCGGGTTCTCCACCGCACCGATCCCCTCGATCGCGCACCGTGCCCGATCGCCCGGCACGAGGAAGACCGGCGGGTCGCGGTAGACCCCGACGCCCGATGGCGTCCCGGTGGCGATGATGTCGCCTGGCTCGAGGGTGATCGAGCGGCTGATGAATTCGATGAGTTCGGCCACGGTCCAGATCATGTCGGCGGTCGTGCTGTCCTGCATGAGGATCTCACCCCCGTCATCCGGGCCGGAACCCGGGATCCGCCAGGATCGCAGGCGCAGGGCCTGCGGATCGGGGATCTCGTCCGCGCTGACGAAGACCGGGCCCATCGGCAGGAACGTATCCGACCCCTTGGCTCGAAGCCACTGGCCGTCGCCGACCTCGCCCTCGGCCAGCGCCGCCGGCACGCCCTGCCAATCGCGGGCGCTCACGTCGTTGACCACCACGTACCCGGCGACGTGGTCGAGGGCGTCCTCGCGGGAGACCCGCTGGGCCAGCGTCCCGATCACGACCCCGAGTTCGACCTCCAGGTCGAGGGCTCGGGTGCCTTCCGGGCGGACGATCGCCTCGCCGTCCGCGATGATCGCATTGCTGAACTTCGAGAACAGGAGCGGCCGCTTCGGCATCGGCCGACCGCCTTCCGCGGCATGCGCCCGGTAGTTGAGACCGACGCAGACGATCTTGCCCGGATCCGGGATCGGGGCGATGACGTCGACGTCATCGAGCGACATCCCGGCCGCTCCCTCGAGCGCCTCGGCGCGAACGGCGAGCTCGCCGAGGGCCAGGGGGTCGAGCTCCACCCCGGTCAGGAACCCCTCCATGATCGGAACGAGCCGGTCGCCGACCAGCAGCGCCGTGCCGGCGTCATCGGGACCGAGGTACGAGACGAGACGCATCGATCGGCTACTGCGTCATGGCCGACGCGCTCGGGTTCGGGTCGTTCGGCGTCGGGCAGAGTTTCTCGGTGTTGGTGATGCCGCCCCACTGGTTCCAGAACGCGGTGATCTCTGCGGCATCGAAGGCCTGGAGCGGCAGGACCCGGCCCCAGACCAGTGCCTGGAACGGCGTGCTCATGTCGTCGAACCGGGCGATCACCGGGCCGCAATCGGCGACCGGCGGAAAGCCCTCCCAGAACGCCTTGAGCTGGGCCTGGCCCTCGGCCGTCGCGCCGGCGCTGCTGCCCTGGTAGAGGATGACGAGGCCGCCGTGCTCGAGGTTGTGGATCCAACCTTGCGGGATGACATTGTCGCTCGGCCCGTACACCCGAGCCGCGATCGGCCCCTGGCCAGCGACGTTGATGTGCTTGCCGGAGGCCGGCGCGCAATAGGTATAGGTGACCTTCGCGCCGGGTGCGACGTGGTCGTGGCCCATGTCGGGCTGGACATAGCCGAGGTCGGGCGTCGCGCCGGGCGCCGGCGAGGCCGTCGCCTCTGGGGTCCAGATCGTCGAACAGGCGTAGGCCGGCTGCGCGGCCGAGGTGAACACGAAGAGCGACAGGAGCGCCACCCCGGCCAGGGCGGCAACGACCACGATCGCGGTCCGATAGCGCTCCAGGAAGGTCGGCTGCTGCGTCGTGCGCTGGCGCTCGCGGCGGCCCGCCCGGGTCGATGACGGACGCGTGGTCGCGGCACCGGCCGCGGACGCGGACCCGGCCGGAGTGGCGGCCGCGGACCCGGCCGAGGCCGGATTGCTCGTTGTCGGACTGCCGGGTTGCTGGCGCCGGCGGCTGGCTTTGGTCACGTGGTTGCCTCATTGGATGCGCGAGGGATGGCGGCGCGCGATGGCTGCGCGCACACGGAGGGTACCGTCCCGGCCGCCATCGCGGGCCCGAACGGGTTCATGGCTCGTCCAGGTAGGTCCGGACTTCCGGCCGAAGCAAGCCCCGGAACAAGGCCAGGCTGAACGTGGCCACGAAGATCGCCTCGACGATCAGGCGGCTCAGGGCGAGCAACGGGATCAGCGGGATCGTCAGGGTGGCGAGGCCCAGGGCAAGCCCCCGGGCTGCCTGCTTGCGCTGCAGGACGAGGGTGGTGGTGAAGATCGTGTAGGCGAGCAACGCCATGACCACGATGCCCTCGAAGCTGACCGGCGCCGAGATCGCGAGGTCCACCACGGATCGCATGCTGATCCCGATCCCGGCCAGGATCAGGAACGCATAGACGAGATAGAGGCGGATGCCACCGGGCATGGCGCGGATGCGAGCGATCATCGGGCATGCATCGTACCGGAGCCGGAGGATCGGGGCCCGCGCGAGGATCGGGGTCGCGGTTTGATTCGGGGCCTTCGTGCCGGTAACGTCCTCGACCATGCCGGCCGATATCCCCACCTGGGTCCGCGACGCGATCTTCTACCAGATCTTTCCCGATCGGTTCGCCTCGAGCGATCGGGTCAGGAAACCCGGCACGCTCGAAGCCTGGGAGGCGCCGCCGACCGTCCACGGGTTCAAGGGCGGCGACCTGCTCGGGATCGTCGAGCGGCTGCCGTATCTCGAGGACCTCGGCGTCAATGCGCTCTACCTGACCCCGATCTTCAGTTCCGCGTCCAACCACCGATACCACACCTACGACTACCTCACGGTCGACCCGCTTCTGGGAGGCGACGACGCCCTGCGCGAGTTGCTCGATGCCGCCCACGGCCGCGGGATGCGCGTGATCCTCGATGGCGTGTTCAACCACACCGGCCGCGGGTTCTGGGCCTTTCACCACGTGGTCGAGACGGGAGCCGCGTCGCCGTATCGCGGCTGGTTCCACTTCGACGACGCACGTCTGGACCGTGGCCAGCCGCTCGACCCGTACCCGGAGCCGGACGCCCCGCCGGCCGACCTCGGCTACACCGCCTGGTGGGGTCTTCCAGCGCTGCCGAAGCTCGATACCGACCATCCCGAGGTCCGCGAGTACCTCTTCGCGGTGGCCGAACACTGGCTCCGATTCGGGATCGATGGCTGGCGCCTCGACGTTCCGGGCGAGATCGACGACGAGTCGTTCTGGCAGGAGTTCCGGCGGCGCTGCCGGGCGATCCGACCGGATGCCTACCTCGTCGGCGAGATCTGGCATGTGGCACCCGACTGGCTGCGCGGCGACCGCTTCGACGCGTTGATGAACTACCCGCTGGGCGAAGCGATCCTCGGGTTCGCGGCGGGTTCCCGGTTGGACCTGTCCGTGGTCCGCGGACACTTCGAGTACGAACGGTCGATCCGGCCGCTCGACGGCCAGGCGTTCGCGGCGCGGATCGCCGAGCTGACGAGCGCCTACGATCCGGACGTCGTCGGCGCTCAACTGGGGCTGATCGGCTCGCACGATACCCCGCGCGCACGTTCGGTCGTCGGCGACGATTTAGCCGGCGTGCGCCTTGCCACCCTGCTCCTGGCGACCTTGCCCGGGGCACCGTGCATCTACTACGGGGACGAGATCGGCCTGCGCGGCGGCAACGATCCCGCGTGTCGCGCCGGCTTCCCGTGGGATCCGGGCCAGTGGGAAGCCGGCTTGCGGGATGCGGTCCGCGCGGTCCTCCACCTCCGGCGCGCCGAGGCCGTCCTCCGCCACGGCGAGGTGCGGGTCGTCGCCACGGCCGGATCCGCCGTGGCCTTCGAACGGAGGTCCGGCGATGCCCGACTGGTCATCGTGGCCAACGCCGGCGACGTGCCGGCGACCCTCGATCTCGTCCTCGACGGCGTTTCGGACGGACGGGTCGAGCCCGTCGAGATGACCGGCTGGGGCGGGGTCCCAGGTGCGTCGATCGTCGAAGGACACGCCCGGATCGAGGCCCCGAGCCGATCCGGCGGCGTCCTCCGAGTCCGGATCTGACGGCTGAGCGACCGAGCCGAATTCGGTCATACTCCCGCTTCTGTGGCTGACCTACCGATCGAACTGAAACCCGAACTCGCCGAGCGACTGGCCGCGGCCCTGGACGTCGACGGCAAGATCCCGCGCGCCCTGGACGCCCTCGGTCCGGTCGCGGGACGCGATGTCCTG
Organism: uncultured Chloroflexia bacterium; assembly: GCA_963720755.1. Lineage (GTDB taxonomy): Bacteria > Chloroflexota > Limnocylindria > Limnocylindrales > CSP1-4 > SPCO01. Next base: position 147,267 of record CAVRGP010000006.1, read on the forward strand.
CTCCTCGACGGCGCGGATGGGATCCGTGCCCGGCAGCTCCGCGAGCTCGGCGGGCGGGTCGCCTACGCCAGCGTGGACGCGACGGCCGGGATCGAGGCGCCCGACGATTCCGCCGATGTCCTGATCAGCCTGTGGGGGCCGTTCCGGGGGGTGGATGGGACGGAGCGAGCAGAGGCGGCACGGGTCCTGCGCCCAGGCGGCCGGCTGCTCATCGTCCTCGACTACGGCCGGGACGATGTCTCCCACCTGCGCGGCGACCTGCCCGAGTACGGCCGCCTGAGCCGCCGTGGCGGACCGCTCCTCGGTGGCGGCTGCAAGGTCCGAGTGGTCCATTGCTTCTGGACGTTCGCGACGATGGACGATGCCGGGTCGTTCCTGCGAGCCGCCTTCGGTCCGACGGGTCGCAAGGTGGCCAAGGAGATGAAGCGCCCCCGGTTGGCCTACAACGTTGCCGTGTATCACCGCTCGGTCGAGGCGGCGTGATGACGGCCACCCGCGAGCCGACGCCGTCCAGGATCCGGATCAGCCCAGGGGTCGTCTTTCTCGCCGTCGCCCTCATCGGCTCGGTCGCCTTCGCCCTGTATGCGGTCACCGTCCGCGACGCATCGCAGATCCCGCTGCTGGCCGCCGGCGGCGTGGCGCTTGGGATCGTCTTCCTGGCGCTCGCGGTGTTCACGCTTCGGGCGACCTGGCGAGCCGGGATCGCCGGTCGCGACGGACGTGCGCTCGCGCTCGGTGTCGGCGGCGGTATCGCCGCGATCATCGGGTTCGGGTGTATCGCCGGCGCCCTCATCCTGTTCCTGCTGTCGCAGGCGTCCTGATCACGCTCGCCGGACCCGCGACGACCCTCTGGTAGACTCCCCGGGCGCCCTGCCCCCATCGTCTAGAGGCCTAGGACGCCACCCTTTCAAGGTGGAGATCAGGGGTTCGAATCCCCTTGGGGGTACCACACCCGGGGCCGTGCCGGCGCCCGGGACCCTGCTACCATCGGGCCCGATGGAGATCATGGGCGTCCAGATCCGGACGATCATCAAGGACAACGTGGCGACCCGGTGCGATGGCTGCCTGCAGGTCATCGACGGAACGCCCTGGCGGATCAACCTGCTCGACATCGTCGCGGCCGAATCGCCGGTCGACTGGACGGACCGCCCGGCCGTGAATCCAGGTCCGTTCCAGTTCCACGGCGATCCCGTCTGCGTCCACCGATGGATGGCCGCCAGGGACTACCTGTTCTGTCGCCGAGGCGAGGTTCGCGAGATCATGCGCCCGGTCGAGATCCCGACCGACCCACCCCGATGGGGCCTGTGCGATGGGATCCATCGCGACGAACACGAGTTCGTCCCCGCCTGAGGACCGATCGACAGCGTTACGACGCCGCGACCGCGGTGAGGTCCTTGTCCTCCATCTCCCACGCATGGTCGAGCGTGTGGAAGGCCGAGTGCCGGATGAGGAATGGCAGCGTCCACGACCGCATGCGGCCCTGGGCTTCTCCCGCGTTGTAGGCGCGCATCGCCGCGACGTACGCCTCCCGGTACGTGCGCAGACCATCCGGGGTCAGGGCGGCACCCTCCGGCGTCCGCAACCCGACCTTCCCCGCGAAGTCCTCACTCTCGACCCGGATGGTGTGGCTGATGATCCGGTCACGATCGCGTCCTCCCCCGCGCGGACCCTTGCGCATCTCCGGCGAGACCCGGGCCGCGACGCCGTCGAAGAACGTCCAGCACGCCCGCAGGAGCCCGATCGCGCGCTCGAGCTCCGCCTCACTCATCGGGCCGTGTTCGGCCGCGCAGGGCGTGAAGGAGATGCCCCAGAAGTCGGTCGAACCGGTGCCGACCTTGTCCTCCACGATCTCGAGGGTTCCGGCGGCAGCGAACTCGGCTGCCAGCCCGGCGAGATCCGCGACGGGGCGGTAGCGCTCCCGATACGACTCGAGCGTTTCCAGGGCAAGCTCGGGGGTTTTCGCGCCCCGACTCCAGCCCGGCCAGTCGATCCCGAACGCGACCGACCGCTTCCCCTTGGGCCCTCGTTCGATGACCGTGCGGACCGACATGGCTGCAGTATCGCATCGGGCACAGCGGCCGTTTGACAGTGGCCGGTCGGGGCGCCTATCCTCCGCCCGGTCTGCACGGAACCGCGATACCCAGATTCGCATAGATTTGTAGGTCAGCTTCCCCCAAGCGCACCCGAGGCGTCACGTGCCCGACTCCGCCCCCGCCGACTCGGCCACTCGACCGATATCCGACCTGTCGGCGCAAGCCACGTGGCTGTCGCTGGGCCCGGCGAGCCGGCGGATCGGGGTCGATCCGGACACGCTCCGGCGGTGGGCCGACGAGGGCCGGATCGAGGTCTACCTCACGCCGGGCGGGCACCGTCGCTTCGAACGTCGGGCGATCGAGGACCTGATCTCGACGCGCCGGCCCGGTAGTCGCCCGCTGGCGAGCCTCGGGGCCAGCCCGGAGCGGGTCACGCGCGCCTATCAGCGCACGTACGCGGCCAATGTCGGCGGGCACGGCGTGGCTGCCGGCGACGACGCGACGAGGGAGCACTACCGGCAGGATGGGCGGCGGCTGGTCGAGGCCCTCGTGGCCCATCTCGACGCCGATGTCACCGACGCCGCCGGGCGGGACCAGGCGGAGGCCGACGCGACCGCCCTGGTAGACGACCTGGCCCGGAGGCTCGCGGCGTCGGGCACCAGCCTGACCGAAGCGGTCGGCCTGTTCGTGGCTGCCCGGCGGCCCTTCCTGGACGCCTTGACTGGACTCGGCCGCCGGCGAACGCTCGACGCGGCCCGCCTCGCCACGCTGTACGACGATGCGTCGAGTCTGCTCGATCGGCTCCTGCTCCGCCTCATCGCGACCTTCCAGGAAGCGACCCGGCCAGCATGAACCCTGCGGTCGTCCTCCCGGCGCTGACCTCGCTCCTGGCCCTGGCCTTCGCTGTCGCGCTGTTCGACCAATGGCGCGAACGGCGCGGTGGGTTCCAGTTGATCTGGGCGATCGGGATGGTCTTCTATGGCGTCGGGGCCGGCAGCGAGGCCATCGCCGCGGCCAACGGCTGGAACGAAGCCCTCTACCGGACCTGGTACCTGACCGGCGCGGTGTGGACCGCGGGATGGCTGGGCCTCGGGACCGCCTATCTCCTCGGCCGCACACGGTTCGGCTACAGCTTCGCCCTGTGCCTCTTCCTGGCCGGCCTGTTCACCTTCCTCCTCCGCAACAAGCCCGAGTACGCCGGCGCCGGCACCCTCCCGCTCCTCTACTTCATCGCTGCCGGTCTGCTGGCACTCGCCGTCGCGGTGGAGACCTACTTCGCCAACGATCGCTGGCCGGTGCTGGCCGCCGCAGCCGTCATCGGAGCGACCGCCCTCAGCCTCGTCCTGATGGCGACGACGACCCTGGCGGCACCCGGGTACGCCGTCGACCCGGCGACGGGAGCACCGGTCGCGACGCTCTTCCCGCCGCAACTCCGACTGCTGACGCCGTTCCTCAACATCACCGGCGCCTTCGCGTTGATCCTCGGAGCGATCTTCTCGACCTATGTGTTCATGCCCAAGCGGCGTGTGCTGGCTTACTCGCTCGATCCCAACCAGCCGGGTGACGAGTTCCTGTTCAATCTGATCATCGCGCCCGTGGCGATCACCGTGAACCTGGTTGCGTCCCTGCCGGGCGCGGCCCGGGCGTTGGTCGCCGGGAAGCTCCACAGCCGGGTGCCGGCGACGATCCTCATCGCGATCGGTGCCTTCGTGGCGACCCTCGGTGACACGCTGAATCGCTTCGGCATGACCGAGTGGTTCCAGCTCGGCAAGTTCCTCGGCGTCATCTTCCTGTTCGCGGGCTTCCTCGTCTCGGTGGAGGTCTTCCGCGTGGTCCGCGTGCCATTCACCTCGATCCGGCTGTCGCGGACGCGCCACGAGCCGGCTGGCGCCGAGGCGCTCGTCGCGGCATCCGAGGCGGCCCTCGGTCACGGTCCGAGCGACACGGAGACCGCGCCGAGCTGACCGACGGGAACGTCCCTGGATCGGGGCCGGCTCCGCGTTCGGGCCATCGGCCCTACGATCGACGGATGCGCTGCCGATCCCGACGTCGATGACGAACCGATCCCCGATCGCGGGCTTTGCGATCGTCATCGCCGCCGCCTCCATGTTCGGGATGCTCGGGCCGCTGTCGAACTTCGCGTATGACGCCGGGATGGAGCCGCTTCCCTTCGTCGCCTGGCGAGGCGGGATCGGTCTGGTCGCGACGATGGCATTCATCGGATGGCGGATCGCTCGCGGCGTGGAACACCCGACTCGCCTCGCAGCACTCGATCGCGGGGCCCGGGTCAGCCTGCTCGTGGCCGCGCTGGCTGGGTTCGGGCTGAACCTGGCCATGTTCATCGCCTTCGACCTGGTCACCGTCGCCCTGGCGCTGCTCGGCTTCTACACATACCCGGTCGTGGTGGCGATCGTGAACGTCGCCCTCGGTCGCGAGTCGCTCGATCGACCGCGCGTCGCGGCCCTCGTCCTGGCTGTTTGCGGCATGATCGCGGTGGTCGCCTCGCAACTCGATCCCGCATCCGGGATCCGGTTCGATGCCATCGGGTTCGGGCTTGCCCTCGGCGCCGCGGCATGCCAGGCCGTGTTCGTCATCATCAGCCGGAGCGGCTACGCGGCCGTCCCGGCGACGCAGGCGATGGGCTTCATCCTGGGCACGACGGTGGTCGCCAGCCTGGTCGTGGCCATCGCGGCCGGGTCCGTGGAGGCACTCGCCTACCCCCTCCGCGATCTGTCCGTGATGCCGCTGCTCCTGTTCACCGGCCTGTTCGCGGCAGCGATCCCATCGATCCTCTTCCTGACCGGGATCCGCATCGTCGGCGGGACCCGTGCCGGCATCCTCATGTTGTTCGAGCCGGTCGTCGGGGTCATCCTGGCGGCGGCGCTCCTCGGAGAGCGGGTCGCCCCGATCCAGGTCCTCGGTGGGCTCATGATCCTGCTGGCGGCCCTCATCCTCCAGCGCTCCGCGGCTCCGGGTGGCCGGGTGATCGTCGCGCCAGCGGTCGAAGCGGACGCGGCGCCCGGCGTGGACGAGGCGCCACCTGCGGACGAAGGGTCCGAGACGAAACCCGGTGCCGATGCGGACGTCGGCGCGACAGCCTGACCCAGAGTCTGCCGGCGGTCCAGACTACGGCGACCAGGGGTATCAGATCATCGACACAGGAGGGGACGAGGCCATGGACGACAGCGAGCGCGCGAACCTCCTCGATCGATACGCTGGCGGCGCCGACGCCGTCGATCGAACCCTCGAGGGAGCGACCGAGACGGACCTGGACCGGCGACCACCATCGGGCGAATGGACCGCGCGAGAGGTCGTTCACCACCTGGCCGACTCGGAGGCGATGGCCTACATCCGACTGCGCCGGCTGATCGCCGAGGACCGACCGGTGATCGCCGGATATGACGAGCCCGAATGGGCGCGCCGGCTGCACTACGACCGCCCGATCGGGTCATCCCTGGCCGTCCTCCGTGCGGTTCGAGCGGCGAGCCTTGAGCTCCTCCAGGGGCTGGACGACGACGCATGGGAACGATCCGGCACCCATACCGAATCGGGCCGCTATGCCGTCACGGATTGGTTGCGCATCTACGCGTCGCACAGCCACGACCATGCCGACCAGATCGCTCGCGCCCTTCGCGGCGCGGACTGACCTCGGGTTCGGACGATGACCACCGTCGTCTTCCTCCACGGCACTCGCCTGACCGGATCGATGTGGGCGCCCCAACTGGCTGGCCTCGGCCCGGGGTTCCGAACGCGGGCGATCGACCTCCCGGGGCACGGCCGACGGGCAGATGAGCGTTTCACCCTGGATCGTGCGGTCGAGGTCGTTGCCGAGGCGATCGACGACGAGCCGGTCGACGGGGCGGTGATCGTCGGACTGTCGCTGGGCGGGTATGTGGCCATGGCGGTCGCGGCAGCCGTGCCGGAACGAGTCGGGGGTCTCGTCGTGGCGAGCGCCACGGCAGAGCCGGTCGGGCTGCGGGCGGTCCCGTTCCGGGCCATGGCAGGGGTGATGGAGCGGGTCGACGGACCTCGATTCCAGCAGGTCCAGGCGCACTACTTCAGGTCGCGCTACTCGGCCTCGATCGCCGAGCCGATCATCTCCGGGGGCTTCTGGGCCGAGGGCGGCGCGACCGCGCTGCGGGCCATCGCCGGCGAGCGGTTCATCCCTCGCCTGGCCGCCTACCCGGGTCCTGTCCTCCTTCTGAACGGGGAGCTCGACTTCGCCTTCCGACCGGGGGCACGGGGGTTCGCCGCGGCTGCCCATGACGCCCGCCGGGTTCGGATCGCCGGCGCGACCCATCTGGCCAACCTGGACCGTCCGGCCGCATTCAACGAGGCGATCCGGCGCTTCGCGGGCTCGATCGTGGCCGGAGTCTGAGCGCGAGCCGGCGAGGGCGGCGGCGGCGGCGGCGCGACGGCGGCGGACGGCGGCCCGGCAGGGGGCGCGGCCCGCGGCCTGCGGCCCGGCTCCCTCGACTACCTGGCAGGATTTGCATCCACAGACCGTTGTGCCACCTGTCGGGACATCGAGGCGCTCGATTATCGCGTTGTTGAGGTGACCCGAGGCGGATCCACGCTCGAGGCAAGGATGTCCGCGCTCGTCGACAGCGCCGGCGGCGTTCCAAACTGCCATACCTGTCTGCCGGTGAAAATCTCGCCATGTTGATGTGGCCGCGTGCCGAGTTTCGGGGGCACGACGCGGGCTCGGTCGTGGCCGCGTGCCGAGTTTCGGGGGCGCGACGCGGGCCCGATCGTGGCCGCGTGCCGAGTTTCGGGGGCGCGACGCGGGCCCGGTCGTGGCCGCGTGCCGAGTTTCGGGGGCGCGACGCGGGCTCGGTCGTGGCCGCGTGCTGAGTTTCGGGGGCACGACGCGGGCTCGGTCGTGGCCGCGTGCCGAGTTTCGGGGGCACGACGCGGACGCGGCCCCGGATCCGTTGCCGCCAGCGACCGGAGCCGGGCCTGTCTGACCGGCCGAACTCGTGCCCGCCGCTATACTGGCCCGACCCGCCTATCCCCGTTCACGCTGAGGTTCGATGCGCGTCCGCAAAGCTGTCTTCCCTGCCGCTGGCTGGGGAACCCGTTTCCTGCCAGCCACCAAGGCCCAGCCCAAGGAGATGCTGCCACTGGTCGACAAGCCGATCATCCAGTACGCGGTCGAGGAGGCCGTGGCGGCTGGGATCGAGCAGGTCATCATCGTCACATCCAGCCAGAAGCGCGCGATCGAGGATCACTTCGACCTGTCGTTCGAGCTCGAGCACCTGCTCGAGGAAAAGGGCGATATCGAGATGCTCCGGCAGGTCCGGGCGATCAGCGATCTTGCCCAGGTGGCGTACGTCCGGCAGAAGGAACAGCTCGGCCTCGGACACGCGGTGCTGATGGCCAAGGACCTGATCGGCCACGAGCCATTCGCCGTCATCCTGCCCGACGACGTGGTCATCGCCGATCGGCCGTGCATCGGCCAGCTCATCCACGCCTATCAGCAGACGCATGGGTCGGTCGTGGCCGTCCTGGAAGTCCCACCGGAGGACACCAGCCGGTACGGGATCATCGCGTCGGAGCCGTCGCAGGACCCGCTCGATCACGGTCGCCTGCACCGGGTGACCAGGATCGTCGAAAAACCGGAACCGGGAGCGGCACCATCGAACCTCGCGGTCATCGGTCGATATGTCCTGACCCCCAAGATCTTCGACAAGCTCGAACAGACCCAGGGCGGCGCCGGCGGTGAGATCCAGCTGACCGACGCGATCGCCGCGCTCATGGAGGAGCAGGAGGTCTTCGCCTACGAGTTCGAGGGCACGCGATACGACGCAGGGACGACGATGGGTTGGCTCAAGGCGTCCGTCGAGATCGCCCTTGGCCGGCAGGACCTCGGGACGGAATTCCGGGCCTACCTCCAGGGACTCCAACTCTGACCGTACCGCGCGTGGGGTACGATGCGGCCCGCAGCCGGCCGCACCGAATGGCCACCATCAGCAGATAGGGGACGACTTGGCGGAGATCGGGCAGGTCCTTGGCGGTCGATACCGCTTGATCGAGCTCCTCGGCACTGGCGGGATGGCGACCATCTATCGCGCCACGGACACCGGCCTGGGGCGGGACGTTGCCATCAAGCTGCTCCGCCCGGAATACCTGCGCGATCCGGACTTCTCGGCCCGGTTCCGGCAGGAGGCACAGGCCGCCGCCTCGCTCAGTCACCCGAACGTCGTGGCTGTCTACGACTACGGCGAGGATCCGAGCGGGCCATTCATCGCGATGGAACTGGTCGACGGCGAGGATCTCGCCACGATCCTCCGCCGCAGCGGCCCGCTGCCGCCCCGTCAGGCCACCCGGATCGCGGCCGGCGTCGCCCGGGCCCTGGCCGCAGCCCACGCCCGTGGCATCGTCCACCGCGACATCAAGCCCGGCAACGTGCTGATCGGTGCCGACGGCCAGGTCAAGGTCGCCGACTTCGGGATCGCCCGGGCCCTCTCTGAAGCCCAGGTGACCCTGCCCGGGATGACCCTGGGCTCGGTCCACTATTTCAGCCCGGAACAGGCGCGCGGCGAACCGGCCACGATGTCGTCCGACACCTACAGCCTGGGCATCGTCCTGTACGAGATGCTCACCGGCGTGCGCCCATGGGAGGGCGATAGTGCCGCCTCGGTCGCCCTCGCCCGGCTCAGCGGTCCGATCCCCGACCCGGTGTCCGTGCGCCCGTCCATTCCACCGGATCTCGCCGCGATCACCCGACGCGCCCTCGCGCTCGATCCACAAGACCGCTGGTCGTCGGCCTCGGTCTTCGCCGACGCCCTCGAACAGTCGCTCGCGGCCGGTGGCGGTGGCGCAGCCGCGGCCGGTGCCGGTGGCGCAGCCGCGGCCGGAGCCGCTGCGGGTGCCATCGCCGGTGCCACGGTCATCTCGGCGACGGCCAGGCCGAACGCGGGCGGGATCCCCTACTCGCCCGATGCCTACGCCGGCGCAGCCGGCCCGCCACCGGCGAGCCCCACACCTCCGCCACCAGCGACGACGTCGCCGGGTCAAGGTCCCGACGATGACTCGCCCACGAGTCCGCTCGTCTGGGTGGCCGGGATCCTGGCCATCGCCCTGCTCGGGATCATCGCCTTTCTCGTCTTCCAACTCGCGTCAGGAGGCGGTGGAACGACCCCGCCCGCCCAGGTCACCGTGCCCAACTTCCTCGGGATGACCTCGGCCGCCGCGAGCCAGCAAGCCCTGGCCCTCGGCATCACCCTCGACCCGACGGCCGACACCACGTCGACCCAACCCGACGGGACGATCCTGACCCAGGATCCGCCATCCGGTACGCAGATCGCCTCCGGAGGCGTCGTCCATGTGACCGTGGCCACCTCACCCGGGACCGTGCCCGTGCCGGATCTCAAGCTCCTCGACGACTCGGGGGCCCTCCAGGCGATCTCGGACGCCGGGCTGCGGGTCGGCCAGCGAACGGAAGCGTTCGACCCGCTCGTCCCGGTCGGCCTGGTGACCACCCAGAACCCGACGGCCGGGATCGTCGTCGCCAAGGGCACGGCCGTCGATTACGTCGTCTCGCTCGGGCCGGAACCGACCCCGTCGCCGACGCCAACGCCGACACCCACACCTACGCCAACGCCGACACCCACACCGACGCCGACACCCACGCCGACGCCGACGCCCACGCCGACACCGACACCGACACCGACACCGACGCCGACGCCGACGCCGACACCGACACCCGGGCCGTGAGATCGCCCGCGCGGGTCGCGCGGATCAGTCGGGGCGGTCTCCGGTCGATCGGGACCGGCGGATCTCGACCGAGGCATGGTCGAGGGGTCCACCGAGTCTGACGTCCGGTTTGCGGACCCGGACGACGACGTCCGCGACCTCGAACGTCGCCAGGAGCTCGCGGCTGATCGCCTCAGCCAGGGCTTCGAGCAGGCGGAACGAGTTCGTCGTCACGACCTCCCGGACGATCTCATAGACCTTGCCGTAGTCGATCGACTGGGTCAGGTCGTCGTCGATGCCGGCCGGCCGGAGATCGAGCCACAGCTCGACGTCCACCTCGAACCGCTGCGGTGCCATCCGTTCCTCGTCGTAGTAGCCGTGGATGGCATCGAAGCGCATGTTCGAGAGGACGATCCGATCGGTCATCGAGGGCTGTCCGCGGCCTGAACCTCGGACCACGACCCACGGACGACCGCGTCGCTCACCCGCGCCGCGCGAACGTTGGCCTGGACGTCGTGGACCCGGATGACATCGGCCCCGGCCGCGATCCCGAGGGCCGTCGTGGCCAGCGTGGCCTCCAGGCGCTCACCGGCGGGCAGGTCGAGGATCCGTCCGAGCGTCGACTTGCGGCTCGTCCCGAGCAGGATCGGCCGTCCGAGCAGGCGCAGTGCCGACAGTTCGCGCAGGACCTCGAGGTTGTGATCCGGGGTCTTGCCGAACCCGAACCCGGGATCGACGATCAGGTCGTCCCACCCCACCCCGAGACGGAGCGCCCGCTCGATCGCCCGCTCCAGGTCGGCGATGACCTCGGCCAGGAAGGTCGTGTACGTCGCCTCGGCCCGATTGTGCATGATGACCAGCGGGACCCCGTGATCCGCGGCGACGCGGACGAGCGCATCGTCCGGACCGACCCCCCAGACGTCGTTGATGAGGTCGGCGCCGGCTGCCAGCGCGGCCTCCGCGACGGACGGCTTGGTCGTATCGATGCTGATCGGCGTCGCGGGCAGGGCGGCGCGGAGGGCGGCCACGATCGGGACGACCCGGGCGCGCTCATCGGCCGGGTCGACCGGGGCGTGACCCGGCCTCGTGGATTCCCCGCCCACATCGAGGAGGTCGGCGCCTTCGTCGACCATGCGACGGCCGATGGTCACAGCAGCGTCGGCCGGGTCGCCGGAGCCCGCGAGCAGGCCGTCGCTCGAGAACGAGTCGGGCGTCACGTTGATGATCCCCATGACGTAGGTCCGAGCACCCCAGGCGAACACGGCAGGACCGATCCGGGTCGGCGCTGGCGTGGCGTTCGATCGGCTGGACGTGGTCATGACGCCTCGGTGGGATCCACTTCCGGGTCGCGCAGGGCCGGGTCGTCGACGAGGTAACCCCGGGTCGCCCCGACAAGATAGAGCGAACCGGCCACGACGATCGGACCGGACCGTGCGCGTGCGCGTTCGATGGCGGCGATCGGGTCGGGCTCGGACAGCACGTCGGTCAGCCCGGCCGCCCGCCATCGACTCGCGAGCGCCTCGGCGGACATGGCTCGGGGCAGTTCGAGTCCGGTCGCGATGACCGTCGCACCGGTCATCGATGCCGACCGTGCCAGCGCGCCGATGACGCCATCGACGTCCTTGTCCGCCATCGACGCCGTCACCAGGGTGAGTGGCCCGGGAGTCAGGAACGGGCGCAGATCGTCGAGCGCGACCGCAAGCGCGGCGGCACCGGTCGGATTGTGGGCGCCGTCGAGCAGCACGTCCCGATCGTCGATGCGCACGAGTTCCAGACGACCGGGCCAGACCGCGCCCGCGTAGCCTGCCCGGCGTGCCGGATCCGGGACGGTTGCGATCCCGGCACGCTCGAGAGCATCGAGCAGCGCATCCGCGACAGCCGCGTTCACGGCCTGATGCCGTCCGCGCAGACCGACCCGAGTTCGACCGAGCCGGGGCAGATCCACCTCGATCCCGTCCCGGTCCCAGGCCAGCAACGGTGGGTCGGCGACCTCGGTGAGGGGCACGGCCATCCTCCGCGCGCGACGCCGGATGACCGCAAGGCCGTCTCCGCGCGCGCCCGTCACGGCCAGATCCCCGCGTTCGATGATCGCCGCCTTCTCGCGGGCGATCAGCGTGATCGTGCCGCCCAGGCGATCCATGTGGTCCAGGTCCACGTTGGTCACGACCGCGATGCCGCCATCCCAGGCGTGGGTCGCATCGAGCCGGCCGCCAAGACCGACCTCCACGAGCGCGACATCGGGTCGGACCTCGGCGAACCGGGCGAACACGACGGCCGTGAGCAGTTCGAATTCGGTCGGGTCGCCGAAACGGGGGGCCACGCGGTCGGCGGCGAGCAGCACCCGTCCGACAAGCCGGGCCAGGTCGGCGGGTGCGATCGGCTGGCCATCGACCTGGATCCGCTCCCGATACGTGACCAGATGCGGCTTCGGCGTGGTCGCCACCCGGTACCCCGCGGCGAGCAGGGCCGCCGACGCGAGCGCGAGCACGCTGCCTTTGCCGTTGGTTCCGCCGATCAGCGCGCCGCGGACGGTCCGCTCCGGGTGGCCCAGCTCGCGCAACAGGGCGCGCGTGCGTCCCAGGCCGAGTCGGACCCCGAACCGACCGCGGGCCTCCAGCGCGTGCAACGCCTGCGGGTAGGTGAGATCGGACCCCGGATCGGTCATCGACGCACCGTCACTCGCGGGTCAACTCATCCTCATAGAACACGCATTGGTTGAAGCGTGGGGTCAGGCACACGTCGTTCACGTAACCCTGCTCCATGTGGACCCCGCCCCGGAGCTGGCAGCGCGACGTGTTGCTGTCCTGACGGATGAGCGCCTTGAGCAGGTGCGGGGCCTGGATCGGGATCGCCCCCCTGGACCCGGTCATGTAGAAATGAGGACAGACGTTCCGCCGAAGATTGGGCAGGCCGAACCCGGCCCGCGGGCCGGCGGGCATGACCGTCGGGTCCGTTCCCGCCTCCGCCGACCGCGACGGGTTGACGCGGGCGATCGGGCCGACGCCGAACTCCGGGCGGCCGGTCGCTCTGGGCGCCGGTCGACCAGTCCTTGGATCGCGAGCCTGCACTCAATCCCTCGTGTTCTTGGCGAACGCGACGGACTCCGCCACGCGCGCGACCGGGCCAGAGTACAACGCACCGCACCTTGCCGGCACGTCCCGACCCCGCCCCGGCGATCGCCGTGCGACAATCGCCGGCGATGACCTCACGGCGCGACCCCCGCCGGACGCACGTCCGACCCCGCCCTCCTTCCGCCGGCCGACCCGCCCCCGACAAGGTGAAGACGCGCTCGCCAGGGCCTGAGCGTCTCGCCCGTCATCGGCCGATGCAGCGGAACGGGATGCCTCTCATCGCCCGGCTCGGGTTCATCGTCGTCGTCGCCGCCCTGGGTGTCGGCGTGCTGTACATCGGCATCAACGGGCTCGGGATCGTCGCGGGCAGCATCGGTTCGACCCTGTCGGGTTTCATGTCGGATGTGACGTCGACCCCGTCGCCGGTACCGTCGGTCGCCGAGATCACGGACCCGCCGTCCATCGCCCAACCGCCGGAACCGTACACGACGCTCGATACCGTGGACCTCGAGGTGTCCGTCCAGCCGGGCCTGGCCGGCAACCCGGACTACCGGATCAAGGTCTACCTGACCCTGCCCGACGGGGATCCGACCCCGATCGGCGACTCACCCATCGTCGATACCGCACGCACGATCATCCCGGTCCAGTTGTCCAAGGGGATCAATGACTTCTCGGCCACGATCGTCGGACCCGGCGGTCAGTCCGAGCCGTCGGCCACCGTCCGGTTCGTCTTCGATGCGTCGGCCCCGAAGATCAACATCACGTCCCCGAAGAACAACGCGGTCGTCAACGGCAATCGGCTCAGGATCAAGGGCAAGACGCAGGCGCGTTCCACTCTCCTCGCCCGAAACGAAACGAGTGGCTCATCGGTCGGTGGCACGGCCGGATCGGATGGCACCTTCAGCCTGGATCTGATCCTGGCCACCGGGATCAACAAGATCACCGTCACCAGCACGGACCCGGCCGGGAACACGGGGGAAACGCAGCTCACCGTCCGCCGTGGCTCGGGCCAGCTGACCGTCAATCTGACGTCGTCCGACTACCGGATCAGTCGCTCGTCCCTGCCCCAGGCCGTGACCCTGACGGCGACCGTCACGGATCCCGACGGGAAGGCGTTGGCCGGGGCGAACGTGACGTTCACGCTGAGCATCCCCGGCATCCCCACGATCACGATCGATGGCGTGACCGGAGCCAATGGGCGAGCCACGTTCCGGACGACCATCCCGAAGGGCGCCACCAAGGGCCAGGGCAATGCCACGGTCCTGGTGACTTCGACGGATTTCGGCTCGACCGAGGACTACACCGTCATCACGATCGTCAAGTAAGGCGGTTCGGTCGACAAGCGCGGAACGGGCAGCTACCATCCCGGCATGCCGATGTGGCGTTGCCCGCACTGCGGAACACCCCAGGCCGAGACGGCCCGATGCTGGGTCTGCCGGCGCTCCAGCACCGCCTGCTTCACCTGTCAGCAGTTCCGACGTTCGGTCGCGGGTCAGCTCGGCTACTGCGGGCTCGATCGGCAGCGGCGCCCGCTCCACGGTGACGAGATCCGGGCCTGCTGGGAAGCACGACGGGTCGTTGACGACGCACCGGCGCCCAACCTGGCGAGGCGGCCGCACGCTCCCGGGTCGACCTCGTTCGACCGAACACCCGTTCGGCGGATCGAGTTCATCGAGGTGGGCATCGATCCAGCTACGGCCGCCGACCGCGACCAGCCGCAGGCCCACGCTCGGGTGCCCGTGCCAGTGACGGTGCCGGAGCCGGTCGGTCCTTCCGAGCCGGGCTGGAGCCTCTGGGGCGACGCCGAGTTCTGACCCGGGCCGATCCGAACGACTAGAGGCCGGCGGGTCGGGTCCCGAGGGTCACCTGCACCGAGACGTGCGAGCCATCGCGCAGGATGTCGAGGGTCACCGTGTCGCCGGGCGAGAATTGGGCGAGGGTCGCGTCGAGTGGGTGCTCCGCATCGATGACCTTGCCGTCGACGCTGACGATGATGTCGCCGTCCTTCACGCCGGCGAGGTCAGCCGGCTTGCCGGGCACGACCCCGGACTGTTGCTGGCCGGTGTCGGGGTTGAAGCCGCGGACGAGCGCGCCAGCCTGGACCGGCAGGTTGTCCTGGTCGGCGATCTGCCTGGTGATCGACACGAAGGCGATGCCGAGGTACGGACGGGTCAGGGCCTGCCCGGCCACGGCCTGGGCCATGATCGGACGGGCGATGTCGATCGGGATGGCGAAACCGATCCCATTGCTGTTCGAGGCGATCGCCGTATTGATGCCGATGACGTTCCCGCCGGCATCCAGGAGCGGCCCGCCGGAGTTGCCCGGATTGATGGCCGCATCGGTCTGGATGAGATTGGACAGCTGTTCGTTGTTGTCGGTCGTGATCGATCGGCCCTTGGCCGAGACGATGCCGCTGGTGACCGAATTCGAGTAGGTCCCGAGCGGGCTGCCGATGGCGACGACGAGCTGTCCGACCTGGAGCGCGTCCGACTCACCGATCGCGGCATATGGCAGCCCGGTCTCGTCGACCTTCACGATGGCCAGGTCGGTCAGGGTATCGATGCCGTAGACGTGCCCCTGGAGGACGCGCCCATCGCTGAGCTCGACGTCGAACTGGGTGCCGCCCTCGACGACATGATGGTTGGTCAGGATCCAGCCATTGCTATCGAAGATCACCCCTGACCCCACGCCCGTCGGGGGGATGACGCCGAGATTCCCGATGTTGGACGTTCCCTTCACCGTGATCTTCACGACCGCCGGGCTGACCTTGGCCGCGACCGCGATCGTCGCCGACGACTCGTCGATGGCGACCGGCTGCACGGCTCCGGTGTTCGACCCCTGGCTGGCCGCCGGGACGGTGACGGTCTGCTGGTCGAAGGCACCGGTCGCGTTCAGGGCGACCACCGTTCCGCCAGAGGCGAGTACGGCCGACAGCAGTGACGCGGCGAGCAGGGAACCCGTCCCGGAGCGGCCCCTCGACGGGTTCGTCGGTGGCGGGGGTGCTGTCTCCGCCGGCGTCGCGGCCGGCTCATACCATCGTTCGGGGGTCACGGGCGGGGCCTCATCCCAGGAACGCGCCCAATCGGACCGCGTCTCGGGGGCTGGGGTATACCGGTCGGCCGGCGACGCATCGCCCGGTCCGATCGGTTCGATCGCAGCCGCGGGCTCGAGCGGAGTTGCCGGCTCGGTGGGCACGGTCTCCTGTCGCTGGGTCAGATCGCCCGGATCGGCGCCGTCGTGGTTCGGATCTTCGTACATGGTGCTCGGGATCCCTTCGGGTGGGTCGGCCGGTGAGCGACCGCGGGCGGGCGTGCTGGTTTCAGGGTGCGGGTTCTGGGTTGACCTTCGGTCGCTCGGACGGTGAAGTTTCCTGCATGTTCGTCGGCGTCTGATCGTGATCGCGGTCGTCGCGCGTCCCGGCATCCGCCACCGATGCCACCACGGCTCGTTCGGCGGCCGGGCTCCCCTCCACCAGGCGTGGGTCGCGCGGGAGGGTCACCGTGAAGCGGGTCCCGCGCCCGATCCGGCTCTCCACCTCGATCGCACCTCCGTGCATATCGACGATGGAGTGGACGATCGCCAGACCGAGCCCGCTGCCGCTGCCGCGGGCCTCATTCAGGCGCGACCCGCGGTAGAAGCGCTCGAAGATGTGGGGCAGCTCCCCGGGCTCGATCCCGACGCCGCTGTCGGTGACCTCGATCCGTGCCCCGCCGGGTGTCGCGGCGACGTCGACCGCCACAGCGCCGCCGCGCGGCGTGAACTTGATGGCGTTGGCGACGAGATTGGCGACGACCTGACCGATCCGCTGCGGATCGTGGCGAACCCGGATCGGGGTGTCCGGGAGATGCATGGACAGGTTGACGCCCCGGCGTGTGGCGGCCGCTGCCGCCTGCTCGACCGCGGATTCGACCGCTGCCCGGAGATCATCCGGCCGAAGATCGAGCAGGACGAGACCCGAGTCGAGCTTCGACAGTTCGAGCAGGTTCTGGGCCAGCCAGTCGAGTCGCTCGATCTGCTGGCCGCTCAATTCGAGGAATTCTGCCCGCGCGTCGGGATCGTCGGCGGCACCCTCGGTGAGGAGTTCATTGAACGTGCGCAGGGCGGCCAGCGGGGTGCGCAACTCGTGCGACACGTCGGCCAGGAAATCGCGACTCCGGTCCCGGTCGTGGCGGATGATCTCCACGCTTTCCTGGAGACGATCGGCCATCGCGTTGAACTGGAGCGCGAGTTCCGCCAGCTCGGACGATCCCGCGCGGACCTCGTTGGCCGGGACCCGCCGGTCGAGGTCGCCCTCGGCCAGGCCCCGGGACGCTTCGGTCAGCCGCCGGAGCGGGGTCGTGAAGCGGCGGGCCATCACCGCCGACACCAGCACGCTCAGGAGCATGGCGAACAGGGCGACGGCACCGAGCAGCGCGGTGACGTTGGCCAGCGCCGTCGCCCGGAAGGTGTAGGGGTTGGCCAAGACGACCTCGAGCGCATAGGGCGTGTAAATGCCACCGGCACCGTACAGGTAGGGGTACGTGACATCTCGCTCCTGCGTCTGACCGGGGGCCGGGGCCGCCTGGAGGGGCAGGAACATCGAATCGTCGACGGCCGGCACGAACGTCCGCACCTCGCCCTCGGCCACGGATCGACCGAAGGTGATCTCGACGTCGGCTTGGCCGAGGAGGTTGGCGATGAGGCCCTGGAGCGACGGATCGGACATGGCTTCGAGCACGGCGGGATCGATCTTCCCGTCGATCCCGACCACTGGCCGGCCATCGGCCGCGCCCGCCGCGATCCCGGTGACGAATGCTGCGACCGACCGAGACCGCTGTTCCAGGTCGTTCGTCTGCTGGGTCGTGAAGTAGTCGTCCAGCCGGTTGATGACGAGGATGGTGACGAGCGACAGGGTGAGCGCGACCACGAACAGGAACGCGCCGGTCAGCCGACCCTGGAACGTCCGTGGCAGGAGCCGGCGCAATCGGTGCGGGAGGTGGATCGGCCCCTCCGCCGGGGGATCAGCGCTCGGCGAACGCGTAGCCGACACCTCGGACCGTCAGGACGAACGCGGGCGTGGCCGGATCATCCTCGATCTTCTCGCGCAGGTGGCTGACGTGGACGTTGATCGTCTTCTCGTCCTGATCGAGCGCCTCGTAGTCGCGCAGCAGTTCGAGCAGCTCCGACCGAGTGTAGACGCGCCCCGGACGGGAGGCGAGATGACGAAGGATCTCGAACTCGGTCGGCGTCAGGCTGATCCGTCGGTCCCCTCGCTGGACGCGCCGACGTTCGAGGTCGATGAGGAGATCGCGATGACGGATCACCCGACCGCCGACGGCATCGGACAGGTCGCCATACGAACGCCGAAGGAGCGCCTTGATCCGGCTCATCAGCTCCCGCAGACCGAACGGCTTGGTCAGGTAGTCGTCGGCGCCAAGCTCGAGCCCGATGACCTTGTCCACCTCGTCATCCCGAGCCGTCAGGACCAGGACCGGCATCTTCGCGCCGGCCGCCCGCAGGCGCCGGAGGACTTCGAACCCGTCCATGCCCGGCAGTCGGACGTCGAGCACGACGAGATCCGGCGCCTGCCGGGTCGCGATCTCAAGGCCTTCTTCGCCCGACCGCGCGACGGCGACCTCATAGCCCTCCTGCTGGAGGGCATACTGGATCCCGCGAGCGACGGCGTGCTCGTCTTCGACGATGAGGATGGTGGCTGCCACGACGGGATGCTACACCGGCTGAGCGAAATGCCCCGGTGCGGTCATGGCGGGCGGGCCGTGGTACCCTATCGGACGCTACCGGGCGCCTCGCCACTCCGGCCCCGCCGGCGAGCCGCTGCCCGATCGAAGACACCACCAGCTCCTGAGGTTCCAAACGACATGTCCACCGCCCGCGCGACGCTCGCCGCCGAACATCGCGACGTGACCGGCAAGAAGGTCGCCCGAATCCGCCAGGCCGGCCGGTTGCCGGCCGTCGTCTACGGTCACGGCGAGCCATCGGACAACATCTCCATCGACGCCCACGAGTTCGAGCAACTCCGCCGACACTCCGGGCCGAACGCCCTCGTCGACCTGTCGGTCGACGGTGCGGCGACCCGCCCGGTCCTCGTGTCGTCCATCCAGGTGCATCCGGTCAACCGCCGGACCATCCATGTCGACCTGTTCCTCGTTCGCATGACCGAGGAGCTGACCGTGGACGTGCCGCTCGTGGCGACCGGCGATTCGCCTGCGGTCTCGCTGCAGGGCGGAACGCTCCTGCATCCCATCGAGTCGGTGCGGATCCGGGCGCTTCCGGATCGCCTGCCGCAGTCGATCGAATACTCGGTCGAGTCGCTGATGGACTTCGACGCGACGATCCATGTCCGCGACCTCGCCATCCCGAGCGATGTGACGCTCGTGACCGACGGGGACGACATCATCGCCAAGGTCCAGCCGCCGCGAGTCGAGGAGGCTCCGGTCGTGGAAGCCGAGATCGGCGAAGGGGCGCCGGAAGAAGGCGAGGGCGGCGAGTCCGACGCATCGGCCGACGGCGAGTCAGAGACCTCGACGGAGGGCTGATCCAAGCCGTTCAGCCCGAGCGACGACCGTTCACCCCGAGCGACGACCGTTCACCGCGAGCGACGACCCAGGGCGAACACGATCGGGAACCGCATCGTCATCTCGTCGGTCGAGAGATCGTCCAGCCGCCTGCGCAAGCGGTCGATCAGCCGTACCCGGACCTCGGGCTTGAGCTCGTCGAAGTAGGTCTCCTCGTCGAACTCCGTCAGGAACGACACGTAGCTCTCGACCGTGAATCGATGGATCAATTCACCCGGCCGAGCGCTGGCGCCCGCGAAACCCGCGCGACGTAACTCACCGACCGCACGGGCGACCGACGGGATGTCCCCCGAGCGACCATCGACGAGGTGTCGTTCCAGCCCGAGCTCACCGAGTACTTCGCCGAAGACCTGGTCGGGCACGAACCGGCCGTCATCCTCCAACCAGCAGACATACGCGAACAGACCACCCGGTCGCAGGATCCGGCGGACCTCCCGCAGGACCCTGGCACGGTTGGACACGAGCTGAACGACGTACGACGAAAGCGCCAGATCGAAACGGCCTTCCTCGAACGGCAGTGTCTCGGCCAAGGTTCGCTGGATCTCGAACCGCGATCGATCGGCCGGCTCGAGCGCGGCATCGGCCGCGGCTTCCGCGAGTGTCAGCATCCCGGCCGAGGCGTCGATACCGACGACACGTGCGGCAGGCCAGCGAGCCAGGGCCAGGAGCGCCAGCTGGCCGGTCCCCGTCCCGACGTCGAGGATCAGGTCCGGTTCGGTCAGGTGAGGCCGGATCTCGTCGACGAGCTCCGCGACGGTCGGGGCGAGCACCGGTGCCCACCAACGGGCGTAGGCGTGAGCGACGCCGTCGTACCGTTCACCATGGTCCGTCATCGGACCATGGTGCCACGTGGAGGAGGCGCTCTCAGCTCTCGCCGACCACCGGTGCGGCCGGGGGCGGACCGGCGGACACCCGGCGCCCGATCCCGAGGCGGCGGGCGATCCCGACGACCACCAGCGTGATCAGCCCGAGCACGAGCAGGATCGGCAGCCACACGATGACGAACCAGATCGAGGCCGTGGCCACGCCCTGGACGACGGAGACCGATGTCGCCAGCGCCGAGTCGACGATCGCGGCCGGATCCCAGCCGTTGGTGGCGGCCGTCACGGCCACGACCGGGACGTTGAAGTCGACGGCCAGCTCCGAGAACGCGGCCCGGTCGTTGAGATCCTTGCGCTGGGCGTCGAGTGATTCGATCTGACCGCGCGTGTCGGTCAACCTCGCCTCGACCTCGAGAACATCGCTGACCTTGTTCGCCTGTGCCGCGATCGCCTGCAGGGCGGTCTCGCTGGCCCGCAGGTTGGCGATCCGGGCGTCGAGATCGACGATCTGACTGGTCACTTCGACGGCATTGGTCTGCTCATGGACGACCTTGGCGGTCAGGCCACCGAGCGTTCGAAGGGCGTCGAGGGCCTGCTCCCAGCGGTCGACAGGGATGCGATAGGTGATCTGGGCTGAAGGTCGATCGCCTTCATTGCTCGTCGATGAGGCACCGACGTACCCGCCGAGGCCGATGATCGCATCGCGGGCGGCCCGGACCGCTGACGGGACATCGCTGACGTCGAGCGACATCGTCCCGGTGCGGACGATCTTCGCGTCATCGACCGCGGCGAGCTGCCCGCCACCGCCGACCGGGTCCGACCCCGACTTCCCGATCTCGGGGGCCGGGATCCCGCCGGCGGGTACGGCACCGTCGCGAAGCGGGGCGCTTCCCGACTGGTCGACCGGCCCACCGACGGTGTCGAGGACGGACGACGCGGAACCGGCGCAGGCGGCCACGAACAGGCCGATGAGGAGCAAGGCGAGGAACGAACGGATTGGGCGCATGGAACGGACCTCCCGTAGCGCCTGCGACCTGGTCGGCCGGGCGGCTCAGTCGAGACGCGATCGGCCCTTGCCTGGTTCCGCCGACGGGTCGCCGGTCGTCGGCTACGGGGCGGTATCGTTGACGCGTGGCACTCCCGTTCGACCCCCCGCTCGAGCCGATGCTGGCCAAGGCCGTCCCCGACCTGCCGACCGGCGACGAATGGCTGTTCGAACCCAAGTGGGACGGCTTCCGGGCCCTGGTCTTCCGGGACGGCGACGAGGTCTACATCCAGTCACGTGACCTCAAGCCCCTCGACCGGTACTTCCCGGAGCTGGCCGATCCACTCCGGGCGGCGCTCCCCGAGCGATGCGTTTTGGACGGTGAAGTCGTCATCGCGCGGGATGGCGCGCTCGCCTTCGAAGCGCTGCTCCTGCGGATCCACCCGGCCGCGTCGCGGGTTCGGATGCTGGCGACCGAGTCACCGGCCAGCTTCATCGCCTGGGACCTGCTCGCGCTCGGCGACGACGACCTCAGGTCGGTGCCCCAGGGCGAGCGTCGGGCCAGACTCGAAGCCGTCCTCGGTGGCGCCCGCGCCCCCGTTCACCTGACCCCGGCCACCCGCGACCGGGCAACGGCCGCCGACTGGTTCGAGCGATTCGAGGGTGCGGGTCTCGATGGGGTCGTCGCCAAGCGCCTCGATGCCGCCTATCAGCCGGGCAAGCGGGCGATGCTCAAGATCAAGCACCAGCGCACCGCCGATTGTGTCGTCGCCGGCTTCCGCTGGCACAAGAACGGCCCGGGCACGCACGTCGGTTCATTGCTGCTGGGCCTGTACGACGATGCGGGAACGCTCCACCACGTCGGGATCACGGCGTCGTTCACCTGGGAGCGGCGAGCCGATCTTGCCGCGGAACTGGCACCGCTCCGCGACGGGGCCTTCGACGCCCATCCGTGGCGCGAGTGGGCGGAATGGGCGTCGACGGGCGATGGCGAGGCGTCGGGCCAGCGACTCCCGGGTGCGACCTCGCGCTGGAACCGCGGCAAGGACCTGTCCTGGGAGCCGCTCCGGATCGAGCGGGTCGCCGAAGTCGCCTACGACCACCTCCAGGGCGATCGTTTCCGCCACGCGACGACGTTCAAGCGCTGGCGACCGGACAAGCCGACCGACGCCTGTCGCTACGACCAACTCGAGGTGACCGCGCCGTTCCTGCTGGCGAGCATCTTCGGAACGACCGGCTGATGGCGACCCTCCGTCTCGGACTCGTCGGCGGTGGCTGGATCAGCCGCTTGCACCTCGATGCGCTGGAGCGGCTCGGGCGGTCCGAGCTCGTCGGCGTCGTTTCCGGGACCAGGGAGACCGCCGAAGTGGTCACCGCCCGCTGGGGTGGGTCGAGCTACGACGATGTCGAGTCGATGCTCGATCAGGGTCGGCCCGATGTCGTCTACGTGGCGGTCCCACCCCATCGTTCCGTGGCGATCGGCGAACGGCTCGTCGCCCGCGGCGTCCCGTTCCTGATCGAGAAGCCCCTCGCTGCCGAAGATCCTGACGGTCCGGCCCGGCTGGCGACCGCGATCGAACGGGCGGGGCTGGTCGTGGCGGTGGGGTACCACCTTCGAGCGCTCGACATCGTCCCGAAGATCCGTGAGCGACTGGCCACGGCCCCGCCCCAGCTGGTCATCGCCCGCTGGCTCGACGAGACCCCGGGGCCGGCGTGGTGGGGTCGCGTCAACGAGGGCGGTGGCCAGGTCATCGAGCAGGCGACCCACCTGTACGATCTCGCACGCCACCTGCTGGGTGAGGCAGACGTCATCGGGGCGGTGTCCACCCATGACCCATCGCTCTCTCCGGACGGGGTGGATGTGGCGGACAGCAGCGCTGCGCTCCTACGCTTCGACACCGGCGCGATCGGCGCGTTCGCGAATAGCCGGCGGCTCGCCTCGGCCAGCATCGAGATGTCATTCGTCTCCGATGGATTGCTGACGACAGTGGCCAAGCGTTCGGAGCGGGGCCAGGGCGACTGGCATGTCAGCTTCGACGACGGGACTGCGATCCGGATGATCGAGGCCGATGGCGATCCATACGAGGCCCAGGCCGCGGTCTTTTTCGATGCGGTCGAGGCGGGCGATCCGGCCCGCGTCCTGTCGTCCTACGGCGACGCGCTCCTGACGGACCGTCTGACCCGGGCCGTGGTGGCGGCCACCGGCTCACCCGGCTGATGCGCGGCCGGCTCGAAGCGCCGGACGAACATAGCAGCGGCGGGCGGGCAGTCCGCTGTCGTCCTCGACGATGGCGATCCCGGCCGCGGTCAGGCGATCCCGAGTCTCGGTGAGGTCGCCCACCACGAACGCGAGCGCCGTAGCCTCACCCCCGGTCGGTATGCCGAGCTGAACGTGATCGATCGAGATGAGCATCGCGTCGAGGGCACTCGACGCCGTCCCGGGCGGCATCGGTTCTCGCTCGCCGGTCACGGTTCCGGTTCCAGGTCGGAGTCGCGTGGCCACGTGCTCGACCACGCAGTCGGCAGATCTTGCATCCCCAGAACCTTATGGCAACTCGGGGCTTCGAACCGGCCCGGATCGACCGTCACCCAGGGCCACATGACGATGTTCTGAGCGTGGACCGCGAGGCGTCAACCGCCCAAGACCGACTACGGCCACGCACCATCCGCCATTGCGGTCTCCCGACGAAGATCTTGCCGAGTCGTGTCGCGTCGCGACGCCGGCCGAGGTCCGGCGGGGCCGCTACGAGGAGCGGTTCGTTCCGGGGCCTTCGAAGTCCCGGTTCAGAAGGTCGCCCAGCCCGGTTCGGTCGCGCCAGGTCCGTCGGCCCAGCCACAGGAACAGGCCGGCAAGGGCCAGGAGGATGATCCCGGGGAAGACGTGACCGTCGACGAGGACGATCAGGCCGAAGAGTGTGCTCCCCACGGCTCCAAGGAACGCGACGACGGCCACGGTCCTCAGGACGAGTCGCCCGAGGATCCGGTCGGCGCGGTCCGTCGGCGTTTCGGTGGTCTTCATGCTGCCTGACGGACAGGATACCGGCTCATGCGGGCTGCGGGTCCGTGTCGGGCGGCAGGTCCGGTTCGGGCGGCGGGTCACCGCTCCCCTTCGACTTCGGCTTCGGTCCAGCCCGTCGTGCCCGCGCTCCCGCCGTCGCGGCCTTCCATGCCTCGATGTCCTGGCCTGCCCACGGGTCGAAGTCGGATTCGAGCGGCTCCTGGGCGGGTCGGTCGGCCTCGGGGACGTGGATGAGGTTGACCCGGATGCGCGTCCAGGTCGTCGACCGGCCGCGCATCGAATCGACCAGGATGTCCGCCGGTTCCAGGTGCTCGACGACGTCAGGGTGGCGGGTCTTCCAGCGTTCCAGCCCGGCCATCGCCTCGTCCTTGTGCTCCGCCCGGGCGATCTCCACGACCGGGATCCGGGACGTGCGCCGGCCGGTCGGCGTCGGCCGGGAACCGGACCACTCGGTCGGCAGCCCGGCATCCGGGTCACCGGCCGCGACGGCCGCGGCCCGCCGGGCGGCAACATCGGGCGGTGGTCCGCCGGCCTCACCGCGGCCGGGATCGTAGTCGGCCGGCTTGCGGCGCGCTTTCGAGGGCTGGACCCGAGGCGGTTCTCCTGCCTGCTTTGCGTAGTTGGGCGGCCACGGCGCATCGCCGAAACCCTCCGCCTCGTGTCGTCCGCTCAGCTCGAGGAGCGCCTCCAGCGAACCGACCGCAGCATCGATCCCCGCACCTGGGTCGCCGATCGCCGCATACCGTGCCGGGACCGTATCGATCGTGAAGGCTTCGGCCTCGACGGTCGCCACCTCATCCCAGGTCAGCGGCGTGGACACCCGGGCATCCGGCAGGGGCCGGACGGAGTAGGCCGATGCCACCGTCCGGTCCTTGGCGTTCTGGTTGTAGTCGAGGAAGACGCCGTGGCGCTCCTCCTTCCACCACTTGGACGTGGCCAGGTCCGGGACCCGGTGCTCGACGTCCCTGGCCAGCGCCAACGCGGCGCGACGGACTTCCGGATAGGTCCAATGGCGCTCGATCCGAACGTTGATGTGGATCCCTCGCGATCCCGACGTCTTCGGCCAGCCCACCAGCCCGACCGCGTCGAGTGCCTCGCGGACCGTCATCGCGACATCGCGGATCTGCGCCCACGGGACGCCCGGGACCGGGTCGAGGTCGACCCGCAACTCGTCGGGATGGTCGAGGTCGTCCGCCCGGACCGGATGAGGGTTGAGGTCGATGCAGCCGAGATTGGCGACCCAGGCGAGCCCGGCCGCATCGTCGATGACGACCTCGTCGGCCGTGCGACCGCTCGGAAAGGTGAGCGTCGCGGTCCGGATGAACGCGGGCACGTTCTCGGGCGCTCGCTTCTGGAAGAACGGCTGTCCGGCAGCGCCGTCGACGAACCGCTTGAGGGCCATCGGCCGCCCACCGGCGCCGCGCAACGCTCCGTCGGCCACGGCGAGGTAGTAGCGGACGAGATCCAACTTGGTGTGGCCGGTCTCCGGGAAGTAGACCTTGCCCGGGTTCGAGACCGTGACCGCATGTTCACCGACCTGGAGGACGGTCGTTTCCTTCGGCATGGCGGAACGATACCCCCTCGACAGTGGGGCTCGGCCCGTCGATGATGTCGCGACCGTTGTCGATTCGGCCGGTTCCCGTTCGTCGTCATCGCGAGGGCCGATGACCGTCGGTCGCCGAGGCAGGAGGAACGGACATGCAGTACGCACTCTTGATCTACACCCCCGAGTCGACCGAGGAAGCCTCGGCGGACGCGATGGCAGAGGAGATGGCCGCCTACGACGCGTTCGGCCAGCACGTGAGCGCCCGCGGCGCGATGCGCGGCGGCGAGGCGCTCGAGCCGACGTCGACCGCGACGACCGTTCGGGTCATCGACGGCAAGACGGTCACGACCGACGGCCCGTTCGCCGAGACGAAGGAGACGTTGGGTGGTTTCTACCTGGTCGAAGCAGCCGACCTCGACGAGGCGATCGGGTACGCCGCGATGATCCCCGGCGCGAAGAATGGCTGCATCGAGATCCGCCCGGTCTGGGACTTCGCCGCGGCCCTGGCCGCGCAAGGCGTGACTGCAGGCTCGGTGAACTGACGACGAACGACGCGGCACACGAGGTCGTCGATCGCGTCTTTCGCGAGGAGCAGGGCCGTGCGGTCGCCACCCTGATCCGGGCGACCGGCGACTTCGACCTGGCCGAAGAGGCGGTCCAGGATGCGTTCATCCGGGCGCTCGAGACGTGGCCCGAACGGGGCGTGCCCGCGAACCCCGGGGCGTGGATCACCACGACCGCGCGCAATGGGGCGATCGACCGACTGCGCCGGCGCAAGCGCCTGATCGAGAAGACCGAGTCGCTTGCCCGCGAGACCTCGATCGAGGCGGACTTGCAGGCGATCGAGCCGGAACCGTCGGAGGACGCCATGCCGATCCCGGATGACCGGCTGCGCCTGATCTTCACCTGTTGCCACCCAGCGCTGGCGCTCGAGGCCAGCGTGGCCCTGACCCTGCGGACGTTGGGTGGGCTGACGACGCCGGAGATCGCCCGCGCGTTCCTGGTCCCGGAACCGACCCTGGCCCAGCGGCTCGTCCGTGCCAAGCGCAAGATCCGCGATGCCGGGATCCCCTATCGGGTCCCACCGCCGGACGTGCTGCCCGAGCGGCTCGATGGCGTGCTGCGGGTCCTGTACCTCATCTTCAATGAGGGGTACGCGGCGTCATCGGGGGACGCGTTGATCCGCCGCGAGCTGTGTGCGGAGGCCATCCGGCTGACCCGCGTGGTCGTCTCCCTTCTGCCGGATGAACCGGAGGCACGCGGACTGCTGGCGCTGATGTTGCTGCATGACGCCCGCCGCGATGCCCGAGTGGACGACGCGGGGCGGTTGATCCTGCTCGACGACCAGGATCGATCGAGATGGGATACCGAGCGGATCGCCGAAGGACGCTCGGTCGCGCAGCGGGCGCTCGATGGAGGGCGACCGGGGCCGTATCAGGTCCAGGCGGCGATCGCCGCGATCCACGACGAGGCTGCCACCCCGGCGGACACGGACTGGGACCGGATCGTCGCGCTCTACCGCACCCTCCACCGGATGACGCCATCGCCGATCGTGGAACTCAACCTCGCCGCAGCGGTGGCGATGGCGGACGGTCCGGCCGTCGGGCTGGCGATGATGGACGGCCTCGTCGCCTCTGGTGAGCTCAGCACCTACCCGTACCTCCAGGCCGCGAGGGCAGATCTCCTCCGCCGCCTGGAGCGCTGGTCGGAGGCCGATGTCGCCTACGGGCAGGCCATCGAACTGACGACGAACGGTCCGGAGCGGACGTTCCTGAGCGGTCGACGCGCCGAGGTCCAGGCCCGGATCGGCGAAGACCGGACCGGACGACCCGGATCGGTCTAGGCCAGGACCGCGTTGACGATCGTGTCGACGTCCGCCGCGGTCGGGACCACGATCAAGGTGTTGACCATCCCGAACATGCCGTTCGGTCCTTCCGCGTGCGGCAGGATGTGGCAGTGGAACGCCCAGACGCCGGCCGTCTTGGCCTCGATCAGGACGTCGTAGCGCTCGCCGGGATTGACCCCGAGGGTGTCGCAATAGAACGACGCACCGCCAAGCGGCCAGCCGTCGCGCTCGATGACGTGCATCCGCAGCCCGTGGAGGTGCCACGGGTGCATCATGATCCCCTCGTTCATGAACCGGACTCGGACCGTCTCGCCAAGGGCCGCGATGACCGGGACGACGGCCGGGAAGCCGTGTCCGTTGATCGTGAACCCGCCCAAGGCGTCATTCGAGATCCACACGTACTCCCGATCGTATTTGACCGGATCGGGCTTCGGATCGACGACGAACGCGCCGAGCAAGCCGCGGCCGACCTGGTCGGTGGCGTTGTGGTGGGAGTGATACATCAGCGATCCCGAGTTGACCGCCGTGAAGTCGTAGGCGTAGGTCTCCCCAGGGATGATCGGCTTCTGGTTGACGAACGCCACGCCGTCCTGGAAGAAGTCGGTCATCTCGACGCCGTGGAAGTGGACGCTGGTGGTCTCCTGCAGGTTGTTGGTGAACAACGCGCGGACCTTGTCGCCCTGGTTCACCCGGATGGTCGGACCGGGCCACTGGCCGTTGTACCCAAGGCCGGCGAGCGGCGGGTTCAACTCGTCGATGTTCTGTTCGATCTCGTCGATCGTCAGCTTGAACACCTTGACGTCGCCGTCGAGTTCCGGGGTGAGCGGCTTGGTCGCGTCGTTCAGGACGAGCTGCGGGACCTGGGCGAACGCCGGCTTCTGGTGGAGCTCCGGGTAGTCGTCCTCGACGCCCAAGATCGCGCCGAATTTCGCGTAGACGGCTTCCGGATAGATGCCGTTGAGCGCGGGCACGAGGTCGCCGAGGTAGCGCCGGATGACGTTCCGAGCCTGGATGTCGTGATCGGTCCAGCCGACCGGCATCGGACCGGTCGGGGGCGCGGAGGCCGCTGGCGTGGGACTCGCCGCCATGTCGTGGCTCGCGGACGGGGTCGGCGCCGCACTTGGGGCGAGGCTTGCCGCAGCACTCGCGGCAGCACTCGGGACGGCACCGCCCGGGGCGAGCGTCGGACCCAGGTTCCAGCCACCCCCGGTCGCGGCGGGAGCGCAGGCGGCCAGGCCGGCGACGGCGGCGATGCCCCCACCGGTCAGGGCCGCGGCCCGGAGGAACCCGCGCCGCGAGAGGGCCGTGTCGGTCGGTTCGGTGGGTGGCAGGTCAACCTGCGTCGGCGTATCCATGCGCCCGATGGTGAAGGCCGGGCCAGCTACACCGGATGTGACGTCCGGCCCATTTCGCGGGGGCCGAACGGCGTCCGAAACGAGCGACGGGTCCGTCGGCGCCGCGGGGTCAGTCCCCCTGGGCGATCATCGACAGGATGACGTCGACGTCGCCAGTTCCCATCACGCCCTGGTATCTCGCCCGGACGATCCCGTTCCCATCGACGACGAAGATCCACGGCATCGACACCGGCGACCATGGCGCCTGGCCGATCCCCCACGCGGCCGCGATGTCGGTCAAGGTCGGCGCTTCGATGCTTCCCTCCAGGACGGCCGTGTCGGCGACCACCGCATAGCGGAACGGCTCGAGGTGGATGAACGCCACGTCCTGCCATCGGTCGAGCAGGTAGCGGGCCATGACGATCGCCCGTCCGCAGGCCTGGGTCGTCTGGAAGCGAGCCGAATCGATGACCAGGACGAACGGCTGGTGGGCGGCGAGGGCATCGGCGGTCGATCGCCTCGACAGGCGGAGATCCGGGGCGGGGTCCGTCGTGACCGCCCTGGCGACGCCGCCGACATCGTCGAGCGTGGGCGTTCGTGCGGATGGCGCAGGATCGCCGAGCCTCGCGGTCGCGCCGGGATCGCGGGCAACCAGGGCTGCCGAGCCGACCGCGCTCCCGCCTCCGCGCGGAAGCGAGACGTCGATGTGCCAGTCGCCGGGCGTGGGGATGTTCACGGTCGCGACATACGACACCGAGTCGACGCCGGGTGGCCGGACCGGGATGGCGTTCACGGGTCCGCCCGCGGGTTGGCCGTCCGGCGAGACGAGCTGCACGTCGGGCCGCACCGTCGGGTCGTCCACGGCGACACCGTCGATCGACATGGCCAGGATCAGCGGCGTCCGCCCGCCCGCCCAGACGGACGACGAGGTCACCTCGACATCGAGCCGGGTCGTCGGCCCGGCCGTCGCGGGATCCACCGAAGTTCCGGTCGTCGCCGGTTCGATCGGCGTCGGGGCCGCGGCCCGCTCGGGGGTCGCGACGACCGACCGGAGCACCGCCGCCATCGCGTCGGACGAGGTCCCGAACGGGAAATGCGCCCGAAGCATCCCGCCGGCATCGACCAGGTAGACATCGGCGGTGTGCGACATCGAATAGGCGCCTGGGATGTCGGTCTCGACCCGGGCATAGCGAACGTCCCAGGCGTCTGCGGTCGCCCGGATCGTGGCACTGGCGCCGGTCACGGCGGTGAAGCCCGCCGGTAGGAACCGGACGTACTCCTTCAGCCAGGTCGTCGTATCGCGCTCAGGGTCGACGCTGACGAAGACCGCCCGCACTGCAGCGCCCACGTCCTCCATCACCAGGCCGACCGTGCCGACCGTTGCCGGGCAGACGTCGGGACAGTGGGTATACCCGAAGAAGACGAGGGTCGGATGACCCTGGAGCGACCCGAGCGAGAACGGCTGCGCGTCCGGATCCGTCAGCTCGATCGGCGGAGCGGCTCGCGGCGTCGGATACAGGAACGAGGCGAGATCGGTCGCCGAGGCTGGGGACGAACCGGTCTGCGACCCGGCCGGCGCGATCACCGCGGGCGCGGCGCCGTCCGCCCGTCCGGGCTGGCCGGGCAGCATCGCCCCGGCCAGCGCGCTCGCGATGACGAGAACGCCGAGGACTGCCGACATGATCACGACGAGCCAGAAGCCGCCGTCGAGGATCCGCGTGGCGTCAGTCGGGCGTTGCGAGGCCGCCGGCCGCTGTGCCACGTCAGGCCTGCCGGATCTCCGCGGTGACGACGACCGTGCCACCGTGCTCGAACACGAGGTCGAGCTCGATCGTCTGGCCCACGGTGAGCTCGCCGGCAAGGTCGGTCAGCATGAGATGGAAGCTGCCGGGCTTGAACTCGACCGATCCTCCGGCGGGGATCTCCACCCTGGCCACCGGGTGCATCCCGGTCATCCCCGCGTCATCGGTCGATGTCTCGTGGACCTCGACGACCGCTGCGGCCGGGCTCGACGCGGACAGCAGGGCGTCCGCGGTCGGCGACGAGTTGGTGATCGTGAAGTAGGCGGCACTCTGGCCGTCGGCGCCGGCGGCCCGCGCCCAGGCGCTGGCGACCGATGGCGCGGCGACCGGCGAGCCGCCGCTCGAGCCGCATCCGGCGAGGACCGATGCGATCGCGACGAGGATGACCGCCAGGGCAACCGGCCCGATGGCGCGACGATGCAAGGATGACCCCTTCCGCAGGTTCAATTCGACTCGACCGTAGCCGGGTCGGGCTGGGCTGCGACAGGTCCGATCGGCCCTTGCCGACCGGGCCGACCGGCCGCCTGGCGGGCCACCGCTATCGGGCGGCGCGAACCTCCGCGATGACTGCCGGCAGGACGGCGTGCAGGTCGCCGATGACCGCGTAGGTCGCTCGCGTGACCATCGGCGCGTCACGGTCCGTGTTGATGGCGAGGATCGCCTTGGCGGAGCGACAGCCGACGATGTGCTGGATGGCCCCACTGATCCCGCAGGCGATGTACAGGTCGGGGGCGATCCGGGTCCCGGTCTGCCCGACCTGCTGGGCGTGGGGTCGCCAGCCGGCGGATGTGACCACCCGTGAGACCCCCACCGTGCCACCGAGGAGCGCCGCCAGCTCGTCGAGCTGGGCGAACCCCTCCGCGCTGCCGACGCCGCGCCCACCCCCGACGACGACACGGGCATCGGCGAGCGAGATCTTGCCGGGCTCGGGCGGAACGTGCGACGACACCCGAACCCGGAAATCGCGATCGGTCAGTTCCGGAACGAACGGGGTGACTGTGGCGTTCGCCGCACCGGCATCGGCCGACGACGGCTCCACCGCGTGCGGTGCGACCGTGAGCAGGCGGACCGGGCCGTCAAGCCGCGCCTCCTCGAGCAGGCTGCCGGCCCATCGTTGCCGGGTGACGAGCCATGGATCTCCGGGCCGGATATCGGTGCAACCGACCGCGAGGGACCGTCCGGTTCGCGCGGCGGCGTGGGCCATGATCTCGGCCGACCGATCGCTCCCGGTCCCGATCACCGCGGCCGGACGGTCACGCTCGATGAGCTGGGCGATGGCCTTGCCGGTCGCCTCGGGAGCGTGGTCGGACAGGCGCGGATCATCGATGGTGTGCAGGACGGCGACGCCGTGTTCGCCGAGGGTCTTGGCCTCGACGCCCGCGGCGTCGGGGCCCCAGATGACGGCGTGAAGCGGTTCGCCGGTCTCCCCGGCCAGCGAGCGGCCGAGGGCGAGGGCCTCGGCTGAGAGCCGGTCCGGGACGGCGGCATCGAATTCGACGAGAACGAGGATCATGCGATCAGCCCCAGGCGCCGGAGCACCTCGACCACGCGAGGCGCCGCCTCAGGGCCTTCGCCCAGGATCTCGACGGCGCTCTCCTGCTCGACCGGGACGCGCAGGCGGATCATCACCGGGGTGGTGGCCTCGCGGACCGGTTCGATCCGCTCGATCTCCTTCTTGCGAGCCCGCAGCCGGCCCGGGACAGATGGATAGCGGGGCAGGTTGATCCCTTCGCGCACGCTCACGATCGTCGGCCGGGGCACGTCGTAGACCTCCCAGCCACCGGCGGCCGCCTCGCGACGAGCGACGATGGCATCGGGCCGGATCTCCAGGCTCTTCGCCCCGGTGACGATCGGCCGGTCGAGCGCGACTGCGACCCGAACGCCGACCTGGTAGTCGCCGGTATCGGCCGCCTCGTTGCCGAACAGGATCAGGTCGAACGGCCCATCGACCGCTTCGCGTGCCCGGATCGCATCGACGATCGCTGCGGCGGTATCGCTCGGCGACCACTCGGAGCCGTCGGTCACGAGGTGGATCGCCCGCTCGATCCCGACCGCCATCGCCTCGCGCAGCTGGTCGGCCAATTCCTCCGGCCCGAGGGTCAGGACCGTGCTCGACGCACCATCCGCCTCGACGATCCTGACCGCTTCCTCGACCGCGCACTCTTCGTGTGGACTCACGGTGAAGCCGAGGAACCGCGTATCGATCGCCTGGTCGTCGGCGGTGAGGGTGATCCGGCCGGCCGTCGCCGGGACGCGCTTGATGCAGACGAGGATATTCACGTCAGGCCCGGATCCTGGCGTTCTCCGGGTCGAACAGCGGCGTCGACCCGACCACAGCCACCGTCACCGGATAGCGCTCCCCGAAGTACTCGACGAGGAGCTTGGTGCCGACGACCGCGTACTCCGGCGGCAGGTATGACAGGAGGAGGTGCTTCCCGACCGACGGCCCCGATCCGGCGCTGGTCACGAACGACCGGCGCCCCTTCGCGTCGGTGATCGGACCGCCGTCCGGGGTGAGGATCGGTTCACGCCCGAGCATGTACCGCTTGACCCCACTGGACGAGGTGTTGTCGTCGACGGTCAGGGTGCACAGCGTCGCCACCGGCGGGCGCGAGCGCTGCTCGAGATACGCGTCGCGCCCGATGAAGTCGGCCTCCTTGACCTTGGGCCGGAGCATATCCGCCTCGACCAGGTCGAAGCCGAGTTCGAGCTCCGCGCCGTGGGCGCGATAGCCCTTCTCGAGCCGGCCGGTCGTGCCGTAGACGCCGATCCCGAAGGGCACGATGCCGTGGGCCTGGCCGGCCTCCCAGAGCGTGTCCCACAGCCGGGCACCCTGCTCCATCGGTGCGTACAGCTCCCAGCCGAGCTCTCCGACGTACGAGATCCGTGACGCCAGGACGCGGATCCCGCCGAGCTCGATCGTCCGGCAGGTGCCGAACGGGAAGCCCGCGTTCGAGACGTCGGCCGAGGTGACCGAAGCGACCACATCGCGGGCTCGCGGGCCCCAGATCCCGGCCGTACACCAGGTCGACGTCGCATCGTAGAGCTGGGCCGAGCCGTCCGCCGGCAGGTGGTCGCGGAACCATTTGCGGTCGCCCATCCCGTGCGCGCCGCCGGTCACGACCCGGAAGTGGTCGCGGCCGAGTCGCATGATCGTCAGGTCCGACTTGATCCCGCCTGCCTCGTTGAGGAGAGGCGTGTACACGACCCGGCCCACCGCGACGTCCATCTGGGCGACCGCCATGCTCTGCACGTGGGCGAGCGCTCCCGGCCCGGTGATGTCGAAGATCGTGAACGCGGTCAGGTCGACCATCCCGACCCGGTCTCGCATCGCGAGGTGCTCGGCGTTGATGATCGGCGACCACCAGCGCGATTCCCATTCCGCCGTGCGGGGCATGACCCGGTCGCCGTACTCGGCCAGCAGCGGCTCATTGGACGCGTACCACATCGGCCGCTCCCAGCCGGCCGTCTCGAAGAAGACCGCATCGAGTTCCCGTTCCCGGGCGTTGAACGGGCTCAGCCGGACGTCCCGGTTGCTGGCCCACTGCTCGGACGGATGGACGATCCCATAGGTCTTGTTGAACCCCTCGGCGGAGCGCGCCCGAACGTGAGCACGGGCCGTCTGGTGTTCGTGGAACCGGGCGATGTCGGAGCCATGGGGATCGATCTCGGGCTTCCCGTGGGTCATCCACTCGGCGACCATCCGGGCGATCCCGGGGGCCTCCTTGATCCACACCGCGGCTGCCGTCCAGAGGCCCTTGACCTCAGGCGTCTCGCCGAGGATCGGCATCCCGTCCGGGGTCAACGACAGCAGCCCGTTGATCGAGTAGCGGATCCCGACCCGCTCGTCGCCAAGGACATCGGGGACCAGCTCAAGGGCCTGCTCCATCTGGAGCTCGAAGTCCTCCTGGGTGAACGGCAATTCGGTCGGAGACAGCTTCGACTCGGCGATCGACGGGATGTCGTCCGGGTCCATCAGGATCGCCCGGTGGGCATACGAGCCGACCTCGAGGTCGCCGCCATGCTGGCGTTCGTACATGTTCGTGTCCATGTCGCGAACGATCGGGTACTCGATCTCGCCGACCGTGGTGTCGAACAGGGGCACGGGCCCGACGCTGATCATCTGGTGGACCGCGGGTGTCAGCGGGATCGCCGCACCGGCCATCGCCGCGATGCGAGGGCTCCAGATGCCGGCCGCGATGACGACGATGTCCGCCTCGAAGTCACCGCGATCGGTGCGCACCCGCGTGACCCGGCCGTCCTCGACATCGATCCCGACGACCTCGGTCACCGGCGAGAGGGTCAGAGCACCGAGCGCCTGGGCCCGCTCCCGCATGATCGTCCCGGCACGAAGCGAATCCACGACGCCGATGCTGGGCGTCGAGAACCCGCCGAGGATGATCGACTCGTCGATATACGGGACCATCGACTTGACCTGGGCCGGGGTGACGAGCTCGGAATCGATCCCCCACGACCGCGACGAGGCCATCCGGCGCTTGAGCTCTTCCATCCGTTCCGGCGTCCGGGCGACCTCGATGCCGCCACTCTCCGTGAAGACACCCATCTCCTTGTACTGTTCGACGCTGTCCAGGGTGAGCTCGGTCATCTCACGCGAATGGTCCGTCGGGAAGATGAAGTTGGAGGCATGGCCGGTCGAGCCACCCGGGTTCGGGAGTGGCCCCTTTTCGATCTGGGTGATGTGCTTCCAACCGAGCCTGGCAAGGTGGTAGACGAGACTGTTACCGACGATCCCGGCGCCGATCACGACGACCCGCGCGGCTCCTGGTTGGACACTCAAGGTGGACCTCCTCGGACCATGCCACGCTCGAGCGGACCCGCTCGCTGGTGGCGACGACATTGGGTCGCCATTCTACGGCGGAGGCAGACGCCGGATGCGAGCGTTCCGGCGTCGGGCGGCGTCAGTAGCGCTGGCGGAAGGTCACCGGCTCGGCCCGCCAGGTGGTGGTGGTCCCGACGAAACGGACCTGGAGCGTGTACTTGCCGGCGGGGAGGCTCGCGGCGTACCCGAGCCGGACGACCACGTGGTGCCCGGCCACGACGGCTGGGTAGAGGATCTCGTCCGGCCAGCGACCGCGCCGGACGAGCCGGCCCTTGGCGTCCCGGATCGCCCAGCGGAACGAGCCGCGTTCCGGCACCGTCCCGGTGACCTTCGCACCGACGTGGACCTTCGCATAGACCGAACCGGAAACCTTGTGGACGTAGACGATGTTGCCGTGGAGCCCGAGGGCATGGACCGGCGCGTAGAACTTCTGGCGGAGGACGTCATACAGCTGGCCGTAGCCGCGGTCATTCTCGATCGTCCACACACCGACTCCGGCCAGACCGGTCGCGATCGCGTAGTCGTACTTGGCGGAGAGGCTTCGCTCCTCCTCGAAGTAGACCTGCCGGTAGGTCGAGTGGGTCTTGTCCCAGTAGGTGTAGAAGCCGCTGCCTTCGAGGGCGTCGTACTGGCGGACGACCTTGGGATGGGTGGCCAGGAAGTCGCGTGCGCTGGCGTACGTGACCGACCGGACCGGGCCGTATTTCGTGTTGTTGGTCCGGACCTCGGCGTTGGGCGCCGTGCTCTTGACCGGCCAGTCGTAGCCGTAATACGGGACGCCCAACAGGAGCGACGATGCGGGCGCCCACTGCAGGGCTCGAGCGACGTGGATCTTGACGTTCCGCTCGGCGTGATCGAGCGGTGCGATCGCCCCGGTGACCGTCGAGCCGCTCCAGCGGTAGTTGTAGGTCATCAGCACCTGGTGGTCCACGTACGGGACGAGGCCGCCGATGATCTTCTTGTTCGCCCCGGCGGAGGTCGCGTTCGTCAGCGTCGAGTCCGGGAAGCGGGCGAGCATGGCGGCCCGGAACCGGGCGACGAAGGCGACGTACGCGGCAGCCCGGTCGTTGACGGCCTTGTTCGGTTCGAAGTCCAGCCCGGCACCGTCGGCCTGGCGGCTGGCCATGAGGTCCAGCGCTTCGGTGATGAACCGATCCTGGGCCGCCGTACTGCCGAGGAACGTCGTCATCTTCGGCGCACCATCCTTGGTGTCGAACAGCTGGAACGTCGCGACCGCGCGCACGCCGTGGGCGTGGGCCGCATCGGTGACCGCCGCGGCATCGTCGCTGACGTAGTCCTTGTAGCCGATCCAGTCGGTATCGATCGCGCCCGACTTCTTGATGCCGAGACCGAAGAACGCGATCGTCGAGACGAGGTCGTACTGGATGCTGGCCGCCGTGTCGGCATCCAGCCGCCAGTAGGGCAGATAGGCGAAGACCTCGTGGGTGAGCGGCTGGATGCCGGTGATCCGAGGCTGGATCGCGGTCGCCGCCGAAACCACGGGGACCGTCCCGACCTGGCCGCCGGCCGGCAGGACGGCCACGGTGAGGAGCAGGGCGACGACGACGGTGATGGGTCCACGGGGGCGGCGCATGGGGATGTGCACCGCCTCATTGAACCGCGTCGGACCCGGTCGCGTCGAGCGTACGTTGGTCCCCGGACCGGGTCGGACCCTTGGCCAGGCGCCGGGAGACTATCCGCCGGTCGGGGTTTCTCCCTCGTTCGCCGCAGCCAGGTACCCACGGAACGAGTCGGCCAGCTGGGTCATCTCGAGCGGGATGATGTACTTGGTCGACGGACTCGCCCCCAGCGCCTTGAACGTTTCCAGGTATTGGAGGGCCATCGTCTTCTGGTCGACCTGTGAGGCGGCTGTATAGATCCGCTCGAGTGCGAGCGAGAAGCCCTCAGCCCGCAGGATCGCCGCCTGGCGATCGCCCTCGGCCCGGAGGATCTCGGCCTGCTTGGTGCCCTCCGCGACGTTGATCGCGGACTGGCGGGCGCCCTCGGATTCGGTGATGACGGCGCGTCGCGTCCGTTCCGCGGACAGCTGCCGGTTCATCGCGTCCTGGACCGCTGCCGGCGGGGTGATCTCGCGGATCTCGACGGTCGTGACCTTGCCACCCCAGCGCGCGGTCACCTCGTCCATCTTGACTCGGAGGACCTCGTTGATCTGCTCCCGCTTGGAGAGCACGTCGTCGAGGAGGATGTCGCCGATCACCGCTCGGAGCGTCGTGGTCGCGATGTTCTGGAGCGCACCGTTGAAGTCCTGGACCTCGACGACGCTTCGGTACGGATCGGCGATCCGCCAGTAGATCAGGAAGTCGATGCTGATCGGGGCGTTGTCCTTGGTGATGTTCGTCTGGCTCGGCACCTCGATGAACTGCTCGCGAAGGTCCACCCGGATGCCGCGCTGGACGACCGGCACCACGAACACCCAGCCCGGACCTTTCACCTCGTTCGGACTCGTCCGCCCGAGCGTGAAGATGAGCAACCGCTCGTACTGGTTGACGATCTTGATGGCCGCCAGGAAGAGGACGACACCGACGACGACGAGGAACAGGACCGCGACAAGGATCTGCATGGCTCGATGCTACTCCTGCTTGGGGTGCGTTCCGGGCTCGACATCGACCCTGAGTGTCAGTCCTTCCTGGCCCACGACGCGGACAGTGGTCCCGGGTTCGATCCGCCCTCCCCCACGGGACGTGGCCGTCCACTGCTCACCGACGACGAGCACGACGCCCGAGGGGTCGAGGGCGGTCTTGGCGACCCCGGTCGCCCCGATCGGCACGGAACTCGTGCCTCCGGCTCCGAACGCGTCCTCGTTCGCACCACGCCGGCGCATCAACGCGCGGACGACCCCGATGACGACGAGGATGACCACGACGGCCACGATCGCGGTGGGGAAGATCTGATCAGTGGTCACGCTGCGGAACCTCCTCCGGTGAACCGGCGGCAGGACCCGGTTCGACGATGACGGTGAGCCCTTCCTGGGCGACGACGCGAACATGCTCGCCCATCGCGATCGATGCGCCGTCCCTGGTCTGAGCCGTCCACTCCTCACCGGCAGCATAGATGACCCCGACCGGTGTCAGGGCCGTCCTGACGAGCGCGTCGCTGCCGACCGGCACGGTCGGATCGCCCCCCGCGCCATAGGCGCCGGCGAACGCTCGACTCCGTCGTCGCGAGGCGACCACCGTTCCGAGCAGGAGGGCCATGAACCCGGCGACCATGGCCGTCATCAGCACGATCAGTGGCGTCGCCACGGCGACGTCCGGGGCGGTCGGGTTGCCAGGTGCCGTGTACAACGCGGACGCCCCGAGCGCGAAGCAGATGAGGCCGCCGATGGCGAGCAACCCATGGCTGGTCACGCTCGCCTCGAGAACGAAGAGCACGATCGCGAGCCCGATCAGCAGCACCCCCGCGACGTTGAGCGGGAGGCTGCCGAACCCGATGAAGGCGAGGATCAGCGCGAGCGTGCCGATGATCCCGGTGACGAGGTTCGGGCTCACCAGCTCGAAGACGAGACCGAAAAAGCCGATCGTCAGCAGGATGAACGCGATATTCGGGTCGGACAACAGGTGGAGGAACGACTGGAACGGGTTCATCGGCAGGTCCACGAACGGCGCGACCGCGATGTCGACCACGACCGGCTGTCCGCCGACGGTGACGGTCTGGCCGTGCGCCTGTGTTCGCACCGAATCGAGCGTTGGCGCGATCCCGTCGACGGCCCCGACCGCGACCGCTTCCGAGGCGGGCGACGAGACCGCATCCGCCACCGTCGACACAGCCCAGTCGACGTCGCGGCCGCGGACCTCGGCGATCGAGCGGATGTTGGCGATGGCGTCGTTCTTGATCTTCTCGCCGATCGTCCCCTGGAGTTCGGCCCCACCCGCGCCGACCGGCGAGGCGGCCCCGATGTTCGTCCCGGGCGCCATATAGGCGAGGTTCGCCGCCAGGGTGATGAACGTCCCGGCACTTGCCGCGCGTCCGCCACTGGGAGCGACCCAGACGATCGTCGGCAGCGGCGCCTCGAGAAGCGCGGTCACGATGCGTTGGGTGGAGTCGAGGCTGCCGCCCGGCGTATTGAGCGTGACGATGAGCGCCGGCGAGTCGTCTTCGGCGGCCCGCTTCACGGCCTCCTCGATGTACCCCGCCATCACGTTGTCGACGATGCCCGTCGCCGAAAGGACGTAGACGGGTGCGCTGGGATCGCCTGCGGGCAGGGGAGAGGGAGTCGGATCGGCGGCGCTCGACGGCCCAGGAGCCACACCGAGGATGGCGACGATCAGCCAGGCCAGGCCCATGGCGATGATGACGCGGCGGAGCCGTGTCGAAGACCTGTTCGCGCGCGTCGATGACTGCATGATCGTGCCTGCCCACATCTTCGCACGGGCCGTCGCGGCCCAGTGAGTCGGTCTCAGGGGGCGACTGCCGGATCGGGCGGACGGTCCAGGGCCCTGGCGACGACCCACTGGATGGTCCCGCCCTGGGCGATCAGGGTGAACACGACGATGCCGAAGGTGATGGTCTGCAATTGCGCTCGCTGCGGGAAACCCTCGGGCAGCGACAACGCCAGGGCGACCGCGACGGCTCCCCGCAGCCCGGACCAGAACAGCACGTGCAGCCAGCCCTTCCTGAGCCCGGAACGTGGTCGACGGAGCAGCCGCGATGCGCCACCGACGAGGCCGTAGGTCACGATCGCCCGGCTGGCCAGCACTGCCACGATCCCGACACCGATCGCGACCGCCGAATCGACGATGTCCCCGACCGAGATGGCCAGGCCCACCAGCAGGAAGATCAAGGCCGTCATCACGAACGCGAGGAACTCCCAGATCGTGTCGATCGCCTCCTGGGTCCGCTCGCTCATCCCGATCCGGCGGCCGTAGCTGCCGAGGGTGATCCCCGCGACCACCGTCGCGATGACGCCGGATTCATGGAGGGCGTCGGCCGCGACGTACGTCCCGTAGGCAAGGAGCACGGAAACGGTGGTCTCGATGAGATGGTCATCCACGACGGCCACGATCCGCGACGCGACGAACCCGGCCACCGCACCGATGACGATGCTGAAGGCCAGGGTCAGGACGAACGACGAGACCGCATCGGCCGCGGTGACGTCGCCGCCGACCACGCGCAGGGCGATCGCGAAGACGACGATCGCCGTGCCGTCATTGAACAGGCTCTCCCCTTCGACGAGGGTCGACAGCGTCTTCGGGGCGCCGACGCGCTTGAACGTCGCGATGACCGCGACCGGGTCCGTGGCCGCCACCATCGCCCCGACGACGAAGGCCAGGTCGAGCGGCAGGCCGGTGGCGAGGTTGAGGGCGACCGCCACGACTGCCGCAGTGATCAGGACGCCCGGGATGGCCAGGAGGACGATCCCGCCGAAGGTCTTTCGCAGGCTGTCCACGTCGGTCTGGAACGACGCCTCGAAGACGAGGCCCGGAAGCAGGACGAGGAGGACCAGTTCCGGCGTGATGACGATCGCCGAGTCGGAGGCGAGGACGGCGACCGCAAGCCCGAACAGGACGAGCGCGACCGTGTACGGGACGCCGATCCGTCTCGACACCAGGGCGACCAGGACGGCCGCTCCCAGCAGGGCGGTGAACTGTTCGACGGTGGCGATCGTCGCATCGCCGCTCAGCACGGACCGGCGCTCGCGATCAGCCTTCGCGCACCGTGATGGATCGCGGTTCGAGCGTGGGGCACCCGGCTAGTCTACGGTGCGCGCATGTCGCCTTCGGGGTCAGGAGGGCATCGGTGCCGGCGTGGCGTTGGGTGCCCCGGCCGGTTTGACCGGCTGGGCGCGGAACGTCCGCCAGGCGAGGAGGATGACGGCACCGTAACCGAACAGCGAGGCGATCCCGGCCACCACCGGGATGAGTTGGCTTGCCTGCAGCACGATCAGGCCGACGACCGCGGCCAGATAGGGTCGATCGTGAACCACCCCTGGCCGCATCCGGGTGACGATCCAGTCGCCGATCCAGATGCCCGTAACGAGGTAGCCGAGATAGCCGACGAGCGGCCAGGCGAAGATCAGGATGGCGAAGCCGAGCGGTGCGCCAACGACCGTGATGAGCAGGCCGATGAACAGCAGGATCGGCACGATCAGACCCGCCAATCCGACGACGAAGACCCGACCCGGCTCGCGACTGATGAGCGTCTCGGCCGCCCGCACCTGCCGTGCCGCGATGGCCGCCAGCACGAGGCCCGCCGCGATCGTGACCAGCGCCAGGCCGATGAACAGCAGGAACAGGACCGGTGCAAGCAAGACGCCCGCCGCGATGAGCGACGGCGCGACATCCTTGACCTCGCCGGCCACGACCGCGCCGGACGTGTCGTCGACCGTCGAATCCAGCGCGTAGACGTCACCCGAGACCGTCGTACCCGCGCCGAGGACGACTGGACTGCCGATCGCCACGATGCTTTCGACCGTCGCTCCCCGCAGTTCGGCTCGGCCGTTGATCGCGACGACCGTCTTGGCGTCACCGAGGATGGTCGCCGTCCCGTCGACGACGATCACGGCATCGGCCTGCTCACCGGCGGGCAGGGTCAGGTCACCCCCGAAGGCCGTCAGGACACGACCCGAATGTGATGTCGTGTCGGCCGCCATGACCGCGGGCGCGAGCAGGACGAGGATGACCACCATGGAACCGAGGATGGCCAGCAAGCGCGTCATCTGATCGACCTCCGGGTGTGGACCGTATGGACCGCGGTCGAATCCAGAGTCTCGAACCGACGGCCGGTATCGACTAGCGCCGAACGTCACCGTGTCCGGGTGCTGATCGGCCCGACAAGCGGGTGGCCACGTACGTGCCAACGATCCATCGGTCATGGCGACGATGGTCCGATGGCACTTCCAGGACGGCCCTGGTCGATCGAGGATTCGGGCCGGGCGACCTGCCCGGCGATCCACTCCGGAGGCGTCGACGTGGCGACTCATCCACTCACCCACCCCACCCACCAGGCGATCCCGAAATCGGAACTCCACCTCGCCGGGCGGATCTGCGTCAGCGCACTCGTCCTGCTTGGACTCGGAGCCATCGCGGGCGGCTACGCCCTCGTCGCGCGGCCCGACGGCAGCGTGATGCAGTTCGACGTGGGACTCCTGGCCGGAACGCCGTTCGCCGACTTCCTGATCCCCGGGCTCATCCTCGGCGGACTGTTCGGGTTCGGGTCGTTCATCGTGGCCGGGATGGGCCTTGCCCGGATGCGCATCGCGCCATTCCTGGCATTCGCGATCGGCTGCGGCCAGATGATCTGGATCGTCGTCGAACTCGCGATCATCAAGGAGCTGAGCTTCCTGCATCCGACGTTCTTCGGCGTCGGCCTGCTCATCGCCGCGACGGCGGCACGCTGGGGCTGGCCGACCTTCCAGGCCTGGCGCACTGCCTAGTCCCGCCGGCGGCGCCGCAGAGAAGCTCGGGGCGCGCCCGTAACGAATCGCGAACGATGCTCGGGCATGATGACGGCATGTCCGACCCGTCGAAGGCCCGGGTGACCACGCGAACCGGGATCCGCTGGGAGCGCGTGGCACTTACGGCGGTCCTCACGTGCGCGCTGGCGCTCGCCGCTGCGAGCCTGGTCGCGGACCCCTCCTCGATCGCGACGCTGGTCCTGCTCGGAACACCATACGCAGCCGTGGGAACCGTCCTGGCGCTGCGGCGTCC
Source organism: uncultured Chloroflexia bacterium (assembly GCA_963720755.1). Classification (GTDB taxonomy): domain Bacteria; phylum Chloroflexota; class Limnocylindria; order Limnocylindrales; family CSP1-4; genus SPCO01. The sequence goes on from CAVRGP010000006.1 coordinate 190,504, forward strand.
ACGACACCCGATCGGCTGGATCTTCCTGGCGATCGTGATGGTCTGGGTGATCTCGACCTCGGCCGAGGCGCTCGGGGGCACGGACGTCCAACATGGCGCGAGTCTCCCGAGCGGCTTCCCGATGGTCCTGATCTGGATCGAAACCTGGATCTTCGCCCCGGTCCTGTTCGCCCTCTACTACGCCCTGACCGTCGTGTTTCCCTCCGGACATCTGCCGGGTGGGCGCATCGGCCGCGCGGTTCGGATCTCGTTCCTCGTGCCGTTGGCCGGTGTCATCGCGGGCGGGTTCGGCCCACACCTTGGTGGTCCCTACGCGCCGGACACGATCCAGAGCGGGGCGACGATCGACAACCCGGTGGGGTTCCTTCCGGTCGACCTGGGCAACCTCACGAGTACGCTGACGATCCTGCTGCTTGTCGCCGGAGTCATCGGGATGGTCGTCCGGTTCCGTCACGCTCAGGGCCTGGAGCGCCAGCAACTCCGCTGGTTCGTGGCCGCGATGACGTTCACCGCGGTCGTCATCGCCATGGCGATCATCGTGATCTTCACCGCCCCGGATGGCGAGGGCGTGAGCGTCTGGTTCTTTGTGACGCCCGCGTACATCTTGATCCCGCTCGCCCTCGGCGGGGCGATCATGCGCTATCGGCTGTACGACCTTGACCGGATCATCAGCCGGACGATCAGCTGGGCGGTCGTGAGCGGCGTCCTCGCGGTCGTCTTCGTCGGCGTGATCCTGGCCTCGCAGACCCTCCTCGCGTCGATCACGTCTTCGAACACCGTCGCGGTGGCCGCCTCCACCCTGGTCGTCGCGGCGCTGTTCCAGCCGGTCCGTCGACGCGTCCAGGTTCGGGTGGATCGACGGTTCAATCGGGCTCGCTACGACGCCGAGCGGATCGTCGCGGTCTTCGCCGGGAAGCTGCGCGACGAGGTCGGCCTCGATGAACTCGGCACCGAGATCGCGGCCACGGTGACGCGGACCGTGCAGCCAGCGTCTGTATCCGTGTGGTTGCGCGACTAACGGGTCACGAACCGCCCGATGAGGATGCCGGCCAGGGCGGCAGCACCGGCGATCGACATCGTCTGGAGGGCCGTCCGCCACACTGGTTCATGCCCGATCCGTCCACGGGCGATGCCCAGCAGCGCCATCAGCGCCCCGGTCACGATCAGCGACACGATCCGCGCCGTCTCGATGTCGAACAGTACGAACGGGATGACCGGGATGCTCGCCGCGAACAGGTCCGCCACGAACATCCAGGCCGCGTGCGTCCGTGGCGGGACTCCCGCCACGCGGGGCACGCCAAGCTCGAACGCGGCGACGTAGTCGAGCAGTGCGCCGGGGTTTCGTTCGAAGGCCGCCGTCACCCCCCGTGCCTCGACTTCGGTGAAACCTGACGTCCGCAGACGTTCGGCGACGCGATGTAGCGTCCGTTCGGGATCGGTGGCGATCCCGCGCCGTGCCTGCTCCACGAGTGCGGCGGCGCGGCTCCGTTGCGAGTGCACGTCGAGATACGTGCCGGCCATCATCGAGACCGCGCCGGCGATCGCGCCCGTCGCACCGGCAAGGACGACGATCTGGCTGTCATTCGTGCTCGCAGCGACGCCGAACACGAGACCGGCCACCGAGACGGCGCCATCCTCCATCCCGAACGCGACATCGCCGATCGAGGCGAGCAGCGACGCCCGAACGCGACGGCCGAGATCGAGGATCGAGGGCACGGCTGAGGCTACCTTCTCGTCATCGGATCATGGTGCGGCCTCGGTGGCCTCTCCGAAGTACCGGAGCGCGGCATACAGCCAGACCACCGACAGGATGGCGACGAGGGCCGACGCCAGCAGCCACGGCGTCGGCTGCCACCAGCCGACGACCAGCGCGGCGGCGGCCCCGACGACCAGCGCGACGGTCAACGGCCGGTAGACCGTCTCGTGGCGCTCGTACTCGTCCAACGAATGCGTCGTGACGGCCAGGGCCAGCAGCGCGATCGCGATCGATGCTGCCAGGAGCCAGGCGGTATCGGACGGCGTCTGCGCGTCGTGGGCGTGGTCGATCAGGCCCACCATCGCCGCACCGGCGCCCGCGATCGCGAGTGAGATCGGGAGGTGACTCTCCGCCCACATGTACAGCGTCAGCCCGTCTCCTCTGGGCGCTCGCCTGCCGGCGACATCGAAGAAGATCCACCAGAGGCCGAAGCCGACGGCGAGCGCGAGCAGGCCGGTCGCGAGCGTGAGGGGATCTCGATCGACCGACGACAGCCCACCGACGACCCCGGTGACGACTTCCCCGAGCACGATGATCACCAGCAGATCGAAGCGCTCGACCATCGAATCGGTCGGTGCGATCGCCAGGACTTGTCCGCGTCGTGATCGCCAGCCGAAGACAAGCATCAGGACGAGCCAGCCGATCACGAATCCGGCCCAGCTGACGAGTCGAGCCTCGGCGGGCAGAAAGATGCCGGCCACGATGACCACGAGCGACACGGCCATGGCGGTCAGGTAGCGCGCTGTCCCGGCCATGTACTCCGGGCCGTCCTGCCGGCGGACCGTGTACCAAAGCCAGGTCATGACGACGAGGAACCCGGCGTAGGCCACGCTGAACGCCTGCCCGTCCTCGCCGGCCGCACCGCCGGTGAAGACCGCGAGCAGGGCGAGGATGCCCATCTGGATGAAGACGAACGTCCGTGTCCGTCCGTCCTCTCGACCATGCAACTCGTAGTACAGCGTGCCATTGACCCAGGCGATCCAGATGACGCCGAAGATGACCGCGAACTCCGCGTAGCCGCCGACGGTCAGATGTCCGGCGAGGTGGTGCGCGGCCTGGGCGATGACGACGACGTAGACGAGGTCATAGAACAGCTCCAGGAAGCTGACGGTCCGTTCCGGGTCGATCTCGCCGTGGGCGCGGGGTGGCCGCCAGAACCAGTTGCGAAAGCGGCTGATGGCGGAGGTTCGGTCGGCTGCGGTCGAGGGTCTTGTCATCGCACTCACCTACACCAACCTACAGCGAGCGGGTGCCGGCGCCCCGGCGAAGGGTGCGGCCCGTTCGGCGAGGACTTCCGCGATGACGTGTCGTGCATTCGTGGCCAGCTGTGGGTTCGATTCCCGGTAGTAGGGCAGCTGGATCAGCGCGATCGACAGGGCCCAGCCACGCCCGCGCTGCCAGGTCGCATCGTCCATGGACACCGCGGTGCGGAACGACGGGCGCGCGCTGGCCGGCAGGAGGTTCCAGGCGACCGAGAGATCGCACGCCGGATCACCGATCCCCAAACCGCCGAAATCGATCACCGACGTCAGGGTCCGGCCGACACACAGGAGATTGCCCGGCGACAGATCGCCGTGGATCCATGTCGGGGGATCCGCCCAGGCTGGGACAGCCAGGGCTTCTACCCAGACCGCGGTCGCGGCGTCGGCGTCGATCTCGCCGCCGAGCGCTTCGATCGCGGTTCGCGTCGCATCATCACGGCCGGCGAGTGGACCCCCGCGGCTGGCTGCCGGGCCGCCAGCCGGGTCGATCGCCCGGAGCGCCGTCACGAATCCGGCGATGGCTTCGGCCAGGCCCTCAGGATCATCGATCGAGCCGACGCGGGGGTTCTCGCCCGGGAGCCACGGACAGACCGACCAGTGCCAGGGGTAGGAGAGATCCGGCGCACCGACGGTGAGCGGCGTCGGGACCGTGACGGGGAGCAGCGGTTCGAGCTGCGGCAGCCAGTGGTGCTCCTTGGCCACGTCGCCCGCGGCCCATCCGATCCGCGGCAGGCGTACGACCATGTCGGAACCCAGCCGGTAGAGCGCGTTGTCGGTCCCAGCCGAGGGGACCGGCGCGATCTCGAGATCGGCCCATCGGGGGAACTGCCGGGCCAGCAATGCCCGGACGAGAGATGCGTCGATGTCGACCTCGTCCCGGTGCATTCGAACCCGGCTCAGGTCGGATCCTCGTCCGCCTCGGCGTCCGGCATCGGCTCATCATCCGGTTCGGGTTCGCCCGCTCCTGGCTCGCCCGCCAGCTGGCCGCCTCGCAGGCGCTGTTCCAGACGGACCACCGGCGAGGTCCGGTACTTCGTGAGTTCGGACACGAACGCGGCCAGGATGCCGAGGCCGGACAGGATGTAGAACACGGTGAACAGCTTCGCCGCGTCGGTGGTCGGATGCAGATCGCCGAACCCGACGGTCGCGAGCGTGACGACCGAGAAGTACAGCGCGTCGAGCGCCGACCACCCTTCGAGCCACATGTAGACGACGGTACCGAGCGCGATCATCGAGATGGCCGCGACGATCAGGTACTTGCCTTCGGGGTCCCTGAACATCGCCCGCATGGCGGAGAACATCAGCCGTCCGACCTCTCTATCCCGAACCGTGGAGCAACCGACGTCCAGTCTAAGTCGGCGGATCGATCCCTTGAGGCGTACGCACGAGCTCGTCGATCACCGTGGACTCCGGGTTGCGGGTCATAAGCTCGGTCGCGAGCGCGACCTCAAGGAGGCCCACGGTCCCGCCGACGACCGCCGCGATGATCCATTCCGCGAACATCTGGATCGGGATTCCACCGTCGTGCACGGCCTGGTGCGCCAACTCGTCGATGACCTGTTCGATGGCCAGCGGCACGACCACGAGCACGATGATCGGATAGATGGCCGTGCGGCTGATCCGGAACGTCCGCGCGAAGGCATCGCGCACCCCGCGGCGCTCCTGGACCATGACCGGACCGACCAGCCCGAAGAACACGTAGAAGGCGATGCCCGGAACGACGAACAGGGCGATGCCGACGAACGTCCCGAGAACCACGACGACATCGGCGATCAGGAGGGCGAGCCACGGCAGCGTTCTGAGCACCTCGCCCATGCGCAGGCGGCGGCCGTGGAAGTACTGGCTGCCGACCGCCTCGTCGAGATAGCCCGCGAAGACGACGGGGCCGAGGAGGCGGAAGAGGAACGCGATCGCCAGGGCGAGGGCGGCGCCGAGTCCACCGAGCAGGTTCGACTGGCCCTCGACGAATCGAGACAGCGCGACCCCGAGGAAGGCGGGCGGCACGAACAGGAGGAACGCAACGACGGACACGCGGAGGATGCCCAGGCGGAGCATCGCCCAGGCGTGTCGGGTGATGAGCCTGAACGTGAGCGGGCCCTGTCCCGGGTTGGCGATCGGAGGTTCGGTCACGCGACCATCTTCGCAGCGGGCGACCGGTCCGCGCCGTCCAGGTCCCCGGCTCCTTGGGCGGGCGGACCTACCAGCGGCCGTTGCCGGATCGCATGTCGGCGGGGTCGAGGCGGATCGGGAACCGCTCGCGGATCCGCGCATCGACGGCGGGGTCGAGGTACTCCGGGTAGTGGCTGGCGAGGACCTCCTCGACGCGGTCGTGGGCATGCTCGTAGATGCTCCGGCTCCCGCCGTCCACCCACTCGCCCGGGCTCGTGCGATCCGCGAGTTCCGGGTACTGGAACTCGCTTCGCATGAGCTTCAAGGTCTGGTCGGCTCCGAGGTAGTGACCGACACCGGCCACGGTCTCGGCGATCACCCCGTACGACAAGGTCTCGTCGTTGACCTCGATCCCGCGCAGCAGCCGCTGGGCGTTGCCGAGCAGGTCGTTGTCGATGACCAGTCCCTCGAACGACTGGCCCATCAGGCTGCCCACGATCCCGGGGTAGGCCGACACGAGGTTGCCGCCGGCCAGCGCCGCCGCCGTGACCGTGATGCCCTTCTCGTAGCCGGCCTGTGCGTCCATCGTCTTGGCGTCGGTCATCCCTGAAGCGACCGACGAGACGAGCCCGTAGTGGTTGGCGATCTGCGCGCTCGCCGCCATGAGCAATGCCTCCTCGCCGCCACCACCGGTGAACCCGCCGGTCCGCAGGTCGGAGACGAACGGCCACATGCCGAAGTCGAACGGGTTCCCGGGTCGGATCATGTTGACGATGGCGAGGCAGGCCAGGGTCTCCGCGAAACACTGGACGAGCGTGCCGGCGAGCGCGGCGGGTGCGGTGGCACCGGCCTGCGGGGCGATCGCGATGTCCGTCGCCAGCCCGAGTTCCGCCGTCCGGACGAGCACTTCGGCGTTGTCCTTGCCGAACCGCAGCGGCGAGACGATCGGGCAGCCGCCGATGCTGCAGAACGGTCGCTTCAGGAATTCGCCGTCACCGCCGGCCACCAGGTCGAACATCGCGACGAGATCGTCGACGTGGCCGACCGTCGCACAACTGAACGCGAACGGCTTGTTCTGGCCCGCGAGGGCGGCATAGGCGACGTTGATGTCGTGGACGTAGACGTCTTCGCTGTACTCGGCCGCGATGAACGGCTGCCCGTAGCAGTGGATATTGGGCAGGCGATCGACCAGGCGGGCCGCGTCGTACAGGTCGACCAGCCGGGTCGGCCGGAACGTCTGGGTCGGGTAGTCGAGGACCGTGACCGCCTCGCCCGAGGTGCAGAAGTAGACCCGCTCGCCGCTGATCTCGATGTCGTTGGCCGGGTCGACCGCATAGCGGACGTAGCCGCGCGACGCGACGCCGATCATCTCTTCGACCAGGCCACGCGGGAACAGCAACCGTCCATCCGGATCGAGCGTGCAGCCCCTGGGAAGGGCGTAGCGGAGGATCTCCGGGATCGGGTCCCCGATGCCGATGTCGGCCAGGACGTCGAGCGCCGTCGTGTAGATCCGCTCGATATCGGCCACGGACAGCGGTCGGTACAGCCCACCGGTCAGCCCTGGCCGGACCGCTGCGGGAGCCGGGGCCGAGGTGTCGTGCGCCCGCGCCCGACGGCCGCCTCGCCCGGACGGCTGGCCGTCTGACGTCGCGTCGGGTCGATCGTCGACTACTGACATCGATGCATTGTGGTCGGTCGACCGGCCGTGTGGCCGGACCGTCGCACCACATGCGCCTGGTCGGCGCCCCTTAGTCCCGCGGCATCGAGCGGAGTCGCCGCCATCGCTCGATCGCCCGTCGATGTTCGGCACGGGTCAGCTCGCGGTGTCCGAATTCGGCCAGGGCATAGTCGGCCGCCAGGCGACCGAGCGGGTCGCCCGAACCGCTCGAGCCGGATCGGGTCCGATCCGCGTGCTCGGAAGGCGTTTCGGACGGCAGACGGGCCGCGTTCGGGACCCGGCTCAGGACCTCGAGGGATGCCATGTACGCCTCGCTCGCGGTCCGCGGGTCGGGTCTTCGTCGCGGGATCGTGACGCGTGGTCGCCGGAACCGGATCCCGCCTGCAGGGCCTTCGGTTTCGCGCGTTTCGACCAGGTCGCTCTCGACCGCCGACAGTCGTGGGCGGTTGAGCAGAGCGCGGATCACGAGGAACGCCACGATGATCGCGATCGCCAGCGGTGCCAGGCCGAGGGCGACGGCCTGGATGCCGGTGGCCCCGGCTGGGTTCCCTGGTTCGAGTGGGCCGGGAGCGAGGGTCCCCCCAAGGTCTGTCGACCCCGTCAGTGGTCCGCGGACCAATTCGAGCAGGAAGACGAGGGCGGCCGCCAGCAGACCACCTGGGATCGCCAGGATGGTGATGATGACGACGATGACGTCGGCGATCGGACCCAGCACGCCCCTGAGCGCGTCGGTCGAAGGGATCCCGAGGACCGCCGCGAGTGGGACCGACACGACCAGCAGGCAGGCGATGACCGCCACGAGCAACGCGACCCAGGTCCGTTGATCACCCTGCGGCATCCCGGTCTCCTCCAGCTCGCCCAGGCGCGCCAGACCCATGCCCAGCAACGCGGCGGTCACGACCGCGACGGTCGCCGAGAAGGCGGCGCTCACGATCGCTGGGTCACCGGTGGCGCCGGTCGCCGCCAGGAACGCCCAGGTCCCGGCGATCGCCCAGAGGCCAGGCCCGAGCACGGTCTCGGCGATGCGCGCGTCGTCCTCCGAGGTGACGTGTGCCGACCCGCGGAACACGGCGAGACCGAGCAGGATCCCGCCCGGATGCGCCCCGATGACGGCCCATGGATCGTCGGTCAGTCGTACCGCCGCGGCTCCGAGTGGCAGCAACCAACCGACGATCGCCGCACCGATGACCAGGGCGGCCAGCGGCGTCCGATAGTGCCGGCCGGCATGGACGGACCATCGGGCGTAGCCGAGGCCGGCGGCGGCAGCACCCACGAACGCCAGCATCGGCAGCGGCGGCTGTTGATGCGTCGCCAGGCTGCCGAGCGCGAGATAGGCCAGGGTGATCCCGGCGGCCTCCATCGTGCAGGCCGCGAGGATCGCGATCCCCGCTTCAAGCGATGCGTTCGAGCGCATCCGCAGTCTGCCAATCCGGCTCGAGACGATAGGCGGCACTTCGCAGGCCGAACGCACGGGCTCTCGCGGTCCATCGAGCGGACTCGGGACCGAACCCGGCGTGGCTCACGACGTAGCCGTCGGCACCGAGCCTCCGGAGGGTCGCCAGAAAATCATCCGGATCCCGGCTGCTGAGGGCGATGATCGAGCAGCCGCTCGGGACGCGACGCGCCAGGGCTGCCAGCAGGCGGTCGAATGGCAGCGAGGCGAACGGACTGACATCGGCGAGCAGGTCCGCGATGGCCCCGACCTGCCGCTGGTTCGCGCTGGGTGCCAGGAAGACCGTGCGCTGGGGACGCTCGCTGTAGGCGTTCACCGCGATCCCGGCCGCGATGCCGTCGACGACGAAGGATCGCACCAGGGACAACGCCGCCACACAGAGACCCTCCGCGAGGTCATCGTCCCAGCTGAGCATCCACGAGGGCCCGGACAGGGTTTGCATGTCGACGGCGACCAGCACCTCTCGCTCACGCGCGGGGTCATAGCGTCGGCTGACCGGTCGGCCGACGCGCGCGGTCGCCTTCCAGTGGATCCGTCGCAGGGGGTCGCCCGGCTGGTAGGGTCGCACCCCCGCGAACAGCGAGGGCTCCTCGTGGAGGCCTCGGACCGATGGCGAAGCACCGACCGAAGGGCTGTCCGTCACCGTCGAGCGGATGCCGACCACGCGCGGGACCACGTGGTAGACGGTCGACAGCGGCCGCTCCTCGCGCCGGCTGGATCGGGCGAACAGGTCGGCGACCCGAAGATCCGCCTCGACGAACCGATAGGTGCCGCGCCGGCGGCCGACGATCTGGAACCGCCGCGTGACCCGTTCGAACCAGCCGACCCTCCAGGTGCCCCGCAGGACATCGAACCCGCGGCGCGGTGAGGGGATCAGCGGTCGCCCGGCGACCTCGGCGCCCTGGCTGACGACATCCTCGATCTGGAGCCAGGGCAGCGGCAGGAGCTTGGCATTGCGAACGACGAGATCCAGATCGATCCTCTCGCCCCATGGGACACGGGGCGCCGAGAGATGGCGCTCGTACTCGAGTGAGCGGAGGCCATACCTCGACCAGATGGACTGGAGGACCAGGACGAGACCCATGAGGACGCCGACGAGGAGCAGACCGCCGGCACCGAGCACCACCCCGCCGAGGATCAACGCGACCGCCAGCAGCGCGGTGGCGCCCATCGCTCAGGCTCGTTCGGCGACGGAGGCGGTCTCGACCGGCGGCGCGGGGACCGACCCGAGGACGTCTCCGATCACGTCCTCCGTGGTCGCGCCGCGCAGCTGCCGGTCGATATCGAGCACGATCCGATGGCCGAGCACGAACGGCGCCAGTGCCTTGACATCGTCCGGCAGGGCGAAATCGCGTCCGGCCAGGAAGGCCCACGCCTGGGTCGCCCGGTACAGCGCGACGCTGGCGCGCGGGCTGCCACCGAGGCGCAATTCGGGTCGTTCACGCGTCGCGCGCACGAGGTCGACGATGTACGCCTCGACGGGGGCGCTGACCTCGATCGCACGGACCGCGTCGCGCATGCCGAGCAGATCCTCGGGCCCGGCGATGACGGACACGATGTCGAGCGGTTCGGCCATGGCTCGGTAGCGTCGCGCGATGCGGCCCTCATCGGCGCGATCCGGGTAGCCCATCCGAACCCGCACGAGGAACCGATCCAGCTGGGCCTCTGGCAGGGCGAACGTGCCTTCGAGCTCGATCGGGTTCTCGGTCGCCAGGACGAGGAATGGGTCGGGCAGGGGCCGCGTTTCGCCCTCGATCGACACGTGCGCTTCTTCCATCGCCTCGAGCAGCGCCGACTGCGTGCGCGGGGTCGCCCGGTTGATCTCGTCGACGAGCAGGACGTTGGTGAAGATCGGCCCGGGGATGAACCGGAATGACGACCCCTCGAGGATCGTCGCGCCGAGCACGTCACCGGGCAACAGGTCGGGGGTGCCCTGGACCCGTGCGAAGTCCATCCCGAGCGCGCGGCTGAACGCTCGAGCCAACAGCGTCTTGCCGACACCGGGCACGTCCTCGATCAGGGCGTGGCCGTGAGCCAGGAGCGCGACGGCCAGGAGACGGATCGCGACCTCGTCGACGACCACGGCACGTTGCACGGAGTCGCGGATCGCGCGCCAGAAGCGCTCGCCGGCGAACGGGTCGGCCGGGCTGGTGGACGGCTCACTCGGGCTGGCGGACGGCTCACTCACGGGTGCTGGGTCCCTCGATGGTCGGGCTGCCGTGGGCCGGCATCGTACCGCAGCGCCGGACACGCCCCGGTGACGTCGGCGTCAGGCGCGGAGATACGACAGCACCGCCAGCACCCGCCGATGGTCCGAGGGCTCAGGCTCGAGCCCGAGCTTGGAGAAGATCGTTCGGATATGCCCCTCGACGGTCTTCAGTTCGACGACGAGCCGCTCGGCGATGGCCTGGTTGGAGCGGCCCTCGGCCATCAGCGCGAGGACCTCCCGCTCTCGCGGGGTGAGCTCGTCCAGCGGACCGTGGGGCCGGGCGCGGCCGAGCAGCTCCTCGACGATCTCGGGATCGATCACCGAGCCGCCAGCCGCCACGCGATGGATCGCATCCAGCAGATCCGACTCGCGCAGCACCCGATCCTTCAGCAGGTAGCCGACCCCTGCCGCGTCCGCTCGCAGCAGGCGGATCGCGTGGCGGGTCTCGACATGCGCGGAGAGGAGGAGGATCGCCACCGTGGGATGGCGGTCGCGGATGGCGATGGCCGCTTCAAGGCCCTCGGTCTGGAAGCCGGGCGGCATCCGGATGTCCATCACGACCACGTCCGGACGTTCTCGTGCGACGACGTCGAGCGCGCCCGCAGCGTCGCCGGCTTCACCCACCACCGCGAAACCCTCGTCCGCGAGCAGGTGGGACATGCCCGAGCGAAAGAGCACGGAATCGTCGACCAGGACGATCCGCGATCGGCGCTCGTTCGACGCCGTCATGACAGCGGGAGCACGGCCCGGACCGTCGTTCCGACACCTGCTGGGCTGGAGACGGCGAGCGTGCCTCCGACAGCCTGTGCTCGATCGATCAGCCCGTGCAGGCCGGTCCCGCCCGCTCCGACGTCGGCACCGCCGTGCCCGTCGTCGGCGACCTCGAGTTGCAGGGCGTCATCCTCGACGCGCCCGTGGATGGTCACCCTTGTCGCGTCGGCGTGCCGCAGGACGTTCGTGAGGGCTTCGGAGACGATCAGGTAGGCCGTCGTCTCGATCGGATCGGGAAGGCGCCGGTCATCGATCCGGACATCGACCGGGAGTGGGAAACGATCCGCCAACTCACGCACGGCCGGCGCGATCCCGCCCTCGATGAGGGCGGTCGGATGGATCCCACGGGCCAGCGCACGGAGGTCGCGAAGTCCGTCCTCCAGTTCACGACTCGCCTCGTCCAGGATGCGCCCAAGCTCCGGATCGGCTTCGGCGCGTCGGTTCGCCCGTCGTAGGGTGAACCCGAGGGCGACGAGTCGCTGCTGCGCGCCATCATGAAGATCCCGCTCGAGCCTTCGCCGCTCCTCGTCCGTCGCTTCGACGAGCCGTGCCCTGGACGCGCGGACTTCCTCGAGCTGCGCTCGCAACTCCGCCGCCAACCGCTCGTTCTCGAGGGCCAGTCTCGATGCCGCCGCCGCGCTGTCCACGAGGACCTGGTCTGCAGCAGGGTCATGGATCAGGACCGCGATCGTGCCATCGGCTCCCTCGATCCGAGTGATGTCCCGTTGGTCACTCTCATCGGGCATGGCGATCGCCCGGCCCGTCGGATCGACGTATCCGCCTCCGTCTGGCGACGGGAACCCCAGTCGAAGGGTTGGATCGTGGACGGCCCGGGCGAGCACGGCCTCGAGATCGCCGGTCTTCACGCGATCGAGGTCGACCACGAGTTCGGCGATGGACCCACGTTCGAGCCGGGTCTGGAGCAGGCCGATCAGGAACGCGATCGGCAGCAGGAAGTTGGAGAGCTGCGCGATTGGACCCGTCGACGCCGCGAACAAGGCGTCCGAACCGGTGGCCTGCGCCACGAAGAACGTCCCGACGACGACCAGGGTGATCGGGCTGACCCAGAAGACAGGGGCCAGCGCCCGTCGGGCCGCGGGGGTCCCGCGCCTCCAGCGATCGAGGACCGTCAGGACGACCAGGACGGACAGGATGAGCGCACCGAGGTTCGCGACGACGCCGACGGTGTCGGCGAGTCCCTCGTTGGGCCAAAGGAGCAATGGGTTCCCGAATGGCCAGGTCGGCGGGTACGGCTCGATGAGCCGTTGGCTGACGGTCGTCAGGAAGAACCAGGCGTAGGCGGCCATGACCAGGCGCCGGGACCAGCCAGCGGTCCTCCCCTCTGGAAAGGCGAGGTACACGTTGGCGAGGACGACTGTCCCGAAGAGGACCCACATGTTGCCGATGGTCCAGACGAGCGCGTCGCCCCCATCCCAGCTCAGGAAGTTGATCGTGCCCGCGAAACCCATCAAGATCACGAGTGGGCCGACCCGGTTGCCAGGTCGCGAGTACCACATGACCAGCCCCACCGCGATGGTGAACAGGTTCGCAGCGAGCTGAACGAACCAATGTCCGTCGCCGTTGTCGCCGTTGTCGGCATTCGCTGCCATGAGCGCGAGGCAGATCGCCCCGACGAGGACGCCGGCCGTGACGACCGCCGCGATGGCGACGGGGCTCGGGCGTCCTGGTGCTACCCGGTCAAGAGTCACCGACACCTGCCCGACCCCGATCGTTCAGCCGACATGCCGGTCATCGTGCCATCAGGGTCAAGGCGGAACCACGGTGCAGACCCTTGGGATCGACGGGTGTCGTATTGGGGTCCGCACTGGCGACTCCGGATCACCGCGGCCGGAGACTCCTGATCGGAGGTCGCGTCCAGCGACCGTAGAGTGGGAGGCGACCGATGGGCACGAGGATCGTCCGAGTCGCAGGTCCTTCGCAAGGCGAACAACGTGCCCGACGTCCGTTCGACCCAGCCGGGACCACACTCATGGTCGTCATCTCCGCGTCGGTCCTCGCGGCATCCGTGATGATCGCGTCGCTCTCGGCCGGCGCCGGTCAGGGGCAGAGTCTCAGCGCAGGGCCGCCTCCGCAGCCTGGGCCCGCCCCGACGTTGTCGACGCCCGCGCCGTAGAAAGGGCCAGCGGCTCGCCACTCCGAAAACCCCGTAGTTCCTCCGTGGTTCGCGGCTGGTCGTCACCGTACCGTCGAGTCACCGCTGCGATCCGCACCGGCTGAAGCCCGGAAGGAGGCCCGCTTGACGGCCATATCCAATCCCGCGCAGTCAAGTCCCGTGTCGCGTGACGCGGATACGACCGCGATCCAGTTCGGCGAGGCGTTCGTGAACGCGCTCGCCGCGAAGGACTTCAACGCGATCGAGGCGCTTTTCGCGCCGTTGTCGCGATTCCGGGCTCTGACGCCCAATGCCGTCCGCGAAGCGACGACCGCGGCAGGCGCTCGTCACTGGCTGGAGGGCTGGTTCGGGATGGCGGATCGGAACGAACCCATCGCGGCGCGCGCCGAGATGGTCGCCGACGTCCTCCATGTCGCGTACCGCATCCTCCAGCACGAGAACGGAACCTGGTATCTCGTGGACCAACAGATCTTCGCCTCGCTCGAGGGGTTCGGAGTGACCGACGTGGCGCTCCTGTGTTCCGGGTTCCGCAGGGTCGAGGTCAGCGAAGTTCCATCCGCCGGGGCCTATCCCGTCGATGCTCAATTCGATGCGCTGGGGGCGAGCTGCGCCACCCTGACGCCGCGAATCCGGGACGCGGTCCAGCGCCTCGAACCCGGCCAGGTGCTGGAGATCGTGACCGACGACCCGACCGCCGGTGACGGACTCACCGCATGGACGCGGATGACCGGCAACGAGCTCATCGACATGACCGTTGCATCCGACGGCTCCGACCACTTCTTCGTGCGGCGCGGTGCCGCGCGTTGACTGACCGATCCATCATTCGAACTCGACAGGAGAAGAACGTGAACACCATCCTCATCAACGCCACGCATGGTCCCGAAGATCCGGAACGAGCGACACTCGCATTCGTGGTAGCGAATGTAGCCGCGACCGCGGACCAGGATGCGATCGTGCTCCTCACCATCGACGGCGCCTGGCTCGCCGTCCGCGGCCGATCCGACGACGTGGCGCACGACGGGCTCCCGCCGCTCAGCGACGTGATGACCCAGTTCGTCGCGGCCGGCGGCCGGATCTGGGCGTGCGGGGCATGCACGAAGCCGAGAGGGATCCAGCCCGATGACATCGTCGATGGAGCGTCGATCGTGACCGCGGCCCAGGTCGTTGAGGTCCTCGCCGCGGGTGCGGCATCGCTGACGTTCTGAGTCAGTGGGGTACCGTGTCGCGGTGGGAGCGCGGCGAACGTGAGGCGGCACTCGCCATGAGCCGATCGCGGCTCGTCGGCCGGGTGGATGAGGCTGGCCGTCTACAGCAGGCGCTTCGGTCTGCCCAACGGCGGCGAGGCGGTCTCGTCCTGGTCGCCGGTGACGCCGGTATCGGGAAGACCGAGCTCATCGAATCCATCGTCAGCCGGTCGGCCGCGATCGTGCTGCGTGGGGCCGCCCGTTCCGAGGCCACGCCGCCGCTCGGTCCGCTGATCGCCGCGATCCGGTCGCATCCCGACTGGCCCGGGATCGCGGAGGCCCTCGATCGCTCCGGGCGGGTGCAGCTCCGTGACCTGATCCCTGAGGCGGCTCCGTCGGATATGTCGGGCACCGAAAGCCACCCGGCGGGCGGGCGACCTCCCAACGAGATCGCATCCGTCTGTCGGCTGCTCATCGCGATGTCACGAGTCGACCCGCTGACCCTCGTCCTCGACGACCTCCAGTGGGTCGACCACGCATCGGTCGAACTGTTGATGACGCTCGCTGGTGCGATCGAGCACGAGCATGTCCTCGTCATCGGTGCCTATCGCACGGATGAGCTGGTTCGGTCCAGTCCCATTCGCCGACTCCGGGTCGGGTTGCGACGGATCGGCCGGTTCACGGAGATCAACCTCAGCGGGCTCGACGGCGATCAGATAGTCGAGCTGTCGAGCGACCTTCTCGGAGCTTCGCCGGACCGCCTTCTGGCACAGCGGCTCATCGACCAGAGCCAGGGCGTGCCCCTGTATGTCGAAGAACTCGTCGGAGCCCTCCGAACGACCGGCGCGGTGACCCTCGTGGACGGCGTCGCGACATTGGCCCGCGACGACCTTCCGATCCCGGATTCGCTTCGCGACAGCGTGCTCGTTCGAATCGATGGACTCGCTTCGCGCACGCGCGAAGCGCTCGGCGTGGCCGCCCTCATCGGGGAGCATGCTCCGGAGTCACTCGTCGACGACCTGGTACCGGGAGCCGGCGATTGGCCTCGCGCCGGGAGGGAGACCGGGATCCTCCGCGGAGCGGTCGGCAACCAGATCGCCTTCCGCCACTCGCTCGTCCGCGAGATCCTCGCGGATGATCTGCCATCCCCGGAGCGTCGCACCTATCACCGCCGACTCGCATCCATCCTCGCCGAGCGGGCCGGTGATCCGCTGGAGATCGCCGCCCATTGGCTGGCTACCGATGAGCCGAGTCGGGCGGTCGCATGGCTCGTCGAGGCGGGCGACGGATCGTGTCGCGTCCACGCGTATCGAGACGCGGCGACGGCGTTCCGTCGGGCACTCGACGAAGACCGGGGGACGTTGCCGGATCGCGTGACGATCCTCGAGCGGCTGGCCGAGTGCAGTGAACTGGCTGGTGAGCCCGCCGAGGCTGCTCGAACCTGGCTGGCTGCTGCGACGATGCGACAAGCGGCGGGCGAGCATGCCGAGTCGGCGCAGGATCAACGGCGCCGCGCTCGAGCGCTCGAGGTCCAGGGGCGCTGGCAACGGGCGACCGATGCGCGTCTCGCTGCGGCCGACCAGTTCGCCGTGTCTGGTGCCGCTGCCGACGCGGCCATCGAACGTCTCGCCGTCGCGAGTCACTTGCGATCGGCGGCGAGTTTCACCGCAGCCCTCGAGGTCCTCGCCCTCGCCCGCCACGACGCCACGGCGGCCGATCGCATCGATCTCGAGATCCGGGTGGCCGGCCAGGAGGGAAACGTTCTCGCCAGGTTGGGCCAGACGGAGGTCGGCCTGGCGCTTCTGCGCGACGGGTTGGCCCGCGCGCTGGACCACGGTGCCACCGAAGCCGCCGCCGAGCTGTATCAACGACTGGCCGACGCGCTCGAGCACGACGGGCAGCGAGTATCGGCACGGGACGCCTACACGGAGGGAGCAGCCTTTTGCCGAGCAAAGGCGATCGAGGACACCGCGCTCCTGTGCATGGCCTGCATGTCGGTGGTGCTCTGGCAGACCGGCGACTGGCCGGCTGCCGAGCGGGTCTGCCGCGAGGTCGTCGCCTCGACCGATGCCACACTTCACGCCAGAGCTGTCGCCGAGGGTGTGTTGGGTCTCGTTTCCGCTGTCCGAGGTCGTCCTGGGCGAGCGCGACCGCATCTCGAGGCGTGCCTGGCGATCGGCCGACGGATCGAACTCGTGGCGATGGAGTTGCTGGCGACCTGGGGTCTGGCGATCACGGATCGGATCGAGGGCGATGATGCCGCGGCCGAGGAGCGGTGCCGCGACCTGCTGGTGCTCTGGGATCAGACGGAAGAACGCCATTTCGTGGTGCCCGCCCTGCGCTGGGCGGCCGGCTTTCACGCGCAGCGACGCGATCCGGCATCGGTACGTGCCTGCGCCAGTGCACTCTCCCGGATCGCTGCGCAAACGGGCCAGCGAGAGGCGGTGGCATCACTCGGCTTCGCGCTTGGCGAGGCGGCCGCCGTCGAGGGCAACCACGCCGGCGCGGTGACCCACCTCGCCCGAGCGCTACAGGCGATCTCCGACGACGACCTCCCGCTCGAGCGAGCGGAGATCGGGCGACGGTACGGACTCGAGCTCGTCGCCGTGGGCGAACGAGATGAGGGCCTTCGAACGTTGGCGATCGCAGCACGGACCGCGCGGCGTATCGGCGCGGCACCGCTGGCCGAGACCATCGCGGCCGACGTCGAACGACTTGGGGAATCCATCGAGCGACGCCTCGGGCGGCGCGAGGCACGGCGGTTGGCCGACGGCGGTCTCACCCAGCGCGAGATCGAAACCCTGCGGCTCGTCGCCGGCGGCATGACGAGCCGCGAGATCGGCGAGGCGCTGTTCATCAGCACAAGGACCGTGGAGATGCACGTCGGCAGTGCCCTCACGAAGCTTGATTGCCGAACGCGGGCGGAAGCCGTCCAGCGCGTCGGATCCCTCGGCCTGCTCGCCTGACGAGGACCTGACTGGTCGACGGCGCTGCAGGCGGATCCGAGGGCGGCCGGGCCATGCTCGGGATCCGGCCGGTGGATCATCATCGGGGAGAGATCGACGGAGCGGCCGTCATCCGCACCGCGTTCCACGAGTACCCGGGTAGTTCGACGGTCAGGCGGCGTCCTGCAACGCTCGCGCCATCGACCTGGATCGGCACGACCCAGTCCGGGCGCGCGGCCGTGTTCGATGCCCGGAGTTCGTGTGCGCACAGGGCGCGATGCTCATCGACGGTCAGGCGATCGAAACCGCGGAGATCCGCCTCCAGCATGAGGGGGCGCTCGAGACGGTTCACGGCGAAGACCGTCAGGCCACCGGTCCTGGGATCGTGGATCGCCGTGGCCTCGATCGCGGGGATCGCCGTGTCCCCGTCAACGACGTACGTGGGGCCATCGAGGGTCACGTCAAGGACCGTCCCGCCCTCGGATCGCGCGACATCCGCGAATGGGTAGGCGGATGTTTGGAGCCAGGCAGGGCCGCCGTTGATCGTGCGGATCGGGGCGATGACGTTGACCAGCTGGGCCAGGCAGGCGATCCGGACCCGATCGGCATGGCGCAGCAGGCTGATCAGCAGGCATCCGACCACGAGGGCGTCAGCCAGGTCTTGCTCGTCTTCAGCCAGCGCCGGAGCGCGGCGGAACGGGCCATCGGGATCCACTCGACCCTCGCGTTCCAGGTGCTCGGCCAGGTGCCACACGTTCCATTCGTCCACGCTCAGGCCGATCCGTCGATCGCTGCCCTTTTGTTCGGCGACGGCGTCGGCGATCGCAGCAACCGTATCGAGCATCTGGTCGAGCTCCCTTGAGCAGGCCAGGAACGCACCGATCGTTTCGTAGGCGGCCGGATCGTAGTAGCCGTGCACGGACAGGTAGTCGGTCTCGTTCCAGGCGAGATCGAGAACGGTCCGCTCCCACGCACCGAAGGTCGGCATGCCCGCCCCGGAACTGCCGCACGTGACCAGCTCGATCGAGGGGTCCACCCGTCGCATCGCGGCGCCCGTCTCCGCAGCCAGTCGGCCGTACGCCTCGGCCGTCTTGTGGCCGATCTGCCAGGGTCCGTCCATCTCGTTGCCCAGGCACCAGGTCCGAACCGCGTAGGGTTGTGGGTGTCCGTTGCGCACGCGACGGTCCGCGTACGGCGTCCCGACCGGGCCATTCACGTACTCCACGAGGTCCCGTGCGGCCCCCGGCCCCCGCGTGCCGAGGTTCACCACCAACATCGGCTGCGCGTTCGCCTGCCGTGCCCACTCGATGAAGTCGTCGGTCCCCACAAGGTTGGGCTCGATCGAATGCCAGGCCCGATCCAGCCGCTCCGGCCTCTCCGGTAGCGGGCCGATCCCGTCCTCCCAGTCGTATCCCGACACGAAGTTGCCGCCCGGATACCGGATCAGCGACACGCCAAGCCGCCGGACGAGACCGAGCACGTCGCCTCGCCATCCGTCGACATCGGCGGTGGGATGACCGGGCTCGTAGATCCCGCCGTAGATCGCCCGGCCCATGTGTTCGACGAAGGAGCCGAACAGACGCCGGTCGATGACGCCGACCTGCTCCACCGCATCGATGACCGCGCGCGTATCAGCCAATGGCGGTCGTCGTCAGGTAGCGGTGCCGATCAACGAGCTCGACCACCGGTCCGACCAGGGTCAGGGTCGTCGTCAGCGGCAGATCCGCCGATGAGCTCCCGGCGTAGACCGTGATGGTGCCTGGCTCGATGACCCGCCGGTGATCGACGGCGGTATAAGCGAGCTGCTCGACCGACACCTGGAATGAGACTGAGCGCGATTCCCCGGGCTCGAGACTGACTCGACCGAACCCGATGAGCTCAAGGACCGGCCGGGCGACGCTCGCTTCGATATCACGCACATACACCTGCACGACCTCGTCGCCCCGACGGTCGCCCGTGTTGGTGACCTCGACCGTCGCCACGATCTCTCCGCCGGCCGTGGCGACCTCGTCCTGATCCAGCCGCAGGCTCGACATCTCGAACGTCGTGTACGAGCGTCCGTATCCGAACGGCCACAGGGGCGTCGTCGGGCCATCCACGTATGGCCCCTTGGGATTCGATCGCCCGCCGGTGGGGTGGTGACGGTACGAGAGGGGGATCTGGCCGACGTGACGCGGGATCGAGATCGGCAACTTGCCGCCCGGGTTCTCCGCCCCGACGAGGACGTCGACGATCGCTTCGGGCCCCGCATCGCCGGGCACCCATGCCAGGAGGATGGCTGCGCAGTGCTCGGCGGCCCAGTCGATCGCCAGGGGACGACCGCTGACCACGATCAGGACGACCGGCGTGCCGGTCGCGACCACGCGTTCGAGCAGCTCCTGCTGACGGCCCATGAACCCGAGGCTGTGCCGGTCGCGGAACTCGCCGGTCGTCGAGTCCTCCGTCAGGCCGGATCGCTCGCCGAGGACGACGATCGCGACATCGGCGGCGCGAGCGATCCGCACGGCTTCGTCGATGTCGGTGTCGGTTCCGTCCCGGATCCCCGTCCCGGGCGTGTACTCGACCTGCGCTTCGCTGAAACGTCCCCGGATGACATCGAGGATCGTCTGCCGCCCGCTCAGCTCGTCGACCGCCAGGACTTCATCGTCGAGCGGGAACCCGAAGGCATTGCCCTGGTGGCGCATCTCGGCAAGCGTCTCGATGTGGAGCAGGTGGGCGTAGTCCCCGAGCAGGTCGCGAGCGCTGTCGGCGATCGGCCCGATGACCGCGATCGATCCCGCGCCGGCGGCCAACGGAAGCGTCCCGTCGTTCTCAACGAGGACCATCGATCGTCTGGCCAGCATCCGTGCGATCCGGGCCTCCTCGGCGGCCAGCGTGGCCATCGCGTCCGGGTCGAGCGCCGGGACATACGGCCGATCGAACAGGCCGAGCCGGAACTTCAGGCGCAGGACCCGTCGGACGGCCGTGTCCACAACGTCCAGGTCGATGCGCCCAGCGCTCAGTGCCTCGAGCAGCGGGGCGCCGTAGGCGGCGGTCTTCGGTAGCTCACTGTCGACCCCGGCATCGAGGCTGAGCCCGGCCGCCACGCCCAGGTCGGCGGTCAGGCGGTGCTGGGTGGACAGCATCTGGATGGCGGTGTAGTCGGACACGACGATCCCGTCGAACCCCCAGCGGTCGCGCAGGATCGTGGTCAGCAACGCTCGCGAGGCGTGGCACGGCACGCCATCCACCTCGCAGTAGGCCGGCATGATGCTCGCCAGGCCAGCGGTCCGGACCGCAGCCTCGAACGGCAGCAGCTGCTCGTCCTGCAGCTCGCGCGGCCCGATGTGGACCGGCGCCTGGTTGAGCCCGCCCTCTGCCAGCCCATGCCCGACGAGGTGCTTGCCCGTGGCGACGACGCCCTCAGTGAGATCGGATCCCTGGAGGCCTCGGACGTACGCGCAGCCCAGCTCGGTCGCCAGGTATGGGTCTTCGCCGTAGGTCTCCTCGATCCGGCCCCAGCGCGGGTCACGGGTGACGTCGAGGACCGGACCGAGCGCCTGCCGGGCGCCCGTCGCCAGCATGCGTTTTCGGAGCGTCGCGGCCATCTGCTCGACCAGGCCCGGGTCCCAGGCCGCGGCGGCACCGATCGACTGCTGGAACGACGGTGCACTGCGGGCGAGGAGGCCGTGGAGGGTCTCCTCATGGAAGATCGCCGGGATCCCCAGCCTCGTTTCCTCGACCAGGAAATCCTGGACTTCGTTGGCGGCGGTCGCGACGTCGGGAGCCTCCAGGTTCGTGGCACCGGCGATGCGCGTGATCTGACCGATGCCCGCGTTGAGGAGCGTCCGTGCCCGGTCGGCGTCGAGGATCCCATCCTTGACGACCTCGAACGACCAGATCGACCCGAGCTGCGCAGCCTTCTCGTCGACGGTCATTCGAGCCAGCAGGTCCTCGACCCGCGCCTCGATGGGCAATTCTGCCTCCAGGTAGGGAGCCCGCGTCACCGTCATCAGCCCTTCACCGCTCCCTGCGTGAGGCCACCGACGAGTTGCCGCTCGGCGAAGGCGTAGAACACCACAGCGGGAATGAGCGCCACCACGGTGAACGCCAGGACTCGGGCCTGGTCGGAGCTGTACTCGGTCGAGAAGTTCATCACGCCGAGCGGAAGCGTCCACTGGTCCGCCCCGCTGAGCAGGATCAAGGGCAGCATGAATGCGTTCCAGGTGGTGACGATGGCGAGGACACTCACCGTCGCCAGGGCCGGCCGCGCCAGCGGAAGCAGCACCCGCCAGAAGAACGCGAACGAGCCGCAGCCATCGATCCGCGCCGCATCTTCGAGTTCGGTCGGGATGCTCCGGAAGAACGGACGGAGGATCACGACCGTGAGCGGCAGCGCAAACGCTGCCTGCGGCAGGGCCACCCCCAGGAGATTGCCGTACAGGCCGATGTCGCGGACGAGGATATAGAGCGGCAGGATCGCCACGGCGGACGGGAACAGGAGCCCGAACACGAACAGGAGGTACAGCGCCTCCCGGCCCGGAAAGACCAGGCGCGCGAACACGAATGCCGCCAGCGAGGCCAGGCCGACCGTCAGTCCGACCGACACCACCGCGATGATGAGGCTGTTGGCAGTCTCCTGCCAGAACGTTCCGGCGTTTTCCCCGAAGAGGACGTCCGTGTAGTTCGTGAGGACCCACGGGTCGGGGAGGACGGTCCCGGGGTTGGCGGCGATCTGGCCGTTCGTCTTGAACCCGCCGAGCACGGCATATGCGATCGGGATCAGGATCGTGATCGCAACGATGGTAAGGATCCCGTACCGGGCGATCGTCTCGAGGGTCCTCCGCAGCGGCCGGGAACGCCCCGGGGATGGCGCGGTGTTTCGGGTGGCGGATGCAGCGGTCATCGGATCACCCGTTGTACGCCGTGAGCGCGCCGTCCACGTCGCGGCGCAGCACGAAGCGCTGGTACATGAGCGCGACCACCAGGCCGAACAGGAAGAGCACGACCGCGAGGGCGCTGCCGTAGCCCATCTGGGTCTTCACGAAGCCGGCCTTGAACATCGCGATGGCCATGGTGTTGGTCGCGTTGAGCGGACCGCCGCCGGTCGTGACCCAAACCATGTCGAACAGCTGGAGGGCCCCGATCATGGACAGGAAGACGCTGACCCGCAGGGTCGGGCCGAGGAGCGGGAAAGTGACGTACCGGAACACCCGCCAGTTATCCGCACCATCGATCCGGGCGGCCTCCTCGATCTCGTGAGGGATCCCTTGCAGGCCAGCCAGGAGCAGGATCATGTGGAAGCCGAAGTACTTCCAGCTGATGATGAAGAACAGGACGAACAACACGATGTTCGTGTCACCCAGCCAGTCCTGGATCAGGCCTTCCAGCCCGACCGAGGTGAGGCCGCTGTCGACCAGGGCCTCGGGTCGCAGCATCAACGAGAAGACGATGCCAGCGATGGCCTCCGACAGAACGTACGGCAGGAAGAAGATCAGCCTGAAGACCGCACGACCCCGGAACCGACGGTTGAGCATCACGGCGAGCGCGAGCGAGAACGGGATCTGGATCGCCAGCGAGAGCACGACGATCATCAGATTGTTCGAGATCGCGGTCGTGAACGCCTTGTCGTGGAACGCCTTGACGTAGTTGTCGAGTCCGATGAAATCGGTGAGCGGCTCGAGCCCGTTCCAGTCGTAGAGGCTGTAGTGCGCGGCCTGGACGATGGGCAGCAACACGAACAGGGCGTACAGGGCAAGGGCCGGCAGCAGGAACGCCACGACGGTGGTCGCCTTGCCCGGCAGCCGTGGCCGCGTGCGAGGCGTGGCGCTGGCTGAGCTCATCGCCGTCCTCCCTTCGCCGATGATGATCGAGCGGGCCGGCCATTGGCCGACCCGCTCGATGTTCGGGCCATCAAGTTGGCCTAAGACGCGGTCTGGCTACTCTGCCGCGGCTGCGTCCGTGATCGCCTGGCAGACTTCCTCGGGAGTCGAAGCGCCGAGGAACAGGGCGACGGTTGCGTCGTTGATCGCCGAACCCATCGCGGGCGACGTCGCCTGATCGAGGTATAGCTGCATGAACTGGGCTGCCCCGCGACCGGCCAACACGGCCTGCAAGTTGGGATCGGTGACGGCGCTTTCGGTGCCGACCGTCGTGGACAGAGCGATGCCGTCGGTGTTGAGCTTCGTCCCGTTCTCAACACTGTTGAAGAACTTCAGGAAGTCGATCGCTTCCGGCGGAGCGTCCTTGCCGACCGCGATGCCATTGCCGCCGCCGACACCGTCGGTCGCCGCGCCGGCGCCGCCCTCGATGACCGGGAACGCGAACCAGCCGAGCTTGTCGCCTAGGCCTTTCTTGTCGGAAGACTGGTCGTTTTGCACCGCCGGCGCCCACTGGCCCATCAGCTCCATGGCCGCTTTGCCGTTGCCGACCGATGCGGCCTCGGCGTTGTAGTCGGCGGACTTGTAGCCAGCCTGGTACGGATTGAGGGCATTGAGCTTGAGCACTTCGGCGCCCGCCGCCTTGCACGCGTCGGTGTTCCAGTCGCCGCTCTGGATCATGTCGGCCAGAGCCTGACCGCCGCCTTCGCGGAGGACGAGGTAGGTCCACAGGTGCATGGATGGCCACTTGTCCTTGCCGGCGATGGCGAGCGGAGCGACGCCGGACTTCTTGAGCTTGGCGACATCAGCGAGGTACTCGCTCCACGTCGCCGGCGGCGCGGTGATCCCGGCCGCGGAGAAGAGGTCCTTGTTGTACCAGAACCCGATCATGCCCATGTCCCAGGGCACGCCGTACTGCTTGCCGTTGTAGGCGTAGATGCTCAGGGCACCGGGATTGATCGTGTCCTTCCAGGACGCGATATCGGCGGTGATGTCCTTGAGCATGCCGGCGTCGGCCTGCTGGGCCATCGTTCCGCCGCCCCAGGACTGGAACAGGTCCGGAACGTCACCCGACTGGATCGAGGTGGCGAGTTTCGTCTTGAAGGCCTCGTTCTCGAGGACCGTGACGTTGATCGTCACGTTGGGGTTGGCCGCCATGTAGGCGTCCGCGATCGCCTGGAAATCGGGCTTGCCGACTTGATCAGTCGTGATGTGCCACCAATCGAACGACACGGCCTCTGCCGTGGAGGCGCTTGGGGCCTCGCTGGGCGCGGTTGACGCTGGTGCGGCCGTTGTTGCGGCACTCGGTGCCGTCGTCGCGGCCGTGCTGCCGCATGCGCCGACGATGATCGCGATGATCGCGACCAACCCGGCAAGTCGCCACTGTCTCGACACGATCGAACCTCCTGTCATGCCCAACTCCTCCGAGTGATCTACCCGATCTTGGGCCGAGGGCTCCCTGGCAGTCTCCCTATCTGCATCGTCGCCGTGCGACCTGTGCCGTCGAGCAAATTCCGAAAGTATCGGAAACATTGCCGACAAGTGTCGGAGCGAACACTAAGCCGCGATCGGAGTCCCCGTCAATCTTTTTCGCGACGGATATCGCGGCACGGGGCTCGCCCAAGCGGGGAATCGGTGTATACGAAGACGGAAACTTTCGGTATCGTTACCGGATGGACACGCAGCCGGCCCCAGCGACCCATGGGCGGGTCACGATGGCCGAGGTCGCGGCAGCGGCCGGCGTCTCGGTGCCGACCGTTTCAAAGGTGATCAACGGACGACGGGATGTCGCGCAGGTCACCCGTCGTCGGGTCGAGGAGGCCATCCTCGAGTCCGGGTACGAGCACCGCTCCAGACACGTGCAGCGAGCGGGGCTGCTCGAGCTGATCTTTCACGAGCTCGAGAGTGAATGGGCACTCGAGATCGTCATGGGCGTGGACCGGGTGGCTCGCGAGCACCAGCTCGCGGTCGTCACCACGGAACTCCAGGGCCGCCATACGCCCGGTCGCGGGTGGATCGAAGGCGTGATCGAGCGCCGATCGCTCGGCGTCATCGCCGTGTTCTCGGACCTGAGCGAGCGGATGCATGCCCAGCTGAAGGCGAGCGGGATCCCGTTCGTCGTCGTCGACCCGACTGGCGAGCCGCACCACGACACCCCCTCAGTCGGAGCGACGAACTGGGGCGGGGGCGTAGCGGCCACCCGGCATCTCCTCGGTCTCGGACACCGGCGGATCGGCATCATCACCGGCCCGCGCGAGATCCTGTGCAGCCGGGCCAGGCTGGACGGATATCGCGCGGCGATGGACGAGGCGGGGGTACCGATCGATCCGTCGCTGATCGCCTACGGCGACTTCCATGTCCAGTCGGGGATCGAGCAGGCCCACGCGATGCTCCATCTGCCGGACCCCCCGACGGCGATCTTCGCCGGCAACGACCTCATGGCCCTCGGTGTCTACCAGACGGCCCGCGCGCTCCATCTCCACGTCCCGGACGACCTGAGCGTCGTCGGCTTCGACGACCTGCCGGTCGCAGGCTGGGTCGGCCCGCCGCTCACCACCGTCCGCCAGCCACTGTCGGAGATGGCCGTCACGGCGGCGCGACTGGTGATGCGACTCGCGGCTGGGCAGGAGCCTGCCCAGACCCGGCTCGAGCTGAACACGGAGCTCATCATCCGCGAGAGCACAGCTCCGCCCCGCCACTGAGGAGCGGGTGCCCGGTCCGCAATCGCGGCCCGTTGGCCACGGCTCCGGACGGACCCAGAGTCTTCAGATCTCGAGTCGGATGTCGACGGCTTGGGGGCCGGACCGCTCCAGGGCAAAGCCAGTGGCCTCGTCGGCCCATGTACATCCGTACTCGCCCAGGAAGCCCGTGAAGTCCACGCGACCGCCTTCGTCCGTGACCATCCGGGTGGGTGCCAGCCACCAGTCGCCCTTGACCAGGCCGTGAACGGCATCGAATGCAGGCTTGGCCGTCCCATCGGCTCGGAGGAGGCCGGACGGCGCGTTGAGCCAGCCGCCGTCCGCGAGCCCCCACCAGGTGACCGAGGCGACGGCCGGATCGGCCAGCAGGGTCGTGTAGTGGGCGATCACCTCAGCGGCCTGGCGCGCCTCCCCATCCGGTGTCGACGGCCATTGGTCCACCTGGTAGTCGTTGAGATCGACGATCTCGGGCGGCATCAGCTCGCCTGACACGATGGTGTTCTCGGTGAAATGGATGGGCAGGCCGAAGCGCTCGAACCGACCGAGCACGTCCTGCGTCCTGGCGATGCCCCAATAGCCCTGGTGCATGTGCGACTGAAGCCCGAGGGCATCGATCGCGATCCCGGCCTCGAGACAGTCCTCCACGAGATGCTCGTAGTCGGCGGACATGTCGAAGTCGTTGAGGATCAACGTGGCACCTGGGTTCGCCTGTCGCGCGGTGTCGAAGGCCAGCCTGACCGTCTCGACCCGCCCCAACGCCTGGCACAGACGGGTGATGCCGTTGTCCTCCTTGTCGAAGACCGGCATGATCACGGCCTCGTTGATGGCATCCCAGGTATCGATGAGCCCGGCTCCGTCGGTCACCTCGCGGGTGATGCGCGCTCGAAGCGCCACGGCGACCTCGGTCACGGAAAGGTCGAGCAGCCAATCCGGAGCCAGGGTGTGCCAGCACAGGGGGTGCCCCTTCACCTCGCAGCCGCGATCGACGAACCAGCGAGCAGCTGCAAGCAACCGTTGCGTGTCGGGGTGGCCGCGTTGCGGCTCGAAACGCGCCCAGTAGAACGGCAGCGTCGCCGTGTTGAAGAGCTCGACCCAGCGCCCGAGGATCCGTTCGGCCACGTCCCGGTCGGCGTCGTCGAGCGCCCCGCCGGCGAGTTCGACAGCCTCGAACCCGGTGCACCCGAACCGAAAGGCGTGGCTTCGCTGGGCCACGACGACCTCCTGGCGCGCGAGTGGGCTGCCGTCACGGCGGCGGATGGTCAGCGCGACGCTCGACACTCGGTGCGGTGGGAGGGTCGACCGATCAAGTGCCACTGGAAGATCGTAGGCGGTCTAGCCCCGATAATCGGGGCGCGGGCCGCCAGGTCCCGCAGGGCACGGGACGGCGGCGAGGAGGGATCCGTGGACCAGGGGCAGACGGACGCACGGGAGTGGATCCGATCGGGTGCGGCCATCCTCGGCATCGAGTTCGGTTCGACCCGGATCAAGGCGTCCCTGATCGGACCCGACATGACGCCCCTTGCGGCGGGCTCACACCTCTGGGAGAACCGGTTCGAGGACGGCGTCTGGACCTACGACATGGCGGACGTCCACGATGGGCTCGCGGCGTGCGTGGATTCCCTCGTCGAGGACGTGCGGGCACGATATTCGGTCGACGTCGAGGCCGTCGCTGCCCTGGGCGTCAGCGGGATGATGCACGGCTACATCGCCCTCGACGCGCAAGGTGAGCTCCTCGTTCCCTTCCGCACCTGGCGGAACAACATCACCAGCAGGGCCTGCGCCGAGCTGTCCCCTCGGCTTGACTTCGCCGTTCCCCAGCGCTGGAGCATCGCTCACCTGTACCAGTCGATCCTGGAGCGGCAGCCCCACGTCGGGCGGATCGCCCACCTCACCACGCTGGCGGGCTACATCCACTGGAGGCTGACCGGCAAGCACGTCGTCGGTGTCGGGGAGGCGTCGGGGATGTTCCCGATCGACCCCGGGACGGGCGATTGGGACGCCGAGCGCGTCGCTGCATTCGACACTCTCCTCGCGCCGTGGCACGTGGACTGGAAGCTCCGCGACATCCTTCCTGCGCTGCTCCCGGCCGGCCGGCCGGCGGGCCGGCTCAGCCCGGAGGGCGCCAGGCTGCTCGACCCGGTCGGGCGGATCAGGGCCGGCATCCCCATGTGCCCACCTGAAGGCGATGCCGGCACCGGGATGGTCGCCACGAATGCGGTCAGGCCTCGATCTGGGAACGTGTCCGCCGGCACCTCGATGTTCGCGATGATCGTCCTCGAACGCGGCCTGTCTCGGGTCCACGACGAGATCGACATCGTGGTCACACCCGACGGGAAGCCAGTGGCGATGGCCCACTCCAACAACGGGACATCGGACCTGGATGCCTGGATGGCGCTGTTCGGTCAGGTCGCCGGCGCGCTCGGCGCCGGGACGCAGCTCGAGGAGCTGTACGCGCGGATCCTGCCGCTCGCCCTCCAGGGCGACCCGGACGCCGGCGGGCTCTTATCCATCAACTATGTCTCGGGCGAGCATCTGACCGGCTTCACCGAGGGGCGCCCGCTGTTCGTCCGGAACCAGGATGGCCGGTTCACCCTGGAGAACTTCATGCGGGCGCTGTGCTACGCGTCGCTCTGCGCCATGCGGGAGGGACTCGACATCCTCCGTGATCAGGAGGGCGTGATCGTCGAGGAGGTTCGCGGCCACGGCGGCTTCTTCAAGGCCAGTGACACCGGCCAGCGGATCATGGCCGCCGCGCTCGATGTCCCGGTCAGCCTTCCCGCCACGGCGGGCGAAGGAGGTGCCTGGGGTATGGCCGTGCTGGCCGCGTACCTGCTCCGGTCCGACGCTGGCCAGACGCTCCCGGATTTCCTTGACCGGTGGGTCTCGGCGAGCATGGGCGAGACCATCGCCCCGGACCCGCGCGACGTCGAGGGGTTCTCGGCCTTCTTCGCACGCCACCGGGCCGGGCTCGGAATCGAGCGCGAGGCCATCAGGTCACTGCGCTGAGATGGCGGCTGGCGGACCGCCCGACGATCAGTCCTGGCGGGTCGGCGGCTGCCCGTAGTAGGCGGCGGGGCCGTGCTTCCGCTGGAAATGCTTCTCGAGCAGCGCGTCGTCGACGGGCGGGCGATCGGGCGCCAGGGCAAGGGTACTGATCGCCATCCCGGCGATCGCCTCGAGGGCGATGGCGTTGGTGACCGCCTCCTCCCCGCTGGCTCCCCAGGTGAACGGCCCGTGGGACGCAACCAGCACGCCCGGCATGTGGAGGTGGTGGAGACCCTCGGTCTCGAAGTGCTCGACGATCACCCGACCCGTGTTCGCTTCGTACGCTCCGTCGATCTCGGCAGCCGTCAGCGGCCGGGTGACCGGAACCTGGCCGCGGAAGTGGTCGGCGTGGGTCGTCCCGAGGCACGGGATCGGTCGATGGGCCTGCGCCCACGCCACGGCCGCCGGCGAATGCGTGTGGACGACGCCTCGCAGATCCGCGTACTGCTGATAGAGGAACAGGTGCGTCGGGGTGTCCGACGATGGTCGTCCGGAACCCGCTACGACCGTGCCGTTCTCGATGGAGACGACCACGATGTCGTCGTCGGTCAGGTCCGCGTACGGGACACCGCTCGGTTTGATCGCGAAGACGCCGGCGGCCCGGTCGGCGACGCTCACGTTGCCGAATGACAGGACCACCAGCCCGGCCCGCTCGATGCGCCGGTTGAGGTCCGCGGACGCTGCGCGTATCTGGTCGTAGGTCATGGCACGGTCCCTAGCGGCTTCCGGCGAGGTGGTAGTACGCCTGACTCCAGCGAAGCTCCTGCCTCAGTTGAAGCGTCGTCGTGTCGGCATCGATCGAGATCAGCTCGATCTGGGCGATCTCCGCGAAGTCCTGGATGACATCAAGGCCGATCGCCTTGCTGAAACCGGTGTGGTGCGGACCCCCGGCCATCAGCCACGCCCCCGCAGCGACCTCGAGCGTCGGACGGGGCCGCCACACCGCACGCCCCACCGGCAGCTTCGGCAGGTCCTGCGGCGGCGCGACGACGTCGATCTCGTTGGCGACCAGCCGGAAGCGCGGGCCAAGATCCAGGAGGCCGACCACGATGCCCGGCCCGGGGGAAGCCGTGAACACCAGGCGAACCGGATCGTCCTTGCCGCCGATCCCGAGCGGATGGATCTCGCAGCGCGGTCGGTCGCCCGCGATCGACGGACACACCTCGAGCATGTGGGCCCCGAGGACCAGTGGGTTCCCCGGGTCGAGGTGATACGTGTAGTCCTCCATGAACGACGTGCCCCCGGGCAGTCCGGACGCCATGGTCTTCATGAGCCGGACGACGGCCGCGGTCTTCCAGTCGCCCTCGCCACCGAACCCGTAGCCATCGGCCATCAGCCGCTGAACGGCGATCCCGGGCAGCTGCCGGAGGTCGGCCAGGTCCTCGAACGTGTCGGTGAACGCGCCGAACCCGCCGTCGACCAGGAAGCCGCGCAGGGCCAGTTCGATCGCCGCAGCGTCCCGAAGGGAGGCGTGTCGATCCCCGCCGGTCCGCAGTTCCGGCGCGACGTCGTAGGTGTCCTGGTACTCGGCGACGAGGTCGCTCACGGCCGGCCCGTCGGCCTGGTCGACACGGCGCTCGAGCTCGCTGACCCCATACCCGTTCACCGAGAATCCGAGCCGCCACTCGGCCTCGACCTTGTCACCCTCGGTCACCGCGACCTGTCGCATGTTGTCGCCGAAGCGGGCGATCCGCAGGTGGTGCGCGTCGTGCCAGGCGCCGGCGGCCCGTGACCAGGAGCCGATCGCAGCGCGGACCGCCGGGTCCTGCCAGTGGCCCACGACGGTCTTGCGCGCCTTCCCCAGTCGTGTCTCGAGGTAGCCGAACTCCCGATCGCCGTGGGCGGCCTGGTTGAGGTTCATGAAGTCCATGTCGATCTCGCCCCAGGGGAGATCGCGGTTGTGCTGCGTATGCAGGTGGAGCAGTGGCTTCTGGAGGGCGCCCAGCCCGGCGATCCACATCTTCGCGGGCGAGAACGTATGCATCCAGGCGATGACACCCACGCACTGCGTCGTCGCGTTCGCCTCAGCCAGGAGCCCATGGATCGACTCCGCGGTCGTCTGTACGGGCTTCTGGACGATGCGGACGGGGATCTCCGGCGCCGCGCCGAGGCCGCCGACGATGTCGGCCGAATGACGCTCGACCTGGTCCAGGACCTCAGGCCCGTACAGGTGCTGACTGCCGGTCACGAACCAGATCTCCAGGGCGGCTAGGTCGAACATGACGGCTCCATTGGTGGGTTCTTCCTGGGTCAGCGTGCGCTTGCCGATGACGATACCGCTCCGCGCCTCCCCGGTTCGGCGGTCGGCCGAATCGCGTCTGGGTTCAGTCGAGATTCAGCGGCGGACAACGCCGAAGCTGCAGGCAGCCCAGGTTCCGTCGTTGTTGTAGCCGCCCAGGAGCTCGTAGCGCTGTCCGGTCTGTGCCACCACCTGGCCATCCCGGTCGAGAACTTCGACCGCGTTCCAGCTTCGTCGGCCGGTGTAGCCCGCAGGCCATCGGACAGCAACGGTCGTCCTCGCCATGTCTTCCGACACGATCGCGGTCCCTGCCCGCGGGTCCGCGATGAGCATCCCGGTCGTGTTGGCGGCGAAACAGCCGGAGTTGTCGCTCGCGGTCAGGAGCGTGACCGACTCACCAGGGCCGCAGGTCGCGAGGAGGCCCGTCAGTGCCAGAAGACCCAGCCCGCTGGCGACATAGCGCTTGTTCATGGATCGATCGTGAGATCAGTCCGTCGCCGAGCGCAACTGGACGAGAGTCATGCCCCCTCTCGTTCCTTCATGCGTCCGACGCGCTCTCCAGTCGACGGCATTGTGCACAGGCGGGAGGTCTTCGTCCAAACCATCCCGGAGCACATCTCGTCGGATGGTATCGTCACGCGAACGTAGGACACGGACGGCCTCGATGAGATCTCCTACGTCATCCCGCCGATGGATCGTTGACGGACAGACGATGACCTTTAGGCGTCTCAGAACCAGACTGGCCCACGGCCAGTCGCTGCCGACCGGCGCAACCTCCTCGGTCATTCGGCAGGAACCGCTGAGTATTCCCGTTGAGCTGCGGCCCAGAAACGATCCACACCCCAGCCAGGGCGAGGATCCAGACGCCGCCCTGGGGACGGCCCGGCCGACAGGTGCAACGACGCCCGAGATCCACGCCGACCGTGGGGCTGTCCGACGCGGATCGCTGCGGTTCCTCGACAACCGCGTGGAACGGCGTTACCAGCGCCAGGCCGGCGCGGAGAGCCAGGCCGGGTTCCGCATCACCACTGGTACTGCGTCAGTCTTGTGGCTCCTGGCCGTCGTCGTCATTCCGATGAGCACGCCGGTTCCTCCGGATCTCGCGATCCCCGTGTGTTTCGCGATGGCGGTATTCAACTCGGTCGCCTTCCTGCTTTCAGTGAAGGCGGACACACTGGATCGACAACACTCGATCGTTTCCGTTCTGACCGCCGTGAACGGGTTGGTCATCCTGTGGCTAGCCTCCGCGGGTGGCGTCCTCCCGGGATACGGGATCAGCGCGATCATGCTGCTCCTGATCTTCGGGTTCGTCGCACGCACCGGCTTCATCTTTGCCGCGTTGCGCACGGCCGTCATCGTCGTCGGCTTCGTCGTAGCTGCCGTCCTCTATACGGGTCGGAGCAGCCTCGTCATCGACACGTTCATCTTCGGAGCCGCCGTGATCGGTAGTCTCCTGGCCTTGCGACTCCTCGAGCAGTCCCGCCGCCGCGTCTTCTATCAGGACATCGTCATCACCCGACAGGCAGAGGCGCTACGGCTCGAGAAGGACAGAGCCGATGCGTTGTTGCTCAACGTCCTTCCGGGATCGATCTCCTCGCGCCTCCTCGCCGGCGAACGGACGATCGCCGATGAGTATCCGGCCGTCACTGTGCTCTTTGCTGACATCGTCGGGTTCACACCGTTGACCGCGCGTCTGCCGGCCGACGAAGTGGTAGCGGTGCTCAGCCGACTGTTCGCGCACTTCGACGAACTCACGGCCGAGCGCGGCCTCGAGAAGATCAAGACCATCGGCGATGCGTACATGGCCGCGGGCGGACTGCCCGAGCCACTCGAGGACCACGCGGCTCGCGTCGTCGATCTCGGCCTCGCGATGATCGACGTCGCCGCCCGAGTGAGCGACCGAGTCGCCGACCTTCATCTCCGAGTCGGCGTGCATTCAGGGCCGGTCGTCGGCGGCGTGATCGGCCACCGCAAGTTTGCGTTCGACATCTGGGGCGAGACGGTGAACATCGCCAGCAGACTGGAGTCGCAGGGTATCCCTGACCGCGTCCAAGTCAGCGCCGAAACCTGGCGAATCGTCAAGGAGGTGTTTGATGCGGAGCCCCAGGGTCCGATCCACCTTCGCGGATACGGTCCTATGGACACCTATGCGATCGTCGGGCGCCGCCAACGTCAGGAGGTCAGGTCGCAAGAGGCCTGATCGTCGGTTGCGGATCAGGCGCGGGCCTGGACCACAGCGTGACGACGCCGAGCAAAGCTGAGGGGCGCCTTGCTACCCCTCTGATCCGTCACGGCTGCGCTCGAGCATTCGCTCCAGGCCGAACGTGATCAGGTCGACCGTGTTGCGCCACCAGCGGTTCGGATCGGTCAGCCAGACCTCCGCCGTGTCCTCCGCGCTTTCGACCAGGTTCGGGAATTCGTCGCGAGGCAGGCTCAGCTGGGCAAGCGCGAGTCGCCGTCGCCCCAGGTCCAGCTGGTGGGCGTCGAGCGCCACCGCGTCCGCGGGCGTGCCCTGCTGGAGCAGCAGGAGGTAGCCTGCGAGGAGGTTCGAGATCATCCGGATGAGGATGATCGACTCACGCCGCGCAAACCCCGCATCCAGCAGGATGGCCAGGAGGCGTTCCAGCACCCTCCAGAAGGACGGGGGCCCCTCGGCGTTGTAGGCGATGCTGAGGGGCAGGGCGAGCGGACGGGCGTCGATCTGCTCCTTGTAGTTGTCGATCTCCAGGCGCAACCGCTCGGTCCAGGTCATCTCCGGTCGGACGATCGGGGCTGTGTCCATTCCCTCGAGCACAACCTCCGTCATGGCGTTGATGAGGTCCTGCTTGTCGCGAACGTGGCGGTAGAGCGCCATCGGCGTGACGTGGAGTTCCTGGGCCAGGCGTCGCAGGCTGACCGCCTCGAGCCCTTCAGCGGTGCCGATCTCGAGCGCACGGGCCACGATGGCCGAGCGGGTGAGGGCCGGACGTCCGGGCGTGTCGACGGGCGCGGCCGCGCTGTGTTGCTTCATCGCTTGACAAGTATACGCCGCATACCTAGACTTCGAGCCTCATGTATACGCCGTATGCATACGGCGCTAACACAAGGAGGATCGCCATGACCGCCACGCCGGTCGATAGGCCCGCGGTCCACGTCCAGGGCCTCGAGAAGGCATACAAGGAATTGCAGGTTCTCCGCGGCGTCGACTTCGACGTGGCGCGCGGCAGCATCTTCGCCCTGCTCGGCTCGAACGGGGCCGGCAAGACGACGATCGTCAGGATCCTGTCCACCTTGCTCCGACCCGACGCGGGCACCGCCGTCGTCAACGGGTTCGATGTCGTCACGCAGGCTGCGGACGTCCGTGCGTCGTTCAGCCTCACCGGCCAGTTCGCGGCCGTCGACGAGATCCTGAGCGGCCGGGAGAACCTCGTGCTGGTCGCCCGCCTGCGACACCTCAAGGACACCGACGCGATCGCGGATGACCTGCTCGAGCGCTTCGGGTTGACCGACGCGGCGGAGCGGCGAGTGTCGACCTATTCGGGCGGGATGCGTCGCCGCCTCGACATCGCGATGAGCCTCATCGGGGACCCACCGGTGATCTTCCTCGACGAGCCGACGAACGGGCTCGACCCGCAGGGGCGGATCGAGGTGTGGCACGTCGTCAAGCAGCTCTCCGAGCAGGGGACGACGGTCCTGCTGACGACGCAGTACCTCGACGAGGCCGAACAGCTCGCCGACCGGATCGCGATCCTTCACGAGGGTCGGATCAGGGTGAACGGCACCCTCGCCGAGCTCAAGCGGTTGCTCCCGCCGGCCAGGGTCGAATACGTGGAGAAGCAGCCGACCCTCGAGGACGTGTTCCTCGCCATCGTCGGCGACCGGGACCAGGGCGGCCGACCAGGCTCGGACAGCAGCACGGCCAACGGAGATCGGGAACGATGATGACCACGCACTTCTTCGGGGACACGGCCGTCCTGACCGGTCGATCGCTGCGGCACATCACCCGCAGCCTCGACACCATCATCACGACCACGCTCATGCCGATCGCCTTCATGCTGCTGTTCGTCTACGTGTTCGGCGGGGCGCTCCACTCCGGGCCGGATCCGTACGTCACCTACCTGCTGCCCGGCATCCTGCTCATCACGATCGCCTCGGGCATCTCCTACACCGCATTCCGACTCTTCCTGGACATGAAGAGCGGCATCTTCGAGCGATTCCAGTCCATGCCGATCGCACGGTCGTCCGTGCTGTGGGCGCACGTATTGACCTCGCTGGTGGCCAATCTCGTCTCGATCGTGGTGGTCGTCGCCGTCGCCGTCGTCATGGGCTTCCGCTCACCGGCGGGCGTCGGGGCCTGGCTCCCGGTCGCCGGCATCCTGATCCTGTTCACCCTGGCCCTGACCTGGCTCGCGGTGATCCCCGGCCTGACCGCGACGTCTCCGGATGGCGCCGGCGCCTTCGCGTATCCGCTGATCATCCTGCCGTTCATCAGCTCGGCCTTCGTCCCCACCGAGACCATGCCTGGCCCAGTGCGCGCCTTCGCTGAAAACCAGCCGGTGACCTCGATCGTCAACTCGATCCGCGACCTGTTCACGCAACAGCCGGTCGGACCCGATCTCTGGATCGCCCTCGCCTGGTGTGTCGGCCTCCTCGTCATCGCGTACTTCCTCGCGATGCGCATCTACCGCCGCAAGATCGCCTAGGGCGGGCCTATCGCGAGCTGGCGGCGGTGAGCCTGTCGAGGAGCGAGTCCACCTGGCTCGGATCCCTGACAAGGTCGAGCATCGTCGCCCACCAGACCCGTTGCACTGACGCCGGCATCATGTCGCCGGCACTGAACCGGCTGATCCTGGCGTCGGTGAGTTCCGCGGCCGCCGCCCTCGCCACCGGATCCAGGTAGGTGTCCGCTGGGACACTGCGGTTCACGGAGATGAAGCCGCCGCGCTTGATCCACGTTTCCTGTGCCCGGGCGCTCGCAAGGTACGTCATGAACGATCGAGCGGCGGGAGTGTCGCTCACCATCACCGGGATATCGGCACCGACGGTGACGGCCCCCTCGTGATCGGGGTTGATGGTCGGGAACGGGAAGACGTCGTAGTCGGCGCCCGGTGCGAGGCCCGGGTATCTCGCTGCGATGAATGCCTGAGCGAACGACGGGAGATAGCACAGGTAGGCAGTCGGCGGGTCGGTGTACAGCGGGTCGGCTCCGACGTCGTCACCGGTCGCGACGATCCGTTGACTGCCACCGAGCACGTAGCCCTCGGTCGAGACGATCTTGACGAACCGATCGAAGGACTGCTTGATGCACGCCTGGTTCCAGGGGACCTCGGCTGCGATCCACGCGTCGTAAAGATCCGGGCCGCAGTCGTTGAGCACGATCTCGGAGATCCAGTCGGTGAGCGCCCAGCCACTCGCCGGACCGCTCGCGGCCACGACTGAGAAGGGCGTGTGCCCTTCGGCGACCATCGTGTCGGCGAGCGTGAGCATCTCGTCCCAGGTCGCGGGAACGGTATAGCCGGCAGCGGCGAACGCCTTTGGGTCGTACCACACCGCCGCCTTGTTGGTCGCCTTGTAGAAGATTCCATACAGCTTGCCGTTACGGCTTCCAAGGTCGATCCATGACGGCGCGTAGTCCTTGGTGATCTCGTTCATGTCCAGGACGGAGTCGAGCGGGATCAACGCTCCGTCGGCGGCGAGCTGTTCCATCATCGCCAGGTTCGGCAGGATCGCGATGTCGGGTGGAGCTCCGGTTTGGATGCCGTCAGCCAGGGCCCCGGGCAGGTCCTGCGTGGCTGCCCAATCGACGGTCGCACCGGTCTCCTGCTCCCAGGCCGACGTGACCGCTTCGAAGCTGTCGTACTCGGGTCCGCTCCACAGGCCGAGGACCTTGACGTGTGCCCCTCTCAGGCCCTGTGAGGCGGTGCCTGTGGCACCCGGGGCCGCGCTCGTGGCACTGGTGGCAACCGAAGCGGTCGAGGTCGACGGCGCGGAGGTATCCAGGCCCGAACAGCCGATCACGAAGGCAGCGCCGAGCACGACACAGCCGATCTGCCTGACCAGTGGACGAACGATCATCTTCGTCATCCTACTGTTGGATCGGCGATCCATCTCGGGCGTCCGGCGTTGGGGCGTGCGGATGACGACTCGCTGGCCGTGTGTTGACACGCTGCTCATTCGTTCTCGCTCGGTGATCACGATCGTTGGTCAATTCTCGATCCCGTCGCCGAACAGGAGGCGTCGCCGTATCTCAGACGGGTGTTTGAGCGTCGCCGATCGCTTCGTTGACCAGTTGATCGAACTCCTCTTCGTGTCGGGCAAGCGTTATCTCGGTGGCCTTGTCCAATGCGATGAATTCGTTCCGCGCCGTTCCCAGTGACCGGATGATCTCATCAAGCTTCAGCTGGGTTGCCTTGGATGAACGGTTGGCGCTGTTCTGGATCACGAACACCATCCAGAAGGTCACTACGGTTGTCGTCGTGTTGATGAACAGCTGCCAGGTATCGGAGAAGCTGAAGATGGGACCGGTCAGCGCCCAGACGATAACGAGAAGCACGGATCCTGCGAGGGCTCCAAATGAGCCCAGGGCGACGGTGAGTCGGTCCGCGATGCGATTGAACCTCTCGCCCAGCCCAGGCGACGACCGTTGGGATGGTGCGATGGGTTGCATGGGGACAAGACTGCACAACGGGTGTAGTTGGCGAGGCGTTGCTTAGGCCACTGTGAGTATCAAACTTCTAACGAAGTCGACGGCTTCCGGTGGTGGGCACCGGTATCCCGAGCGCGCCAGGGAGCGTGTCTGCATGGAGGTCCGGGCGCCATCCCGGATCAGATGGGCTGCGCCACACCTTGCTGGATCGTGTCGCTGGATACCGTCCCGGTTGGATGCGGACCGCGGTCTACGGCGGGGAACTCCGTGCCTGGCTCTGCGCCCAGGAGAAGGTCCCGTTCGATCTGGAGCCGAATCCGATACAGGATCTCCCACTCGTCAGTCGACACAGGCAGGTCGAGGAGCATGCGGTCGATCGCATCGAAGTCGTCTCGCAGGCGCACCCTGTCGCCTGGAACGACATCCACGTGACGGGTGGCGAGCGCGTCGATCAGGTCTTCGACGGCCTGAGCCTCGGCGCTCGTCGTCAGGTGTGCGGCCGTCGTGGTCAGTCGGCTCAGGATCGCCGATCGGGACCGCGACCGCGTCGTCGCGGTCCCTGAGATGGCGACATCGGATGGATAGATCCCGATCCGCAATTCCTCGCCCACGAGTTCGACTAGTCGGTCCGCCCGAAGCTTCCGGATCCCGGGACCGGCGACACGCGTCAGGACCCACGCAGGAACGGAGAGAACTCGTGGGGCGGGCTCTGCGCGCACTGGGATCG
Source organism: uncultured Chloroflexia bacterium (assembly GCA_963720755.1). Lineage (GTDB taxonomy): Bacteria > Chloroflexota > Limnocylindria > Limnocylindrales > CSP1-4 > SPCO01. Next base: position 229,198 of record CAVRGP010000006.1, read on the forward strand.
ACGCGGTCACCAGTGCCTGCTCGAGGTCGGAGACGATCGCGTCGTAGCCATCGGGCTTGACCACGATCGGGATGTGGACATCGCCCCAGCGATGTCGGGCGCTCCGTACCTTGCGTGAGATCCCCACGGCTGGGAGGAACAGCATGAGGCCACCGAGGATGGGCGTCAGCAGGTAGCCTCGCAGCGCTTCGCGCACCAGCGCCAACCCGGTGGGTCGATCGTCACCCGACGGGACGAGTGCGGCGCACAGGCCCACCGCCGCGGGCACGATGGCGATGCCGCCCAGGACCACCGCATGGATCAGGGACTCGGTGACCGATGGCGGGTGTGGTAGCAGGCCGAGACCGATCGACACCAGCGGCCGGACGATGGCGACAACGATCAGCGCCACCCAGAGGAGGGCCCCGGCAAGCATCGATACGACGAAGACTTGATGTGAACGCTGTACGCGCCCGAACAGGAGCGAACTAGCCCATCCGAGAGTCGTGGTCAGGATGGCGGCGGCGAACCGGATGACCATGCCCACGATGGTCAAGAGGATCGTCATGACAGGATCGCTGGCATGAGATCAGTCGCCCCAACGACCAGGACCTCCTGAGCCGACATCAGTGGGGGTGGCATGCCCAGACACCTCAGACCAGGTCAGGATGCGATGGATCAGCCAGCGAGGAATCGACCCCCGTCGTTTCTCGTCGCAGGTCCGCGGCGATCCCGCGGCTCTTCTCAGCCAGCCGTCCACCAGCGACGTCGGTCTTGTCCGCGGCGCGCTGAGCCAGCGGCCCGGCCGCCTGGCCGGCCTTGGCAGCGAGTTCGGCCGCCCGTGCGGCGATCTCGCGAACGACCGGCGTCGCGTAGGTTGCGAGATCGTCGATGATCCTCTCGATCTGTCGGATTGGGTGCGCGGACCCGTTGGTCGGGTCGGGTGGCGCGATCGGGGGATGCTGGTCCATGTCGGTTTCTCCTGATTCAAGCTCAGTGCCGGCCACCCGCCGGGCATCGTTCGTTGAGCGAACGTAGCGGTCGATGAGGCTCAGGCAGTCCATCGGTCCGGGCGCGGTCACGTTGCAGATTCCTTGCTGCTCGAAGCCTGAAGAGCCGGCGGCGCAGATTGCCGCGTCCTTGCAATACCCGGAACGTTCAACGTCGAGCGTCTGGACGGTGGCTGCGGCTACGTTTCCCACCGCCTGCTTCCAATCTTGAGCACTCACCTTCCAGGGCATGAGCGATCGCGCCGAGGAGCAACACATGGCAGCACATGACACCTCCCACCCGAGCGACGCCCGACGGATGCCTCCGCCAGCCGCCCAGGCGCGGCGGCGCTCCGACCTACCGGCCGAAACCGATGTCGATCGATCGGTTTCGTTGGCTTGGCTCGCCGTTGCCTTCCTGGGGTTTGGGGGGTTCGCCCTCATGACGCTACTGGTCGCAGGCAGGGCGGTCTTCGCCTTCGACCAACCGCTCCTGGCCGCCGGTCAGAGGCTATCGCCCTACATGGACGCCTGGCGAGGACTGTCTGCATCGGCCAATCTTCCGTTGATCGCCCTCGGCGCATCGATCGTCCTCGGTCTTCTGCTGCTTAGACGTTGGCGCGAGGCGATCGTCGTGGCCATCGTGCTCATCGCCGTCACGGCAGGCAGCGAGATCGTCAAGCAGGTCGTGGCACGACCACGTCCGCCCGGGTACGACGAGGCTACCGTCGGCGTCGTGTATAGCTTCCCCTCCGGACATGTGCTTGAAGCGGTGACCATGTATGGGATCATCGCCGTGCTGATGTGGCAAAGCAGCTTGCCAATCGCGCTGCGCGTGCTGATACCCCTGATGTTCACGCTCATCGTCATTGGGGTCGCCATCTCGCGCGTCGCAGTCGGCGCCCATTACCCCAGCGACGTCATCGCGTCGGCCTTCGGCGGCGTCGGCTGCGTGGCGCTCTTCGCGTGGTCGGCGACCACCCTGGAGCGCCGGAGGAAACGTGAGCGCCCGACCGATCAGCCGAGCGCGACCATCGAGCGGGACGCTTGAGTGGGCGGATCTGGGCACAAGCGCAAGCGCGGCGCCCCCGAACGCGTCCTGGTCATCGGACGGAGGCGCACTGGCCGGCCGGTCGCCGCGGTCGTTGCTGAAGTCGGCCTCTTGATCGCTGCAGAGGGCGTGCGAGCGGACACCAAGGTCGTAAAGCGCAAGCGCAAGGTCCGCCGCGCGACTAGGAAGGCGGTCAGGGATGGTTGCGATCTGGTCGTGGCAGTCGGGGGCGACGGGCTCGTCCAACAGGTGGCCACGGCCCTTGAGGGCACGAAGGTCGGGTTGGGGATCGTCCCGACCGGGACGGGTAACCTGCTCGCCGGCAACCTCGAGATCCCAGAGGATCAGGCGCAGGCTGTCGGTATCGCCCTCGGCGGCCGTCGTCGTCGGATCGACGTTGGCCGCCTGTGCATCGACGGAAAGCGTCGAGCGTTCACGGTCGCCTGCGGCGTCGGATTCGATGCGAACGTCATGGAGCGAACCGACAGTGAACAGAAGGGGCGCTGGGGCAAGCTCGCATACGTCGCCAACGCGGTGCTCGAAGCCGGCAACATCCACGATGTGCACCACGACATCACGATCGACGGGGTTCGCCGGAAGACCGACGCGGCACAGGTGCTGATTGCGAATTGCGGGCGGATCGGTCCGGGCCTCACCGCCGAAGAGGTGCAGCCCGATGATGGCAGGCTGGACGTCTTCATCATCCAGGCCGACGGCCCGTTGCCGGCGCTGATGGCGGGATGGGCAGCTCTGCGAGGGATGGATCTGGGCTCGACCGACGGTAGTCGCGTGTATCACGCGAGAGCTCGCTCGGTCCGGATCGCCACGACCCCTCGCCGTCGCGTAGAGACCGATGGAGGGTCTCTCGGTCGCACCCCGATCACCGTATCCATCCGTCCGCGAGCCCTGACCGTGATGGTTCCCAGGACGTGAAGGACGAGAACGATCCGCCTATATCGGGCGAGGAGCCGGAGACGACCGCCCCGCTCCTGCCGCCCGCGACGCCGGGCCGGGTCGGTGTGGCTGGATTGGTGATCGGCTTTGCGATCGCCTTCGTGGCGTTGCTGATCTTCGCGTTCGTCGCCGACCGGATCTACCTGCAGGAAGCGTTCGCGCTTGATGCGGTCGCGAACCCATTCCTGCACGCGATCGCATCACCGGGCCTGGACGTGGCGATGACCGGCATCACCACCCTCGGGTCGATCCCGATCGTTGCTGGGCTCTTTGCCATCACGACGGTACTGCTCTTGTCCCACGGTTACCGTGCCCGGGCCATGTTCCTGGCGGCGGCGATCGGCGGGAGCATCGCGCTCAACGGTCTGCTGAAAGTGATCGTCCACCGTCCCCGACCGGCCCTGCCATGGGCGCACGTCCTGCCTGACTACAGCTTTCCTAGCGGCCACACGATGAACACGGTCGTCTTCTACATGGCGATGGCAATGATCTTGTGGGTCACCTTCGGCCGGAGGATCGGGTCGGCGTCGATCGTGCTTGCGCTCCTCATCTCCGTAGCCGTCGGGTTCAGTCGGATCTACCTCGGCTACCACTACCTCACCGATGTCATCGGCGGCATTGCCGCCGGCCTCGGGTGGTTACTCATCGTCGCTCTCGCGTTCGAGGTCGGGCCCCGGACGTGGGCTCGACGCCCGTGGTCGCGCCACACCGCAGGGCACCGAACGTGAAGGGGCTCGCGTTCTACCGGGATCAGGCCCGTCTCATCGGGGAATGGAGGGCCACCCGACTCGCCCTGATCCGGCGGTCCTTGTTGTCAGCAGTCGCGACCGGCGCAGCCCTCCTGACCATCTCCACGCTCTCACCGGATCTTGACATCGGCGGACTGTCATCGGTGGTGCTGGCCGCGACCCTGATAACCCTTCTCAATGCGCTCCTACGCCCCGCCCTGTTGCTCACGCTCTCACCACTACCCGCCATCGCGGTCCCGACCGTCGGGTTCCTCCTCCAGGTCCCGATCGTGTTGCTCACCGGTGCGATCGTCCCAGGGGTTCATGTCGGGACGCTGGACGCAGCCGTCCGGGACGCCGCCCTGCTCACGATCCTCAACGCGATCATGGCCGAGATCCTGCGCGCATCGGACGACGACTCGTATCACGGCACCCAGGTGCGCAGGCTGGCTGGCCGCGAGTTCGGGCAGCCGCGGACCGTGGAGCCCGGGCTGCTGATGGTCCAACTTGACGGCCTGAGTCGGCCCGTCCTTGAGAACGAGATGCGCGCCGGGAGGATGCCGACCCTCGCCTATCTCGTCCAGAGCGGCAGGTATCGGCTCGACCCATGGTCCACGCTGCTGCCACCGGTCACGCCCGTGAGTCAGGCAGGCATCCTGCACGGCGACAACGACGAGATGCCCGGGTTCCGCTGGTTCGAGAAATCGTCGAAGACCCTGGTCGTCGCGAACACCCCCGAGGGCGCCTCCGAGATCGTCAAGCGCCGGTCGAATGGCCACGGCCTCCTCGCCGACGACGGCGCGAGCATCGGGAATCTGGTGACCGGAGACGCTGCTCGGAGCTACCTAACCATGGCCACCATCATGGAGGACACCCCGGCGCCGGACGACCCACGCCGTCTCCGCGGCATCTTCGTGAGTCAGGTCAACTACATCCGTCTGTTTGTGCTGACCCTGGGCGAGGTCGCCAAGGAGTTGTACCAGCGGGAACGGCAGCACGGGCGAGGGATCGAACCGCGGATTCGGCGCGACTTCCACTACGCCTTCGAACGTGCATTGACCAACGTCTCGCTGCGGAATCTCACGACCGCCCTGGTCATCGAGGAGATGTTCGGTCGTGCGCCGTCGATCTACGTCGACTACACCGGGTACGACGCCCTGGCCCACCACGTCGGGCCCGAACGCGCCGAGGCGGTCGATGCTCTCGACGGGCTGGACCGGACGATCCACAGCCTCATGAAGGCCGCCCGCGATGCGCCCCGGCCCTACACCTTCGTCTTCCTCTCCGACCACGGCCAGTGCCTCGGCCAGCCCTTCACGCAGGCGTACGGCGAATCGCTCGAGGACGTTGCGCGACGACTCATGGACGACCCGTCGCCACCCTCCACTCGCGGAGGGGCATGGGAGTACCGCGGGATCGGCCGAGTGATCCTCGGCGAACTCGGCCGAGGTCGCGGAGCCAGGCAGACGGTGGCTCGGCGCGCCGCTCGAAGACGAACTCGTCGGTCGGCCGCAGACGACGATGGTGCCCTGGTGGCGTGTGCGTCGGGCAATCTGGCGCTGCTGTATCTGACGATGTCAGACGATCGGGTGGACCGCGAGGACATCGAAATGGCGTACCCAGCCCTCATCCCGGGCTTGATCGAGCACGCGGGCGTAGGTCTGGTCATGTGCCATTCACAGGCTGACGGACCCGTCGTCATCTCCCGCTCCGGCGAGCACTGGCTGGCGTCCGGACGGATCGTGGGGACCGACCCGTTGGAGCCGTTCGGGCCGCTCGCACGAGAGAGCCTTCGACGGCTTGATGCGTTCTCCAATGCAGGCGACCTGACGGTGATCGGACCATACGATGCCGATACGGGCCAGGTCGTGTCGTACGAGGATCTTGTCGGCTCGCACGGCGGTCTCGGTGGATGGCAGGGAGAGCCGTTCCTTCTGCATCCGACGGAGTTGGCGATCGAGGGCCAGCTGGTTGGGCCCGTTGCCGTCCACCACACCCTTCGTCGATGGCTTCGATCGCTGCGGTTCGACCCGACGGACGTCGACCCAGGATCGCCGCCGGAGTCAATTGCGGTCAGCGGATCGACCAGCGAGGACAGCCAGGACGCTGGACAGAGGCGGATCGCGACGCGCGCCGCCAGCGAGGGCACCCCTGTCTGAGCGCCGGAATGGTCAGACGTCGAGCACGGTGACCAACGGAAGGTGATCCGAAGCCCGCGTGAGCAAACTCGGATCCTCGTCCGCCGGGGCGCACTCGACCAGCTCCTCGATCAGAGCTGACCCAAGCATCGTGTAGTCGAGTCGGACCGTCGGACGCGCAGTGGGCATCGTCAGGCCAGGCTCGGTCGGGTGGAGATGTCGGTAGGCGTCGACCAGACCCGCCCCGGCCAACGCCGCCATAACCTCGGATCGGATACCACCGTCGAACCGGAGCATGATCCTGATCCAGGCGGGCAGCATGGCGACCAACGGGACGTCGCCGACGGCGATCGAATTCAGGTCACCCGCGATCACGGACCGCGCACGTCCCGGACCCGCCGCGACAGACTCGAGCAGACTTCCGACCTCGATCAGGCGAACGGCCTCGCCTCGTCGTGACAGGCCGGACGATAGGTGTACCGCGAAGACGCGCACGTCGTGATCGACGAGTCGCAGGGAGACGAAGGCGCGCCCGGGTCGGAGCTGCCCCCATGTGACGTCCTCCACCCTGGATCGGCTGAGCACAGCGACCGACGCCCCTTGGGCCGTCGCGACGACCTCAAGGTCAAGCGCGCTGCCGAGGGCGTCGACGACTGTCGGGTCGGTCGCCTCCTGCAGGACGACGATGTCCGCGCGGATCCGCTCAAGGACGGCAGCGATGGCCATTTTGCGTCGACGACCACCGAAGCGGATGTTGTATCCGACGAGTCGCAGCGTCAATCCGCTGGGTCCAGCTCGACATATTGCTGACCCTGGACGACGGCCCGCAACTCCAAGAACCATCCGGCCATCGATTGCAGGCTCACAGGACGTCCCGCGATCCGTTGGGCAGCGTCCCGCGTCGGGTCCAACGTGGGAGCGACCCAGCGCGCTTGATCGCTAAGGGGCAAGGTGTTCAATCCGCCGAGCAGACGAGCATCAGGGACCCATGCTCTTGCTGCCTTGTCGCCGACCACCACGAGGTCCAGATCGCTGCTGCCGAATCCACGCCCATCGAATGGAACGCCCGTCTCGTAGCTTCGTCCGTTCACCGCACTACCGCGGAGATAGATCCTCGTGCCATCCGGGAGTCCTTCGCGCAGGACAGCCAGGAAGCGGCCCACCTCATCGAGATGAGTTCCGAAAATCCGGGCGAGTGCCGCATCGAGGAGCCCGACCGCCGTCGGCTGTTCGGCGCGGAGCATCTGGATGACTCGACTTGCAACCTCGGCGTGATCTGGTGACAGCCCAAGCACCTGAAAGTCCACACCTGGATGGGAATCGATGATCGGGGCGAGAGCAGCCCGGGCCGCCATCGTTTCCAACGGACGTGACGGGCCGTCCAGCACGATGGACGTCGGGAGGATCACGATCCGAGTCGCGCCCTGGTTGATGGCACGGTTCGCGAGAGCAGCCGCTCGGTCTCCGGTGGCCCGCCACGCCCAGACTCGCGGCGGCGCATCACCCGGAGATGCCGGGAGATCCGCGGCGTCGCTGGCGACCGCGCGGCGCACTGCCGCCCACATCGCCACGGGATCCTCGACGGATTGCCCGATGACTACGAAGTCCTCGACCCGTTCGGGAGGCGCCGGAGGTGGCTGCGCCAGGCGGACGACGCTGCTCATGGCGCCGCCACCGCCTCGGCCGCGTCTTGCTTCGCTGGCCGACCATCTTCAGGTGCCGGTTCACTGGACTTGATGGCAGCGACATCCTCCGCCACAGGGATCTCCCGGGCCTGGAACCGGGTGAGAATGATCTCGACGGAAGCGGCGATCGGCACCGCCAGGAGTGCACCGAGGATCCCCGCGACCGCGCCGCCGACTAGCAGGCTAAGCAACACGAACAGTGGGGAAATGCCGACGGCGTTGCGCATGATCATCGGCACAAGGACACTGCCCTCGACGAGCTGCAATACGACGTACACGAGGGCCACCTCGATCGCCAGCTGCGGGGACACGGTCGCCGCCACGAGGACCGCCGGGATCGCACCGAGCAATGGACCGACGATCGGGATAGCCTCCGCGAGAGCGGCGACGAGTGCCAGGAGCAGGGCCACGGGAAGGCCCAGGAACGTATAGGCAAGCCCTGTCGCCAGGCCCATCGCCGCCATCAAGAGGAGCTGGCCGCGGGCCCACATCCCCAGACGGCTCTCGATGTCGTTCCAGGCGTCACGGATACCGGCTCGTCGCTCCGGCGCGACGTAGGCGAGCAGGTATCGTTGCAGCCGAGCGTGCTCGACTAGCCAGAAGAAGACGATCGTCAGTAGGGTCGTGAAGGTGATGGCCGCCTCAGCGGCAAACGTGCCGACCTTGGTCACCTCCTCGGTGCCAGGTGGCGGGCTCGCGCCCACGACCTTGGCCGCCGACGCGGTGACGGCGGACACGGACGTCGACAGGATCTCCGGGCGCAACGTCGAAGCCCATGCGTTGGCGGAGTCGAAGAACCTGGGTAGCCCGGCCGCCACTTGCTCTCCCTGGCTGATCGCGATCGGGACGACAACGAGCGCGAGCCCGACCACGGAGATGAAGAACGACAGGTAGACGAGCAGGATCGACGTGCCGCGTCCGACAGGGAGCCGACCCCTGACCGATCCGATGATCGGCTCGATGGCCGAGGCGAGGACGATCGCGATGAACAACAGCACCAAGACGCCCGAGGCCGCGACAGCCAGCGCCATGAGGCCGATCGCCAGACCGGCGCCGACCGCCAGACCGCTGCCTCGCGTCACCCACGGCGAAAACTCAGATCCCAAATGATTCCCTCTATCCGAGAAGGGCATGCTGGGCCACTGGACGTCACTCACGGTCGCGACCAGGGCTTCCTCGGCGTTGCGGGTGTATGACAAACGGTAGGGTCGCGACTCTGGGTCGCGACGCCGGAGGGCAACGTCACGTGCCTGCGATGGGTTCATGCCGTCCGTATGTCGCGACAGCCTCGGCTGTGATTCGACCATGTCAGGAGACCCGGGTGATCCGGGCGACGTGCTCGCGCGCCTCCGCGGAACGCGCTAGCGACGATGCTCGCGGGGACCAGATTCGGGACAAGATCCGTGAAGCGACCAGGAGCCGAGACCCTATGGTGGACCGACCCCGCACTCATGGACAGGACGTCGGCGTCGTGCGTGACATGCGTGCCCAGACCGACCGATCGATGGACGCACTGCAGTACGCACTCGCCTTTCTGGCGATCATCGCCGCATTCCTGCTCGCGTTGCTTCGCTGACCGCCGCGACCGGGACGCGACCCCACCGTGGTGGCGCGCTCAGGGGCGCCCATATGACGCGGGCATGCGGGACCGCGATGTCGCTCTGTCGGCCGCGCTCCTCTTGGGCGGTCCGGCGCCGAAGCGTAGGTGAGGCCCCCGCAGCCAGGCATCCCCGACTGGATCGAGCCGACGGTGTGGTTCGCGTATTGCCCTTGGCCGGCGGCGAAGGTCCGGTCGGCCTCCCACCGGAAGGGGAGTGGAGCGGAGACTCGGATCTGGACCGAGGACCTGCTGATTACCAATCGGTGCAAACGGCAGGTATCGGCGAGCTCACAGGAGGCTGCAGACACGAATCCCGCAAGCGGCCGGTAGAACCGCTCCTCCTCCGGGGCGCCGTTCAGCTACACCCGGCGCTTCGCCACGCCGGCCCGAACGATGGCCTCGACGGCCGCCGGGTCGAACGCGTCGCCCTCATACCAGTCGATGCCGCGCCGCCGACTGCTGTCGGGGTACGCGTTGAAGAGGTGCTGCGGGTCGGGTAGTGCCGCGCCGTCACTCATCGTGAGGCGGACCCGCTCCTTGAGGACATTGATGTGGCACACGATGCCGTCGTGTTCGAAGCAGGGAGTGCCCGGGAGCTTTGCCGAGACCCACTTCCAGGTCTCGACGATGTCCGGATCGGCCGCATGGATCGCGGCACGGAGCCGAGCCACCATCTCGCCCTTCCAGCCAGGGTTCGAGGCGATGAGCTCGTCCAGCCGCGGGTTTCGATTCGTCTCCATCACTCGAGACTATGCCAGAGCAGCGACGAGGGCATCAATTCGTCCGACGCGTTCGGGCCGCTGCATCCGGCAACCGCGGGACGAGGATCCACACGAGCTGCGCCGTCGTCTCGGCCCCGACCTTGGACCGCGCATTCGCCAGGTGGTGCTTCACGGTCGAGTGCGCGGGCCGAGGAAGTGCGCGGGCCGAGGAGGTGGGCGGCTGCCTTCTCGGAGCCGGTCGCGACGACCGCGGTATCTACTTGGCCGTTTGGGCGATGGGTTCCGCCGCGTGCGGTCGAGCTCAAATCGGCGACTCGCCTCTCGCGAGCATGTCGACGTAGGTTTCGATCTTGCGGGCTCGCGTCTCGGCGCGCTTGAGCGCGAGTAACCGGAACACGATGCTGAAGCGCCCTTGCGCGCTCAACGCGGCGAAGGTCGCCGCGGCCGCGGGGGATGCGTCGAGCGCCGCCTGCAGGTCTTCGGGAATCTGCGCGCCCTTCTGCCGATACGCCGCCTCCCAGCGACCGTCGGCCTGCGCCCGCTGCACCTGCTCGATACCGGAGGCGCGCATGCGACCCTCGTCAGTCAGGCGGGCGATGATCTCGACATTGCGCTGCGACCACACCGACCGTGCGCGGCGCGGCGTGAACACCTGCAGAAAATAGTCGGTGTCGAGGCCCTTAACCTGACCATCGATCCAGCCGTAGCACAGAGCCAAATCGAGAGCATCGTCGTAGGTGATGCCGGGCGCGTTCGACGCCTTCCTGCGAATCTGCAGTCGCACCCCGACGTGGTCGAGGTTCTCGTTCAGCCACGACTCCCATCGCTCGACCGTCTCGAAAAGCATGATCGGCTTCTCGTCGTTGGACACCACACGTTCAGGGTAGATGACTCGGCATCGCGCCAGGCGAGCGCACGTTTCTGGCGCCTCACGCACGAAAGGAGTGGAGCCGACACTCGGACTTGAACCGAGGACCTGCTGTTTACGAAACAGCTGCTCTACCACTGAGCTATGTCGGCGCGATGGCGAGTATAGGCGATGCTCGTATGTAATCCTGTTGTTCACGTTCAGCGGAGCGGGGCGAACGTTCGTGCTCGCGGGGTTAGCACAGCGCTCGAATAGCTGATAACTGTTGGCACAGGGCCTTTGGTGATGCGTGCGCCTGGCTCCAGCAACAGAACGACGGTTCGACCTGGCTGGCAGGCATCGCATGGGATGCCCGCTCCAACGTCCGGTTCTTCCAATCACCTTCCAACCCTGAGATTGTGGGAAACCGATCAGGCCGTTTCTGTGCCAGTTGTGTCGTCGATTGCCTGGGCCTAGACATTCCGCCGCACAGGTGGAGTTACTCCCCGGGCGTGGCCGATGGGCGACCCGGTTGACCTCCTCACGGAGGCGTCTCCCGCCCGGTGGTGTCCTCCTGCATCTGCCTCGCTTGAGCCCGTCTGGCGGCTTCGAGTGCCGCGCGAAGGTCCTTCATCAACAGGACGACGTGAAGCGCGTCCGTGGGCGACTGCTCGAAGCCCGGGTCAATCCCGAGGTAGAAGTCTCGCGCGGCAGGCGTTTCGCAGTGGATTAGCAGTGCGCGAACACCGACTCGCTCCGCGGTTGCAGCCGTCTGCAGGAATGCATCCTGCACGAGCGCTGTGCCGAGACCTCGGCCCTGTGAGCTTCGGTCCGTTCCGAGCCGGGTCAGGAGTACGACGGGTACCGGGTGTTGCCCAAGGCCCTTGAGCATTCGCGGCGGGGCCTCTTCGTGGGTGACGGATCCCGCGGCCAAGGCGTAGTAGCCAACCACGGTGTGCGTTTCCGACAAGCAGACGACGTAGACCCTGGCGGACCCCGCCTGCTGCGCGTTGTGCGCATGCCGGCGGAGCCAATCCGACTGGGCTTCGGAACCGCAATCGAACGACCCAACGTCGTGATCACGTCCGAGCAGTTCGATCGGGCTGAAGCTCGTCAAGCCTCGTCAAGGACGCTAGGTCTTGCCAGGAACGCGGCAAGCCCCGTCATCGGGCGGGTTTCGCGATCGAGCAGATCGACGAACGCATTCCATCGTTCCACCGGCAACTCGAACACAACGCGGTCTGCCAGTACTGTCCGAGCGGCCTCAGTGGCATGGGACAGGACGAAGCCACTGACCGTCATACCGCTCACGGTCGCAGCCTCATCCAGCAAATGGCGCTGTTCGGCACTAACTCGGACCTCGAGCCGAGCGTTCTTCTGACTCATCGCCTGTCGTGGTCGATACGGGCTTCCATGTCATCGTCCTTGTACGTGCAACGTCCGTACATCCTATGCAATCCAAGTCGACTCGTCAACCCGCGTCCAATTGATCGAGAGTCCAAGTTGAGCCACGCAGGCGATGACCCCGGGCCGCTCCCCTGCTGCGCCCGGACTATGTGCCCCCGACCACCTTGATGGCGCCGACGCCGCCCTGCGCATCGATATCGACGCGGTTCGCGGCGGTGGCGTAGTCGACGGATTGATAGACGTCGCCGACCCTTGGGAAACGCGCCTGATCGACCTGGCTGGTGCCAAGCGCCATCCGCGTCCGGATCCGGGCCGCGACACCCATGGGCACCTCGAGGGTCAGCGACGCGGCTCCCGCCTGGGCCATGACCGACGTGGCTCCGGCGGCCTTCGGTAGCCGGACCATGGTGTCGCTCGCTCCCGTGTGGAGTTCGAGCGTGGCGATGCGCAGGTCGCGAAGATCGACCGTCCCGCGATAGGCACCGACGTCGAGCCGCAGGTCGAGCGGAACCTCCGCGGTCAGACCGACATCCCAGCGCGATTCATGGTCGAACCAGGGCACGCCCGAGTCCGGGTCCTGGCGAAGCTCGACGCGGCCGGGGCTGTCCACCCGATGTCGCACGCCGCCCTGGAACGAACCATCGACCAGCGCCCCCGGCGCGGCCCGATGGGTGACCAGCTCCCCGCCGCCGAACTTGATCCTGACCTCGGCCTGCTTCGCGTCGCCGAGCGGAACCGTCAACGTTTCCACTCGATGGCCCCCAGTCACGAACGCCCCGATCAGGAACCAGATGCCCAGCACGATGAGCGCCCATGGCCACCACTCGGCGATGAGGTCGCCGGGGGCCGCCTGCAGCGAACCGGTCGTGCTCCCGAGCAGCAGTGCACCGACCACGATCCACACGATCGGCCAGGTCAGCGACCACGGCGTGCTGGCTCCGCGCAAACCTCGAACCAGGACGCCGACGAACGCGGCCACGCCGGCCAGGATGACGAACATCGGCCACGCCTGACTCCAGGACCAGCCCGCGCCCCGTTGTACGAGAAAGATGGTCCCGAGCCCGATCAGCCAGGTCGCGCCGATCAGTGGCCCGCGACGCGTTGGACTCACGTGCCTTCCTCGGTCGCCTCGGACGGCCCGGTGGCTTCGGTCGTCTCACTCGAACGATCCCGCCGGTCCCACCCGACGGCGAGGACGACCACCCCGAGGACGATCAGGGCCGCCGGCCAGAGCCAGTCGAAGTCGAATCTGGGGCCACCATTCCCTGACCAGGAAGGTCGCGCCCACGACGATGAGCAGGCCGCCAAGGACAAGTGCGCCGCCGATCGGGCGATCGCCGCGAGCGCGGCGTGCCCGTCGCTCGGCCCGTCGGGCAGCTCTCGCCTCGTGACGCGATGCCCGCGCGCTCGCTCGATCGGCCCCTGATGCTCGCGGATCCTGCTCCGGGACGACGATCGCCATGATGATGTACACGACCAGGGCAAGGCCCCCCGTGAAGATCGCAAGGAACACCCAGGCGATGCGGACGAGCGACGGGTCGACGTCCCAATGCTCGGCCAGCCCGCCCGCGACGCCGGCCAGCATCCGATCATCCTGAGAACGGTACAGCCGATCCTCCATGACACCCCACCTCCGTCGAACGACGACCCGATGGTACGACCCGGGTGCACGCCCCGGGTAGGTGTCGCCCGGCTCATCGGCGCTCCTGCAGACGGCACCGCCGCCTGGATTGCCACGGTGATCCTCGGTCGGCCGGCCCGCTGCGGCTAGGGCCGTCCGGGCGGCTGCGGCGGGCCGTGTGGCTCTGTTGCCGCTGCCGTCAGCGGAACTCCGACCGCCCGACGACCGTCCGACGACCGTGACGAACCAGTCGATACGAACGATCGCGTTCGCGGCCCTGCTCCTCGTCTTCGTCGCGTGCGGCGGCGGCGGACCCGGCGCACGCTCGAGCGACGAGATCTTTGAGATCACGGGCAGCGCCTTGGCTGGCCCGGTCTGTCCCGTCGAGCGGATGCCGCCCGACCCCAGCTGCGCGCCGCGCCCGGTCGCCGGTGCGGTCGTGGTCGTTCATGACTCGTCCGATGCGGAGGTTGCCAGGACGACCACGGGCGAGGATGGCTCCTTCCGGGTCGGCGTCCCGGCGGGTCGGTACGTCGTTCAGGCGATGCCTGTGGTCGGGTTGCTCGGAACGCCGTCCCCACAACCCGTCACCGTCGGTGCCTCGACTCCCGCGGTCGTGAGCTTTTCCTATGACACGGGGATCCGCTGACCGGCCGTCGCTGATCTGCGGAGGAAACCAGAAGGCCCGGCTCCCTCAGTGGAGCCGGGCCTTCGTCAGGATCGGGGTCGTTCGCCGGCGAACCCGGCAGGTCGGGTTACCGCTGGCGGCGTGGCCGGGCGGGGGTCAGGACGACGGCACCGATGCCGATCGCACCGAAGACGAGGAACAGGATCGGCAGCATGTCGTTCGTGCCGCCGGTCGATCCACCGGCCACGTCGGTCGGCGGGGCGGTCGGGGCGTCGGTCGCTGCCTCGACACCACCGGTGGGGGTCGATGTCGGGGTCGGCGTCGGCGTCACTTCAGTCGTGGGCGTCGGAGTCGGAGTTGGCGTAGGCGTGGGCGTAGGCGTGGGCGTAGGAGTAGGTGTCGGCGTCGGCGTGGGTGTAGGAGTCGGCGTGGGTGTCGGCGTCGGCGTTGGCGTCGGTGTGGGTGTCGGCGTCGGCGTCGGCGTCGGCGTTGGCGTCGGCGTGGGTGTCGGCGTCGGCTGGACACAGGCCCCGGCGGACAGGTTGAACGTGTAGTTGTACTGCGTCTTGCCGTCGTTCGAGTGGAACTTCACGATCGCGGTGTGCGACGCGGTCGGCGCGCCGGCCGCGTACGTGTCCGGTGCGCCGGTGTTGGCGTTCACCGGAGCTGAGTCGGCGGCGCCGTCGATCGCGTAGGTGTAGGTCGAGCCACCTGGGTAATTCGAGCCGGACACGGTCAGGACCGTCCCGTTCGCACTGCAGTCGAGCGACGCGCTCGCGTTGTGGGCTGCGACACTGGCCGGCAGAGCCAGCAGCAGGAGCGCCCCAGCAACGGCGCTGAACCTCCGGATCCTCATGAGCATTCTCCCCGATTCTGATCTGTACGGATGGCTTGACGATCGACTTGCGGCGTCCCGTACCGTGCCCCGCGAGTCATGAATACGTGGACGATGATGTGCCCGGGTACTAGGCCTGTCCAGTACCGATGGCGACCGTCCGACCGCACCGGAACCTCCGAATCCGGACCTCTCCGCAACGGACGTCACGACCGAAAACGTTGCCCGGCGACACCGGTCACCAGGACCCGGGCAGGACCGATGGCCACGGGCCGTCCTGACCTGCCGGTCATCGAGGAAACCAGAAGGCCCGGCTCCCTCAGTGGAGCCGGGCCTTCGTCAGGATCGGGGTCGTTCGCCGGCGAACCCGGCGTGTCGGGTTACCGCTGGCGGCGTGGCCGGGCGGGGGTCAGGACGACGGCACCGATGCCGATCGCACCGAAGACGAGGAACAGGATCGGCAGCATGTCACTCGGTCCGCCGGTCGATCCACTGACCGAGTCGGTCGGCGGGGCGGTCGGGACATCCGTCGCGCCCTGGACGCCGCCGCTCGGGGTCGATGTCGGGGTCGGGGTCGGCGTCTCTTCAGTCGTGGGCGTCGGAGTCGGCGTCGCCGTGGGGGTGGGTGTCGGCGTTGGCGTGGGGGTCGGCGTTGGCGTTGGCGTTGGCGTCGGCGTTGGCGTCGGCGTCGGCGTTGGAGTCGGCGTCGGCGTGGGGTCGACGCAGGCGGGGGCCGACAGCTCGAAGACGTAGTCGTACTGGGTCTTGCCGTCGTTCGAGTGGAACTTCACGATCGCAGTGTGCGATTCGGTCGGCGCGCCCGCCGCGTACGTGTCCGGTGCGCCGGTGTTGGCGTTCACCGGAGCTGAGTCGGCGGCGCCGTCGATCGCGTAGGTGTAGGTCGAGCCACCTGGGTAATTCGAGCCGGACACGGTCAGGACCGTCCCGTTCGCACTGCAGTCGAGCGACGCGCTCGCGTCGTGAGCGGCAACGCTGGCCGGCAATGCCAGTAGCAGGAGCGCCCCAGCAAGGGCGCTGAACCTCCGGATCCTCATGGGCGATAAGTCTCCTCGGTACGGACATGGATGAATGGGCAAGTGGCGTCCCGTACCCGCGACCGCCATAGATAACTCGTGAATGATGCGTCCCGGGTACCACGACTGTCCAGTACGAAGGTCACCCATTCGGACCTCATCAGAACACCGCCAACCACTCCGGTCGGGATGACGACTTCCGATCATGATCCGTATCGATGAGGTTGCCCCGGGCTCGAGCGCGTCAACGGGTACCATGCCCTTCGTGTCCGATCTCTTGTCGAACGTGCCCGCGCCGATCCGCTCCGACGTTCGGGCGGCGGTCAGCCGTGCCTGGGCGGACGCGATCGAGTCAGGATCCCTGCCGCCGTTGCCTGCCGATGCCGTCCGGCCTGAGGTCGAGGTCGAGCGACCGGCCGATCCCGTACACGGCGACTTCGCCAGCAACCTGGCGATGCGTCTCGCCCGGCCATACCGCATGTCGCCCAGCGCGATCGCGACGGTGCTCGCGGCCGAACTCACCAAGGCTGCGACCCGGACGACCGCAGGCGGGCAGGACGTCGAGTCGCCGATCGCAACGGCCGAGGTCGCGCCGCCGGGGTTCCTCAACATGCGCCTCCGCGACGGAGCCATGGAGACGACGATCGCGTCGATCCTGGCCGACCCGGCAGGCTGGGGCCGTGTCGCGACCCGCGAAGACCGCGCCGTCAATGTCGAGTTCGTGTCGGCCAATCCGACGGGACCGCTCCACGTCGGCAACGCCCGGGGCGCATTCATCGGCGATCTCCTCAGCCGGGTCCTCGAAGCCGGCGGGCAGCGGGTCACCCGCGAGTACTACTTCAACGACTCGGGCGGACAGATCCGGAACCTGGGTGCGACGGTCGCGGCCCTCCGGCGGGGGGAGCCCATCCCGGAGGACGGCTACAAGGGCGCCTACGTCGACGAACTCGTGGCGTCGCTTCCGGACGACGTCTGGGCGGCGGCCACGACGCAGGGTGCCGACACGGATGGTCTCGTCGGCAAGTGGGCGGCCGGGCGGGTACGTTCTGGCATCGAGGCGAGCCTGGCGACCCTTGGCGTCCACTTCGACGTGTGGACGAGCGAGGCGCGCCTGCACGACGAAGGGTGGGTGACCCGAGCGGTCGACCGCCTTCGCGAACACGGCCATGTCTACGACCTGGACGGTGCCGTCTGGTTCCGGTCGACCACGTTCGGCGACGACAAGGACCGGGTCATCCTTCGATCCAACGGTGAACCGACCTACTTCGCCGCGGACCTCGGCTACGTCACGGAGAAGTTCAGCCGCGGCTTCGATCACCTCATCTACATCTGGGGCGTCGACCACCACGGAACGGTCGCCCGCCTGCGGAACGCGGCCGGGGCCATGGGCTACGACCGCGACGCGGTCCAGATCTTGTTGTACGCCTGGGTCCATGTGGTGCGCGACGGTGGTCAGGTGTCGATGTCCAAACGGCGCGGCGACTTCGTCACGCTCGACGACTTCCTCAGCGAGGTCGGACCGGATGCAGCTCGCTGGTTCTTCGCGTCGCGGGCGGTGACGACCGAGATCGACTTCGACATCGAGGTATTCAAGAAGCAGACCAACGAGAACCCCGTCTACTACGTCCAGTACGCACATGCCCGGATCGCCTCGATCCTGCGCAAGGCGGCGTCGAACGGCCTGTCGCCGGCCCGCGATGTCGCCGGGTCGCTGGTCGACGGGCCGGAAGCCGCTCTGGCCCGGGCGATCGTCCGCTTTCCCGAAGTCGTCGAGGATGCCGTCGCGGCCGAGGAAACGCTCGGACTCACGGCCTATGCGACCGATCTCGCGACGACGTTCCATGGGTTCTATCGCGATGCGCGGGTGGTGGACCCGGATGCGCCGGAACGTTCTGCGTCACGGCTTGCGCTGGCCGACGCGACCCGGATCACCCTGGCGAACGTGCTGGGCCTGCTCGGGATCTCCGCGCCCGAGTCGATGTAGGGACAGCCGGCGGGCTGCGGTCGGCTAGCCGGCGAGCCCCAGGACCCCGGCCACCGTGCCCGCCGTCGTGGCGTCACTCGCGATCAGGATCCACCTCGTCGTGCCGCCGGCCCCCGGCAGGACCTGGCCGACGCCGCCGGCCTGCCCCATCGCCGTCGTCGCGGCCGCCTCGAACGCGGCCGCGTCCGCCGCGGTGTCCCAGGCGGTGTCCATGACGACGGCCCAGGTCCCGTTCGGCCCCTCGACGACGGCCAGGCGGTCGCCTCCCCAGCCCGCTGCCGCATCCGTGGCGGTGGCCGTCGGGACGCCCGACTCGCGCAGCCAGGCGCCGAGCTGGAACTCGCCGAAGGTGTCCTCCATCGGGACGCTCCAGCCCGACCCGAGCCGCGTGGCGAGGTCGGCCGGCAACGTCACCGCGATCGGCGCCTCGTTGGCGGTGTACTTCTCCGGGTGCATGACCTGTTCGGTCGATGCCGGCATCCGGTCGAAGTAGGCATTGACTGCGGGCCAGCCGCCGCTGGACTGCACCCCGGAGACGTAACCCAGCCCGGTCGTGTATGGGAACTCAAGGGTGTCGACCATGAACGGCGGCGTCCGGTCGGTCACGGCCGTGGCGGCTGGGTCGCTCGCTGCGCTGAGCAACTCGAGCAGATCCGACTGGCTGAGATTGCCGGCCGCCCATTGGGTCATCACGAGGGTGGCGTCGCCCTCGTAGATCGCCTGACGCGCGAGGATCCGGTCGCCCTGATCCAGGATCCCGGCCTGGTCGGAGAAGATCGTCGAATTCTGGTCCTGGAGCGCGTGGTCGTACTCGTGCGAGAAGTAGAACCGCTCGGCCGCTCCCGGCGCACCGTCCGACGACACGACGTAGAGCTTGCCCTGGTCATTCCGGTAGAAGCCGGCGACCCCTCCGCTCAACAGGTCGAGACTGAGCGCGCGCAGGTCGGAATCTGCCGGGATGAGACCGAGGGCCTTGTACAGCCGCTCCGTCCCGGCCAGGTACGCCGGCGGCGTCTCGGTGTCGAACTGGTCGGTCAGCATCGTGCGGAGTTGGTTCGAATCGATGAACTCGCGCTCCACGGGCCGCTTCGGTGACAGGCCGCGGATCGCGATCACCTGTTGTTCGATCGTGTCGTAGATCGCACCGGCACCGGCGTCCGGGCTGGATGCCGACGCAGTAGACGAAGCGGGCGCGCTCGATGGCGGCGCCGGGCTCGACGATGGAGCCGTCGATGGGGCCGCGGAGCCCTGGTTCGAACCGCAGGCCGCAACCATGAGGACGACGCCGAGCAGGAGCGCGAAACGACGAGGGCGCCTGGTGGTGACGAGCCGGGTGGTCGGTGACATCGGCGCGATTGTCGCACGGCCTTCGCGACACGCCGGAGACCGGCCGTGGGGTGTCGCTTTCTTAACCGGTTGCCGACTCGACCCGCAACGAGCGCCATCTAACGTAGCCCGTGGACGAACCCAAAAGGTTCTATCCCTCCCTCCCTCGACCGGAGGCGCCGATTGGGCAGGCGCCTCCGGTCTTTCCTTGTCCGGCACCGGTGGAGCGGCCGTAGGGTCCGCTGTGTCAGAATCGGAGCGATGGAACTCACGTGGTACGGGCGGACCTGCATCCGCCTCCGGGGCAAGGACGCCGTCGTCGTGGCAGATCCGTTCCAATCCGTCGTCGGACCGACGGGGCGG
Organism: uncultured Chloroflexia bacterium; assembly: GCA_963720755.1. Taxonomy (GTDB): domain Bacteria; phylum Chloroflexota; class Limnocylindria; order Limnocylindrales; family CSP1-4; genus SPCO01. The sequence continues at coordinate 249,089 of CAVRGP010000006.1, forward strand.
GGGATCACCGGCGATATCGTCACATTCAGTCATCCCGACGATCACCCGCTGCCGCGAGGCAAAGGCAAGCACTCACGGGATGGGCTGACCCTCCTGCCGTCCAGCCTGGATGATGCGTTCGTGCTGGACGGTCCAGGCGAATACGAGGTCAGGGAAGTCCTCCTGACCGGCGTCCGGACCTATCGTGACGATGCGAAGGGCGCGGAGCTGGGCAAGCAGGTCGCCTTTGCGGTCGAGGTCGATGGCGTCCATACCATCCACCTCGGCGATATCGGGCATCTCCTGTCCGAGGAGAAGCTCGGGGACATCGGGCCGGTCGACATCGTCTGCGTCCCGCTCGGGGGTTCCCTCTCGCCGGCGAAGGCCGCCGCACTCGTGGCCCAACTGGACCCGCAGATCGTGGTCCCCATGCCGATCTGCGAGGACGAAGCCGATTGCGCCGACGCGCTCAAGCGCTTCTTCCACGAGATGGGCGCCGAAGCTGTCCTCCAGCCCAAGCTGTCGGTCACCGCGACCAGTCTCCCGAGCGAGACGATCACCGTCCTCCTCGAGTCTCGCGGCAAACAGGTCTGACCGCGCCGACGGCGCGGATCAACCTCGGTCGAGGACGACCCGGCCGCGCTTGACGACCGTCCTGACCAGGTCCGCGGCCGGCCAGTACGGGATCTGATCCGAGCTCGGCACCCGCCAGATGACAAGGTCGGCGCTCTTGCCGACTTCGAGCGAACCGATCTCCTCGTCGAGACCGATCGCCCGGGCGGCGTTGATGGTCACCGCCGCGAGCGCCTCGTCCGGGGTGAGTCCCAGCGACAGGCACGCCACCGTCATCGCGAGCGGCAGGCTGGCCGTGGGCGACGTGCCGGGATTGAAGTCGGTGCCGATGGCGACCGGGATCCCATGCTCGATGAAGGTGCGAGCTGGTGCGCCGTGATCCTTCCCGAGGAACCAGGTCGTGGCCGGCAGCACGGTCGCGACCACGGGTCGTTCGTCGGCCGCGGCCGCCGCCAGGGCCTCGATCCCATCCTCGGATGGTGTCGCGAGGTGGTCCGCTGAAGCGGCTCCGAGTTCGGCTGCCAGCTCCGCGCCACCGGAGGGAGCGAGTTCGTCGGCATGGAGCCGGATGCCCATCCCGAACCCCGCCGCAGCCTGAAGGATCCGGCGAGACTGGTCGGCGCTGAACACGCCGGACTCACAGAACACATCGCAATATCGTGCTCGGCCGTGGGCGGCCACGCCGGGGAGTTGATCCTCGATGACCGACCGGACGTACGCCTCCGTCCCCTCGGGCCGGGCGCGGAACTCAGCCGGCACGGCGTGGGCGCCGAGAAAGGTCGGCACGATCTCGATCGGCCCCTCGCCGCCAAGTTCGTGGGCGGCTTCGAGGAGCCGGATCTCGGTCTCGAGGTCCAGCCCGTACCCGGATTTCGCCTCGATCGTGGTGACGCCGTGGCCGAGCATCTCATCGAGCCAACGCCGGCCGTGGGTCAGGAGGTCGTCCGGCGTCGCGGCACGGGTTGCGGCGACGGTCGAAAGGATGCCCCCGCCCGCGGCCAGGATCTCGAGGTAACTCGCCCCGGCCTGGCGTGCCTGCCACTCCCGCTCCCGCGAGCCGCCGAACAGGAGGTGGGTATGGGGGTCGATCAGGCCGGGCGTCACGGAGCCGCCGGCCGCGTCCAGGCGGGCGAACCGGCCGAGGGGATAGCCCGCGGCTTCGAGCGCGGTCTCGACCGCTGCCCGAGGCCCGACCCCGACGAAGCGACCTTCCCAGCAGGCGACGACGGGCGCATCGGGAGCATCGGGGCCACCGACATCCGCCGCCGAGAGCCGACCCACGTCCGCCTGGGATAGGCCCATGCGCAGCCCGCCGGCGACGGTCACGACCTCCCCGGCACCGACGATGAGGAGTCCGGGCGTCGGGTCGTCGCTTCGACCGCCGTGGATCAGCCGGAACTGACTCCCGCTCACGTGGCGGACCGATCCGTGCCGGCCATGGCCGCGGCGAGGCGGAGCTCAAGCGCCTGCAGCGGGGAGAAGTCCCGCAGGCGCAGGAAGCCGGCGGCGGCGGCGAGTCGGTCCTCGACCGGAGTCTCGACCGGCGCGCCCGCCCGGTCGGCGACCCCGAGGAATGCGGCCAGCGGGGCGAGTCCGATGAGCTCCGACTCCGCGAGTTCGACGCCGTCCTCGGCGGCGACTTCGCGGACCGTTTCCCAGACGAGCCACAGAGGTGTCGTCTCGAAATCGAGGAGGTTCATCGACACCTGGGCGCGTCCCAGCTCCTCGATCCAGAAGCCGTTGCCCTGGACCTTCGGGAGGCCGCCACCCGACTCGCGCACCCGGCGAGCGATCCGCTTGGCGAGTTCCACGTCCGCCGAGTCGAGGTTGATGTTGTAGGCGATGAGGAATGGCCGCGCGCCCACCGCGACCGCCCCGGCCGAAGGGTGGACGTGCGATGGCCCGTAGTCGGGTTCGCGCCCACTGAGCCCGATCTCCGCCTTCAGACCCTCGTACTGGCCGCGTCGGACGTCGGCCAGCTTGACCCGGTCGGATCGACGCGCCGCGTTGGCATAGAGGAAGACCGGCAATTCGTGACGCGCCGCCAGGCGTTCGCCAAGCGTCTGGGCAAGTTCGATGCAGTCGTCCATCGTGGTGTCCGCGAGCGGCACGATGGGGATGACGTCGACCGCTCCGATCCTCGGATGCTCGCCGGCATGGAGGTCCATATCGATCTCGTGGATCGCGGTCGCGACCAACCGATCGAGCGCGTCGAGGACCGGGCCGTGCTCGCCGGCGATCGTGAACACGGAGCGGTTGTGACTGGCATCGCTCGTTCGGTCCAGGAGAAAGACCCCATCGCCGGACGTGATCGCCCCGGCAAGGCGATCGACAACGTCCAGCCGCCGGCCCTCGGAAACGTTGGGGACGGACTCGATCAGCATCCGACGATGCTAGTCCGCGCCGTCGGGCTCCGTCGGCTGGTCGAGCAGCGACGCTCGGTCGGGGTCGGCTTCGTTGACCGTGGGTCGGGCCGCCCGCGATACTGCGGTCCCACCGATGGAGAGCGTGATCGGCGTGACCTGTTCGAACTGCGGCACCCCGAACGAGACCGGACGGAAGTTCTGCCTTGAATGCGGCAGCGCCGCTGACGGCCGCCTGTCCTTCCTGCGGCGCCGCCAACGCGCCAGGCGCCAAGTTCTGCGGGGAGTGCGGGAGCGCCGTGGGCAGGCCGGGAACCCACGACTGGTGCGGCTCCCGCCACGACGCTCCCGACCATCCGGAGCGAGCACCCGTCTCCGAACGCCGCGTCGTCAGCGTCCTCTTTGCGGACCTCGTCGGGTTCACCACGCTCGCCGAGGGGCGCGACGCCGAGGACGTCCGCGAGCTCCTCGGACGCTACTTCGAGATGAGCCGGGACATCGTCGCCCGGTACAACGGGACGGTCGAGAAGTTCATCGGTGACGCCGTGATGGCCGTGTGGGGAACACCGGTCGCCCAGGAGGACGACGCCGAGCGCGCGGTCCGGGCGGCCCTCGACCTGGTCGTGGCCGTGCGACTCCTCGGCGAAGAGGCCGAGGTCCCGGGACTGGCGCTCCGTGCCGGCGTGCTCACCGGTGAGGCCGCGGTCACGCTCGGGGCGACGGACCAGGGCATGGTCGCCGGTGACCTCGTGAACACCGCATCCCGGCTCCAGTCGGTCGCCGCGCCCGGTTGGGTGCTCGTCGGCGAGGCGACCCAACGTGCGTCGAGCGATGCCATCGCCTACGAGCCGGCGGGAGACCACGAACTCAAGGGCAAGGAAACACCGGTGACCGCGTTCCGGGCGCTCCGGGTCATCGCGAAGCGGCGGGGCGAGGGACGCAGCGACCAACTCGAGGCACCGTTCGTCGGCCGCGAGGCCGAGCTCCGGATTGATCAAGGACTTCTACCATGCCACCTCACATGAGCGCGGGGTCCGGCTTGTCTCCGTGCTCGGGCAGGCGGGGATCGGCAAGTCGCGCCTCGCCTGGGAGTTCCTGAAGTACATCGACGGGCTGGGTGAAGACGTCTACTGGCACCAGGGTCGGTCGCCCAGCTATGGCGACGGGATCACGTTCTGGGCGCTCGGCGAGATGGTCAGGATGCGGCTCCATGTCGGGGAGGACGACGATGAGGCCACGACCCGGCTGCGCCTGACCGAGTGCCTCGACGAGTTCGTCGAGGCGGCCGACGAGCGAGCCATGGTCGAGGGAGCCCTCCTCCAGCTGCTCGGCATCGAGGAACGTCCAGGGCGCGACCGCGACGAATTGTTCGCGGCATGGCGGATGTTCTTCGAGCGGATCGCAGAAAAGGGAACCGTCGTCCTCGTCTTCGAGGATCTCCAGTGGGCGGACGACGGCCTGGTCGACTTCGTCGAGGAGATGCTGGCGTGGTCGCGTGGGCGGTCCATCTACATCATCACCCTCGCCCGACCGGAGCTTCTCGACCGACGCCCGAACTGGGGGGCCGGCCAGCGCGCGTTCACCTCGATCGGCCTGGGGCCGCTCCAGGATGCCGAGATGGAGGAGATGCTCGGAGGACTTGTGCCGGGTCTCCCGGATGCGGCCATGTCGACCATCCTCGAGCGCGCGGACGGGATCCCCCTCTACGCGGTCGAGACCGTCCGGATGCTGCTCAACGACGGGCGCCTCGAGCGCGAAGGCCACGTCTATCGACCGGTCGGCGATCTGACAGACCTCGCCGTCCCCGAGTCGCTCCACGCCCTCATAGCAGCACGGATGGACGGTCTCCCCCCGAAGGAGCGGACCATCCTCCAGGACGCGGCCGTGCTCGGGCATTCCTTCACCCTCGAAGCCCTGGCAGGCGGTCGCCGGGGCCACGCCGGCGGACGTCGGGCTCGCCCTCCGCCATCTCGCCCATCGCGAGTTGATCGTCATGGACGTCGATCCGCGGTCGCCCGAACGCGGCCACTACCGGTTCGTCCAGGGCCTGATCCAGGAGGTCGCCTACGGGACGCTTGCCAGGCGAGATCGCCGGGCGCGTCACCTCGCGGCGGCGCGGTACTTCGAGTCCGTCGGCGACGACGAAGCTCGCTGGGGTCCTCGCCCAGCACTACCTCGATGCCTACCGGGCTCAACCCGAAGGTGCCGAGGGTGCCGCCATCGCGGCCCGAGCGCGAGTGGCGCTCCGGGCCGCCGCGCAACGAGCGGCTGGGCTCGGCGCACATCGCAGTGCCTACGGCTATTGGCTCCTGGCGCTGGAGGTCGTCGGGTCGGGCGAGGAGGAATACGAGCTCCGGATGGCCGCGGGCGACAGCGCACGGCATGCCGGTCTGCTCGAGACGGCGCCGAGCCATTTCGAACGAGCCATCGACCTCGCGACCGAAACCGGGGACGACGTCGGCCGGCGACGTGCGATCGCCTTCCTCGGTGAGATCTTCCACGAGGGGTACCTTGAGCGGGGGGTGAAGCTCGTCTCGACGGCGATGGCCGAGCCGGGCCTCGACCCCAGACGACGAGGGCTATCTCGAACTGGCCGCGATCTATGCCAAGCTCCTCATGCGTGTCGGCGAGAACCAGCCGAGCGTGGACATGGCGGACAAGGCGCTGGATAGCAGGAGCGTCGCGCCTGGATAACGCCGCGATCCTGGATCTGCTCATCACCCGGGGCACGGCGCTGGCGATCCATGGATCGCCTGCTCGAGGCGGTGACGACGCTGACCGGTAGCCGCATCCTGGCGGATCGACTTGGCTTGACGCGACGCATTCATCCGCGTCGTCGATCAACCTGGCCTATGCCCTACGAACCCGACGATCTTCGTCGCGGGGTTCGAGATCTCGCTTGACGGCCTCACCCGCGCCCGTCGTTACGGACGACGCGGTCGACATCCGATATCTGCTCGGCAACGCCTGCGATGGGGCGCTCCAGGTCGGTGCGATGGGACTGGGTGCTCCAGCAGGTAGGCGACGAGTTGCGGGACGATCTCGAGGCACCCGACCAGATCTTCTTCGGTAGCAACGGAGATCCGAGATCCTGGCCGCGCGTGGCGAGGACTGTCTCCTGCGCGTCTCCTGGAATTGCAGGACCTGGCGGCGCCCTTCGACGACGAGCCAGTACCTCTCGCTGGTCGACGAGGCTCAGCGAGGCTGCGGGGCTGGCGTCTCGGACAGCTCGGATCCGTCATCGACTTGTGCCGGAGCGGCGCTTGCCCGAGGGGCCCACTGGCCAGTGGGATGCCGTCTTTGGGGCTCGAGCGGCAACCTGGCTCGGCGACGCGTCGTGCCGTCAGGGAGATGATCGAGGCGTGGGGCAATTCGAGGGGCGGGCGCTACACCTCGGCACTCGAGGTGACGATGCGAGGCTGGTCTGGCCGCGCTCGAGGGACGCCACGACGATGCTCGTGCCGGCCTACGCGGAAGCACAACGGTCCCTACGGGAACTGGGGCATCGATCGTGCCACTGGCGATGTGTCAACTCGACCTGGTCATCGTCGGGGCGATGGAGCCGGCGGAACGCCAGCGCGCTGCCGACGAAGCGCGGGCGACCTTCGAGCAGCTCGGGATGCGGCCATACCTCGAGCGTCTCGACCAGGCGCTCGGGACGGCGCCGGTCAGGACCGCCGCCCCTTCCAGCATCGCCGCCGATGCGGAGGTCGGCCGACCAGCCTGAAGCAGCGGGCGCGAGCCGGGTGGCGGGCCGCCGGGCGCGGGCTCGGGCAGGCCGCGTCTCGATCGAATTCAGGCTGGATCCTCGAGCATCGGCACGCGGACACCGCGCTCCCTGGCGACTTCGATCGCCCGGTCGTAGCCGGCATCGACGTGGCGGATGACGCCCATCGCCGGGTCGGTCGTCAGGACGCGCTCAAGCTTCTGGGCGGCCAGGTCCGTGCCGTCGGCGACGACGACCATGCCGGCATGCTGCGAGTAGCCGATGCCCACCCCGCCGCCGTGATGGATCGACACCCATGAGGCCCCGGCAGCTGTATTGACCAGCGCGTTGAGCAGCGGCCAGTCTGCCACCGCGTCGGACCCGTCGGCCATCGCCTCCGTCTCGCGGTTCGGTGAGGCCACGGACCCGGCATCGAGATGGTCCCGGCCGATGACGATCGGCGCGCTGACCTCGCCCGTCCTGACCAGCTCGTTGAAGGCGAGCCCGGCCTTGGCTCGTTCGCCATAGCCGAGCCAGCAGATCCGGGCGGGCAGGCCCTGGAACGGGACCCGCGCCTGGGCCATCCGGATCCACCGATGCAGGCCAGCGTCAGCCGGGAACAGTTCCAGCACGGCCTGATCCGTCCGGAGGATGTCCGCAGGATCGCCCGACAGCGCCGCCCAGCGGAACGGCCCGCGACCCTCGCAGAACTGTGGCCGGATGAACGCCGGCACGAACCCCGGATAGTCGAAGGCGTCGCCGACGCCCGCGTCGAAGGCCTGGGCCCGCAGGTTGTTGCCGTAGTCGAAGACGACCGAGCCGGCCCGCTGGAAGGCGAGCATCGCCCGCACGTGGTCGGCCATCGCCCGTCGCGATCGTCGCTCGTACTCGTCGGGCATCGCGGCGCGGAGCTCGAGCGCGTCGGCGAGGGTCATCTCGGCCGGCACGTACCCGCCCAGGGCGTCGTGGGCCGACGTCTGGTCGGTGACCAGGTCGAAGCGTTCCCCGGCCGCCGCCCACGCCGGCTCGATCTCGGCCGCATTCCCGACGAGAGCGATGCTCAGCGGCTCACCCGCGGCGGCCGCGTCCCGGGCCCAGGTGAGCGCCTCGGCCGGGTCCTCGGTCAGACGGTCCACGTAACCGATCTCGAGACGGCGCCTGGCCCGCGCCTGGTCGACTTCGATCACGATCGCGACACCGTCGTTCATCGTCACGGCCAGCGGTTGGGCGCCGCCCATCCCACCCAGACCGGCGGTCAGGGTCACGGTGCCGCGCAGGCTGCCGTCGAAGTGCTGCCGGCCCGCCTCGGCGAACGTTTCATAGGTGCCCTGGAGGATCCCCTGGGTCCCGATGTAGATCCAGGACCCTGCGGTCATCTGGCCGTACATCATCAGGCCGTCGCGCTCGAGCTTGCGGAAGACCTCCCAGGTCGCCCATTTGCCGACAAGGTTGGAGTTGGCGATGAGCACGCGCGGCGCCCACGGGTGGGTCCGGACGACGCCGACCGGCTTGCCCGACTGGACGAGCAGGGTCTCGTCGCCCTCGAGCCGGCGAAGCTCCCGGACGATCGCGTCGAAGGCAGCCCAGGAACGAGCCGCTCGGCCCGTCCCCCCATAGACGACGAGGTGGTCGGGATCCTCCGCAACCTCCGGATCGAGATTGTTCATGAGCATCCGGAGTGCCGCTTCCTGCTCCCAGCCACGGCAGGTCAGCTCGGTCCCGCGGGGAGCGCGGACGGGGCGGGCACCGACGGCAGACATGGCGGACATGGTGGTGACAGGTTACCCGTGCAGCCCGGCCATGACGAGGTCGTCGGGCATCCGCGCCCCGGCCGAGCAGATCAGGCGAACTCGAGACGCATGACCGGGAACCGGTCGTCCGCGATCGCCCGCGCGAACCCGACCAATTCCCAGAACGCCGGGGTCGCGCCACTGGTCGCGTCCGGCCGTGCGCCGATCTCCGGGTACGTCTCCACGGCGGTGAACCCCCGGGCTTCCAGGTCGTCGCAGACCGCCGCGACGAGGACGCGGGCCAGCCCTTCGCCCCTGGCATCGGCGGTCGTGGCGATGCAGGTGATGACCGCCGGCAGGGGCTGATCGGGGAGGGACGGATACAGCTCGCGGGTGCGCTGGGCGCGCGGGTAGGCGGTCAGCGGCCCGAATTGCGCATAGACCGTCGGGCGATCGTCCCGGAGCAGGACCTTCGCGAAGCTGCCGCTGACCCCCAGACCGCGTCCCAGCAGCTGCAGCTTCCTTGGCGCGTCGGTCCCGACCGTGGGGCGGGCGACCGGCTTCGGGGCGAACGGGTTCTCGACCGGGCCGTCGTCGTCATCGCCCGGCGTCAGGAACGGGTTGGCGGGCCGGCCGCTCGCGGAGGCGAACGGATTGGCGAGCGGCGTTGCGGCCTCGCGATCGGCGAGGAACGGGTTCGCCGGTGGTGCCTTGGCTGCCGTTCCCTGGGCCCTCGTGGAGCGCGGCGCGACGGGTTCCAGCCAGCTCAGACGAGCCGCTTTCGAGCCGTGGTCCGCATCCTCCCAGTAATCGCACGAGCGGTGGTCGAACCCGGGGTCGGCGCACGGCGGCATCAGACCGAAGGCCGCGGCGTCGGTCACATCGACGATCCGGATGGACGGGTCGGCCATCGAGGTTCAGCCTGTGAGATCGACGAGCGCACCGTCGTGGATCAGCCCGTGGGCGACCGCCAGATCCGGTCCCGGCTCGCGGTCGCCGTCGAGATGGCGGACCTGCGCCCGGACCCGGCTGAGCGCGTCGGCGACCCCCGTCCCCGGCGCTCCGGCCGCCAGGGTACCGAGCCGCAGGTCCAGGGCCTGGCAGGCGACGAGCAACTCGATGGCCAGGATCCGCTCGACATGCTCCAGGATCGTGCGGGCGTGCCGGGCAGAGATCGAGCCCATCGAGACGTGGTCCTCCTGGTTCGCGCTGGTCGGGATCGAATCGACCGACGCCGGATGCGCGAGGACCTTGTTCTCGGAGGCGAGGGCTGCGGCCGTGTACTGGTAGATCATCATCCCGGAATCGATCCCCGACGACGCCGCGAGGAACGGGGGCAGCCCACCGTTGAGCCGCGGATCGACCAGCAGTGCGGTCCGGCGCTCGCTGATCGAGCCCAGCTCTGCCAGGGCGATCTTCGCGAAGTCGAGGGCCAGGGCGATCGGCTCCCCATGGAAGTTGCCGCCGCTGATCACTCGACCGCCGCCGGTCGCGATCGTCGTCTCGTCGGCGACGCCACCGCCCGGGAAGACGAGGGGGTTGTCGGTCGCCGAGTTGAGCTCGATGTCGAGGACGCGACGGAGGTGGTCGAGGGTATCGCGGACCGCGCCGTGGACCTGCGGCACGCAGCGCAGCGAGTACGGATCCTGGACCTTGTGGGTGTCGGCGTGGTGGCCGGTCTGCAGACTGCTGTCCCGGAGGAGATGGCGAAGCTCGGCGGCCACGGCGATCTGTCCGGGATGCGGTCGCGCGAGCTGGTACGCCGCGGCGAAGGCGACGTCCGTCCCAAGGAGCGCCTCGACGCTGATCGCCGCGACGACGCTGGCCGAGCGGGCAAGTCGGTCGGCGTCGGCCAGGACGAGCGCACCGATCGCGCCCATCATCTGGGTGCCATTGAGCAGGGCCAGCCCTTCCTTGGCCTCGAGCCGGAGTGGCTCCAGCCCGGCGTCGCGCAACGCCACGGCGGCCGGCATGACCGACCCGCCGACCTCGACTTCACCGCGACCGATCAGCGGCAGGGCCAGATGGGCGAGCGGAGCCAGATCCCCTGAGGCCCCGACGCTCCCCTGCTCCGGCACGACCGGGTGGATCTCGCGACGCAGCAACTCGAGCAGACGGTCGACGAGCAGGGGCCGGCAGCCACTGTGGCCAAGGGCCAGCGTGTTGGCCCGCAACAGCAGCATCGCCCGCACGATCTCGCGCGGGAAGGCCTGACCGACTCCCGCCGCGTGGCTCATCAGGAGGTTCTCCTGGAGCCGACCGGCCTGATCGGGTTCGATGGTCGTGGAGGCGAGGGCACCGAACCCCGTCGTCACGCCGTAGACGACCGCTCCCTCCGCGACGAGCGTCTCGATGAGGTCGCGGGCCTCCTGCATCCGCTCGCGAGCGTGGACGTCGAGGGTCGCGTCGGCACCGCCCCGGGCCACGGCCTCGACATCGTCGATGGTCAGATCCGCGCCGGTCAGCACGACCGGGCTGTCCGCCCGACGGTCCGGGTAGAAGTGCGGGACCTCCGGCTCAGTCACCGCCCGAGGATAGTCGGCTATGCTCGGCCGCGCCCAGCAGAACCGCCCATGAGGTCAGTGTGCTCGCCTTCATCGATGAGATCGTCATCCCGTTCCTGAACAACCTGTACGGCGCGGTCGGCTACCTCGGGGTCATGATCGCCATGGCCATCGAGTCGGCGATGATCCCGCTGCCGTCCGAGTTGATCCTGCCGTACGCGGGGTTCCTGGTCTCCGATCCGAGCCAGCTGGAACCACTCACCGGGCAACCCTGGAACTTCTGGATCGTCGTCATCGTGGCGACCATCGGGAACACACTCGGCTCGCTCGTCGCCTACGCAATCGGCGCCTACGGCGGACGGCCGTTCCTCGAGCGCTACGGCAAGTACCTGCTCATCCGGCCGCACGAGATCGACCTGGCCGACCAGTTCTTCGCCGACCATGGTGGTGCCACGGTGTTCATCGGCCGCCTGCTCCCCATCGTGCGGACGTTCATCAGCTTCCCGGCCGGCGTCGCCCGGATGCGCCTGTCGACGTTCGTGATCTACTCGACCGCCGGCGCGTTCCTGTGGTCGACCCTGCTCGTCTGGGCCGGCGTCCTGCTCGGCGAGAACTGGGAGCAGATCCGGAAGGCTCTCCAGCCGTTCGACCTCCTCATCGCCGTCGTCGTGGTCGTCGCGGTCATCGTCTTCATCTGGTGGCGCCTTGGGATGCCGGGGCGGCCCGGCCGCCGCGGCGGTGATCAACCAGCTCCCTGAGGTCGTCGGCGAGCGAGAAGGGTGGCGCCATCCTCCGTGGCCAGCGTCCGGGCCGGACCTGGCATGGCCCGACCGACGCGCCCCGACCTGGCAGGATTCCCATGCACAGAACGCTATGGCAGGTGATCGGCCGATCTGGGCTGGCCTCGGGCATCGATCGCGCGATGACGAGCCCGACCCACGCTCAGACCGCGCCGACCATGCGTCGCGCGTGGGCGACGTGACTCGCCAGGCCCGGGCTTCTTCGCATAGCGGTCCACCCATGATCGTTCTGCCAAGTAGTGCCCAATCTGATCGCAGGCAGCCGGCCGCGCCGTGGCCCGAGCCGGCCGCAGCCGCTCAGCCGCGCCGTGGCCCGAGCCGGCCAGGCCCGCTCAGCCGCGCCGTTCCTCGGGCGGTCGGACGTTGCGGAATTCGCGGTACATCAACAGGTCGTAGGCGATCTTGAACCCGCCGGCCAGATAGAACGGCAGGGCGGCATAGCCGGCACTGGCCACGAGCACCGACGAGAACGACGGCGAGATCGCGGCGCCGGTCGTCCGCGCCACGCCGGTCACGCCCGCCGCGGCCGAACGCTCGTCCGGATCGACCACGGCCATGACGTACGACTGCCGCGTCGGGACATCCATCTGGCTCAGGCTGAAGCGCAGCAACAACACCGCGACCGCCAACGGCAGCGTCGGCATGATCGGGACAAGGATGAGCAGAACGTTCGACGGGATGTGGGTGAAGACCATCGTGTTGATCAGGCCGAACCGGGCGGCGATCCGTGCAGCCGACAGCGACGACACGGCAGCGAGCAGGTTCGCAGCGAAGAAGATCGCCCCGAGCAGGGCCGGATCCGCCCCGTACTGCAGGTGGAACCAGTAGGCCATCAGGCTCTGAGGGATGAACCCACCGCCGAACGCATCGATCGAGAACAGGACCGACAGCTTGAGCACGACCGCCTTCGAGCGGTGTAGCCCGAACCGGCGCCGGATCCCGTCGTTGGTCACCGCCGCCGGCGGCGCCTCGATCGCTGCATCGAGCCGCCAGAAGCCGATGGCCATGGATGCCCCGATGACCGCATAGCCGAGGACGATCGCCCGGTACGCGTCCAATGGGGCCACGCCGCCATTGAGCAGCGCCTGGCTGAGGAGCCCCGCCCCGAGGGCGCCGGTCGCCGTCGCGACGTAGCCGACGAGGTTGTACCAGGCGAACGTCGCCGTCCGGCGCCGGTCCGGGACCGTCTGGGTCAGGGCCGCCTGCTCGATCGCCAGGAACGGTCCGACCTCGTTGCCGGTCGGGGAGATGACGCCGATCGCCCCGGCCAGGATCAAGAGCGGGAGCCAGGTTGTCCAGGCGAAGACGATCCCAGCCACGATCATCAGGACCGCCCCAGCCACCAGGACCCGACGCCGGCCGAGGCGGTCGGCATTCGTCGTGAGCCACAGTGAGATGAACGTGTCGCCGATGAGGGTCAGGGTGAGGACGATCCCGATCGCCAGTGGGTCGAGGCCGGCGGCGGCGAGGTAGAGGACCAGGACGACCGCGAGGAACCCGTAGCCGAACATGCGGAGCGTCCGCATCGCGAAGAGCAGCCGGCCATCGCGGTCGAGTCCGCGCAGGCTGGCGACGAGCCCGTGGTCAGGGGTCTGGGTCACGTCGGCGAGTGTAGGGGCGAGGACATGGGGACGTGGCGTCTCGATGCCCCGGTCTGCCAGAATGTCGCCGGAGGTGGTTAACCCGACGATGAGCACGATGCCGCACGACACGGACGTTCCCGGTCACGTCGACGCCGAAACCCACCACGTCACGAGCGACCACGGCGACGACCACGGGCACGACGATCACGCCCACGCCGAGGAGCCACTCGGCCCGATCGATGTCGCGGCGTGGGGTGCAGGGCTGCTCGGCGTGATCGCCGGCCTGCTCGTGGCTGCCTGCTTCGTCCTGGCGACGTCGGGCCTCGGCTGATCCCAGGCACGGGCGGCGTCACCGGACCGGACCCGCGCGCCTCGAGGGTGTCTCGCTAGAACAACCCCACGATGTTGCCGTCGGCGTCGATGTCGATCCGCTCGCCGCCGGGCCGTGAGGGCAGTCCCGGCATCGTCCGCATCTCGCCACAGAGTGGGAACACGAACCCGGCGCCGGCCGACAATCGGACCTCGCGGATCGGAACGATGAAACCTGTCGGGCGGTTCTTGAGCGAGGCGTCGTGGCTGAGCGAGTACTGCGACTTGGCCATGCAGATCGGGAGGTTCCCGTAGCCGAGTTCCTCGTATTGCTGGAGCGACTTGCGTGCGGCCGGCAGGAAGTCGACACCCGCGCCCCCGTATACCCGGGTCACGATCGTCTCGATCTTCTCGGCCAGGGGCATCTCGTCCGGGTAGAGCAACTTGAAGTCGGCCGACCCGTCCGATGCCGCCGCCCAGACGGCTTCGGCAAGGTCTGTGGCACCCGCACCACCGTCGGCGAAATGGGTCGCGACCACGGCCGCCCGTGCCCCCGAGGCAAGAGCGACCTCGCGGATCGCCTCGACTTCGGCCGGCGTGTCGGTCGGGAACGCGTTGATCGCCACGACCGCGGGCACCCCGAACATCGTCACGTTCTCGATCTGCTTGGCCAGGTTCTGTGCCCCGAGCCGGGTCGCCTCGACGTTCTCCTCGGCGAGGATGGGGTCGAGCGGCTTGCCGGCAACGATCTTGCCGACCCCGCCGTGCATCTTGAGCGCCCGGACGGTGGCGACCACGACGGCCGCATCGGGCGCGAGTCCGGACGCCCGGCACTTGATATCGAAGAACTTCTCGGCGCCCATGTCGGCCCCGAACCCGGCCTCCGTGCACACGATCTCGTTGGTCACCAGGGCCAGCCGGTCGGCGATGATCGAGTTGTTGCCGTGGGCGATGTTGCCGAATGGTCCGCAGTGGACGAATGCCGGGCCGCCCTCGAGCGTCTGGAGCAGGTTCGGCTTGATGGCGTCCCGCAGGAGGACCGTCATGGCGCCGGCGACGCCGAGATCCTCCGCCGTGACCGCGGTCCCGTCGACCCTCGTCGCGAGGACCATCCGCCCCAGCCTCGCTCGAAGGTCGAACAGGTCGGTGGCCAGGGCAAGGACCGCCATGACCTCGGACGCGACCGTGATGACGAACTCGGATTCGCGCGGGACACCGTCCTGGCGCCCGCCGAGCCCGATGACGACGTGGCGCAGGGCCCGATCGCTGATGTCAACGACCCGCGGCCACAGGATCCCGTGCGGGTCGATCCCGAGCGGGTTCTTGTGATGGAGGCTGTTGTCGAGGAAGGCGGCCGCGAGGTTGTGGGCCGCCCCGATCGCATGGACATCCCCGGTCAGGTGGAGGTTGAAGTCCTCCATCGGGATGACCTGGCTGTAGCCGCCGCCGGCGGCGCCGCCCTTGATCCCGAAGACCGGTCCGAGCGACGGCTGACGGATGTTGACCGAGGCCCGATGACCGATCTTGTTGAGACCCTGCGCCAGCCCGACCGTCGTGGTCGATTTGCCCTCACCGAGCGGCGTCGGCGTGATCGCCGTGACGACGACGTACTTGCCGCGCGGACGTTCCGCCTCGAGCCGGGTGATCGCCTCGAGCGTGACCTTGGCCTTCGTCGGACCGTACAGCTCGAGCTCGTCGGCAGCGATGCCGAGGTCCTGGGCGATGTCGGCGATCGGGCGCGGCGTGACGGCGCGGGCGATCTCGAGGTCGGAAGGGAAACTCATCGTTCTCCTCGAACAGCTACGGTCGGTTCTGGTCTTGATTCGCTCCGGCGAGCGGCGGCCTGGCGCTCCGCGGCCCGGATCAGGTGGGTGAGCAGCAGGGCATTCGTCAGCGGCCCGACCCCACCCGGGACAGGAGTGATCGCCGAGGCGACCTTGACGGCGGACGGCAGATCCACATCGCCGACGATGTGACCGTCCACCACGTTGATCCCGACGTCGACGACGACCGCGCCGGGTTTGAGATCGGCGCCGGTGATCAGCCCGGGCCGGCCCGCCGCGACGATCACGATGTCGGCCCGCCGAACGTGGGCGGCGAGGTCCGTGGTCCTTGAGTGGCAGACCGTCACGGTCGCGTCCTCGCGGACGAGGAGGAACGCCGCCGGCATGCCGACGACCGCGGACCGACCGATGACCACGGCCTCGCGCCCGGCGATCTCGATCCCCGAACGGCGAAGGATCTCGATGGCGGCGTGGGCGGTGGCCGGAAGGAACCCGTCGTACCCGAGCCGGAGCAGCCCGGCGTTGAGCGGGTGGATCCCGTCGATGTCCTTGGCCGGGTCGATCGCGTCGACCACCTCGCGCAGGCGGATCGTCGGAGGGAGCGGCATCTGGACGATGACCCCATCGACCGTCGGATCCGCGTTGAGTCGGCGGATTGCGGCGACGACGGTGCGCTCGTTCGCCTCCCCTTCCAGTTCGACGAACTCCGCCTTGATCCCGACCTTGGCGCAGCCGCGGAGGATCCGCTCCAGGTAGACCGTGGATGGAGCGTCACGACCGACGATGACGACCGCGAGGCCGGGGGGTCGGCCGTTGGCGGTGGTGAAGGAGCTGACGTCTTCGGCGACCGCGGTCCGGATCTCGTCGGCGATCGGCGCGCCTTCCAGGAGACGGGCGCTACGATCCGCCATCGATCAGGCGAGGTCGGCGGCGCTGTCCGACGCGACGTCCGGCGCCGGGATCGGTTCTCGGGCGATGCCACTCCCGACCGCCTCGTGCGTCTCCGATGCCAGCCGTTCGACATCGTGGAGCAGCCGCGTGACCCGCTCCATGGTCGTCTGCTCAAAGGCCAGGTCGCCGATCGAGGGGAGGTTGATCAGGACGTTCGCCGCCGCCCCGCGCGCCGCTGCCTCGCCGAGGAGCGCGGCCACGTCGAGGTCGCTCGAGGCGTGCGGGTTGCTTCGCCCCGCAAGGGCTTCCGAGATCTCGACCAGTTCCAGGCAGGCTTCGACACAGGCATACGGGACCTCGGTCGCGGATCGAGCCGCGGCCCGAAGTGCCTGCGCCCGCGACTCGCGCTGCTCGTCGGTCTCACGGGGGAGCTTCATCGCGGCAGCAAAGCCACCGTAGGCCGTGGAGTCATCGTCCGCCAGAACGAGGAACCGATCAGCGAGGCGCCGGCCCGACTCGGCAGCCCACCGCAGCAGGTCGTCGTGTTCGGCGTACTTCGCGCGACCAAGGGATAGCCCGGCGACCATCGCCACCAGGCTTGCCCCGAGGCTTCCGGCGATCGCCGATGCGCTCCCGCCACCCGGCACGGGATCGGACGACGCGAGCCGCTCGACGAACTGGTCGACGGTCAGGTCGCGAAATCTTGTGTCGTGCGGTTCCACCCGCCGATTGTACGGTTGCGAGCCGGTCGGGGTCCGGAGGGTCGCGCAGCGTGGGAAGTGTCGGAGGACGGGGCGGGCGCGGTACCGGCGCACCCACCCCGCACTCTCGACTGTCGGCGGCCCGGGAGGGAGGGTCCCGGCCGCCAGGGATCAAGCAGCCTTGCGGTGCGCCTCATCCAGCCCCGTGACCGTCCAGCGCCGAGAACGGTGCTGGAACGTGAGCGAGAGCCGGGCATGCGGTGTCTCGACTTCGAAGAGCGTCCGAGGCCCACTGATGACCGGGTACGCAGCGGCTTCCTCGCGGACGGCCATGACCTGGGTGATCGGCCATCGCTGGTCGTCCCAGGTGACGTCCCGCGGGCGGCCACTGAACCAGTCCGTACGGACCTGGACCTGGACCGGATCGACTCGGATGAATGCCATGCTGGATGGCTCCTTTCCGGGGGGCGGTTGGGTCATGTCGTCCGGGGCACTCGTTCGACAGAACGTCTGTTCGGTTATGGCGCGAGACTAGACCGAACAAGTGTTCGATGTCAAGCCTCGTCGAACGGAATCTCGTCCACGTCCGTGTCACCTTGGGTGTCACGCGTCGGTGACCCCGCCTCCTCCGATCCGCTCGCCACGCCCCGGGCCCGTCGGTCCAGCGGGTTCCGAGGATCTCGCTCGAACGGTGCCGGCAGATCAGCCCCGAGAAGTCGGGCCCGGGTGACGGTCCCCTCCCCGTACCGCCGCCGGAGGGAATCGGCCGCCTCGACGGCTCGCCGGCGACGAGGGTCGGTGGCATCGAACAGCGCGAGTTGCTCGCGTTCCCCGAGGTTCGAGGCCGTCACACCGAGCAATCGGACCCGCATCCCACGCAGTTCCGGCCGGGCCAGGTCGAGCGCGGTCGCGTAGATCGGGTCGGTCAGGTCGGTCGGCTCGGCCAGGGTCCGCTGGCGGGTGATCGTGCGAAAACCGTCGTCGCGGATCTTGACCGTGACCGTGCCCGCCCTGACCCCGGCCGAGCGCAGTCGCCCGGCCACGCCCTCGGCCATCGCCAGGAGCGTTCGTTCGATGACTTCCGGGTCGCTCGTGTCGACATCGAAGGTGTGTTCGTGGCCGACCGACTTGGCCGGATCGCCGTCGTGGACCGGATCCGGGTCGATGCCGCGGGCTCGCTCGACGAGCGACGCCCCGTGCTTGCCGAAACGGCGCACGACCAGGTCCGGCGGCAAGCCGGCCAGGTCGCCGATCGTGCGGACCGAGTACTCGGCCAGCGCCGCCGCCGTCTTCTCGCCGACTCCCCACAGCCGGCCGATCGGGAGCGGCGCCAGGAACGCCGCCTCCTCCCCGACCGGGACGACCACGAGTCCGTCCGGCTTCCGCAGGTCCGATGCGACCTTGGCCACGAGCTTGGTGCTCGCGACCCCGACCGACGCAGTCAACCCGACCTCCGTGCGCACCTCGTCCTTGATCCGACGGGCGATCGCCGGCCCATCGCCGAACAGGGCGAATGACCCAGTGACATCGAGGAAGGCCTCATCGATCGAGATCGGCTCGACCAGTGGCGTGAAGCGTCGCAGGATCCCCATGACATCGCGACTGGCCGCCTGATAGCGGCGACCGTCGACCGGCAGGAAGACGGCATCGGGGCAGCGCCGGTACGCCTCACGCAGCGACATCGCCGAGTGGATCCCGAACTGGCGCGCCTCGTAGCTGGCGGCCGACACCACGCCACGGGCGTCCTCTCCACCGGCTCCCCCGACGACGACCGGGCGCCCGCGCAGCTCCGGCCGGTCGCGCTGTTCGACGGCAGCGAAGAACGCATCGAGATCGACATGCAGGATGGTCCGCTCGGTCATGGCCGCTATCATCGTCCGCTGTGACACCCCCCGCGGCGACGGCCACCCGGGGGTTCGCGCTCGCCGTCGTGGCGGCCGTCCTTGTGGCTGCCCTGATCGCCTGGGCGATCCCGATCTCGGCGGTCGTCCTGATCTGGCCGATCCTGTTCTTCGTTCCCGGTTGGGTCGTGATCCGTCGAGTCGTGCCCGACCTGCCGACTCCGGGCGCCGTCGGCGGGGCGATCGTCACCAGCGCGTACGTGTCCGCCCATCTCGTCGACGTCGTGGCTCGGGTGACCGGGTTCGGGCGCGAGTCGGTCATCGTCAGCGCCGCCGGTCTGGCACTTGCATCGATCGCCATCGCGCGCATCGATCACCGTTGGCTGGAACCGATCCCCCGGCCGACCATACGATCGACGCTTTCGACCCTCCGCTCGGACGCGCCCGCGTGGCTCGTGGCGATCGCGGCGGGTCTGGCCGTCCTCGTCGTCCTGATGGTCAACGGTTGGGTCGCGACGCCGGACGGCTGGGTGGCGGGTGGCTGGAACTGGAGCGACCTGCTGGTCCACGTGTCGATCGGCTCGAGCATCGCCGCCGGCAACTTCCCGCCGGACGTGCCCTACTTCGCCGGTGAGCCCCTGACGTACCACTGGTTCGCCGACTTCCACGGCGCCATCACCTCGACGGTGGCGGGCGTGGATCTGATCGGGACCTACTTCGCGACGAGCGCACTGTTCGCCGGCGTCCTGGCCCTGGTCGTGTGGGCACTGGCCCTGCGGCTGACGGGACGCCAACGGGTCGCGACGATCGCCGCGATCCTGGTCTGCTTCGGCGGTGGTTTCGGCTGGATCCGCCTGGTCGGCGACGTGATGGCCGGGATGGGCGGAGTCGTCCACCTCATCAGTCGGACCTCGTACGACAACACCTGGGCGGACGGCTGGCCGTACTTCAAGATCGCGTCGATCTTCGGCACCGGATTCCTGCCCCACCGGGCGACCACGCTCGGGTTGCCGGGACTGGTCACGGTCGTCCTGATCGTGGTGTCGAGCGTCGGACGGCGTCCGCTTGGCGTGCTCCTGGCCGGTGTCCTGGCGGCGCTTCTCGCCCCGTTCCAGTTCTTCGCCTTTCCGGCCACCTACCTGATCGTCGGGCTGTACGTCGTGACCTCGGGCGCCTGGCGGACGCGAACCGTCTGGCGCGACGCGGCCCTGTTCCTGGCGCCGGTCGTCCTGGCTGCGCCGTTCATCCTTGCGGCGATCGGGAAGCAGAGCGACATCGGGTCATTCCGGTTCGTCCTCGGCTGGAGCGAGGCCCGGATCGACGACGGTCCCTGGGCGGTGGCGTTCTTCTACCTGACCAACCTGGGGCTCCCGTTCATCCTCGCGGCGGTCGCTGCGTTCACCGCCCGTGGCCTGCCCCATCGCGGGTTCCTGGTGGCCTGGATGATCGCGCTGTTCGTCGTCCCCAACGTCGTCGTCGTGAGCGCGGTCGAGTTCGACATGAACAAGTACTTCCAGATCATGTGGATCGCCGTGGCCATCCTCGCGGCCTGGCTGATCCATCGATGGCGCGTGTGGGCGATCGTCCTGGTGATCGGCGTCTCGGCGCTGTCCCCGGCCCTCATCGCCGGATGGCACCTGCGCTCGCACGACATCGCGTTGACGCTGCCGCAGGCGACGGCGGCCCGCTGGATCGCGGCCAATACCCCGGAACGATCGGTATTCATCACCGACGCGTTCATCAACAGTCCGGTCGACCTGGCGGGACGCCTCCGGATCACGACCTTCGGACCGTACGTCTCCAACCTCGGCTACGACCCGGCAGCGCGCGAGGCAGATACGCACGCCATCTACTGCGACGGAGCGGACATCGCGGCGGAGCGGATGGCGGCCTATGGCGCGACGTATGTCCTGTCGAGCGGCGGCATCCCATGCGGTGGTGACGTGGGCACGGACTTCGGCACGAGCGACCGGTTCGAAACGGTCTACGACGTCGACGGCGTCACGATCTGGGCGTTGCGGGACCCGTGAGGTTCGGGCCGCTAGCCCTTCGGCTCGACGATGATCGTGACCTCGGGGGTCATGCCCGTGAACACCTTGATCGCGACCTTGTAGGTGCCGAGCGTCTTGAGCGGCTCCTCCAGGTCGATCTTGTGGCGATCGACCTCGATCCCGCGACGGGCCAGCGCGTCGGCGATGTCCTTGGACGTGATCGAGCCGTACAGCTTGCCGGCCTCGCCGACCTTGACGCCCATCGTCAGGGTCGTGCTGGCGATCCGGGTCGCGGCGATCTCGGCTTCCTCGCGCTCTCGTTGGCGCTTGTCCTCGCGGCTCGCGATGTCGTGCTGCCAGGCGCGGTATGCACCGCCGGCCGCCGGGACCGCCAGCTTCTGCGGGATGAGGAAGTTCGTCGCATAGCCGTCCGCGACCTGCTTCATCTCACCGCTCTTGCCGACCTTCGGCACGTCCTTCGTCAGGATGACCTTCACGCGCTGCGATCCTCCTTGGTGATCCAGGCCCGCGTTCGCGGCACCAGACCGGTCTGTTTCATGGCGTCGGCGATCCCACCGACGAGCTCGGGGACCCGGCGGATGGTCCGCCGGACGGGACTTGGCGTCAAGCGCCGGACCTGGGCGACGTCGCGATCGAATTCGGCCCGGGCGATCCCGAGCTCGGCGAGCTTCTCATCAAGGAGGTCGTCGGGCACGCCGTCGAGGAAGAGTTCCGCGGCCAGGACGATCACGATCAGGTCGTCCAGCCCGCCGATGATCGGGATGTCATCCGGGATGAGATCCCGGCCAAGGACGAGGTACCCGGCCGCCCCGACGAGGAGTGCCTTGCGCTGCCTCGGCATGCGTTCGTCCATCACCAACGAGGTGATCAGCCGGGTGTACATCGGCACGCGACTGGCGATCGGCAGGAACGCGAGCAGCGAGAGGGCACGACCGATGCCGGCCCCGCCCCTCGAACGCATGCTGCGCGTCTCGTCGCCTCTGCCCACGCTGTACCTCCACTCCCGGGTCGGGAGTCTACCAGCCTCATGACCGCGGGCCACCTGTCCTCACCTTGACATCGAACGTCCGTTCGTTATCATGCTTGACAAGGAGGCGCGAGTGACCAAACACGACGCCGAACGCAAGGTCAAGATCCTGGACTTCATCGCCGCGACGCTACGGGCGCGCGGCTATCCGCCGTCGGTTCGTGAGATCGCCCGGGCTGTCGGGCTGGCCTCCACCTCGGCTGTCCATCACCACCTCCAGATCCTCGAGCGCGAGGGGTACCTGGAGCGCGGCGCCGCCCAATCGCGGGCCATCCGGTTGACGCCGACGGCGGCGATCCGCCTGGGCCTGACGAGCGAGCTCGTGCCGCAGGCGACGGCCGGTGACGCCAGGGTGGTGCCGATCATCGGGGAGATCGCCGCGGGCGGACCGATCGAGGCCTACCAGGACGCGACGGAGACGATGGCGATCCCGGACGTCCTCGCGCCGGGTGGGGACGCCTACGTCCTCCGGGTGCGCGGCGATTCGATGATCGAGGCCCACATCGCGGACGGTGATTTCGTCCTGATCCGCCCCCAGACCACCGCGCGCAACGGGGACATCGTCGTCGCCCAGGTGGAAGAGAACGCGGTCACGCTGAAGCGCTTCTTCAAGGAGAAGGACCAGGTCCGGCTCCAGCCGGCGAACCCCGCCTATCCCGTCCAGTTCTATGACGACGTCCGGATCCAGGGAAAGCTGATCGGCGTCATCCGCCGACTCGACTAGCGGGCACCCTGGATCGGCCGTTGGGGACGGTGGATATCAACAGGACTGTCCACATCCGGTCCACGCGGGTGGAAAGTTCGTGGACGATCGGGTCGGCCGGATCCCAGTTCGTGGAGGCGCGGCCGGCCCCGTCTCTGACAATGAGAGACCCCCCTTCGCTGACGGAGCCCGCCTCGACGTGATCGACCGCCTGCCGCCCCAGAGCCTCGAAGCCGAGCAGTCGGTCCTGGGCGCCCTGCTCATCGATCGTGACGCCGTGATCGAGGTCGCCGAGTTCCTCCGCCCGGCGGACTTCTATCGCCAGGCGAATGCCCGGATCTACGCGGTCGTGCTCGACCTGTACGAGCGGCGCGAGCCGATCGATATCGTCACGGTGGCCGAATCCCTGGAACGCCGCGAGGAGCTCGAGGCGATCGGTGGGCGGGCCTACCTGTCGAGCCTGTCCAACGAGACGCCGACGGCCGTCCACGTCGCCCAGTACGCGCGGATCGTCGAACGGAAGGCGGTCCTCCGGAACCTGATCGGGGCCGCCGGGCGGATCGCCGGGATCGGCTACGAGGACCCCGCGGAGATCCAGGAAGCGATCGACCGTGCCGAATCTGAGCTGTTCGCTGTCAGCCAGAAGCGCGTCGATGCCGGGTTCAGCCCGCTCAAGTCGCTCCTGCACGACGCCTACGACCGGCTCGATTACCTGCACGCCCACCGAGGCGAGATCAGCGGCGTCCGGACCGGTTTCACGGACCTGGACACGCTGACGACCGGGTTGCAGAAGAGCGACCTCGTCGTCCTCGCCGCCCGGCCCTCCGTCGGCAAGACGAGTTTCGCGCTCAACATCGCGGAGCATGCGGCCGTTCGCGAGCGCAAGCACGTCGGGGTCTTCAGTCTGGAGATGAGCAAGGAGCAGCTCGTCCTCCGGCTGCTCTCCAGCGTCGCCAATATCGACTCCCAGCGGCTCCGCTCGGGGTTCCTTGAGGAGCTCGACTTCGCCCGCATCGCACCGGCGATGAACGCCCTGTCGGAGGCGCCCGTCTATATCGATGACACGCCGAACATCTCGGCCATGGAGCTTCGGACGAAGGCGCGGCGGCTCCAGGCAGAGGCGGGTCTGGACCTGGTCATCGTCGACTATCTCCAACTCATGCAGGCCACGACCACCAACCGCGACGCGAACCGGGTCCAGGAAGTCTCGGAGATCTCCCGCGGACTGAAGGCGCTGGCCCGCGAGCTGTCGATCCCGGTCATCGCCCTCTCGCAGCTGTCTCGCCAGCCGGAGATGCGCGAGTCGAAGGAGCCCCGCCTGTCCGATCTTCGAGAGTCCGGCGCGATCGAGCAGGACGCGGACCTGGTGATGTTCCTGTGGCGCGACAAGGAGCGCGGTCAGGACGACCAGGACCAGGAAGGCGAGGTCATCAACCTCAAGCTCGCCAAGCACCGTAACGGACCGACCGGCGAGATCCAGTTGTGGTTCAAGAAGCGCCAGACACGCTTCGTGAGTTATGCCGGCGAGCGCTACGCCGAGGCGGGCTGACCGCTCACTCGTCGGCCGGCCCGCATCGCGGTACGGGCCGCCCGGCCGACTTGACGGTGAGCGTATCTTCACGGCTAAGAGTTCCGGAGCCGGGCCCCGAGCCGGTCGAGCGCGCACCCCTCGTTTACGCGCGCTCATCGCCGACCCGTTCAGCCGCGGCGTCGAGGTCTCGACCGTCGTAGGTCCCGAGCCGAGGAGGGTCTGGAAGGGTGTACCAGGACCGTAGTCTGACCTGTCGCGATTGCTCAGAGGAGTTCGTCTTCTCGGCCGGCGAGCAGGCGTTCTTCGCCAGCAAGATGCTGACCAATGATCCGCAGCGTTGCCCGTCCTGCAGGGCAGCTGCCAAGCGGGCGCGATCGAGTGACGGACCGCGCGAATTCCACGCCGCGATCTGCGGGGCCTGCGGGGGTCAGGCCGTCGTCCCGTTCGCGCCGAGGAACGACCGCCCGGTGTACTGCAGCTCGTGCTTCGATCAGGTCCGCGCGGGAACGTCGAACGCGACGGTCACCGCCTGATGGGCGTCATCATCATCCGGGAGATGGTCGGGACAAGCCCTGACTCCTGGAGCGATGCGGCCCGCCAGGCGGTCGCGACAGCATCTCGCACCGTCCGGAACATCCAGACCGTGGAGGTCGTGAAGTCATCCGCGGTCGTGCGCGATGGCGAGATCGTGGAGTACCGGGTCGAGGTCAAGATCGGGTTCGAATACGAAGGTTGAGCCGGCCGGGTCAGGCAAGGGGTCGCAGCTAACCGGGAGGTGAGTGGCCAGCGCCAGGATGGCGCGCATGCCACCTCCCGACTCGACCCTCGATCTGGCTTTCGCGCGGCCCATCCGGACGCCTGTCGCGGTCGGGCCGGGTCGTCCAGTCGTCGGAACGTTCAGGCAGGGGGCGCCAGGCGACGGGATGAGCGGCTATCCGATCCAACCCACGAAGGTCCAGTCTCCGCCGCTGCGGGACCAGACCCTCGCCCGCGATCGTCTGCTTGACTGGCTGGCCGCGCGGATCCACGACCGGGTGATCCTCCTGTTGGCGGATGCGGGCTACGGCAAGACGACTCTGCTCGCCGATTTCTCGCGACGGACCCGCGTCAGAACGCTGTGGTATCGGCTCGATGAGGACGACCGGGACTGGGTCCCGTTCCTGAGCCACATCGTGGCAGCCGGTCGCGAGCACGACCCCGGGTTCGCCCCGCGGACGACAGCCCTGCTGGGCGACATGGCGCTCGGCGGCCCGACCCGCGAGGCGGCCACGGACGTGCTCATCCGAGAACTGCCGACCATCTCGGAGCAGGGCGCTGCACTCATCCTCGACGACTTCCACCTTGTCGATGGGTCGGCGGATGTCCGGTTCATCGTCAAGGAGCTCATCGCGAGGGCGCCGGAGCGGCTATCGATCATCTTCGCGAGCCGGCGCGCACCGACGATCCCGCTCGCGCAGATGCGCTCAGCTGGGGAACTTTCGGAACTCCGAACGGACGACCTCCGCTTCGATGTCGCCGAAACCAAGCGCCTGTTCACGGAGACATACGGGCGCGATCTGGATGCCGACGTCATCGCTGACGTGGCCGCTCGGACCGAGGGCTGGGCCGCGTCACTCCAACTTGTCCAGGCGGCATTGCGAGATCGGTCACCGGCAGAGACCCGGCGGTTCGTCCGGAGTCTGTCCGGGGCGGACCAGGAGCTCTACGACTACCTCGCCGAGGAGGTGGTCGGCGATCTTGAGACGGACCTGCAGGACTTCCTCATGCGGACGTCCATCCTCCAGTTCGTCACCGCAGACCTGGCCGCCGTGGCCGCAGACATCGCACCACCGGAGGTCACCCGGCTCACCGTGGCGGCGGAGCGGTTGACGCTTCTGAGCCGGCCTCCCCGTTCATCACGCGGTCCGCAGCGATACCACCCACTCGTGCGCCAGTTCCTGGAGGCCCGTCTGCGAACGACCATCGGAGATACGGCCATCGCCAACCTGCACCGGCGCGTCGCGGACGCCGCCTCCGAGCATGACTGGCGGACCGCAGCCCACCACTATCGGGAGGCCGGTGAGTACCACTCGTTGTCGAACACGATCGCCGGCGCGATCCCCGAGATCATGGGAAGTGGCCAGCACGCGATCGCCGCCGATGCCATCGACCGCGTGCCACACGAGTCACGCCTGCCGATCCTGGGACTCGTCACTTCGCGGGTCCAGATGCAACGCCGCGACTACGACCCGGCGATCAAGGAGGCGCACGCAATTCTTGAGATGGTCCAGCCTGGGTCTCAGGAGAGCGACTACGCACTCCTCAATCTCGTGACCTTCTACCTTCAGGCTGGCCTCGGTCGGCACTCCCTCCCGCTTGCAGAGCGGCTGCGCCAGACCACGTCGAGTGAGCACTTGAGACTGATAGCAGAGGGCACCGGCTTGATGATCGATGCAACCTTCGAGGGGAGCATTGACGCCATGTCGACCCACCTCAAAACGATGGCGCGTCACCAGCAAGACGTCCACCCTCATTACTACGGCGTCACCATGCTCAACCTCGCGCTCACTTCCATGATCCAGGACGACCCTCAATCGGCCGTCGACGCCGCCGATGCGGCAATCGACGCCCTAGAAAACACCTCGTCGAGCATGGAGTTGTCGGCGGCATTCATGGCGCGCGGCTATGCGCTGACGCTTCTCGGGCAGCACGACCAAAGTCGACATGCAATCGCACGAGCCGCCGAGTTCGACGAGGTTGAAGCTGCATATGAGAGAGCTGACCTTGCGGACAGCTTCATCGAGCCTGAGGCCGCTGCGCCGATGCTGCAAGCACTCGACGCAAGTTCCGATGCGTATGCTCGCCCCTACCACGTGATCCAATCGGCCTGGTTCCTGGCTCGCCGCAATAGGTTCAAGGAAGCGCAGTTGGTGCTGGAGCAATCACAGCAAGGGGATGGCGTGCTCATGGGACACGCAACCGTCCGGCGAGTCACGGCGGCGTACGTGGCGGTGGCTTCAGAATCCAGCGCCGCGCCACGCCTCATCGAGGAAGCTTGGAAGGTTTCAAGAGACCAGGGCGCGACGCGATGGAGACGCGCCGCAGAACTTCTCAGAGCGGTCTCGGGGTCCACGAGCGACCTCAACTCGACGATCCGGAATGTGGGGTCCGTCTCTCCCTGGACTCTGACCCTGCTCGCAGACCTTGTGTCTCGCCGGCTGGACGACATCGACATGCTTGCGATCTCGGCCGTGCAGAGTGCCGCCGCGTTGCATCCTGGCCGCTGGAGATTTGTCCTCCGACGTCGCGTTTCCGAAACCTCTGCAGAGGGAAGTCTTGCGGCCGCTCGCCTGCTCGAGACGATTGGTCAGAAGCAAGATGTGCAGCTCCTCCGATCGTTCGCCAGACTTCATCGTAGGCAACCGGGCGTCTCCAATCTGGGTCGGACGCTTGCGCGCCGGCTTGCGGACCCAGTCGTTGTGGAAGATCAGGGTCGCGTCGCGATGGTTGTGGGTGAGCGGAATATCTCGGGCTCGACCATCCGACGGAAAGTGCTGGCTTTGCTTTGCTTTCTGCTAACGAGACCCGGACTCTCAAGTACACGAGACCAGGTGCTCGACGCTCTGTGGCCAGACCTTGACCCACCAGACGCCGTCAACTCGCTAAATCAGACTGTGTACTTCTTGCGACGAGTGATCGAGGAGCGGTATGTCGATGACCTCTCGCCCGGCTACTTGCACCACGACTCGGACCTGATATGGCTTGACCCAGAACTCATCTCGAGTCGCAGTAACGAATGCAGGATGTTGATACAGGCGTTGCCTGTGGAACCTACGCCTGACCAGGTTGCGACCCTGGTCGAGACGTATCACGGTCGCTTCGCCCTCGACTTCGAGTACGAAGAGTGGGCCGCCCCGTACAGAGACTGGCTGCACGCGTCGTATCTCGAGATTGTCGAACGGGCGGTAACACGCGATCTCGAAACCGGCCACTTTGACCGCGGCATCAAGCTTGCCAGACGCGCGATGGACATCGATCCCGACGCCGACAACATCGAGGTGTCGTTGATCCGCTTGTACCACGCCAGCAGCGCACACAACGCGGCAGCCGAGCAGTACGCGCACTACGCCAACTCGGTCCGCGACCAGCTCGGAATCGAACCACCTACCCTCAATTCGTTGTGGGGATAGGTAAGGTTGCGTATTGACCGGTTCACTCGCCGGTCCATATAGTCCCGGGACTTCGTAGTACTCCAGTACTAGGAAGCCAAGTCAATACGCTCGGACGCGCTGAAGCACCACCTGAAATGGGCACTTGGGGTGGAGCAGAGCGAGTAGTGCAACCGACCGACCACAAGTCAGGTCGGTTTTTGTGTTCCTTGGAACACGAAGGCCGCGAAGGAGGATCGAGCGTGAATCCGGAAACGATCAGCAAGGGCTGGTAGAGGGCCTTCCAATGAAGGCCAAGATTTCGCGAATCATGGTGGCGCTAATAAGTGTCGCTTTGGTCGCGGTGGCTGGCGGAGCGTCATTACGAGGCTTCTAGTACGTTTGGATTGATTACCAAGCAGAGCTGTAGGTAATACAGTCGTTGCTGATCGTCCACGTACGGGGCAGTAGATGCCGCAATCGCTAAAAGCCTACGTCACGGGAGTCGTGACCCTGAGTGCTCTCGCACTCGTGGTTGCGACTCTTGTGTTTCCCGCTGGTCCGGGGATCGCGCTTGGCGCCAGCGGACCCGTACCAACCATTTCCGAAATCTGGCTAGGCGTCGCGTTCTGGATCGTTCTCACGCTCATTGCATCCGCGTTGCCGGTCAAACTGCCGATGGGCACGCACCAGGCTGTTGCCATGGCACCCCTCATCGCCGCGATGTCGTTGGGCGGACCGGCCGTCGCTGGATGGGTTGCAGCGCTAGGTTCCACCGAAGCTCGCGAGCTTCGAGGTCGCATCCCTTGGTATGGGTCGCTGGTCAATCATGCCGGGGCGACACTGCCAGCAATTCTCGGCGGTGTGGTAAGTAGCGTGATCCTGCGGGTCGCCGGACAATCTGGGCGGCAGGACCTTGGGATCGACCTGATCGCCACACTTGCGGGGTCGGCAGTCCTGCTCGGCTTGAACACTGCTATCGCCGCGGGCGTGCTCGCGTTGAGAACCGAGCAGCCCTTCGCAACCGTGCTCGGAGGCGACTACCGAGCCACAGCGTTCAACAATCTCGCGCTAGTCCCACTGGGTTGGCTCATGGCGCTCGTGTACTCGACCCTCTGGTGGGCAACACTCCTCTTCGCCGTACCGCTGTATACGACTCGGATGGCGTCGGTGCGGTTCGTGGAGATGCGCGACATGTTCACGCAGACGATCGGGGCCCTGGCGGCTGCTGTGGACAAGCGAGATCCATTCACGGCGGAGCACAGCCGGAACGTGAAGACGATCTCGGTCGATATCGGGCGGGTCATGCGGCTCAGTGACGCGGAGCTGGAAGCCCTCGAGTGGGGGGGCCTGCTCCACGATATCGGGAAGATCGGCATTCCGGACAACGTCCTCAAGAAGCCTGAGCGCCTGACCCGAGAGGAACGGATGATGATGAATGCGCACCCGGTCAAGGGTGCCGAGATCATCGAGCCGGTCGCCAAGTTGGCCGCGGAACTGCCGATCATCCGACACCACCATGAGTGGTACAACGGCTCGGGCTACCCGGACCGTTTGATCGGCGACGAGATCCCGAAACTGGCCCGCATCCTGCACGTGGCCGACGCCTTCGAGGCGATGACCGCAGCTCGACCCTATCGCATGACCCCGTTGACCCCGGAGATCGCACTCGCGGAATTGCGCAAGTTCGCCGGCGTGCAGTTCGACCCGGTCGTGGTCGATGCATTCGTCCGGACGCGTCACGCCGATGGGGTGGCGGACGCCGGACGCACGCCCGAGCCTCGACAGATCCCGCTGATCGCCCAGGCTGCGGAGCGCATGGCGATGCCCAGCTCCGGGCCTGCCCCAGGCTCGCCGACCGATCTCGGCTGAGGCGACCGACCGCTCCACCGCCCACCCGAACCCTCGCTGGCTGCCTCATGATGCAGCCGTGAACGCCGTACAACGCTGCCCATGCTGATCGGCGGCATCGCGCTCGGGCTGATCCTCGGCCTGCTCGTCGGCGGCAGCATCACGAACCTCGCCTACATCCACCTGCGCCGTCTCCGGTTGCTGCTGGTCGCGGTGGCACTCCGGTTGGCGACCGACTACCTGCTCAACGCAGGCTTCCCGATCGTCGAGCAGCTCCGAGTGCCGCTACTCGCAGCGGCGTACGCCCTGCTCCTGGTCGCGCTATGGGCGAACCGCGGGTACCCGGGCATGAGCCTCGCCTTCATCGGCGTCCTGTCGAATGCCGTGGTCATCGTGATCAACGGCGGCTACATGCCGATCTACCTGCCCAGCCTGGAACTGGCCGGACTGACCCAGGCTGACATCACGTCGGCCCTCCATTCGTTCCTTCCCGCAGCCCTCGATGCGAACTTCCTGCTCCACCTTGGCCCGTTCTCGGACGTCATCCCGATCCCCTTCCCGATCGTCCAGAACGTGGCTTCGGTCGGGGACGCGTTCCTGACCCTCGGCCTGGCGTTCTTCCTGTTCGCGGGTGTCGTTCGGATCCCGCATGAACTCGACGAGGAGCAACTCGCCGCGATCAAACGGCGGCTCGCCAACGCGTCTCACTCGCGTCGACCGCGGCGCGCCGGCGATCCGGGCGCCGAAACGGGCCTGTCGCCGGCCTTCGCGGGTGCCGTTGCCCTGGAACGCCCGCTCATGCTCGGCAGTGCGGGGGCCGGCCTTGCGTCGCCGTCCATGACGTCGTTCGAGAGCGACGCCGCCGCCGTCTTCCCGGAGCCGTCGGACACGCTCGTCCGGGTCCGCCAGCACCCATACGTTCGGCTCGCCCTCAACGGATCGTTCTCGGCGCTGTGGGCCGGTCAGCTCATCTCGCTGTTCGGCGATCGACTGAACCAGCTCGCGCTCGTCGCGGTCGTCCTCATCTCGACCGGGTCGACCCTTGCCAGCGGGTTGGTGTTCTTTGCGGCCACGCTCCCGAACCTGCTCCTGAGCCCGATCGCCGGGACATTCGTGGACCGATGGGATCGCAAGGAGGTGATGATCGTCAGCGACGTCCTGCGGGCGGCGCTCGTGCTCATCCTGCCGATCGTCGCCGTATGGAACCTGCTGCTGGTCTACCCGCTCGTCTTCCTGGTCACCAGCATCTCCGTGTTCTTTCGGCCCGCTCGGGTGGCCATCCTGCCGCGGGTCGTGCCCGAGGAGGACCTGCTCAGCGCGAACTCCGCGCTGTGGGTCGGCGAGACCATCGCCGATATCGTGGGGTACCCCCTGGCCGCAGCGTTCGTGGCCGTCCTCGGTTCCTCCGTGCCGCTTGCGTTCTGGGTCGATGCAGCGACGTATCTGGCCTCAGCAGCCCTGATCAGCACGATCGTCCTGCACGCAGCGCCCGCGAGCGACGTCGAGACCGGTACGGGTGCGGGGTTCCTCGCGGAGATGGCTGCCGGCTGGCAGTTCCTGCGGCACGAAACCGTGCTGCTCGCGAACACACTCCAAGGTGTGGCCGGCCAGTTCAGCCTCGGGATCACGATCGCCCTGACGCCGGCCTTCGTCGAGGTCGCCTTCGCCGACTCCGGATATCGATGGCAGGCGGTCTACGGATTCCTCGAGGCGGGGATCGGGCTCGGAAACCTCGTCGGTGGATTCATCATCGGACTCCTCGGCACGCGCTTCGCGAAGGGTCGGATGGTGATCATCGGGTACACCGCCTGGGGCCTCTCCATCTTCCTGTTCGCCTTGTCGGGCAATGTGGCGGTCGCCCTCGGACTCGCGTTCGGCCAGGGTGTCGCGAACATGATCTTCATCATCCCGAGCCAGACCCTGTTCCAGGAGCGCACGCCGGCCGCGCTGATGGGTCGCGTCGTCGGGTTCCGGTTCGCGCTCGTGTTCGGTTCGATGACCTTCGCGATGGCGATCGGCGCCATCTTCGGGCAGATCGTCGGAGCGGCGCCGGTCATGGCGGTCTTCGGGCTGGTGACCGTCGCGGCTGGGCTCGCCGGGATGCTCGTCCCGGCGGTTCGTGATGCCTGATCGGATCGCGTTCGAACGGGGGTACGGCGCCTTCGGTACACTGGCGCCCGCACGAGGACCGACGATCGGGGCCGCTGCCAGGAGAGACACGACCGAATGAGCGAACGACCCGAAGGCACGCCGGAGGAGGCGCCCGCCGACCCCGCCGAGCCCACGGAGGCACCGCCGGTCGAGCCCGAACCCGAGGTGACCGCGGCGCCGGAGGCCTGAGCCGGAACCCGAGCCTGAGCCGGAGCCCGAGCCTGAGGTGGAGCCCGAGCCGGAACCGGAGCCTGAGCCGGAACCAGAATCCGAGCCGGACATCGAGCCGATGGTCGAACCCGAGTCGGCGGCGGTTGCGGCGGCGGCCACGACGAAGGGGAAGCGGGGATCGGCTGGCCCGACGGCCCGACCACTGACACCGGGCGAACGGGCCGCCAAGATGACCGAGAACCCGTCGCGGATCTTCGTCATCGCCAGCGTCGCGATCTTCGTGGTCATCATGCTGTACGGGCTGCTCGGCGGCCACCACGGTCTGCTCACGACCAAGCCGACACCCGCACCCACGCCCATCGCGAGCGAGCCGGCCGTCAGCGCATCGCCGTCGGCCTCGGCGGGTGCCAGCGAGTCACCGGCGGCTTCCTCGTCCGCGACCCCGTCCGCGGCCGTCCGCATCGGCGGCTCCGTCCGAGTCCGCGGCGCCTTCAGCGTCGCCGGAAGCCAGTCCGTCTGCCGCCCCGTCGGCTGAGGCCTCG
This sequence comes from uncultured Chloroflexia bacterium, assembly GCA_963720755.1. GTDB lineage: Bacteria > Chloroflexota > Limnocylindria > Limnocylindrales > CSP1-4 > SPCO01. The sequence continues at coordinate 281,968 of CAVRGP010000006.1, forward strand.
CCCAGCCCGTCCTGATCCCGTTGGAGGGACTCGTGGACCTTGATCGTGCCCGAGCTGCGATGGTCGCGGACCAGCTGCGGGCTCGCGGCGTCAGGGACGAACGCGTCCTTGCGGCGATGGGCGCGATCCCACGCGAAATGTTCGTGCCCGAGGCCCTCCGCCATCGGGCCTATGCGGATGAGGCGCTCGGGATCGAGGCCGGCCAGACGATCAGCCAGCCGATCATGGTCGCCAGGATGACCGAGGACCTCCGGGTCGAGCCAGGCGACCGGATCCTGGAGATCGGCACCGGGTCCGGCTACCAGGCGGCGATCCTCGCCTGGCTCGGGGCAGCCGTCACCTCGCTCGAACGGCATGCCACGCTCATCCCGGCGGCGCGTGCCCGGATCGACGCCCTGGAGCTGGCGGGCACGGTCGACATCCGGCTGGCGGACGGCAGCCTCGGCGACCCGACCGGTGCACCGTGGGACGGGATCATCGTGACGGCCGCCGCACCCTCGATCCCGGAGGCACTCCGCACCCAGCTCGCCGAGGGCGGCCGCCTGGTCATCCCCGTCGGCAGCCACGACAAGCAGTTGCTCACGATCGTCACCCGCCACGGCAACGACTGGCTGGAGACGTCGGACGGTTGGTGCATCTTCGTCCCGCTCATCGGGGCAGCGGGCTTCGATCGGTGACGCGGGTTCCGATCGGTGACGCGCCCTACGGACCCCGGGCCTCGCTCGGTATACTCGCCCGGCCATGACCCACGTCTTTGTCGCGCCCCACCCGGACGACGTCGCCCTCTCGTGCGGCGGCCTGATCGCCAGCCTTCGCGAGCTGGGCCAGACGGTCACCATCATCACGGTCTTCTCGGGCGACGGCGGGTCGGGTGGCCTGTCGCCATACCAGCGCGAAGCGCTCGGGTTCGGCTCGAAGGCGATGTGGCCGGCGACCGAGGCCTTCAACCGAAGTGCGATCGCAGCCGACTGGCCGACCGCGGCCCTCGTCCCGGCCTGGGCGGCGACGGACGACCGGCTCGATGCCACGCAGGTCGACGCGGACCAGGCCGCCAAGCGCTTCTGGCAGCGCTCGTCGTGGTACCGGCGCGCGAGCATCCGGAACGAATCGCTGGCCGACCAGCCGATCGCCGACGACTTTTCGACGCAGGGCCCGATCTACACGGACGAGGTGATGGTCGCAGCCGCGGCCGGCGACCTGATGGCGCGGCGCCGGATCGAGGACGAACGGTTCGCCTACTTCGCCGAGGCGTCGATCGTGTTCCTCGACCTCCCGGATGCGGTCTTCCGCGGGTACGAGGGCGACGACGAACTGCTCGGGATGCCACGCGCCGACGACGATGCGCCGTTCACCCTGCTTCGCCAGGAGATCGCCCGGCTGGAGCCACAGAAGGTCTACCTGCCGCTGGGCGTCGGTGGCCACGTGGATCACCAACTCTGTCGCGAGGTCGGGATCCGGATGCTCCAGGAAGGCCGGAAGTGGGTCATGCCCGGGCCGGACTACGCCGGGATCATCAACTTCTACGAGGACTTCCCGTACGCCTGGTGGAACGACTTCCGACGCATCGAGGACATGCCCGAGGCGCCGCTGGCCGCACTGCCGGCCGATATCAGCGTGACCGCGGAATATGCCGATGTCACGGACCAGCTCGAGCGGAAGATCATGGGCATCGACATCTACGAGAGCCAGATGGAGCGCCTCTTCGACGGCACGATGCAGATGGCCGATGCCGTCCGCGCGTACGGTCGGGCGATGGCGGAACTCGGCTCGGTGGACGGTTCGGCCGAGCGGTACTGGGCCTCGGGCCGCGTCTGACCCCATGACCGACAGCGCCGCACCGGCGCCACGTTGGTCGAACCAGGAACGGGTCGCGGTGGCGGGCGCCGTTGCCCTCGCGATCGTGATCCGGCTGGTACTCCTGCCGACCGCAGGGCCTGCGTGGGGATCTCGACCAGTTCGTGCTGTGGGTCCACGGCATCGCCGTCGGCGGGCTCGGGAACGCGTACGACCAGAACCTGTCGTTCCCGCCGGTCATGGCCTACATCTGGGGCATCCTCGCCATGATCCAGCCCGCGTTCCAGACCGCGACCGATGCGTCAGACCCGGCGATCCGGGCGTTGATGAAGGTCCCGGCATCGCTGGCCGATGTCGGCCTCGCGGCCCTGGTGCTGTATGCCCTCCGCGACCGGCCCCGGTGGGGGATCGTCGCCGCGATCGCGATCCTGCTCCATCCGGCCGTGATCGACGTGAGTGCATGGTGGGGTCAGTACGAGAGCATCTATCTGCTATTCGCGCTCGCCGCGGTCGTCTTCGCGGTCAATGACCGAAACGGGTTCGCGGCAGCCGCGCTGGCACTCGCACTCATGACCAAGCCGCAGGCGCTGCCGTTCCTCATCCCGTTCGCGGCCTGGTTCTGGGC
>CAVRGP010000007.1:0-6791 GCA_963720755.1 uncultured Chloroflexia bacterium
GTGGCTGGGCTCGGGTAAGCTTCCCGCCATGAACGGGTCAGGGTCGACTGGTGGACCGGCGCCGACCGGGCCGGCCGACCTGATCATCGTCAGTGGCAGCTCGCAGGTGCGGACCGCGGCGCCGCTCAACCATCGGATCTACGCGGACCACATCGGCGTACCGGCCTTCTTCGACCTCGCGCCATCGCCCATCGCCCAGATCTACTTCCACAAGCTGGACGTCATCCGACGCTTCCTGCCCATGTCGGAGTGGTTGTTCTGGATCGACGATGACGCGTTCTTCACGGACTTCGACATCGACCTCCGTCGGTTTCGCGACGAGTCGGCCGGCAAGGACCTGATCTTCTGCCAGAGCCCGGTCAATCCGAATGGCGGCTGGACCTGGATGTCGTCCGGGCAGTTCTTCATCCGGCGGACGCCGGCCATGCTCGATCTCGTCGACGCGGTCGTCGACACCGACCTCGACGAGGTCCGCCGGTGGTGGCGTCCGGAGGATTTCGGCAAGCCCACCGATGGCGACCAGGACGCATTCATTTACCAGTTGATGGGGCCGGATGAGCGTTGGCGCGAATCCTTCCAGCGCCTGCCCTGGGAGGCGCTCAACGCGCGTCCGTACCACTACCAACGCGCCCTTGACGAATACTTCATCTGCCACTTCGCCGTCCCGGGTCGACGACCCAAGGCGGTCGAGGTTGCCGAGTTCGCCGAACGGATGGGCTCGACGGCGGCACTCTGCCCGCCCGAGCGACTCGATCGCTTCCGGGCCTGGCTCGAGCGTTCGCCGATCGGCCCATTGGTCGGGGTCGACCCAGCCGCCGCGTCGACGCCCGCTGGTCGCGCAACGGCCCGACAGTCAGGCGGCCCCCGGACACGACTTCGGCGGATGCTTCGCCGCACTCGCCGGACGCTGACCGGGGGGGCACCGCCGCACTGACCCGACCCGCTAGCGGCCGGCCAGTCGCCGGAGCTCCGGATCCAACGCGCGTGTCTGAGCCCGCGCCGCGAGGACCCCGGTGCGGACCCGGTCTTCCAGACCCGCGTCGCCGAGCGACCGAAGCACACACTCCGCGATCTCCGCGGCCGAGGCCGTGACCGGCACGACCTGTTCACCGAGCCCGAGATCGTCCAGGAAGCCATCGACCTTCGGGTCGTAGGCGATCCCGACGATGCGCCGGCCCACGGCGGCCCCCAGGACGGCGCCATGGAGCCGCACGGCCAGGATCAGATCGAGTGAGGTGGCGATCGTTCGAAACGCCGACGCGTCGGTGGGTGCCGCGTGGCAGACCCAGTCGGCCCCGGTGCGAGCATGGGCGGCCAGACGCTCGCCCTCCGCGACGTCGTCATCCGGGTGACCGCCACGACCGTGGGTACGGAACGGCACCAGCTCGATCCCGGCGCCCGTCTCGTGCACGATCCGGTCGAGCGCTCGGGCCAGCTCGAGTCGGAGACCGCTCGACGCTGAGTCTGGCACGGATGGACCTCGGCCGATGATCGCCCGGGTTGCCACGCCGATCCGGGGCCGGTCGACCTGCATCGGTGTCGGCGCGAGCGGTTCGACCGCCTCGAGGGCGAGGTCGCCCATTTGAACGACCGCGCGCCCCGAGAGCTCGGACAGTCGGGCGGCACTCGTCAAATCTCGCGCCGCGATGAGGTCCACCCGCTCAAGCTGGGACGAGACCGCGTCGATCACCTGGGGGCTGTAAAGCTCGCCGACACTGACCCCGATCACGGCGGTCGGCCGGCGGAGGCGGAGCGGCACGCGGAGTCGAGCCAGCCAGTTGAGCGCCGGGACGACGCCGTCGGCCTGCTCCCGGATCAGGTCGCCCCCACCAAGCGTGACGAGGTCTGCCTGAAGCGTGGCTCGAACCAGGGGCCAGTCCCGGAACCCTGAAATCGGCCGGCGTGCGGCGCCGGATCGCGGCCACGCGATGCTGCCGCCTGGTTCTCGGCGGGTTGCCGGATGCGACGGTCGCGACGGTCGGCCCGATGGCCCGATCGAACAGGCGAAGGAGGCCCTCGAGCATCGCTTCGTCCCCGAGGTTGCCCTCGCCGAACCAACCGATGGACAGGACCCGAGCTGGACGCGGCACGGCGCTGAGCCTACACGCAACGGCCCGCGAGATGGCGCCTGCTAGACTCCGACGCGATGTTCACGAACGCGGCGCCAGCGTTCAGGATCCGCGCCCGCGTTCTCGCCAGTGGGCTGCACGAGGCGATCTCGAAACGACGGTTCCGCGCCGGCGGTCGAGCGCTCGCGAGTTTCGTCTCGCCCGGCCGGTGGCCGCCGGCCACGAGACACCGGGCGGCGGTGCTCGACGCTCGCGTCGAGGCAGGAGACCCGTTCGCCGCGAGGCTTGCCCTGACTGATCTGGCCAACGACCCCGCCGCCTCCCGGCCCGGCCACCCGGCCGCGATGCGCCGGGCTGCAGCAATGGCGCTGCTTGCCGAACCGCTGCCCGTCGCAGATCGGCGGATCGAGATGACCGTGGTGTCCTACATCCGCGGCGAACTGGGGTCGACCCTGCCCCGAAGCGACGGGGACGCCGAGTCGGTCAGCCGGGTCGCGGTCGACTTCGCCGATGCGTTGCGCGGCGCCGGGTTCGACCCGCCGATCCTCGTGGCCACGTTCCCGGGCTTCATCGCCAATCCCTACGCGCGATTGATGGAACGCGCCTATCGCGCCAACGGCCTGGCAGCGGTCCATGTCGACGACGTCGAGAGCGTCAACGCGATCATCGCGGCTCAAGCGCGCGGCCGATACCGGGTCGTCGTCCACAGCAACGCTCCCGACCGGTTCGTCTCGCACGCCAGGACCGAGGCGGAGGCCGTTGCCGTCGCAGATCGGGCGCTCCGGGAAGTCGATGCCTGGATCGCGGCCGGGGCCAGGATCATCGCCACCATCCACAACGGCCCGCGGCATACCGAGTACCGCGGCGTCGCCGAACGGATCGTGGCCCAGGGGATCATCGGCCGTGCCGATCTCGTCCAAATCCTGACGGCCGGTACGCCTGAGCTGCTCGACGGTTGGGTCGACCTTGGCCGGGCTAGGGTGATCCACGTCCCGCATCCCAACTATGACAGCGCGTACGCGCCGTACCCGTCACGCGACGAGGCTCGCCGGCAGCTCGGCTTCCGGCCCGGTCCGCCGGCTGCCGGTGGCGACGTGGTCGTCGGGATGCTTGGCAGCCTGGTCGATCGCAAGGGGTGCCTGCTCCTGCTCGACGCCCTCAACGGCGTGCCGGACCCATTGCCGAGCGGGCGCAGGGTGAGGGTCTTGATCGGCGGGATCCTTGGAGGAGCCGACAGCGAGGCGCTCATCCGCCGGGCGATGGCCGATGAGCGGGTGACGGCCCGTTTCGGGTTCATCCCGGACGCGGAACTGGTCCGCCTCCTGGTCGCGATGGACGTCGCGGTCATCCCCTATCGGAACTATCTCAACTCAGGCTGGCTGCACCTTGCCCTGAGCGCGGGTATCCCGATCATCGCGCCGGTCGAGGGGACCGCCCGGGAGATCGTGGCGCCCGATGCGCTCCTGACCTTTTCGTCGCTCGACGAACAGTCCCTCGCCCGGGCGATGACCGACGCGGAGCGTCTCACCTACGACGATGCCCGCCGGGCGGCCCGGGATTCCGTGGCGGACCTCGACGCGGACCGCCTGTCCGAGCAGTTCGTCCAGGCTGTTCTTGCGGCCATCGACGGTGGCGTCGGGTCGCGCCGCTAGGCCGCAGGCCCGGCCGGCCGGGCAGCGGGCAGATCCGCCGAACCCGTGCGGGCGGCGAGCCAGTCGACCAGGATCGCCGCGATCCGATCTCCCGCATGGCCGTCCCACAGTGGCGGCGCGGCGGCCGGGAGGGTGATCCCGTCGCACAGGATCGAGCGGGCTGCCTCCACGGCGGTGTCTGGGTCGACGAGCCGGTTGGTGCCGTGGGAGATGGTGATCGGCCGCTCGGTGTTGGGCCGGACCGTGAGGCACGGGATGCCCAGGATCGTCGCCTCCTCCTGGATCCCACCTGAATCGGTGACCACCACGGCCGCCCCGCGAACGAGCGACAGGAAGTCGACGTAGCCGAGTGGCTCGGTGATCCGGAGTCGATCGCTGCGGACCAGACCGAGGCGCTCCAGGGCCGGCCGGCCGCGCGGATGCAGGGGCACGGCGAGCGGGATCAACGTCGCGATCCCCTGGAGCATCGCGACGATCCTGGCCGCGGCCACGGGGTCGTCCACGTTGCCCGGTCGATGGATCGTCGCCACGGCGTACCGGTCAGGCAGATCGAGCCGGGTCCGGATCGCAAGCGGGTCGAGCCGATCGAGGTTGTCCAGCAGCGTGTCGATCATCGGGTTGCCGACGAAGTGGATCCGATCGCCCGGGACACCCATCTGCTCGAGGTTGGTCGTCCCTTCCGGGCTGGTCACGAACAGGAGCGCTGACAGGAGGTCGGTGACGCGGCGATTGACCTCCTCCGGCATCGAATCATCGAAGCTTCGAAGCCCGGCCTCGACATGGGCGATCGGGATGACGGCCTTGGCCGCCACGATCGCCGCGGCGATCGTCGAATTGATATCGCCATACACGATCACGAGGATCGGTCGCAGGTCGTTCAGGACGTCCTCGATGGCGACCATCAACGCGGCCGTCTGGCCGGCCTGGCTCCCCGAACCGACACCCAGGTTCACGTCCGGCTCCGGGAGCCCCAGGTCCTTGAAGAACACGTCGGACAGGGTGACGTCGTAGTGCTGGCCCGTGTGGATGACCCGCTGGTCGATCCCGCGTTCCGCAAGGGCCCGGATGACCGGGGCTGCCTTCATGAAGTTGGGTCTCGCCCCGATGACGTGTGCTATCGTTCTTGCCATGATCCCTCGCGTTCGCGGGTAGCTGGCGTTGCCTGCCTGGTCTGGGGCGAGTATGGCGGGAAGCGACCCACGAGTGCCCCCGCGACGCTGCGCCATCCCGGCCGGCAAGGGACCTTGACCGACCGTCCGCGCGCACGACAGAGGTGGATCCCCCGGGTTCGATCCCTTGGGGTTCTGACCGTCCTGCATGGGGCGATGCGTCTTCCGGATCCTCTGCGGCGACCGATCGCCAAGGTGTCGGCGGTCATTCTCGAGCCGCTCGCCGGATCCCGGATAACTTCGCAGCTTGCGCCATTTACGTTCATCGCTCACTGGGCTGCCGGGCAGCCGGAGGCTGCCAATGACTTCGCCCGGCGGTTCGGCTGTCGCCCCGACTCGCCCATTCGATCTCGACGTCGGCTGGCCCTGTTGTCCGCTGAGGTGGGCCTGACTGGAACGGCCACGGCGATCGTCGACTCGATCGTCGGAGACCCGTCCCCGTCGCTGGCGGTCCTTCGCGCGCGCTTCGCCCTGGACCGTGGCCGATACACGGAAGCCCTCGCCGCGGCGGATGTGGCTCTCCGGGCCGGCGTCCGCGGCACGAAATGGATCGCCGACCGTGTTGAGGGCGAGGTGGCGATCCTGGATCCGGACTGGCTGCCCGACCTCGGTTCAGCCGGCGATCGGCTCGTCGAACACCGGGGCCACGGGACTCGCGGCCGCATCCTGCACTTCGTCGGGACCTCCCAGCCGTACTACCAGGCCGGGTACACCGTCCGGACCCAGTCGGTGGTCCGGGCGCAGATCGAGGCGGGCATCGACGCGCGCGTCGTGACGCGCGCGGGCTTCCCACGCAGCGAGGGGATCCTGGATGCACCCGCCGAGGAGGTAGTCGACGGTGTGCCTTACTACCGCGTCCTTCCGGATCAGTTGCTGACGGGGCGGCCCGACAGCAGGCTGATCGAGAGCGTGCGCGCCGCCGCGCCACTGCTCGAGACGCTCCGCCCCGCCGCCCTCCAGCCCGCCTCCGACTACACCCAGGCGAAGACCGCGCTGGCCCTCGCCCGCCCGCTGGGGATCCCGGTTGTCTACGAGGTCCGCGGATTCTGGGAAATGAGCTGGGCCGCCGTGGGACGCCAGGATGAGGACGAAGCCGTCCGATCTGAGCAATACCAGATAATTCGCGCCGCTGAGACCGCGGCGATGATCGCAGCCGATGCCGTGATCACATTGTCAGCGACGATGCGGGCGGAGATCATCGACCGAGGCTGCCCGGCGGACCGGATCGTGGTCGTGCCGAACGCCGTCGAGCTCGATCGCTTCCATCCGGCGCCCCGAGACGTCGGGCTCGCGGCGTCACTCGGCATCGGGCCGGACGAACCGGTCGTCGGCTACGTGTCGACGTTCAACGCATACGAAGGGATCCCGCTCCTGATCGAGGCCGCGGCGACGCTCCGCGGCCTCGGCCGGCGGGTTCGCGTCCTCCTCGTCGGTGACGGACCTTTTCTGTCCGAGATCCAGGCCACGGTTCGCCGCTTCGGGCTCGACGACGGGACCGTGATCCTGCCCGGCCGCGTATCGCACGAGCGTGTCGACGCCTTCTACTCCCTGTTCGACGTCTTCGTCGTACCTCGGCTGGCCAACCGGGTTTCGCGCCTCGTCACGCCGCTCAAGCCGTTCGAGGCGATGGCGCTCGAGCGAGCTGTCGTCGCCAGCAACCTGCCGGCCCTGCTCGAGATCGTCGAGGACGGTGAGACGGGAATGACGTTCGAGGCAGGCGATGCCGGCGACCTGGCTCGCGTCCTTGGCCAGCTGCTGGACGATCCCGCGCTCCGGGTGCGCCTCGGTCGCCAGGCCCGCGAGTGGATCGTGCGCGAGCGCACCTGGGCCAGCAACGGCCGCCGCTACCGTGCGCTGTACGAGCGACTCGGGGTCGTCTGAACCGTCACCCGTTCGGTAGC